>NZ_JAGZUV010000049.1:0-24693 GCF_018379785.1 Desulfovibrio sp.
GCGGGCTGTGGACAGCATCCACCGGGTGGGAAAACAATCCCTGAAACTCAAGGACGACATGCGCACCCTTGCGGAACAGGCCCGGTCCATTGACCGGATCATGGGCGTGATTTCGGATATTGCGGACCAGACCAATCTGCTGGCCCTGAATGCGGCCATTGAGGCCGCCCGCGCGGGCGAAGCCGGGCGCGGCTTCGCCGTGGTGGCCGACGAGGTGCGCAAGCTGGCCGAAAAGACCATGGCCTCCACCACGGATGTGGACAACGCCATCAAGGCCATCCAGCAGAGCGCCGGTCAGAGCGCGGAGCAGGTGGACGCGGCCGTGCGAATCATCGGCGAGGCCACGGAGTTCGCGGGCAAGTCCGGCGAAGCCCTGCAACGGATCGTGGAGATGGCCGACTCCACGGCCGATCAGGTGCGGGCCATTGCCACGGCTTCGGAGCAGCAGTCCGCCTCCAGCGAGGAAATCAACCATTCCATCATTCAGGTCAACGCCATTGCGGGCGATACCGCCCAGGCCATGCAAGCGGCCGCCGAAGCCGTGACCGAGCTGGCGGAACAGACGCGGGCCCTGGCCGGACTGATCGAAAAAATGAAGAGGGAATAGGCTTCCCTGTGGGAAGATGAAGCATTGAAAATCACACTCGGGGGAGTCGCATGACAATCAGAACACGATTTTTGCTGGCTTTTATTATGGCCATCCTGCTCATTGCCGGCGGGGTTATCAGCTATGTGGCCGTGCAGATGCGCAACGACGCGGAAGGTTATTACATTTCCTCTTCCGGCGTGGAGTTACGCCTGATGAACGATTATATCGAGGAGTTTCTGAAGACGGCCATCAATAATGCGGCCATAGCCGCCAAGGATACCGAATTCTCCGGATCGAAGGGCATTTTCCCCCGTTACGTGGAAAAGGATGTGGAAACCGTTTTTCGCGTGGCGGATCTGAGCCCGGAGGCGCGGCACCTGATGGAACCACTGTTGCGCCTTGACAAGGATTACGACAGCTATGTGGAAGTATACGCCGGTTTTGCCGACGGCAGTCTGGTCACGACCCTGGACGGCCTGAAGTTTCCCGCCCATTTCGATATGAGCAAGCGCCCCTGGTATGTGGCGCGCGCCGGAGCCGCCGAGGACGTGGGGCTGGCCGGAGCCTATACCTCCATGTCCGGGGAAACGGTTTTCGCCATTACGCACAAGATAAAGGATGCACAGGGCAGGCTGGCGGGCGTGCTGGGCATAGATGTGACCTTGAAGCTGCTTGCGGACAAGTTTGAGGAACTGAGCAAGGGCGACAACGGATATTTCGTGCTTATCGAAAACACGGGCAAGATTCTGTGCGAGCCCGCGCATCCGGCGCTGGTGGGCAAGGTGCTGGGCAAGGACATCAACGACGCGGGCATGCTGCGGGTCTTCGGCACCGACAAGGGCGTGGTGCGCCTGACCGTGGACGGCGAGGCCATCCAGGCCAACGTCATCACCAACTCTTTCGGCTGGAAGCTGGTCTCCGTGCAGAGCGAGGCGGCCATCTACGCCCGCAGCAACGCCACAGTGCGGGCTGTGGCCCTGATTACCCTGACTTTGGCCCTGGTGGCCCTGGCGGGGGCGGTCTGGGTCGCCCGTTCGGTCAGCAAACCTTTGACGCGCATCGTCGAGACCTCCAGGGAAATTTCGGCGGGCAATCTGGACGCGCGGCTTGACCCCAAGGACTATTACGGTGAGTTGTCCCAGCTGCAGGAGGTTCTGAGCGACATGGTGGCGACGCTCAAGGCCCGCATCGCCGAAGCCCGCGAACAGTCGGAGCTGGCCCAAAAAGAAACCGCCAGGGCCCAGGAAGCCGTGCAAATGGCGGAAGAGGCCTCCGAGCGCGGCGCGGCGGAGCAGGCCTCCCGGGTCACGGAAACCGTCACGGCCATGGAGGAAATGAACACTACCGTGGCCGAAGTGGCCCGGAACGCGGGCGCCGCCTCGGAAGTCTCCGCAGCCACCCGGCAGAAAGCCGAGGCCGGGGCGGAAGTGGTTTCGCGGGCCGTGGACAGCATCCACCAAGTGGGGAAACAATCCCTGAAACTCAAGGACGACATGCGCGCCCTTGCGGAACAGGCCCGGTCCATAGACCGGATCATGGGCGTGATTTCGGATATTGCGGACCAGACCAACCTCCTGGCCCTGAACGCGGCCATTGAGGCCGCCCGCGCGGGCGAGGCCGGGCGCGGCTTCGCCGTGGTGGCCGACGAAGTGCGCAAGCTGGCCGAAAAGACCATGGCTTCCACCACGGATGTGGACAACGCCATCAAAGCCATCCAGCAGAGCGCCGCTCAGAGCGCGGAGCAGGTGGACGCAGCCGTGCGGATCATCGGCGAGGCCACGGAGTTCGCGGGCAAGTCCGGCGAAGCCCTGCAACAGATCGTGGAGATGGCCGACTCCACGGCCGATCAGGTGCGGGCCATTGCCACGGCCTCGGAGCAGCAGTCCGCCTCCAGTGAGGAAATCAACCACTCCATCATTCAGGTCAACGCCATTGCGGGCGATACCGCCCAGGCCATGCAAGCGGCCGCCGAAGCCGTGACCGAGCTGGCGGAACAGACGCGGGCCCTGACCGGATTGATCGACAATATGAAGGAGAGCTGAACAGCCGGACCGTTCCGTCCGATTTTTCAGCCGGATGACAAAGGGGGGAGCTCAGGAGGCTCTCCCCTTTTGCATTGCCTGACGTCGCTTGCCGCGGCCGGTTTCAGACGCTCTTTTCCTGTGGATTCTTGCCCACTGTCTCCTTCTTCCGCAGGTAGCCCTTGCCCCAGGCGGACATGGCCTTCAGAACCGGTTCCATGCTCCTGCCGAAATCCGTCAGCGAATACTCCACCCTGGGCGGGACCACGGGAAAGACTTCCCGCTGCACCAGACCGTCCCTTTCCAGTTCGCGCAGTTGCTGGGTCAGCATTTTGGGCGTTGCGCACGGTATTGCCCTGCGCAACTGTGAAAAGCGCAACGTCCCGGCGATGAGCTTATAGAGAATCAGGGATTTATATTTCCCGCCGATGAGGTCCACCGTGGCTTCCACCGGGCAGTGCCGTTCCACCGGAACCGGCGTTCCCGGTTTTTTCCCGCTGCCGTGGCTGTTCACCCCGTCTTGCGCCATCTTCAGTATCCTTTCAGGTACTATATATCAAAAAAGTGCATTCTTGCCCTGAATATACGTATAGTTCTAAAACTATCCTCAATCAAACGGAAGGCAATTGTGTTCATGAGTCATGAAAAAGCGAGGATGAGAGCATGATTTTTCAACAGATCCGCAACGCCACAAGCATTATTACCTTTGCCGGAAAGAAGTTTCTGCTGGATCCCTTTCTGGCGGACCAGGGCGCGCTTCCCCCCGTGCCGTCGCCCCTCAATGCCGCGCCCAACCCCCTTGTGCCCCTGCCGCTGCCCATTGATGTCATCGTGGCTGTGGACGCGGTCGTGGTCACCCATATGCATCATTTTGACCATTTTGACGAAGCGGCCCGCAAGGCCGTTGCCAGGGACATTCCCGTGTTTGTCCAGAGCGAAAAAGAGGCCTTGGACATGCGGGCTATGGGTTTCACCGCCGTCACGGCCCTTACGGAAGCGGGCGTCGGCTTTGGGGGGATCACGCTGTACAGAACGGATGCCCTGCACGGCCGGGGCGAAGCCGTGGCGCGCAAGTACCGGGAGCGGGGCATCCCCGCCGAGGCCTGCGGCGTGGTTTTTGTCGCTCCGGGCGAGAAAACCCTGTACGCGGCCGGGGATACCGTCTGGTATGCGGGCGTGCGAGCCGCTCTGGACCGGTATCGGCCCGATGTTGTCGTGCTCAATGCCGCCGATGCCCGTTTTTGTGACGAGACGCCCATTCTCATGGGGGCGGACGGCCTGTACGAAGCGGCCATGGCCGCCCCTCAGGCTACGATCATCGCCAGCCATCTGGATGCGGTCAATCATGCCCGGTTGGGTCGCGCCGGACTGCGGGAATTTGTGCAAGCCAGGGGGCTTTCGGAGCGGGTACGCATTCCTGAGGACGGGGAGATCTGTACTTTTTATGCGCGTCCGCTGTAGAGCGGATCAACACCTCCTGAAAAGGGCTTCCTATCGTTTCGGGTAAGCGTCCCGGCATGAGAATTGTCCTCTCTCATGCCGGGATAACTTTTATGCGTAATGGGAATCGCAATCCCGTCCGCTCCGTGAGGAAACACAGCAATGTTTTCCCTTCTCTGCGTGTACCGGCAAGCGGCTTTTCGAAAAAAATCGCAAGTGCATATGTACCTGCCCCGCCTGCGCCTCTTGAAAAGGTTCAAAAAGGAAGTGCATATGCCCCGGAACAGGCCGACGTAACTCAATTTGACCCGCAAGTTGACATCATAAAATTCGGACACCAAAGCAAACGGCTTCGATGGGTTGCTGAGGGCTGACCCTAGTTAGCGGCCAACACATCAAAATCCAGCCTGCCCCGCTCGCTGCCGCTCACAATAAGTGCAATCGAATGGGTGCCGGGGTAATGCTTTCTTGTACTTGCATCTGCAAAGGAATGGGTTTTTGTGTAAGTCTTCTTCCCGTTTTCCTTTAAATAAAGCTCGGCTATTTGAAATATCTTACGATTTCGCTTGCCGTTTGCCTTCACATAATCAATGCCGTACTCCAGCCGTATCTTGGTTGCTTTTTTTGTCTCAATCTTAAAGGAAAAGGTCATAGCTTCACCAATGGAAACAGACGCGGCACCCAGCGCGAAGCCGTCAACATTCACACAATCGGCATCTGCAAAAACAAAGATGCTCAGCACATCCCTGTTGCCCTTTTTAAGCAAAGTCCTGCACCCGTGCTTTACAATCCAATCAGTATGCTTGTTTTTACCGTGCCAATCCCGTGCAGTTTTTACAACCAGGTCAGGATGTGTTTTGGAAATATCATTCAGGTTATTGGCCACGCTTTTACGGACATACAGCGACGGGTCGGCTTTAAGTTGCTCCAGAATGCCAAGAACCGGCGACGGGTCTTTTTTGAATCCGGCCAAAGCTTGTCCCCACGGCAGTTGAGGGCGGCAACCCTCGCTGGCAAGCCGCCGGACATGCTCATTGTCGTGCCCGGCCCAGGCGGCCATCTGCTGCATCATACGTTCTTCATGGTTTATGATAAACGGCCTCACGGCAAACTCGGAAGACGAGGATGGAGTATACCTTTCCAACGCGGCTATCGACAAATTCCAATGGCACTCATCCTGCCCATGGACTTCAACAAAATCCGGGAAGTACATTAACGTGTAGTCGTTAAATCCTACAGGATAGCCCGCGATGACCTTATCAATGATGCCAAGCGCCTGTTCATAATCAGTTGGCAAATATCTTCCTAAATTTATAGCAATTTGTCGCATACGGGCTTTCAGCTCCAACTCATCCCATGTTTCGTCCATAATGTCGTTGACAAAATCATCAATCTGAAACGTATGATATACGGCTCTAATACGTAAAGCCAGCTCTTGAAGCGACTCGTAATTATATCTGTTTTTTAGTGGTTTCAGCATATGCTTTCCATGTTTAAAGGGCATTCAGGCGGGAATATTTTCAACAATAACTGCACAATAATGAATACAATTCTTATTGTAAGGCATAATTTATTCATTTTACAAGCTGATATGTAGGTATAAAAGTATGCTGTATTTGACGACTGGAATCTTATGTTAAGTTTAACTTCCATTTGCTTGTTGGGCACCAATTGGACACCATTTTAGCCTTTGCGGATTAAGCAACGCACACTGGAAAAGCTGAATTCACGGGCTTTTCCGCTGAAAAAAAGATGTCATCACCGATAACCATTGCTGTTTTTTAGAACGGGGTTCCTGACCATGCGGCGCTTCGACAATGCGCCGCGCGCGGCAAAGCAAAGGAAAAGGGGGCACACCATACGGCGCGCCCCCTTGCTTTTGGAGGTCTCCCGGCTCAGCCCCAGAGCACCAGCCCGGTTTCCAGGGGCGAAGCCTGGCCCTTGTGCACGGGCATGGCCCGGATGCCGTAGCGGTAATGCCCGTTGTGGGTGGGAATGTAGGTGGCCGAATAGTTCATGCCGTCCTCGCCGTGGTCCGCGGCGCGGGGCTCAAGGCGGAGCACCTCGGGCTTGTTGCGGAAGTTGCCGTTGGCATAGGCGCGGCCGATGACCAGCTGCACCAGTATTTCCTCGGGCCTCATCTGTCCGAGGTGCATGTGCAGGCGCACGCTGACGGGTTCGCCGCAGGTCATGGTGTTGCCGTCCGCGCCGCTGATGATGATTTCCTCCATCTTCACCGTGCCGAAGCGCGCGGGCAGATCCTGCTGCCAGGCCGCCAGGTCGCGGCAGAGCGCCCAGTCGTCTTCGGCCAGCATGTCGCGACGCTTGGCGCCCGGCAGATAGGCCAGCCGGATATAGTCGTTGAGCATGCGGTTGCTGCTGTACATGGCCGTGAGGCTTTTCAGCGAGCGTTTGGACATGGCGATCCAGCTGGCGGGCAGACCGGCGTTGTTCACGTCGAAATAGAGCGGCAGCACGGCGTTTTCCAACAGGGTGTACAGGGCGTCGGCGTCGGCATAGTCGTTCTGTTCGCCGCTGGGCAGCTCGGTGGTGACCACCGGCCCGATGGTCCAGCCGTTCTGGCGGTTGTAGCCCTCGCACCACCAGCCGTCGGAAATGCTCAGGTTGATGCCGCCGTTAACAGGCAGCTTCATGCCGCTGGTGCCCGAGGCCTCGTGCGGACGGCGCGGCGTGTTCAGCCAGATGTCGCAGCCCTGGGCCAGCAGACGGGAAACCGCCAGGCTGTAATCCTCCATAAAGAAGATCTTGCCCAAAAAGCGCTCATCGCGGCTCATGCGCAGCACTTCCTGAATCAGGTTTATCCCCGCCTCGTCCGCCGGGTGGGCCTTGCCCGCGAAGACCAGACATACGGGCCGTTCGGGATTGTTCAGAATGCGCGCCAGCCGGTCCGGGTCGGCAAAGAGCAGGGTGGCCCGCTTGTAGGGCGCGAAGCGCCGGGCAAAGCCGATGAGCAGGGTGTGCGGCTTGAGCAGGTTTTCCATGCTCTTGCGCTGAGCCCGATCGAGCTTGAACTTCTGCGCAAAGGCCGGAATGCCCGCGCGCAGGGCGTCCAGAAGATCCTCTTTCTGGGTCATGCGGGTCGTCCAGTAGGCGTCGTCCGGAATCTCGTCCACCTTGTTCCAGATCGGGGAATCCGGCCCGGCCTGGAGCCAGTCCGGCCCCAGATACTGGTTGAGGATCTCGTGCATGTGCATGCCCACATAGGAGGGCGTGTGCACGCCGTTGGTCACGTAGTCGATGGGCGTTTCGGCCAGGGGCAGACTTTTCCAGAGCTTGTTCCACATATGGCGCGAAACTTCGCCGTGCAGGCGGCTCACGCCGTTGGCCTTGGAGGAAAGGCGCAGGGCCAGCACGGTCATTTCAAAGGACTGGCTGTTGCCGCCCTCCATCTGGCCGAGTTGGGCGAACTGCTGCCAGGAAAGGCCGAGCTTGGAGGCGACGCCGCCGAAATAGCGGCCCATGAGGTCCAGGGAAAAGGCCTCGTTGCCCGCCGCCACCGGCGTATGCGTGGTGAATACGGTATTGGAGCGCACCCGCACCGTGGCCTCCGCATAGCTCATGCCCATGATCATGCATTCCTGCAGGCGTTCGATGACCATAAAGGCCGAGTGCCCCTCGTTCATGTGATACACGTGGGGAGCAAGGTTCAGGGTGCGGATCAAACGCATGCCGCCGATGCCCAGGAGCATTTCCTGAAGCAGGCGGATCTCTCGGTTGGCCTCATAAAGGCGGTCCGTGATCTTGCGGTCTTCCTCGGTGTTGCGGCGGGTGTCCGTGTCCATGAGATAGAGGGCCACGCGCCCCACCTGCATTTTCCAGACCCGGGCGAAGAGAATCCGCCCCGGCAGCTCCAGCTGCACGAAGACGGGTTCCCCGCTGTCGTCGTAGACCAGTTTGACCGGCAGCTGCGCGAAGTTGTTCATGGGATACTGGGCTACCTGTCGGCCGTCGGCGTCGATTTCCTGCTTGAAGTAGCCGTTTTTGTAGAGCAGGCCGATGCCGAAAAGGGGCACGGCCATGTCCGAGGCGGATTTGAGATGGTCGCCGGACAGCACGCCCAGCCCCCCGGAATAAATGGGCACGGACTCATTGATGCCGTATTCCGTGGAAAAATAGGCGACAGGGTGTTCCGGCGTCACATGCTCGCTGAGCACGCGCAGGGGCTCGGCCATGTAGGCGTCGAATTCGGCCAGCACCTCGTCGTAGAGGCGCATGTATTCCTCATTGTAGATGAGGTAGTTGAGGCGTTCCGGATCGGCTTCTTCCAATACCCGGATGGGGTTGCGGCATTCGCTCCAGAGCTGGGGATTGATGGCCATGAACAGGGCCTTGGCCTTGTCGTGCCAGCACCACCAGAGATTGGTGGAAAGGTCGCGCAGACGCGCCAGGGCTTTGGGCACTTCGGCCACGGCCATGATGGGCCGCAGAAAGGGGGTGGCCGAAGACGAGGCTGTGAGAATGCGGTTCAGACTTTCCCGGCCGTTGCCGGAGTGGTCGATGCGCGTGTCGGCCTTCTCCAGCGCCAGCTGAAAGGCCTCGATATAATGAGTGAAGAAATAGCGCCAGGAAGTCTGCTCGGCCAGAGCGCGGGCGTTTTTGCGCCAGACGGCCAGATCTTCCCGGGGCGCGGCCGCGGCCTGGAGCACGCGTTCGTGCAGGGCCGCCGCACCCTGTTCAAAGTTGGTGCCGCGCCGGGGCATCACATGCACGCCGGGGCGCGGTTCGCTTTCCTTCTGGGCGAACTGGCGCGCCCACATGCCGAAACCGGAGAGGTCCGTGGTCAGGGTGGGCACGGCCCAGGCCGCGCATTCCTGCGGAGTGTAGCCCCAGGGCTCGTACCAGGAGGGGAAAAAGCCCACGTCGCAGGCCGAAATGACGTCCTCGTAGGGCATGTTGAAGAAACCGTCGTTGCCGTCCAGCATGGCGGGCACAAAGATGACCTTGACGCGTTTGTCGCAGGTATTGTTCAGGCCCAGGCGGCGGCAGGCGTTGATGATGGGGTCCTGCGGGGCGTTCCAGGCGTAGTGGGTGCAGATGAAGGGCTGGCCGTTGTCCGTGGCGCTGGGATCGCCGGAGACGGCCGCCGGATTGATGCCCGTGTGCCCGCCCATGACCAGACAGAGAACCAGGATGGAGGCGTCCGTGCCCGCCAGGTTCTGATCCGCGCGGGCCAGGGCCTCCAGAAAAATGTCGATACCCTTGTTGTGCATCTCGTAGCGGCCGGAAATGGCGAAGATGCGGGTATTTTCCGGCAGCTTGCAGCGCAGGAAACGGTCGGCGGCCTCCAGGATTTTGGCCCGGTTGGCCAGCGGTTTTTCGCGCTCTTCCGAAAAGTCGGGGATCACCCGCAGATCCAGGCCGTTGACCGTGATGACGTCGGGCTGGCGGCCCAGAAAGACCGTGGATTCCTCGCCGGTAATGGGGCTGACCGTGGTGAAGGCGTCGGCCTCGCGCGCGGAGGCGCTTTCCATGGACCATTTGGCCGTGATGTTCTGCGCGGCGGCCTCGGTGGCGGGATTGATGCTGCGCAGATTGCTGTAAATGTCGCGGCCGGTTCCGGCCAGGGCGCGGCCCAGCATGGTGGCGTGGGTGGTGAAGACCGTGCCCACGGCCGGAGCCAGTTTTTTCAGGGTCAGCAGGCCCGCGCCGCTCATCCATTCGTGGAAGAGGGCCACGGAACGGCCGCCCAGGGGCTGTACCAGGCTTTCATGGATGGCCGCGATCACCTCGCCGCAGGCCGTGGCGAACATGACCGGCTCAATGTAGTCCCAGCCGCCGGAAAGGGAATCCACACCGTAGTTTTTCCACATTTCGTACAGCAGCTGATTGCTGGAGTAACGCTGGGAAAAATCCACCAGAATGGCCTTGGGCCGCCCCGGTATGTTCCAGCGGCCCAGGCGGCACTTGAGATCCCTGGTGCTCAGGGCCAGACGCAGGGAATCCCAGATATGTTCGTCTGTTTCTTCAAAACCGGCATTCTGTTGCAGGGAAGGGCCCAGCAGGAAATAATCCTCGCCGAAGGTTTCCACGGCCTGCAGCGCCTTGCTGCTGACCACGGAATAAATGCCCCCCACCTTGTTGCAAACTTCCCAGCTTACTTCAAACAGCGTGACAGGGGCGTTATTGAAATCCATAGAGACTCCTTATGGGCCCGCCCGCGTATAAAGCGCCGCGCCACGGGCCTTTGCCCTCCGACCGTCTCACAAACGGCGGAGGGCGACAGTTCCCGGAAAGGGACAGCCTTCTCAGGCGGATGTTTTTTTCTTTGCGCCTCCGGCCTTGGCGGCGGGAGCGGTTTTCTTTTTCCCGGTGGTTCCCGTTGTCGTTGCCCGGGGCGTTTTTTTCATTGTCTTCCCGGCTCCGGCCGGCGCTTCTTCCGCCGCGGTCAGGCGCATCTCAAAGTCGGCCAGCACGTTCATGTAGGTGATGTAGGCGTCATACGGACTGTCGAAGGGATTGGGCCGGTCGGACAGGAAGTCGGCGAACCATTTTGTCGAAATATAACGGAAATGATCCGACGTTTGCAAGCGCTCAAAGTCGTGCTCCAGATCCGGCGCGCCCACCTTGCGCACGCGCGGCGCCAGGGCGTAGAGCGCGTGGATGGCGTCCTTCTGCATGTCGTTGCCCAGCCAGGCCGTGAGGTCACGCCCCTCGTCGTCCCAGGACATGAATTCGGGCACGTCCACCTCGCCCACGGCGTCAATTTTTTTGGCCGCCTCGGCGGGCGTCACAAAGTGGAAATCCTTGTGGGCCAGCAGGGCGGCGGGCAGGGCTTCCATAAAGTCGAAAATGCCCGATTCCCGGGGATTGCGCAGGCCGAAGGAATGGTAATCGTTGAAGATATTGATGATTTCCGACGAAGCGGCAAAGCTGTGGCACCAGGAGGCGTACTTTTCCGCCGTGAGCGGCCACTGGTCCCAGCCCTGATCGTTGAAGCGCAGGCCGATGTCCGTGGACAGGGACGAGTTGCGCAGCAAAAGACGCATATTGGGGGTGGATACAGGCTGGTAGACATAGTTGGGGCTGCGCCAGCCCAGCACGTGGTCCGCGCCCTCGGCCAGCACCGTCCTGAAACCCAGCTTTTCCAGAGCCACGGGCAGATCGTTGTTGTAGACGAATTCCGTATTGCGGAAGGTCGTGGGCTTTTTGCCGAAAAGCCGCTTGATCCGCTCGCACTGTTCCTTGACCTGGATGTCGAATTCATCCCGGGAATAGAGAAAGGCCAGGGAGTGGGACGCGGTTTCGGCCACAAATTCCACGTTGCCGGTGTCGGCCAGGGCCTTGAAGCTGTCCACCACCTCTGGCGCGTACTGCTCGAACTGGTCCAGGGCCGTGCCCGAGATGGAAAAAGCCACCTTGAAGGCCTTGCCGTAACGGCGGATCAGCTTGAGCAGCAGATCGTTCATGGGCAGATAGCAGGTGCGGGCCGTGAGCAGCAGGGCGTCGCAGTTGTGATCATCGTCCTCGTAAACCGAGTTTTGTCCCATATCAAAAACCGTGTAACGGCGGAGCCGGTACGGTTCGTGAACTTCATAGCAAAGGCAGAGCGCTGGCATCAGTTACCTCCGGATACGTTGCGGTAAACGGCCATCAGTTGATCCGCGGCATTTTCCCAGCGGATGGATTTCATTTCTTCCCGGCAGTTTTTTACCAATTCCGCAGCCAGGCAGGGGTAACGCAGAACCGCGCAGATTTTGTCGGCCATGTCGCGGGTGTCCCAGAAATCGGCCTTGAGCGCGTGCTCCAGCACCTCGGACACGCCGGATTGGCGCGAGAGCAGCACGGGGACGTCGTAAAGCATGGCCTCCAGCGGCGTGATGCCGAAGGGCTCGGACACTGAAGGCATGACGTAGAGATCGCTCAGGGCGAACATCCGGTCCACTTGTTCGCCGCGCAGAAAACCGGCGAAGTGGAAACGGTGCCCGATGCGCAACTGGCCCGCGCGGCGGATGAGCTGGGGCAGCATGTCGCCGCTGCCGGCCATGAAAAAGCGCGCGTTGGGAATTTTTTGCAGTACCAGGCGGGCCGCTTCCATGAAGTATTCCGGCCCCTTCTGGAAGGTGACCCGGCCCAGGAAGAGCACCCGTTTTTCGTGCCGGATGCGCGGCGGAATTTCGTAGCGGCGTTCCACTTCATGCCGGGCCACGGCGTTGTAGACCACCACCACTTTTTCCGGCGGCACGCCGTAGCGTTCGATGACGGTCTTGCGGGTCAGGCGGCTCACGGCCACCACCAGGTCCGCGGCCAGCAGGCCCGCGCGCTCGATGGCCGCCACCTGCTCGTTGATGTTTTCGCCGCTGCGGTCGTATTCCGTGGCGTGAATGTGGGCCACCAGGGGCTTGCCGGTCAGGGTTTTGGCCAGCATGCCCGCGGGATAGGTCATCCAGTCATGGACGTGGATCACGTCGCAGCTTTCGCGCATGGCGATAGTTGCGGCCAGGCGGCTGAAGCGGCGCACTTCGCTCATCAGGTCCGGGCCGTAGCCGCCCTTGAGCTGAAAGGTGAAGGGCGCGCCGGACCAGGTGCGCAGATCCGCGTCGTCGGGCGTGCGGGTCAGCCAGCTCAGGGATTCGGCATAGCCCTGCGGGGTAATGTACGGGGTAAGCGGGCTGGATACGGGCATAAAGCGGATGTTGTCCTGCCAGACGTCCTGTCCGGCACGGGTCATGCGCTCCGCCGCCTCTTCGCTGATGGGCGTGCCCGAGGCCGACTCCAGCCGCAGGAAGCCGTTCCGCCCGCCTTCGCCGACGCGCGGCAGCACAAAGATGATCTGTGCGCCTTTTTTGGCCAGGGCCCGGGTCATGCCGTAACAGGCCGTGCCCAGGCCGCCGCTGATATGCGGCGGAAATTCCCAGCCGAACATAAGCACTCGCATGGGGTGTTCCTTATATTTTGTTCAGGAGCGCGGGACCGCTCAGCCCCGCCGGGACTCCGTTTCGTTTGTGGGTTCGTCGTCGGCAAGGGTCATGCTTACCCGGCAGACGCCGGCCGTATCCCCGGAAATGGGATGTGCCAGACGGTAGGCCGCCAGTTTTTCCCAGGCCCTGTACACGCCGGGGGCGGCCCGCTTGAGCCGGATCAGCATGCGCAGGCACTCCGCCACGCTCCAGGCCTGGGCGATGCAGCCGTTGGGCCGGTAGGGCGGGGAGGCGTCGAAAATTTCGGAAATGCCGGCCAGGCCCGCGTCCGAGAGGTGGTCGCAGAACAGCGGGGTCACCCGGTCCAGCAGGGCCTGGACCGCGCCGTCCACATCCCAGGCCACCCGCAGCAGGGCGTCGGTGTAATGCCCCAGCAGCCAGGGCCAGACCGTGCCCTGATGGTAGGCCGCGTCGCGGCTGGACGGTCCGCCCTCGTACCGGCCCCGGTAGCCCGGATCGTCGGGCGAAAGGGTGCGCAGGCCGAAGGGCGTGAGCAGTTTGTTGCGCACGCATTCCACCACCTGTGGCTGGTGCTGCTCTTCCAGCACGGGATAGGGCAGGGAGACGGCCAGAATCTGATTGGGCCGCACGCTCTGGTCCAGCATGCCGTCGCGCCAGACGTCGCCCAGGTAGCCGCCGCCGCGCGTGACCCAGAAATGCTCGAAAAAGCTTGTGCGCAACGCGCGCAGACCCTTGGCGTCCTCCCATTTGGGCTCGCGGAAGACGCCCGCCAGATAATCAACAAAGGCCAGGGTGTTGTACCAGAGGGCGTTCAGCTCCACCGGGCAGCCGTGGCGCGGAGTCACCGGGCGGCCGTCGGCCTGGGCGTCCATCCAGGTCAGCTGGGTATGGGCGTTGCCCGCGTGCAGCAGGCCGTTCTCGTCCACAAAGATGTCCATGCCCGGACCCTGGCGGTAGCCGCTCACAATGGCCTGGAGCGCGGGCCAGGCGTGCTCGCGCACCCAGTTCAGGCCTTCGGGATTTTCCTTGAGGTAACACTGCACGGCAAAGGCGTACCAGAGGGAGGCGTCCGCCGAATTGTAGGCGTGGTTGCCGTCCTCGGCAAAACAGTTGGGCGTAAGGCCGTTTTTCAGGCTGCCTGCCACCTGTTCCAGCACGCGCAGACCGAATTCCGTGCGCTTGCCGTAAAAAGCCAGGCCGGGCAGGGAAATCAGGGTGTCGCGGCCCCAGGCGTCGAACCAGTGGTACCCGGCCAGCACCGCCGGACGGCCCGAGGGCGTCTCAATGCAGAACTGCCGCCCCATCTGGGCCAGGTGGCCGATGAGGCCGCCGCCGTTGTGGTGGGCTTTGGTTCTGGCCCGACTTTCGGCTTCCCAGATCGTCTCCAGATCCTCCCCGTCTTCCGCGACCGGCTCGGTGCCCACGGCCATGTAGACGCTGCCTCCCTCGGGCAGGGGCGGCAGGGGGATATCCAGGATGCCGGGCTGGAACAGGTCCTCGCTGTCGGCAAAGCCGCGTTCGCGTTCCTGCATGTATTCCACATTGTAGAACCAGTCCGGCGAGGGCAGAAAGGTGAAGGGGCCGCGCACCTGCATATACAGGGTGGGCAGGCCTTCATAGGGCGTGATGCTGAAGCCTTGCGGCACGTCCCGGGTGCGCACGCGCAGATGGGAATTGGCCCTGGTCAGGGCATGGAAGTGCCTGTAGGCCAGCAGAGGCTTGATCCGCAGGGTCAGCGGGGGCAGCTTGGAAAGGCCCCGGATGGACCAGCGCAGCAGCAGGCGGCTTGTGCCGTGGATCAGAAACATTTCCCGGCGCAGGCGCACGTCGCCCACCCGGTAGGTGAATTCGGGCCACTGGTCCAGGCGGAAACTTTCCAGATATTCGTGCCCGTGCGGATAGAGGGTTCTGGGGTGCTGGCGGGTGGAGAGAAAGAACTCCTTGCCGCCGCCCATGACCGATTCCTCCAGGGCGGAGAGCAGCACATGCCGTCCCAGCGGCGTGTTGACCGTGAGCAGCCCGTGGTATTTGCGCGTATTGCAACACAGAATGCTGCTGCCGGCGTAGTCGCCCAGCCCGTTGGTCAGCAGCCATTCCTTGCGCAATGCTCTGCGGGTGTTCTGGCAGGCGGCCTTGTCAAAACTGAACCTCATACGGCCTCCTTGGCGTACAGGGTTAGAATGATGGCCGGGCGGTGCTGCGGGAGATCAGAGAGGTTAGGTGCGGAAGGCAGCGCGAGACCCGTGGATTCGGTTCGGACAGATCCGACCGGCGGCGGAACAAAAGCGGGAAAAACGCGTTTGCAGAAAAGCTGTTGTCCCCTTTCTTGTTCCGCTGACTTTATATATTGCATCCTATAGTAAATTTTTTTAGCTGTCGAGTTTTACGGCTGTGTTACAGTGGAAAGAATCGCATGACTTTTGCAAAACAACGCCCGTTCAGGCGACGCGCGCCGCCGGGGGGCGGCCGCTTCCGGCCCCGTGCCGCAAAGGTCCGGCCGGGGGCTTTTGCTTTCTCGCATTTTGGAGTAAGCTGCTTGCTCGCTGAAACTTCGCATACCGGGATGGGGGTATTCCATGAAAGGACTGCATCTTTGGCTGGGCGCGCTGGCCCTTGCTCTGCTTCTGCCCGCGGCGGCTTTGGCCGCCGACCTCAAGGTGGGGCTGATGTGCCCGCTCACGGGGAAATGGGCTTCCGAAGGCCAGGACATGAAGAACATCGTCAGCCTGCTGGTGGATGAAGCCAACAGCAAGGGCGGCGTCAACGGCCAAAAAATCGAACTGGTGGTGGAAGACGACGCCGGGGATCCCCGTACGGCGGCTCTGGCCGCGCAGAAGCTGGCCTCGGCCGGGGTTGTGGCGGTCATCGGCACCTACGGTTCGGCCGTGACCGAGGCCAGCCAGAATATTCTGGACGAAGCCGGGCTGGTGCAGATCGGCACGGGTTCCACCAGCGTGCGCCTGACCGAAAAGGGCCTGCCTCTCTTTTTCCGCACCTGCCCGCGTGACGACGCCCAGGGCAAGTCCGCCGCCGCGGCCATTGTCAAGGGCGGCTACAAGGCCGTGGCCCTGCTGCACGACAATTCTTCCTATGCCAAGGGTCTGGCCGAGGAAACCCGCACCGCCCTGGAAAAGGCCGGTGTGAAGGTAATCTTCTACGACGCCCTGACCCCCGGCGAGCGGGACTACACCGCCATCCTGACCAAACTCAAGGCCGCCGGTCCGGATCTGGTCTTTTTCACCGGCTATTATCCTGAAACCGGCATGCTGCTGCGCCAGAAAAAAGAAATGGGCTGGAACGTGCCCATGATGGGCGGCGACGCTGCCAATCATCAGGATCTGGTCAAGATCGCCGGTCCCGAAGCTGCGGCCGGCTACTTCTTCATCAGCCCGCCCCTGCCCCAGGATATGGACATGCCGGAAGCCCGCGATTTCCTGGCCGCCTACAAGGCCAGGTACAACAGCGTGCCCGTGTCGGTCTGGGCCGTGCTGGCCGGGGACGCCTTCAAGGTCATTGAGGCCGCGCTGGCCGCGGGCAAGACCGAACCCGAGCAGATGGCCGCCTGGCTCAAGCAGCTCAAGGACATGCCCGGCCTGTCCGGGGCTCTGGGCTTTGACGCCAAGGGCGACCGCGTGGGCGAGTTCTACCGCACCTATGTTGTTGATGGGAAAGGGGCTTTCGTTCTGCAACCCAAGTAACTTGCGGCTAAAAAGCGTCTTTTGCCCCCTGGGCCGCGTCAAAAAACCGGACGCGGCCCAGGGCTGTATATCAAAGAGTACTATCCCTGGCCCGCGTCCGGTTTTTTCCTTGCCAGGGAACAAAATCCATCTTTTTAGCCGCAAGCTTCCGGGGCGTTTTCAGCATGCTCCGCCAGCGGCTTGATTTGCTCCGAGCGCCGGGAAATATGGAACAATTTTTTCAACAGCTTCTGAACGGTCTTGCCGTGGGCGGCATTTACGCGCTGGTGGCCCTGGGCTACACCATGGTCTACGGCGTGCTCAAGCTCATCAACTTCGCGCACGGCGATCTGTTCACCATCGGCGCCTATCTGGGCCTGACCCTTCTGGTGAGCTGTAATCTCTCCGGCATGCTGCCTCTGCCCCTGGCCGTGCTGGCGGTCTTCATCATGGTGGGCCTGCTGGTGGCGCTGCTCGGCTTTCTGCTGGAGCGCGCGGCCTACCGCCCCCTGCGCAATGCCGGCCGTCTCTCGGCCGTGGTTTCGGCCCTGGGCGCGTCCATCTTTTTCCAGAACGCGGTCATGCTGATCTACGGCGCGCGCGTTTACGTCTATCCTGATTTTCTGCGTCCGGACTTCACAGTGCATCTCTTCGGCGTCGCCGTGCCGGGCGTGCGCCTGCTGGTCATCGCGGCCAGCGTGCTGCTGATGCTCGGACTTTCGGCCTTCATCCAGCGCACCCGCACGGGCGCGGCCATCCGCGCCGTGGCCATTGATCCGGGCGCGGCCCGGCTCATGGGCATCAACGTGGACAGGGTCATTTCCCTGGTCTTTCTGATCGGGCCGGGCCTGGGCGGCGCGGCGGGTCTGATGGTCGGCATCTACTACGGCCAGATCGACTTCACCATGGGCTGGTCCTACGGGCTCAAAGCCTTTACCGCCGCCATCCTGGGCGGCATCGGCAACATTCCCGGCGCCATGATCGGCGGCCTGCTGCTGGGCGTCATCGAGGCCCTGGCCGCCGGGTACATCGCCATCGCCTGGAAGGACGCCATCGCCTTCCTGGTGCTGATCCTGATTCTGATCATCCGGCCCACGGGCATCTTGGGCGAACGCACGGCGGACAAGCTATGAAGCGTATGCCCCTGTACATCCTGATGGGCGCGTTGCTCTGCGGGCTGCCCCTGGTCTGCAATCCCTACTGGCTGGACGTCTGCGTGATGATCGGCCTTTACGCCCTGCTGGCCCTTTCGCTGAACGTGATTCTGGGCCAGGCGGGCATCTTTCACATGGGGCACGCGGCCTTTTACGCCGTGGGCGCGTATGTGACGGCCATCCTGAACACCCTCTGCCACTGGCCCATCTTCTGGACCATGCCTCTGGCGGGCGCGGCCGCGGCTCTTTTCGCCCTGCTGGTGGCCCGGCCCATCATCCATCTGCGCGGCGACTATCTGCTGATCGTGACCATCGGCATTGTGGAAATTGTGCGCATCGCCCTGATCAACGACGTCTTCGGCCTGACCGGTGGTTCCAACGGCATTTTCGGCATCAGCCGCCCGCGTTTCTTCGGTTACAAGATCGTCAAAAGCGTGCAGTTCTATTATCTGGTCTGGGGCATGGTGGGCGTGAGTCTGCTGCTCTTTTACGGGCTCTGGCGTTCGCGTTTCGGCCGGGCGCTGAATTACATCAAGGAAGACGACGTCGCGGCCGAAGGCTGCGGGGTCAACGTCACCCGCTACAAGCTGCTGGCCTTTGTGTTGGGGGCCTTCTGGGCGGGCATGGCGGGCACGGTCTACGCCGCGAAAATGGTCACCATCGCGCCGGAATCCTTCAACTTTATGGAATCGGTGATCATTTTCGCGGTGGTCATCCTTTCCGGCGGCAGCCAACTGGGCGTGCTGGTCAGCGCTTTTCTGTTCATCGGCCTGCCGGAAGTGCTGCGCGAGTTTTCCGCCGCGCGCATGCTGATCTTCGGTCTGGCCATGATGGTGATGATGATCTGGCGGCCGCAGGGCCTGCTGCCGCCCGGTCCGCGCCGCTACGCCGTGCCTCCGGATCTTCCCGGCCTGCCGCCGGATGTGCCCCCGGACCTTCCGAGGAATCTCCCGCCGACACTTCCGGAGGACGCCGCGCGCGGGCCTGAGCCCGCCCCGGCAGGGGGGAGGCCCGCATGACGCTGCTTTCCCTGCAGGAAGTGACCAAGATTTTCGGCGGGCTCATTGCGGTCAACGATCTTTCCTTTTCGGTGGACGCGGGCAGCATCGTGGGCCTGATCGGGCCCAACGGCGCGGGCAAGACCACGGTTTTCAACTGCATTACCGGCAATTACACGCCGGAGCGGGGCCGGATCTTTTTTGACGGCGAGCCCATCACCGGCCTCAAACCCCACCGGGTGGTGGAACTGGGCATCGCGCGCACCTTTCAGAGCATCCGCCTGTTCGGGAAGCTGCCCGTGCTGGAAAACGTGCTGGCCGGACGGCATTGCCGGATGAAGGCCGGTCTGTTCGCCTGCATGCTGCACACAATGGGCCAGCGCCGCGAGGAAAAGGCCGCCGTGGCCCGCTGCATGGAGGAATTGCGCTTCGTGGGCCTGGCCGACCGCCGCGCGGAAGCCGCCGGAGGCCTGTCCTACGGCAATCAGCGGCTGCTGGAAATCGCGCGCGCCCTGGCTTCGGACCCGCGCCTGCTGATCCTGGACGAACCGGCCGGGGGCATGAACGATCAGGAAACCGCGGCCCTGGTGGACATCATCCGCGCCATCCGGGAGCGGGGGATCACCGTGCTGCTCATTGAGCACGACATGCGCCTGGTCATGCGGATCTGCGAAAAACTGGTGGTGCTGGAGCACGGCACCTTGATCGCCGAGGGCGCGCCCGAGGCCATGCGCCGCCATCCGGCGGTGATTGAAGCCTATCTGGGCGCCGACGACGAGAAGTGGTGAATATGTCTCTGCTGACCCTTTCAGACATCCGGGTGCGCTACGGCAGCGTGGAAGTGCTGCACGGCATCAATCTGCGCGTGGAGGAAGGCGAGATCGTCACCATCCTCGGGGCCAACGGCGCGGGCAAAAGCACCACCCTGCTGTCCATCAGCGGTCTGGTGCGTCCCTGTGAAGGCGAAATTCTCTTTGAAGGCAAGCCCCTGCTGCGCCTGCCCAGCCATGAGGTCGTGGGCCTGGGCATAGCCCAGTCCCCGGAGGGCCGCCGGGTCTTCGGGGCCATGAGCGTGCTGGAGAACCTGCGCCTGGGCGCGTTCTGCATCCGGGACAAGGCCCGCAGCGAACGTACCCTGGAATGGATTTTCGATCTTTTCCCGCGCCTGCTGGAGCGCAAGGAACAACTGGCGGGCACGCTTTCCGGCGGCGAGCAGCAGATGCTGGCCATCGGCCGGGCCCTGATGGCCGAACCGCGCCTGCTTCTGCTGGACGAGCCGTCTCTGGGGCTGGCTCCGCTGCTGGTACGCTCCATTTTCGAAACCGTGCGGACCATCAACGAGCGCGGCGTCACCGTGCTGCTGGTGGAGCAGAACGCCCGCGCCGCCCTGAAGCTGGCCGCGCGCGGCTACGTGCTGGAAGTGGGCAAAGTGGTCATGGAAGACCGCGCGGAAAACCTGCTGGCCGACGCCAGCGTGCGCGAGGCGTATCTGGGCGGATAGGGCATTTTACCTTTCAGCGAATAAAAACTTGGCGGCCCGGAACCCCGATGGCTCCGGGCCTTTCTCATGGCAGCTGCTTGGCCGGTCGTCTGACCGGCGTTCGCGTTCAGGAGGGCCGTATGAGGAGGGTTACAGCTTCTGCAGCACGGCCTGGACAAAAGATGTGATTTCATCGGGCGCCGAACCGCCGTCGCCTTCCAGGCGCAGGCCGTCGGTCATGATTTCCGCGCCCAGTTCCTTGCCGCGGGCCTCGATAACGTCCACGGCGCCGCAGAAGTGTTCGTAATCCCGGTCGCCCGAGGCAAAGGCGGCCAGCTTGCGTCCCTTGAGGTCCATGACGTCGAATTCTTCAAACAGCGGCGCGAAATCATCCTGCAATTCCACGTCTTCCTCGCCCCAGGCCGAAGCGCCGAACAATACGGCGTCATAACCGTCGGCCAGGTGTTCGGCCGAAGCATCGGCGGCGTTGAGCACCGTCACTTCATGTCCGGCCGCGGCCAGTTGCTGCTCCAGCTTGCGGGCGATGCTCTCGGTATTGCCGGTGCTGGAACCGTAAACGATCAAAATCTTGCTCATGGCCTTCTCCTTTTGACTCGGACGGATTGAATAAAATTGAAATTCATTTTCATTATGTCTGAAAAAGATGTAGCCATCCCGTCCTGTTTCGTCAAGTGGAAATTGTGCGTCGCTTGTCCGGAAGCAGTGTCCCGGAGCAAGGCAAATTTTTACAAGGAAAGGCCCGTGTTTCATCTTCTCGAAAGGGCAAAGCCGATCAGGAGGACGATATGCAGCAAGCGGGACTGTTTGACTGCTTTGCCAAGGGGCATTTGGCTGTTGGGGGCGGCGGCTTGCGTTCGCGCGGGATCCCTGGAAGGAGCACAAGGATTTTCCCGGCGTGTTTTTGAAAAGTCCGGTCATGCTTGAGTTGACGGAGGGCCTGCTGAGCTGCCGTCTGGTCAGGATCGAAGCTCGCTGCGGGATCGGCATGCACGCCCACGACACAAGCCTGGAACTGCATGAGGTTGTGGCGGGACGCGGCGTGTGTTTGACGCCGGAAGGGGAGATGGCCTATCTGCCGGGCAGCATGGCGATCCTGGCCGCCAATGCGCCGCATGCAGATGCGGGGGGCAACGTTGTGCGGCGTTCCGGGAAGCCACAAATTCAACATCGCCGGAAACCGTATGCCGGTAAGTTATGAAGGCCATGATTTCCTGCCGGAGCGCCTATTCTTCGGCCCCCGCGGCGCCGAGGGCGCTCCTGGCCTCGGGCTCGGGCATGCGCCAGACTCCGGGCAGGGGAGCCGTGATTTCCGCCCTGTCGCCCAGATAGGGGTTGAAGTAGCCGTAGCGCAGCCAGGGACAGAGCTTTTTGAGCCGCTTCATGAACACGGTCAGGCCCATGCTCGGCGCCGTGTCCAGAGCGGCGTCCGGAATTTCGGGGGAAGCGCTTCCGTCCCGGCCGCTCATCAGCCGGAAATACCATTCCGGGTCGATGTTCAGATTGCGCCACTGGATCATGCTCACGCCGTTTTCGCCCGCCAGACGGGCCAGGGCCTCCAGTTCCTCTTCGGTATCCGTGACGCCCGGGAAGAACAGCAGATTGAGCGAGACGAAGATGCCGCGTTGCCGCGCTTCGCGGATGGAAGCGCGCACATCGGCGAAGCTGTAGCCGGCGGGCCGATAGTAACGCTGGTAAAGCGCCTCGCGGGCGCTGTTGCAGCTCACCCGCAAGCTGGTCAGCCCGGCCTCGGCCAGCCGGGCCACGGCCTCGGGATGGGAGGCATTGGTATTGCAGTTGACCGTGCCCCGGCCGCCGCCGTTGCGGAACAGGCGCACGCTTTCCACCAGCAGGTCCGCGTTGGTCAGGGGGTCGCCCTCGCAGCCCTGGCCGAAGGAATAGATGGGCGTGGCCGTCTCCCGGCCCTGGTGCAGGCGCATGACCTCCACGATTTCGGCGGCTTCGGGAGTGAAGGCCAGACGGCACTGGGGCGTCACGGCCACGGGCGAATCCTTGTCCTGGGCCGAGATGCAGCCCACGCAGCGCGCATTGCAGGCGCGCGAGGTGGGCAGCGGCGCTTCATAGCGGCCCAGAGCGAAGTTGCGCGCCGCCGGGCAGTCGTAGCGCAGCACGCAATTGTCCAGAATATGGCGGATCAGGCGGTTGTCCGGGTGCTCGCGCAACAGGCGGCGCACATTCTGCTCAATGCGGCCGCGCGGGATGCGGCGGAACTGCTGGCGCGGGTCCTGATCCACCTTGCGGGCGCAGACGTAAAAGCGGCCGTGCGCGAAGCCCACCGCGCCGTAGGCGAAGAGGGGCAGCAGGGGGGCGTCGGTTTCGCTTTCATAGGCCGGGTGAGCCGAAAGGGTGTGCGCGGGCGCGGCAAAGGCGGCCACTGCCAGCTGCTCCAGAACCTCGGTTTCGCCGCTTTCCGGGTTCAGGCCCACGGCCCGGCGGCCCGGCAGAAGAAAAAGCTCGCTTTCCTCGGGCAGGGGCATGAGTTCGTCGGGACGCGGCAGGCCCCACTGGCCGCCCCGGCGACAGACCATCAGCAACTGCGGATCGTCATAGATGTTGCCGCTCTGGTCGGCCATGACCAGATGCGGCTCAAGACGCGGCGCGGCCATAAATCCTCCTTGCCCAAGCCGGGGCTAACGTATATAAGCGGGAAGGCGCGACGCGGACGGGCTTTTCCGGCCCGCCCGGCGCGCACAGCGCTTTTGTGAGGCCCGCCATGTTTTCCATCATGTTGTTCATCTTTCTCTGCTTTCTGGGCATGCTGGCCGTGCTGTTCCATATGCTGCGCAGCCAGGAACGGCTCTGCCAGGTTCTGCGTGACGAACACGCCCAGATGCGCGTCCTGTTACGGGCCATGGAATCGCGCCTGGACGCCTTGGACGGCAGCGCCGGTTCCGAGCCCCGGCCCGCCGGAACCCTTCCGGCCCGCGATCCCCTGCTGCATCTGAGCTTTGAGGATCCGGTTTCGTCGGCCCGGACTGACCGGCTCGGCCGTGAGGACAAGCCCGCCCCGGATCCGGCCCTGGACCTGCATTTTGATCCGCTTGCGGACGCGGGCGCCGATCCCGTGGGCCGCCGCTGAATCACTCCGTCGGATGTGTGTGACCCGATAATCCCGTTACTCCCGCCAGCCCGTAATTTCCTCTGGCCGCAGCCAGATAGGCGGCCTTGAGATCCGGTTCCGCCAGTTCGTCGGCCCAGAGCAGATAGGGCATTTTCAGGCATTCCTCGCGGATGGCCTCGGTTCTGGCCTGACGCGCGGCGACCAGCGCGGCGGCATCCTGCATCCAGAGATCGCAGAGATGGTCCGTGAAGGCCTGTGCCCGGTGCCTGGCCCGGTGCCTGGCATCAGTCTCGGCCAGGGCGGTTTCCCCGATATAGGTCACCAGCTCGGGATTCTTGAGCAGAAGTTCGATGCGGAACAGCGCATCGCCCGCATCATCCGGCGTGTAGCCCACCAGATGTTCGCCGTCCACGAAAAGTTTGGCCAGGCCGTGGCCCACGCGCGGCGTCACCAGGCAGCCGCCGCAGCCCATGGCTTCAAAGACCCGGAAATTCAGGTCCCCGTGCTCGCAATGGTTGAGCAGCACGCGTCCCTGCGGAAAGAGCTCGCGGTAGTTGCCGCGCGTCTGGCGCAGGCCCGGCAGGCGGCTCGCCAGCTCCCGCAGAAAGGCGGCGCGCCGGGGCGTGTTTTCGTTGACCGTGCCCACGAACAGGCAGTCCCAGAGCTTGGGCGTGCCGGGGCGGGGCTGGTCGTCGTCCTGTGCGAAGGGCGGCGACCACCAGACGCGCTCGGGCGGCAGAAAGGGGCCGGAAAAAAGCTCCAGATCGTCGCGCAGGGAAACCAGGCAGGCGTCGAAGCCCTGGGCGTACAGGGGCTGCCAGCTGTGGATGTGCGAATCCACGCTGTAAAAAACCGTCAAACAGGGAAAGCGCTCCATGCCCAGCACAAAGGGCGGGCGGCTTTTGTCGGCCACCACCAATACGTCCGGGATGAACCCGGCCAGGCGCACCAGTTCTTCCCAGCAGAATACGCGGGCGTCTTCAAAATTGTGCAGGGCCACATCCTGCCAGCCGCAGGAGCGCAGAGACTGGCAGAAAAAAGGGCTGCCGATCCATAACAGACGTTGCATAGCCCCCCGGAACGGACTGGCGGCGCGACCGCCGGGCTGTTGCCAAATACGGCAAGATAAAATACTTTTTCCTGAGGAAACGCCGGTTAATGGGAACAACAAGGCCATTAACCGCGTTTTCCTAACTAGCCCCGACGCCCCATGGCGTCAAGGCGTGGAATAACAACCATGTTTTTGACTGCCCGTCGCTTACGTCTTCTTCTGCGCATTTTCCTGGCGCTGTTGCTTGTGCTGTCGGTTCTGCTGGCGACAGCCTTCTATCTTT
>NZ_JAGZUV010000050.1:0-32139 GCF_018379785.1 Desulfovibrio sp.
AATTGCCACGCGCTATGATCGGTGTGCCCACACTTTCTTCTCCGCCATTTGCATCGCAGCTATTGTCATTTTTTACCTTTAATGAGTCCTGAGCCTAGGTTCAGCCCTCATTAAAAGCGCTGCTGCAAAGCCGCCTTTTCATCCCTCCGCTTGTTTGCCCGCAAGTGTTCCCGGTTTTAAGAGAGTTGATCCCTTGGATGCGGCAGGCAGGACACAGGCAATTTTTTTGCTCGCTGCTTGACATTCCAGGCTGCAAGATTATGCTCATTTGAGCAATATCGCGTGGCTCTCATGTCGTGCCGCGAAAAGGAGTCTCTGTATGAAAATTGCCGTTTCCAGCGAAGGTCCGGGCCTGGATTCCATGGTGGACCCCCGCTTCGGCCGAGCCGCCGGGTTTGTATTGGTGGACACGGACAGCATGGCCGCTGAATACCTGGACAATGGGGCCTCGCAGATTCTGGCTCAGGGCGCGGGCATTGAAACCGCCGAACGTCTGGCCGGAGCCGGGATACGGGCCGTGCTGAGCGGCTATGTGGGGCCCAAGGCGTTTGCGGCCCTGCGGGCGGCGGATATTGCCGTCTATCAGGATCTGGACGGCCGCAGCGTGCGTGAAGCCGTGCGCTGCTATCTGGAAGGCGGCGTCACAGCCGCCGATGCTCCCAACAAGCAGGCCTGAAATGCGTATAGCCATGGCAAGCGGCAAAGGCGGGGCCGGAAAGACCACGGTCACGGCTTCCCTGGCCACGGTCTGGGACGGTCCCTGCCTGGTCGTGGACGCGGATGTGGAAGCGCCCAATCTGCACCTTTTTCTGCATCCCGAGCTGTCGGCCCCGGAAAGCGTCTATCTGGAAGTGCCCGTACTGGACAAGGAGCGCTGCACCAGCTGCGGCGCGTGCCGGGAGATCTGCTCCTACAAGGCCATTGCGCGCCTGGGCGCGGGAATCATGATTTTTCCGGACATGTGCCACGGCTGCGGCGGCTGTTTCGCCGTGTGCGAAGCCCGGGCGCTGGGCATCGGACGCCGGGAGTTGGGCGCATTGCAGTCCGGCACGGCGCTGGACGGCACGGCGCGTTTTCTCATGGGCCGCAGCCGGATCGGCGAGGCCATGACCCCGCCGCTGCTGCGCGGGCTGGAGAATGCCCTGGCCGCCATGCTGGCGCAGGACGGGGCCGACGTGCTGCTGGATGCGCCTCCGGGCGTGAGTTGCCCGGCCATGACCGTGGCGCGCCAGGCGGACATGATCGTGCTGGTGGCCGAACCCACACCCTTCGGCTTTCATGATTTCCGGCTGGCGCACGCCGCGTTCAGCCGCCTGGGCAAGCCGCTGGCCGTGATTATGAACCGCGCGGGCATGCCGGACAACCTGGCCGGGGACGCGCTGCTGCGCACCTACTGCGCGGAGCGGGCGCTGCCTCTTCTGGCCGAGCTGCCTTTTGAGCGCGCCGCCGCCGAGAGCTATGCGCGCGGACGCTTGCCGGTGCTGGACTCCGAGGCCTGGCGGGAGCGCTTTTGCCGCTTGCGGGCGGCGTTGCGCCAGCAGGCCGGGGAGGTGCGTCATGCGTGAGATTGTGGTCATCAGCGGCAAGGGCGGCACGGGTAAGACCACGGTCTGCGCGGCCTTTGCCCATCTGGCCGAAAATGCGGTCATCTGCGATCTGGACGTGGACGTGCCTGATCTGCACATTGTGCTGGACCCGCGCGTGGAGCGGGAGGAAGTTTTCATTTCCGGCCATACGGCGGAAATCGTGCAGGATCTCTGCGTCCAATGCGGCCGTTGCGCGGACCTCTGCCGCTTCGGGGCGGTCCGCAACGAGGACGGACGTTTTGTCATCGACCCCCTGGATTGCGAGGGCTGCGGCGTATGTCGCGCCCTCTGTCCGGCACGGGCCGTTGATTTTCCCGAGCGGCGCTGCGGCCTCTGGCGGATCAGCGAAACGCGTTTCGGCCCCTTTGTGCACGCCCGGCTGGAGCCCGGACAGGAGAATTCCGGCCGCCTGGTCAGCCTGCTCAAGCAGCAGGCCCGCGAGCTGGCCGCCGCGCAGGGGCGGGAGCTGATTCTCTGTGACGGCTCGCCGGGCGTGGGCTGTCCGGTGATCAGCTCACTGGCGGGCGCGTCCCTGGCCGTGGCCGTGGTGGAGCCCACGCCCTCCGGGCGGCATGATTTCGAGCGGGTGGCGGCACTCTGCCGACACTTTCGCATACCCGTGGCCGTGGTCATCAACAAGGTCGACCTCAACCCGGCCGAGGCCGAAGCCATCCGGCGCTTTGCCGTCGAGCAGGGCCATAGCCTGACCGGAGAAATACCCTTTGATCCCCAGGCGACCCGCGCCATGATCCGGCGGCGGGCGCTTACTGAGGAAGATACGCCCCTTGCCGCCGTGCTGGCGTCCATCTGGAAGCGCGTGCGCGCTCTGGCCGACGCAATGCCGGTACGGCGCGAAAACCTTAACCCTGTACACAGAGGATAGCGACATGAGCAAGACCATTCTGGCCGTTCCCTCGGTTCAGCCCGGCGGCCTGGATGCCGGCATGGGCATGCATTTCGGTCATTGCGACCTGTACACCATCGTGGAGCTGGAAGACGGCGCGGTGACCGGGCATTCCACGCTGCCATCCCTGCCGCACCAGCAGGGCGGTTGCCTGGCGCCCGTCCAGTATCTGGCCGAGCACGGAGTCAACGCGCTGCTGGCCGGGGGCATGGGCATGCGCCCGCTCATGGGCTTCAATCAGATGGGCATCCAGGTTTACTTCGCGGGCAATTATCCCACCGTGGGCGCGGCCGTGCAGGCTTTCAGCGAAGGAAAGCTGACGCCCTTCACCGTGGAACACACCTGCGGCGGCGGCCGGCATTAGGCGGACCGTCATGCCCAACGCGGAGAATATGAATGTTGTGCTGGTGAGCCGCCGTCCCGAAGCCTGGCGGGCCTGCACGGAGGAATTGCGGGCCGGGGGCTGCGGCCTGAGCGAAGTGGCGGATCTGGAGGCCTGCAAGGCGCGTCTGCGGACCGATCCGCCGCGACTGATCCTGCTGGACCCGGCTCCGGACGAGGACGTGCGGCGCAGCGTGATGCAATTGCTGATGATCGACGCCCGGACGCATACCGCCGTTGCCAGCGCTCTGGACCCCGAGGCCTTTCACGAGGCCATGGAAGGCCTGGGCATTCTGGACTGCCTGCCCCTGACGCCCGGCGCGGAGGATGGCCGCCGCCTGCTCCGTCTTCTGGCGGAAGTCTGAGCGGTCTTTCAGTATCCCTGAATCGCGGGCCGGGAGTCTTTCTCCCGGTCCGTCGCGCCTTGACAAGCTCCCTGCCGTCCTTACTCATTTTTTATTACATTTTGATTCTTATCCACCAGCACGAGAAGTCCATGCCCAGACCCTGCCACTGTCGCCGTGTGGCCGCCTTGCCCAAGATGACCTATTTCAAGCCCCGGGGCGTGCCCATGAGCGAGCTGGCGGAATGCCGGCTTTCCGTGGACGGACTGGAAGCCCTGCGCCTGGCCGATTATCAGGATCTGAACATGGACGAGGCCGCCGCCCGCATGGGCGTTTCGCGGCATACCTTCGGCAGGCTGCTGCGCAAGGCGCGCCGTTGCGTGGCCGAGGCCCTCATTGAGGGACATGCCCTGCGCATTGAAGGCGGCGTCTGCGCCCTGGTGGAGACATCTGAAACGCAAGGAGCTCTAGATATGAGTCAATCCATTCTGGTGGCCGTTCCCTCGGACGCGCCCGGCGGGCTGGAAGCCGCGCCCAGCGCCCACTTCGGCCACTGCGACGTCTATACCCTGGCCCGCGTGGAAAACGGGGCCGTCAGCGATGTGCGCGTGCTGCCCAACAGCGGGCATGAGCACGGCAATTGCCTCCAGCCCGTGCAGGAACTGGCGCGGCAGGGGGTCACCGCCCTGCTGGCCGGGGGCATGGGCATGCGCCCGCTCAGCGCCATGCAGGCCGCGGGCGTCACGGTCTATCACAATGCCGGGCAGGCCACGGTGGGCGATGCCCTGAAGGCCTTTGCCGCGGGCAAATTGCAGCCCTTCGGCACGGAACAGTTGTGCAAGGGCGGCTGCAATCATCATTAGAGCAGTTCACGCATGAGCAGGCGGGCCTTGCTCGCCGGAAACGAGCGGTTCAAGTGCCGCATGCTCTGATGCCCGTTTTTTTGTTCAACCCTCCTTTTACGGCCCGGCCTGCGCAAACAGACCGGGCCGTTCACGTCCGGCCGGGATCTGCCGGGGCTTGTGGCCCATGTCAATGACATGGGCGCGTTCCGGCCCTGACCGCGTACAGGGCATTTCAACTTTGAAATGCTCTATACGCGCGCCTGAAAGCAGGGCGGCAGGCACATGTATCAAATAATAGTTTACTAATTATTTATAATTATATATAAAGACTGTTGACAGAAAATTGATACTATGGTTAGTACCTAGATATCAATTTTTACATCAAGCCAAGGAGGCCCCATGCGGGAGATCCCGGCCACCGCACCCCTGCGACACGCTGAGGTTTTTGTTTTCCGCGCGCCCATTGACGCGCCGGTGCGCACCTCCTTCGGCGTCATGCACGACAGGCCCGCCGTGCTGCTGCGCGTGGAGGATGAGGACGGCCTGTGCGGCTGGGGCGAAGCCTGGTGCAATTTCCCCTCCTGCGGCGCCGAACACCGTGGCCGACTGCTGGCCGAAACGGTTCTGCCTTCGGCCTTGAGCGCATCCTGGCGCGACCCCGGCGGTCTTGTGGGCGAGGTGGCCCGCAAGCTGCGTATTTTGCGACTTCAGGCCGACGAACCCGGCCCCATGGACCAGGCTCTGGCCTGTCTGGATATCGCCCTCTGGGATCTGGCCGCCCGCCGCGCCGGGGTTCCGCTGCACGCGCTGCTGGGCGACGCGGCCATGACGGCCATGCCCGCCTATGCCAGCGGCATCAATCATCCCGGCGTGGCCGAAACCGTGGCCCGCACGCGACAGGAAGGCTACCGGGCTTTCAAGGTCAAGATCGGTTTCGGGCGCGAGCAGGACGAGGCCAACATCCGCGCGGCCCTGGGCAGCCTGCTGCCCGGCGAGCGTCTGGCCGCGGACGCCAATCAGGCCTGGACGCTGGAACAGGCTTTGGAGGCCCTGCCGCGCCTGCGCCGATATCCTTTGCTCTGGGTGGAGGAGCCCCTGGCCTGCGACCGCCCGGCGGCGGAGTGGGCCGCTCTGGCCGCCGCCAGCCGATTCACGCTGGCGGCGGGAGAAAACATTCGCGGCGAAGCGGCCTTTGACGGGGCCATTGCCGCCGCCTCCGTCCGCGTGGTCCAGCCGGACGTCTGCAAATGGGGCGGCCTCACGGGCTGCCTGCGCGTGGCGCGCGCGGCCCTGGCCGCCGGACTGCACTATTGTCCGCACTATCTCGGCGGCGGCATCGGCCTGCTGGCTTCCGCACACCTGCTGGCCGCCGTGGGCGGCGACGGCCTGCTGGAAGTGGACTGCAACCCCAATCCCCTGCGCGAGCTGCTGGCCGCTCCTTTTCCGCGCCTCAGGGATGGGCGCTTTCTGCTGAGTGATGCACCCGGCCTGGGCGTCGCCCCGGACATGGGCGCGGTGGAAAAGCTGCTGACCTTCCATGCGCGCTGCCGCTGACGCCTTCCCCGCCAGGACATTTCAAGTGTTACGTGCTTTAGAGCGTTTGATATTGAAAATATCTCAACGCTCTGTGCGGATTTTCCGTGAAAATCCGCACCGCGAAATTATTGCAAGGCGAATGTACTTCGCCGTTAAGTGATAATTTCAAGCGTAAACTGCTCTAATTTGTTCCATGCTTGGAAAGGAGACTCCATGAAACGCCTGACGCTTATCCTGACCTGTCTTGTGGCCGGCGCGCTGTGTGCCGCTCTTCCGGGCCGCGCGGCCGAAAAAACGGTCATCCATCTGCTCAGCACGCCCTTCGGCACCGGCAGTTACGTGTTGGGCACCGCTCTGGAGAGCATCGTCAACCAGGGCAATTATCCCCTGAGCATCGCCCACGCGGAAACGCCGGGCCAGGCCTACAACGTCAACAAACTCAATGCCGACGCCGCCGCGCGCCAAAATACGGTGGTGACGGCCTCCCAGGGCATCAACTGGCTGGCGGAGCAGGGCAAAAAGCCCTTCCCGGCCAAGCGCACGCCCCTCAAACTCATCGGCATTTATACCTATACGGCCACCTGGCTGGTGACCGGCGACAAGGACATCAAGAGCGTGGCCGACCTCCGGGACAAGCGCATCGCCATGGGCCGCATTCCCCAGGTCATCTGGGGCTATGAACCCGACGCCCTGCTGCGCAACGGCTATGGCGACGACTTTTACAAAAGCCTGAAGATCCAGTTCGTGGGCACCTCCGAAGCGGCCACGGCCCTGGTCAACGGCCAGGTGGACGCGGCCACCATCGGCGGCTACATGGACCCGGTGTCCGGCAAGTTCTCGCCCGCGCCCCAGACTGTGGAAGTGCTGGCCTCCGGCCGGGAACTCACGCATCTGGACTGGACCAGGGACGCGGTGGAAAAAACCGCCGCCAAGGACATCCGGCTCTTTCCCATTCAGGTTCCGGCCAAGGCCGTGGACGGCCTGGAAGCTCCCATCTGGATCGGCGCGGACCTGCACGGCCTTTTCGCCCATCCCGATTTCCCCGAGGAATACGCCTACATCCTGGCGAAAGCCATGATCGAAAACATTGAGGCCTTCGGCAAATATCATGCCCTGGGCGGGCTCATGAGCCGCGCCGGGCTGGTCAAGGGCTTCAGCCCGGAGAATATCCACCCCGGCGCGTTGCGCGCCTATCAGGAAGCCGGGATCCTGTAATTCTCCCGCCGTATTGTCCGGAGCCGCCGTCACGGCCCCGGCTCGCCCGACCCGTCCGCCCGGAGGTTCCTCCATGAAAAACGTCTCCCTGCCCAAGGCCGTTCTGACCGTCGGAGGACTCGCCATGGTGGTCTACCATGCCGTGGCCTCGCAATACCTCTACTTCAGTCAGTGGGAACACCAGACCATCCACTTCGCCTTTCTCTTCCTGATGGTCTTCATGAGCTACGCCATCAAGGCCAAAAGCCGTCTCGCGGCCGTGGGCCTGTATCTTTGCCTGGCGGCGGCCCTGACCTGCTGCGTCTACGTTTACGGCAATATCGAAGAGCTGGAAATGTCCCAGGGCTTCCCCACCCGGGCGGCGCTGCTGGCCGGGCTCTGTCTGATCCTGGCGACAGCCCTGGGCACGTGGCTGTGCTGGGGGCTGCCCCTGCTGCTGGTGGCCGTGGTTTTTGTGGCCTATTTTTTCTTCGGCCATTTGTTCAGCGGACCGCTCTACCATCCGGCCTTCGGCTTTGACTATGTGGTTTCCATGCTCAGCGTGGGCCTTTCGGGCCTGTACGGGCTGTTCATGTCCATCAGCGCGGACCAGGTCTTCATGTTCGTGGTGTTCGGCGCGCTGCTGGGCATCTTCAAGGTGGAAGGCCTGCTCATGGAGCTGGGCAAGATCCTCGGGCGCAGGCTGCGCGGCGGGGCGGGGCTCACCGGGGTGTTTTCCAACTCGCTCATCGGCATGGTTTCCGGCGCGCCCGTGGCCAACGTGGCGATCACCGGGCCTTTTGTGTTGCCGTACATGAACAAATCCGGCTATTCCGTGGACGAGGCCGGGGGCATCCTGGCCTGCTCGGCCACGGGCAGCCAGCTCATGCCTCCGGTCATGGGAGCCGCGGCTTTCATGATGGCGACCTTCATCGGCCGGCCCTACGCCGTGGTCATGCTGGCCGCCATTCTGCCCGCAGTGCTCTTTTATTTCGCCGTGGCCGTGGGCGTGCAGTTCCTGTCGGTGCGCAAGGATCTGCAAATCGTGCATATGGACGTGGACTGGGCCCTGATCCGGCGGCGGCTGCCGGTCTTCGTACTGCCCATCGGCCTGATCTTCGCCATGCTGCTCATGCGCTACAGCCCGTCCAATACGGCCTTCTGGGCCAGTGTGGTCACCTTGATCACGGGCTTCGCCATCAAGGACACCCGCCCCGGCCGCCGGGAGCTGGTCCGCTCCCTGGTCAGCGGGGCCGTGACCGGCGCCAAGATCGGCATCTCCCTGGCGCTCATCGGCATGGTGGCCCAGACGCTCATTTCCACGGGCCTGGGCAGCAAGCTGGCGAGCCTCATCCATATTCTGGCCGGGGGGCAGTTGTTCATCGCCCTGCTGGTCACCATGGTCGTGGCCCTGATTCTGGGCTGTGCCGTGCCGCCCGCCGCGGCCTACGCCCTGTGCGCCATCATTATCATTCCCACATTGACGCCCATGGGCGTGGACCTGCTGCGGGCCCATATGTTCTGCTTTTACTTCTCCATCATCGCGGCGGTGACGCCGCCGGTGGGCCTGGCCTCCCTGGCGGCCACGGGCATTTCGGGCGGCAATTACGCGCTCACCAGCGTACACGGCTTCCGCCTTTCGCTGAGCGGCTTCATCCTGCCTTTTCTGATCATCTACAATCCGCTGTTTTCCTTTGATTTCAGCAATGCCGCCTGGGCAGCGTGCTCTCTGGTCTGCATCCTGACCGGACTGACCAGCCTGGACGCCCTGCTGTACGGAGCCATGGCCCGGCCCTTTACCGCGCGCGATTACACCCTCTCCGCCGTGGTTATGCTGGCCAGCTTCTGGCTGACCATCTGGGGCGCGCATCTGGCTCCGCCGGTCTGCGTGCTGGTCACCCTGGGCGTTGTGGCCCTGCTGGCCGCGCAATGGCTCCGCCAGGTCAGGGGCCGGCCCTCCGTCGCCCTGCGGACGGCCTGAGGCATATCGGCGCTGCGGCCCTTTTGCTTTCCCGCGCGTCGGAAAGCGGAATTTTCTGTAGCGCCGGTATGCCCTATAATCCTTCCCCATACGAGAGAAGCCCGCTGGTGCGGATACCGGCGGGCTTCTCTCGTATGGGGCGTTCTTCGCGTTCAACGCACCAGATCAATGTCGAAGCGCACCCTGTCGCCGGGATGCACTACCAGGGCGGCGTAAATGGCTTTGCCCGAGTCGTCGCAGGCATAGCGCCGCACCAGGGCCACGGGCGCGCCGCAGGCAATGCCCAGATGCTGCGCAACTTCCGGCGAGGCGCCGCCGATGGTCAGCTCCTGCCGGGCCTTGGACACGTTGACCCTGAGTTCGTCCATGACCGGGATCACCGTGGTGGCGTTGAAGCGTTCCGGGGCCTGGTCGTAAATGATCCTGTCCAGATAAAGTTCGATGTAGGCGAAGCGCACGCCGTCCTTGATATGCACGCGCCGCATATAATGATAGGCGGGCGCGGAAGGCAGCTCCCAGGCCGCCAGCAGAGGGCAGTCGTCCACGTCGGCCGCGTCGAGCAGCTCCACGCTGGCCCCTTCGATGCGCTTGACCATGGCCTTCCAGGAGGTGCGCATATTTTCATAGGGCCGGGCGGGCAATTGGCGCGCCACATGGATGCCCCGTCCCTGGCGGGCGGTAAGCAGGCCCTCCATGACCAGAAGTTGCACGGCCTGACGCGCGGTGACCCGGGCCACGCCGAAAATCTCGGCCATCCGGAGCAGATTGGGCAGCTTTATGCCCAGAGGCAGCACGCCGGTTTCGATCTGCTGGCGCAGCACGTCCGCCAACTGGGCGTAGAGGGGCGGACCAGGGCGACGGAACTGCGGCGGTTCGGAAAAGAGGGGAAAGGGCTGCCGGTTCTGCTCGATCATGACGTTCCTTTGCCAATGCCGTTGTCACACATGCGGCCGGTGGGAGAACGGGAATAAGAGCATTTCAATCTTGAAACGCTCTGAAGCCGCGCCGGGCGCGGCGTGGGCCGACACCCGCGAGACTTCCGCAGCCTGGCCTGGCCGGATGTTTTGCGAAAATCCCAAGTGCGACAGGTTCAGGCGCAGCCCTCATTAAAACGCCGTTCGAAAAAAGGCGGCTGCGTTGCAAAAAAGAAATTGACCTCGCGGTATGTTCAATGCGGTAGCCGTTGCCGCAAAGCGGCTTACGGATAGCGACAGCGATTTCTCCGGACAGGCTCCGATTTCTCCTTTGCGCCTTGCCGCCCGAAAAAATTCGGTTTTTCGCGGACGGCGTTTTAATGAGGGCTGAACCTAGGAACGGGAGGTCCGTACCCGCTCCTCGGCGGCCGCCCGTTCCGCCGCCTCGGCCACCGCCACGGGCACAATGGTCTTGCCGATGGGGCAGAGGGCCAGGGCCGCCAGTTTGACGTGCTGCCAGGCAAAGGGGATGCCGATAATGGTGACGGCGCAGAAAAGGGCCCAGATAAGGTGCTGCATGGCGATCCAGATGCCCGCCAGCAACAGCCAGATAATATTGCCCACTGTGCCGAAGGGGCCGGTGCCGATGTCCGGCCGGCCGGTGAGCACGTCGCGCGATACCGGCATCTTCCCGAAAGGAAAGAAGGCGAATTCGCCGATCACAAAACAGGCCCGCCCCCAGGGAATGCCCACAATGGAGAGAAAACAGAGCACGCCGAAAAACCACCAGGTCAGGCCCATCCAGATGCCGCCCAGCAAAAACCAGATCACATTGCCCAGGCAACTCATGGCCGTGTCCTCCTGACCTGTGTTTTAGAGCGGTTCAAGTGTGAGCTACTCTAAAAATTGACCACAACCTGCTCGCCGTCCTGGGCGCGCCGGGCGATCTCGCCGATGCGCCAGGCCCGCAGATTGAAGGCCTGGATGCGGTTGATGGCTTCCTCGGCCTGTTCGGCGGGCAATACCAGGACATAGCCGATGCCGCCGTTGAAAATCTGGAGGATCTCCGGCCAAGAGAGCTGGCCCGCGTCCTTGAGCCAGTGGAAGACGGGCGGCAGCTGCCAACTGCCGAAATTGATCCGGGCTTCCACCTGGGAGGGCAGCACGCGCGGGATATTGTCGTAAAAACCGCCGCCGGTGATATGGGCCATGCCCTTGACGTTCATGTCGCGCAGCAGGGGCCGCACGGCCTCCACATAGATGGTGGTGGGCGTCAGCAGCACGTCGCGCACGCTGGCGCCGTCCGCGCCGGGAAAGGCGTCGTCCGGCTTCAGGCCGCTCCGGGCCAGAACCTTGCGCGCCAGGGAAAAACCGTTGGAATGCAGGCCGGAGGAAGCCACGCCCACAAGGACGTCGCCCACCTGAATGCCCGAACCGTCAATGAGCTTGGCGTTGTCCACCAGGCCCACGCAGAAACCGGCCAGGTCGTATTCACCGGGCGCGTACATGTCGGGCATTTCGGCGGTTTCGCCGCCCAGCAGGGCGCAACCGGCCTGGCGGCAACCTTCGGCCACGCCGCTGACCACGGTTTCCGCCGTGTCCACGTCCAGCTTGCCGGTGGCGAAATAATCCAGGAAAAACAAGGGAGTCGCTCCCTGAACCAGAATGTCGTTGACGCTCATGGCCACCAGGTCGATGCCCACGCTGTCATGCTTGTTGAAGGTGAAAGCCAGCTTGAGCTTGGTGCCCACGCCGTCGGTGGAGGAGACCAGCACCGGTTCGCTCATGCCGCTGAGGTCCGGGCGGAACAGACCGCCGAAACCGCCGATGTCGGAAATGACGCCTCTGATCTGGGTGCTCGCCACCAAATGCTTGATGCGTCCGACCAGGGCGTTGCCCGCCTCAATGTTGACGCCGGCCTGGGTATAGGCTTTCGCGCGCTCGCTGGACATGCTGTTCGCCTCCTTTAATCTCCATTGAATAGCAAATTTTTCTCTGAAGCCCAAGTCTCTTTTTTCATGGACCGGGCCGCCCGCCGCTGGTATAGGAGAGTCAACGCCTTTTATGCGTCAACCGCTCCGAAGGATTTGTCCGCAACTCCTTGCCGCGAGCTGCGGGAAGGCGGGTAACTATTCTAGTTGGACAAAACGGGAAAGTCTTATGCGTAGTCATCATATAGTTCTGCTTCTCTGGCTCGCGTTCTGCCTCTGGCCGGGCGTGCCGGTCCGGGCTATGGGTTCGCCCGATGCGGGCAACGCCGGGAGGGCGGACAGCGCGTCCCGCAACGGGGAAGCGGTTGCTCCCGCGCCCGCGCCGCAAAATCCGTCCGTGCACAACGAATACAACAATTCCACCGTGCACAACGGCGACGTATACAATTCCACCAACGACAGCGCGGGGTATAACGGTTTTGCCGGAACCTGGCGGGACCCTGAAACCGGGGACATCATCACCTCGGTCATCGCGCCCCGCCAGCCCCAGCCGGAACAGAACACGCCGATCATCGTGGCCCCGCAGATCTACCCCGGCGACAATCGGCCCTATCCGCCGGGACCCGGGCCGCAGCCGCCGTATCCGCCATATCCTCCCGGCCCGCCGCCGCGTCCGCACCCCAATCCCGGCCCGCATCCGGGACCGTGGCCTCATCCCACGCCCCCCCGGCCCTCGCCTGTTCCGCCCTGGCAGCAACCGGGCTGGCAGGGCACGGCGCCGCCCCAGGGACATATGCCGCCGGGCTGGCGGCCGCCGTCCAATACGCGGCCCTGGCCGCACGCGCCGGGCTATCTGCCGGCGCCGCGCAATAACATCGCGCCGTCCACGGGACTGGGGGGACCGGGAGGCATGGGCGGAGCCGGACTGCCGGGACGCGGCGCCGGAGGGCGCTGAGATGCGCGCCATGCTCTGGGAGCCCCTGTCCGGCGGGGAGGTGCAATGCCGCTTGTGCGCGCATGCCTGTCGCCTGAAAAAAGGCGGCAAGGGGCTGTGCGGCGTGCGGGTCAACCTGGGCGGGGAAATGGTTTCCCTGGTGGGGGACGTGGTCACCAGCGCCCAGATGGACCCGGTGGAAAAAAAGCCTCTCTACCATTTCCTGCCGGGCAGCAAAACCTTTTCCGTGGGCAGCGCGGGCTGCAACTTCCGTTGCCGTTTCTGCCAGAATTACCAGATAGCGCGCATACCGGCCAACGGCATGGTGCCCGGCAAGCGCGTCACGCCGGACGCCCTGGTGCGGCTGGCGGAAAAGCACGGCGCGCGCAGCATGGCCTTTACCTACAACGAGCCCACGGTCTTTTTCGAGCAGGTCTATGAAACCGCCGGGCTGGCCCAGGCCATGGGCATGCGGGTCATTCTGGTCAGCAACGGCTTTATGGCCGAGGACTTTCTGCTGCCCCTGCGCCGCCGGGTCAATGCCGTCAATGTGGATCTGAAATCCTTCAGCGACGATTTTTACCGCGAGTACTGCGGCGGCCGCCTTCAGCCCGTCCTGGACAATTTGAAGGCCATCAAGGCGCTGGGCTGGTGGCTGGAAGTGACTACCCTGGTCATTCCGGGATGTAACGACAGCGAAGCCGAACTACGGGATATGGCCGCCTTTGTGCATGACGAACTGGGTCCGGATACGCCCTGGCATCTCTCGGCCTTTCACGGGGCTTATCGCATGGCCGGGCATCCTTCCACGCCGCCGGCCCGGCTGGAGGACGCCTGGCGCATCGGCCGGGAAGCGGACCTGCATTTCGTGTACATCGGCAATGTGGCCAGCGCGTTGGGCGGCACTACCTTTTGTCCGGCTTGCGGCGCGCCGGCCATTGAGCGCCGGGGCTGGCAGACGCGGCAATCGGGCGCGCCGGGGCAATGCCCTTCCTGCAAGGCTGCTCTGCCCGGAGTCTGGAAGTGATTTTGGTCTATACCGGCAAGGGCAAGGGCAAGACCAGCGCCTGCGTGGGCCAGGCCGTGCGCGCGTTGGGGCGGAACATGACCGTGGCCTTCGGCCAGTTCATGAAGCGGGACGGCCAGGCCGGGGAGCAGCGCATGCTGGCGCAATGGCTGGGCCCGCGTTTTCTGGCCGGAGGGGAAGGCTTTCTGCGCCGTGAAGAGGACCGCCCCGCCCATCGGGCCGCCGCTCTGCGCGTGCTGGCCTGGGCGCGCGCGCGCGTGCCGGAGGCCGATATGCTCATTCTGGACGAATGCCTCTACGCCCTGGACGCGGGCATCCTGACCCGGCAGGAAGTGGAGGCGCTCATGGCCGAAACCCGCGTTGCGGGCTGCCATCTGGTGCTCTCCGGCCGCAACGCGCCGGGCTGGGTCGTGCGGGAGGCGGATCTGGTCACGGAGATGGGCGAGATCAAACATCCCTGGCGGGTGGGCGTCAAAGCCGCGCCCGGCATTGAATTCTGAGGTTTGCATGCCTTTGCCTGAATTTGCTTCCGAAGCCCCGTTGACCATTTACGTGGCCGGTTCCTTCAAACACAAGCACGGCGTTCGCCTGCTGGGCCGTGAACTGCGCGCCCTGGGCTGCCGTATGCTGGACTGGACTGAAAAGGCCGTGCCCCCGCCGGGCCTGACCCCGGCGGAGCGCCGCATCTGGATGGATACGGACCGGGACGGCGGCCAGGTTTATGCGTTTTGCCGCAATGCCTGCCTTACGGCGGACCTGGTGATCTATTACGGCGCGTCAGGTCAGGATGCCGGAGTGGAAGTGGGTTTGGCCGCCGGAGCCGGGGTGCCGGTGCTGGGCATCCGTGGCCCGCTGGAAGGGCCGGGACTCATGTTGCACGGCGCGGTCAGCATCTGGGTGGACGGCGCGGAGGACGCCCTGGACCTGGTCGGGCGGGTGCTGGCCCATGCCGCTGCGGCCTGGGCCAGGCTGGATGCCGAACCGGACGCCGCCGTGCGTCGCCTGGGCGGGGCGTTGCGGAAGGGCTGATTTCTGTAGTCAGAGCATTTCAAACGTTGAACTGCTCTGACGCCGAACACGGTGACGCCCTTCGGCGGCCAAGGGGGCGCGGCCCTCTTGGAGCTCCGTTTTTGAAACCGCAATGAAAAGGGGACGCGCCATAACCGCGTCCCCTCCACGTATCGGCGTTGTTCAGGGCTTATATGTTCACCGGTTGGGACGGCGCGGCCTTGGGTTGCGCCGGAGGCGCACTCTGGGCGGGCTGTTGGGCCGGAGTCCGGGCCGGGGGCAGGTCCCGCTCGCCCACGCCTTCCTGATCCGCCTTTTTGCCCGCTTCCGCGGGGGTTTTTCCCGGCCGCTGGGGCAGCATCAGATAGCTGGTCACCGAGGTCACGCCCTTGACCTTGCGCGCGGTGCGGATGGCGATCTGTTTTTCCTCGTCGTCCTTGACCACGCCCAGCAGAACCACGCGCCCGGCATTGACTTCCGTGTCGATGCGGGTGGAGGACAGGCCTTTGGCCCCGATCAGGTCGGTGCGCAGCGAGGCGGCCAGGGCGAAGTTGCTGGTGTCGCTCTTGGCCGGAGAGAACCAGTGCGGCGTCACGGAGCGCGGCTTGTAGCGGCGGGCGATGGCCAAGGCCTTGCCCTGCATGTTCTGGGGCACTTCGCCCACCAGGAAGACGTTGCCGTAGTAGGAATAGACGGCAATGGACCAGCCGCCGCTGAAGTTTTCGTCCATCAGCGCGGTCTTGATGCTGGTAGCCAGGGTTTTGTCGTCGGTGATGGTATCCATGAGCCGCTGGTCGTCATACAGGCCGTAGGCGCTGTAGGCGCAGCCGTTGAGGGCCGCCAGGGCGGCCAGCAGCAGAACAAAGGCCAGACGTCGCATAGTGTTCCTCCTCCGGGTGCGGCTTATTTCCTGTGCCGGGCAAATGTATTCAAGATCCTGTCCGGAATCGAGCTTACTCGGCTTCGCGGCGGATGCGCGCGCCCACGGCGTTGAGTTTGTTTTCAATACGCTCGTAGCCGCGATCCAGATGGTAGATGCGCCGCACCTCGGTAACGCCGCGCGCGGCCAGACCGGCCAGCACCAGGGACGCGCTGGCCCGCAGGTCCGAGGCCATGACCGGCGCGCCGGTCAGGCGGCTCACTCCGCGCACCATGGCCGTGTGCCCGGAAACCTTGATCTGCGCGCCCATGCGCATCAGCTCCAGCACGTGCATGAAACGGTTTTCGAAAATGCTTTCCTCCACCACGCTGGCGCCGTCGGCCAGACACATCAGGGACATGATCTGGGCCTGCATGTCCGTGGGAAAGCCGGGGTAGGGCTGGGTGGTGATGTCCGCGCCGCGCAGGGGACAGCCGCACTTCGCCAGCACGCCGTCGGGCGTGGCCGTGATGTCCATGCCCATGCTCTGGAGTTTGAGGATCACCGCCTCCAGCTCGGCAAAGGGACAGTGGCGCAGCAGCAGTTCGCCGCCGGTGATGCCCGCGGCCACCAGAAAAGTGCCCGCCTCGATGCGGTCGGCCATGACGGCGTATTCCGCGCCGTGCAGGCTGCTTACGCCCCGCACGCGGAGGCAGCTCGTGCCCTGGCCCTCGATGCGCGCGCCGCAGGCCAGCAAAAAGTTGGCCAGATCCACCACTTCCGGTTCGCGGGCCGCGTTTTCCAGAATGCTTTCGCCTTCGGCCAGGACGGCGGCCATGAGCAGATTTTCCGTGCCGCCCACCGTGGGCAGGTCAAAGGTGATGTGCGCGCCCTTGAGCTTGCGGCAGCGGCCGATGATGTAGCCTTCTTCCAGTTCGAAGCGCGCGCCCATCTGCTCCAGGCCCTTGAGGTGCTGGTCCACGGGGCGCGCACCGATGGCGCAGCCGCCGGGCAGGGCCACGCGGGCCTGGCCGATGCGCGCCAGCAGCGGCCCCAGACAGAGCACCGAGGCCCGCATGGTGCGCACCAGGTCGTAAGGGGCTTCGGGCCGCAGATCGCCCGGCGTCACCTGAACCCGCTGATCCTGATAGGAACAGGGGCAACCCAGCATGTCCAGCAGCTTGAGCGTGGTGTGGATGTCCCGCAGATCCGGCACATTGGTGTATGTGACCGGCTCGCTCAGCAGGATGGAAGCGAACAGAATAGGCAGGGCGGCGTTTTTGGAACCGCTGACGTCGATGCTGCCGGTGAGCGGCACGCCGCCTTCAATGACCAGCTTGTCCATAATTCTCCAGAGGGCTGTTGGGACGGGCAATGCCGGGGCCGTCCGTGACGAGGAAACATTGTCAGCGTAGATTTTTTTCTAAAGAAAATCCAGAGTCGCCCGTTGGAAAAATTGCTTGCCAAACGGTCGGTCTCCGCGTATAGAAATCTCCCTGTGGCGGAAGTAGCTCAGTTGGTAGAGCACCTGGTTGTGGCCCAGGTGGCCGTGGGTTCAAGTCCCATCTTTCGCCCCATACATTTGCCCCGCGTCCGTTTGCCACGACGCGGGGTTTTCATTCGGAGCGTGGCGCAGCTTGGTAGCGCACCTGCTTTGGGAGCAGGGGGTCGAAGGTTCAAATCCTTTCGCTCCGACCAGATTTGCCGAAAGGGCTTATCCGTTGCGGATAGGCCCTTTTGTCGTGATGCGTCCGGCGCGGAAGCCGGATTTTCAGGTGCCGTGCCGAGTTTTTTTCAGCCCTACCCCTTCCGCATGGGCCGATATGTCCTATATGATAAGGCGATGCCGTTCAGCCGGAGCGGCGCACGTCACCGTCTCTCAAGCGAGGATTTTTTTCATGAAGCTGCCTGAACTTCCCACTGTGTTGAAAATGCGCGTTGTGCTGAAAACCCTGGCCGTGCAGGCCTGCCTTCTGGTGGGCATTCTGGTTGTGGTCTGGGGCCTGCAGCGCGTTTATGCCATGGTGGACACCACCACCTTCCCGGACCCCGTGGCCGTGCCGGAGAATGCCGACCAGCTCTCCGACAATGAAAAAGGCAAAATCCTGCTGGACGCCATTACTCATCAACTGCGCTACGAACTGAACTCCCCCTTCGGCTGGAGCTTCAACGACATCATCTTCAACCGTTTCGTGCTGGATAACCGGGCCTACCGCCAGTACGGCGTATACCACGCCACAAAATTCCTGCTGGATCTCTATTCCAGCCAGATTGCCAAGCTGGGCTCCAGCGACCGCGAAAGCGAATTCCTCTACAAGGCGCGCATCAACAGTTTTGCCATGGATCCGCGCAGCTTCATGTTCCCCTCGGCCGAGGGCTCCTACAAAAAGGGCCTCAAGCTGCTGGAACAGTACAAAGACTCGCTGGACAAAGGCACGGGCGTCTACAATTGCCGCACCGACGATCTGTACGCCTCCTTTGTCACGGTCACGGGCGAGAACATGCTGGGCTATGCCCTGGGCCTGCTGGAAAACGCCCAGAACATGCCTTTCTATGAGCTGGACAACCGCATCTACGAAGTACAGGGCATCGCGCTGGTGCTGCGGGACTTCATCAATACCCTGTATGTTCTGTATCCCGAGATCCGGGCCAAGAACAACGAGGGCAACATGGCCGCCGCCATGGACTGCCTGAACCGCATCTGCACCTATGACCCGCTCTACATCACCTCGTCCTTCAACTCCGGCGAGCTGATCCTGTCCTATCTGATGTTCGCCAAGGCCCGCCTGGAAGACATCCGCGACAGCATCCGCATCTGACGCACTGCCATTGCCTGACGCAAACAGGGCGCGCAGATCATCCCGGCGATGATTTGCGCGCCCTGTGCTTTTCGTCGTGGGGTTCAACGGTGGTGGAACAAGGCCAGGGGATGCAGCAGCGGGCCCACGGCAATGAGCCCGGCTCCGCAGACCACCACCAGCGCGCCGCCGTAGCTCAGCCAGTTCAGCGGGTCGGCCGGAAAAAAGGCCGGTCCGAGCAGATGGAAGAGCTTGGCGAAAACCAGGGTGAACAGGGGCGTCAGGGTGATGACCGCGCTGACCTTGGCCGTATGCCAGCAGGCCATGGCCCGGCTGAACGCCCCGTAGGCCACCAGGGTGTTCAGGCAGCAGTAGGCCAGGCAGACAATCTGGAGCGCGTCCAGGCGCAGGAGGCTCCCCGGCGCGGCAAAGGGGGCCAGGGCCAGCGCGCAGACGGTGTAGAGCACCCGCATGATCCTGGGCGGGGCCATTTCACGCAGCAGAATTTTCTGGGTCACGCCGTAAACGGCCCAGACCACGGCGGCCGTGAGGCCGAGCGCCAGGCCGAGCCCGTAGCCCTCCCGGAAGCGGAGGAGGTCAGCCAGGCGTTCGTTGAAGAAGAGCCCGAATCCGAGAAACAGGACAACGATCCCGCTGACCTGGATGCGGCGCAACGGCTCCCGCAGCACCACGACGCTGCCCAGCATCAGGAGCATGGGCCCGGCCTGGGCGATGATCTGGGTGGCGGACGCGCTCAGATAGGCCACAGAGGCGTTGAACAGCACGAAATTGCCGCCCAGCCCGGCGGCCGCGATGCCCAGCAGCAGAATAATACGCCTTTCGTACACGCTGAACCGGGGGCGGCGGGCGTCCCCGCGGGGCAGCCAGAGCCACAGCCAGAGCGCGCCGGTGCTGAAGCGCAGCCAGACAATGGTCATAGGGTCTACTGTGGTCACCACCTGCTTGAGCGCAATGGGCAGCGTGCCCCAGAAAAGCGCGGTGGTCAGGGCCAGAAGAAGGCCCTTCAATTGTGTTCCAAGCGGCATGCCCGACTCTCCGGGATTCAAGGGCCGTGCCGGACGATGGGCGCTCCGGGCAGGGACGGGGTACAACAGTCTGCGATTGCATGGAAGCGACGGGGTCGGCCTCCGTCGCGCCAAGGTGGCTCGAATCCGGCAATGTGGCAAGGCTTTTCCTGCGGCATGGTGCAAAACGGAAATTGGGCAAAGCCGCATTGAAATACCGTGAAGCCAATTTTCGCTTTGCAACGCCGCCGCACGGAAAAGACAGCTTTGCGGCAGGCGCGTTAATGAGGGCCAACTCCTAGACGGCGCGGCCCATGTCCCGAGCTTCGCGCATGGCCGGGCTGCCGGAGATTTCGCCCTTTTTCCAGGCTCCCAGGCCGTGGACCACGCCTTTTTCATGCGCATCGCTCAGACAGGCGGTGTAGGCACGCAGATTTTCCACGGCGCGATCCACCATGCTCCGGTCTTTGTCGGCGGCGGTCACGATAAAATAAAAATCCTTGCCTGTAATTTCAGTATAGCGCGCCACGGACCTGTCGATGAGGGCCTTCAACTGCGCGTCCATGGCGTAGAAATATACAGGCGTGGCTAGGACAATAACGTCGGCGGCAAGCATTTTCGCCAGGATTTCCGCCATGTCGTCCTTGTGCACGCACTTGCCGCCATTGGACAGACAGGTTTCACACCCCAGACAGTAGTTGATGACCTTGTCGCGTACAAAGACAGTCTCCACCGTATGCCCCGCTTCGCGTGCGCCCTGGGCGAACTGTTCGCAGAGCAGATCGGAATTGCCGCCTTTTCTCGGGCTGGCGGCCAGCACCAGAATGGTCTTGTTCATGGCTATGTTCTCCTTGCTGAATTTCAGCGGGCCGGGGGAGCGGCCCTATTGCCCGGCGTACTGCGCGTCGGTGACTTTTTCCCGCCAATCCACGGCCGTGCCGTTTTCTTCCTCGGCCACGGCAATATGCGTCATGGACGTGTGCGGCGCGGCCCCGTGCCAGTGCCGGACGTGCGGCGGAAACCAGACCGTGTCGCCTGGGCGCACCTCTTCAATGGGGCCGCCCTCGCTCTGCACCAGGCCCATGCCCGAGATGATGATCAGGGCCTGGCCCAGCGGGTGGGTATGCCAGGCGGTGCGCGCGCCCGGCTCAAACGTGACGGATGCGGCGGCTGCCCGTGCGGAGCCGTGGGAAGGGAAGAGCGGATCAATGCGCACCGTGCCCGTGAACCAGGCCTCCGGCCCCTTGATTGAGGGCTGCGTGCCGTTGCGGAGAATGCTGTGCTTTGTCATGGACATGCTCCTTGCAAGATCGTTTCTTGTTTTTTTAGGCTGTTCCCCCGGAGCGGCCTAGAGACGATTCTCTTTATTTTTTGCCTGATTCTCTCTGGCATCGCGGATTTTGCTTTGTGCCATGTCCGGGACATCGCAAGGCTCCCGGCAGCCGGAGGAAAGAACCATGACTATTGCTTGCCGATGTGGGGCTTCGCGCCGCCGAAAGGATCAGGCAGTTTTTTGCGAGGATCGGATATTCCGTCCCGCCCGCCCGGCGGCTAGTATTGCCGAAAAGGGAGCTTTTCCCGGAATCCGCTGCAAAGGAGTATTCTCATGAAACGTATTGCCGTCGTTTTTTTCGTCCTTGCGCTGGCCGGGGCGTCCGTGGGCGCGGCGCGGGCCGCCGACACCGCGTCCGAGGCCGGGCAGAGCGTCGTTCGCGCCGGGACGCAGGCCTCGGCCAAGGGACCGGAAGCCTGGTTCACGGGCACGGTGCGCGTTGATCCCCTGTTCCCGGCCAACGAGGCCGCCAATGTGTCTGGAGCCTATGTCACCTTTGAGCCGGGCGCGCGCTCGGCCTGGCACGAACACCCCGCCGGGCAGACCCTGGTGGTGACTTCCGGCGTGGGGCTGACCGGCACGGCAGACGGCAAGGTTGTGGAAATCCGGGCCGGAGACGTGGTACGCTGTTCCCCGAATGTGCGCCACTGGCACGGCGCCGCGCCCCATGTCGCCATGACCCACATGGCGCTCACCGGCGTGAAGGACGGCAAAAACGCCGTGTGGCATGAAAAGGTCAGCGATGCGGAGTACAATCGTCCTGTGAGCAAATAGAAACGGCTTTCCCGGCAGGCTTTACCCGGCCCCGCCGGGCGGGTAGCATGGGCGCATGAGCATTGCACTGCGTCGCGCGGTCTTTCTGGACCGTGACGGCACCCTCAATCTGGATACGGGCTACGTGCACCGCGCGGAAGACTGGCGCTGGCTGCCCGGCGTGCCCGAAGCCCTGGCCCGTTTCAAGGCCGCCGGGTGGCTGCTGGTGGTCGCCAGCAATCAGTCGGGCATCGCGCGGGGCATGTTCGGCCCGGCGGAGCTGCGCGCCCTGGAGAGCTGGGTCGATGCCCGACTGGCTCCTTTGGGCGCGGCTCCGGACGCCTGGTATTCCTGCCCGCATCTGCCGGAGATCACCGGTCCGTGCGACTGCCGCAAACCCGCGCCCGGCCTTCTGCTGCGCGCCGCCCGCGATCTGGCTATTGATCTGGCGGCCTCCTGGATGGTCGGCGATCGGCTGCGCGATGTCCAGGCCGGACTGGCCGCCGGGTGCCGGGCCGTGCTGCTGCGCACGGGCTGGGGGGAGCGTGAGGCGGCGGAGGCGCGGGCGATAGCGCCGCAAGTGCCTGTGCTGCCGGACCTGCCCGCCGCCTGCGCGCATATTCTGGCGCAGGAACCCTAACACAACGACGATCTCTTTCCGCGCGGGAAATTCATGTAACAGGGAACCAGAGTTCTGTATCCGTTCCGCGTTCAGGCTTGGCCGCTTTTTTTCAGCCGCCGCCAGAGTGTGGTGCGATGTATACCCAGAGCGGCCGCCGCCGCATGGATATTTCCCTGCTCTTCTATAGCCAGCCGAATGGCCTCATCGCTGAGCAGGCGACGGGATCGGGCACCTGCCTGAACGGCGTGAACCCTTTCTTTCAAGATGTCACGCAGCTCGGCTTCATCCAGATGGACGCGACGTTCCTCACTGAGCACCACCTGCCGCTCAATGATGGCTTGCAATTCGCGGATATTGCCGCTCCATTCCCATTCCTGCAAAAACTTCATAGTCCTGGCCGCGATCCTGCCCGGAATTTTGCCGTATTTGACGCAGAATTTTTTTAGAAAAGTCTGGGCGAGATCCCGAACGTCTTCACGGCGCTGGTTCAGGTTGGGAATATCCAGGCGCAGAACATTCAGCCGGTAATAGAGATCTTCACGAAAAGAGCCCCGGCGCACGGCATCTTCCAGTACCTTGTTAGTGGCCGCGATGATCCGGCAGTTGGCCTTGACGATTCTGTCATCGCCCAGACGCATGAATTCCCCATCTTGGAGCACGCGCAGCAGGCGGCTCTGCATTTCCAGGGGAATTTCCCCTATTTCGTCCAGAAAGACGGTGCCCTTGCCCGCGTATTCAAAGACGCCCTGCTTGCCGCCGCGCCGGGCATCGGTGAACGCGCCGCGTACATAGCCGAAGATTTCGCTTTCCATCAGAGTAGGCGGCAGGGCCGCCAAATTGACGGCTACAAAGGGTTCATTCCGGCGAGGGCTGGCGTTGTGAATGGCATGGGCGAATAATTCCTTGCCTACCCCGGTCTGGCCCAGCAAAAGTACGGCGGCATCGGCTTGAGCGTATTTGCGGGCCTTGGCCTTGGCTTTTTGCAGCGCTTGGCTTGTGCCCACAATGTCGTCAAAAGAAAAGCGGGAAGCATGTCCCCGGTCTCCTCCATTGCTGCGATCCGCTTGGGGGCGGATCGGCCCCTCCGGCCGGACGCTCAGGGTGATGACTCCGCCGATGCCGAATGTTTCGGATTCAGTTTTTTTCCAGCAGGCCACGTATTCTCGTTTGTCTTCGTCGTGGGTGACCATGGCTCTACTCATGCTCCCCATAAAGAAGGAAGGTGCGACATGGCCTTGGAAAAGGGGAATCTGTTGTATGTCGAGTCCCAGAAGCTGCTTTTTGCCTACGCCGGCCACGCTGTCCGCCAGCACGTTGCTGTAAAGTACGCGACCCTCGCGGTCCAAGGCCATCAGCCCCAGATCCAGCTGATCCAGAATGGCCGCCATACGGCGCGTTTCCCGCCGAGAGTCGTCGCGTGCTTCAATGAGCCGCCGGGCTGCGCTGCATGCCTGACGTAGGCTTTCCTCGCCAGAGTTGAGCGGGATACAGGGGATGTTGTTTTCCCGGCACATTTTCACCACCCGTGCGTCTCCCACAATCACTTTTGCCTTGTATTCCAGGGCGGTGAAAATGGCTTCCAGACAATCCCACGGTGAGGAACGGGCGACGAAACGCAGATCCAGATCAAAAAGATCCATGATCTTTTTAACGCCTTCCAGCATGTTGGGGTAGGCGATGAAGGCCATGTTATGCGAAATTTTCTGCGCCTCACGCACGGCGTCAATGATGTCGAACGACGTCACCTGGATCTGGACGATAGGGATGGGATCGGGGTCGCCCTTCTGGGCCTCGCATAGGAATTGCGCCACGCCGCCCCGGCTGATGATCACTTCAATGGAGGATGTTCTGGCGTATTCTACTACAGTGGCGGCGGGCTGATCCAGGACGTTCAGGGCCAGGACGTTATGCTCGTCTTTGGGAACGGCCTTATAAAAGGCTTGGATCAGGTTTTCGTCGGGGGCGGCGAAAAGAATGCGCGGCGTGGGGTCAGGCATAACGGTCTCCTTTGTGTTGCATAGTTGCATATAGTGCTTGTTTTGGTTGCATGCAACAAAGATAGGGCTGAAAAATATTTCAATCACCTTGAAATATTACCTATTTATTTTGGTATGCCTTTTGCTTTACCAAGAATATTCTGAAGCGGCAGAGGCTGTTCCTTCGTATCATCTACCTTTGGAGTTGTTGTCATGAGTACACGTATAGGCACGTTCATGGCCTGTATTCTGTGTCTGTTCCTGATCGAGAGTCACGCTCCGGCGGCCTTGGCGGCATATCCTGACAAGGAAATCCGTCTGATCGTTCCGTACAAGGCTGGCGGGCAGAGCGACCTGACCGCCCGTAAGCTGGCGGAAGTCATCCAGGCGAAAAAGCTGCTGTCCCAGCCGGTCATCGTGATTAACATCCCAGGTGCCAATACGTTGGAAGGCCTGCGTAATGTCATGCGGGCCAAACCCGACGGTTATACTCTGCTGCTGCATCATTCGGCCTTCGTGACCATGAAGGCCTTAGGGCAAATTCCCATGAGCTGGCACGATTTCGAGATGGTCGGCCAAGCCCTTGAGATGTCTAATTCCCTGGTGGTCAATCTTGATTCGCACTTCAGGACCATTTCGGAGTTCATTGAGGCTGTGAAAAAAGAACCTGGTAAGTATCGCATTGCTATTCCGGGTTTAGGCGGCGTGGCGCATCTGGCCCTACTGGACGTGCTGGTTCGTACCGGTATTCAGGATAAGGTGGAGATTATGCCTTTTGACGGTGCCAATGAGGCAGTGACCGCCCTGATGGGCGGGCGCGTGGATATGCGTACGGCCCCTAATGCTGACATGGCTCGCTTCGTTATGGCCGGTGAACAGCGGGTGCTGCTGGTCATGGGCGATGACAAGCTGCCCGGCATTAAAGCGCCCCAATATGCCGCCGATCTGGGGTTGAAAAATACATTGATACTGCGCAACGGTATTTTCGCTCCCCGCGGTACCTCTGAGGAAGTTAGAAAGATTTTGGCCCACGCTCTGCAGCAGGCTGTGGACAGCGATGAATTTCAAGCCTTCGCCGCGCAGCAGACAGCCCAAGGCCGTTTTCTGGATGCCGCAGACTGGGCCAAGGCCTTTGTAGAAGATGAGAAGACCACCAGCAACATCGTGAAATTCATCGTCAAGTAAGGATGTGGCGGCGTTCGCCGCTTTTCCAGCCTGGGCGGCGGGCTCCCTCCCTCGCCGCCCAGGCACTCCCACAGGAAAAACGGATGAAATGTTTTGAATCCCTTCTGCTCGCGTTGTTCGCCCTGTTCGGCCTCTGTTGTGCACTCGGGGCCACGGAACCGGCTTTTTTGTTGCAAAAAGACTATCTGGGCGCTATCGGCTATCCGCGTATCATCGGTTTTCTACTGGCCGCATCCTGCCTCGGGGCTCTGCTACGCCTGTGGCACACTCGAAAACCGGCGTCTTCGGAGGGTAACGCCTTCCCACAGCTGCGGCACGCGGTGGCGCCGATTGCGCTGGCTGTGGCTTATGTGGCCGGCATCGCTTGGTTTGGCTTTATCATCAGCACCTTTATCTATCTTTGCATCATGCCCTGTTTTCTGGGCGGCGGCACCGAGCGCGCAGTCTTGCTGAAAAACCTGCTTTACGCGGGCATTGTTACTGGCGTCATTGAGGCCTTTTTTAAGGTCTTCAAAATATATCTGCCCACGACGTATCTGTTCTGATCCCAAGCATACCAAGAGGCTACGCGCATGTTTGAGACTCTGACTGGGGCTTTTGCCCACTTTACGGATCTTTTCACGTTGCTTTTGCTCTCCGGCGGTGTGCTACTGGGATTGCTTTTCGGAATTATCCCAGGTCTGACCGCAACGCTGGCGGTGATTCTGTTGGTGCCCATGACCTACGGAATGAGCGCCGTTGCCAGTATTTCCGTGCTGATCGGCGTGTATATCGGCGGAATATCCGGTGGGCTTGTTTCCGCTATCCTGCTGGGCATGCCCGGGACGCCGTCCTCTATCACCACGGCCTTTGACGGCTTTCCTCTGGCCAAGCAGGGTAAAGCCCGCAAGGCGTTGACAGCCGGCATTGCGGCTAATTTGGTAGGCACGTTGACCGGCTGGAGCTTTCTGGTGGCCATTGCCCCGCAACTGGCCCGCCTCGCCCTTCAGTTTGGTCCCTTTGAGTACGTGGCGGTCATTCTTTTCGGCCTGACCACAGTGATCAGCCTTTCCGGCGGTTCCATCTTCAAGGGATGTATTGTGGGTATATTGGGCCTAGCCATTTGCACTATCGGCATGGACCCGATCACTGGAATGCCGCGCAATACTTTCGGCTTGGATTTTCTCTCCGGCGGCATCAACGCCGTGCCGGCCATGATCGGACTTTTCGTGGTGGCTGAAGTCTTTCGGGAATGCGAGAACCAAGCCGTTCGCATCATGGGCGACAAACTGCGTGTTGCCGACGATTCCCGCTTTACTTGGCAAGAGTTCATCCGGGGCCTGCCCAATCTGATCCGCTCCAGCCTGATCGGTGTGGGCATCGGCATTCTGCCGGGCATCGGCGGAAGTCTGGCCAATTTTGTGGCTTATGACCAAGCCAAGAAGGCGTCGCCGGAGCCGGAATCCTTCGGTAAGGGCAACATCCAGGGCGTGCTGGCTTCGGAAAGCGCCAACAACGCCGTTATCGGCGGCGCGTTGATCCCCATGCTGGCCTTGGGCATCCCCGGCGATGTGGTCAGCGCGGCACTGATGGGTGGCCTTCAGTTGCATGGCTTGGAACCGGGGCCGCTACTCTTCACCGAGAATCCGCAGTTCGTCAGCGCAGTGTACATAGCTTTTCTGATCAATGCGATATTGATGTTTGTCTTCATGATGCTGATGGGCAACCGTATTTTGCCAAAGCTGCTGTTGGTGCCTAAAAAGTATCTGCTGCCGATTGTGCTCGTGGCGAGCACGGTGGGCTGCTACAACCTGGGCTACAGCATTGTGGACATGTGGACGGCGGTTGTCTTCGGTGTCGTTGGTTATGTCATGGGTAAATGCAACTACCCTGTTACCCCGATGATCATCAGTCTGGTGCTGGGAAAAATGCTGGAAAAGCAATTGCGCCTGGCGCTGCTCATGGGCAAGGGCAGCCTGCTGCCGCTGTTTACCCATCCGCTCTGTCTGCTGTTCATCATATTGGCCCTGCTTTCCCTGTTCATTTCATTCCGACGCGCGCGGCGCGGCGCGTGAACGCGCTCTATTCCGAGGAAATATCATGGAGCAATGTATCATTATTCTGGACGTCAAAGACAACGTGGGCGTGGCGGTGCGGGAATTGCGGGCAGGCGGGCTTTATGCCGTGCCCGGACACAAGGAGAAAGTTACGGCGCGGGAGGATATTGCCTTCGGCCATAAAATCGCCCTCCGCGCTCTGGCGGATAACGAACCCATCCGCAAATACGGCGAGGTCATCGGCTTGGCGCGAGGTGTAATCAGCGCGGGCAGTCATGTACACATGCACAACATGCGGAATACCGTGGAGTAAGGAGGAAAGGCCATGCATTTCATGGGGTATCCCCGCAAGGACGGCCAGGCGGGCACCCGTAATCTGGTGGCTGTGCTGCCATTGGTGTTCTGCGCCAACCATGTGGCCCGGCGCATCGCCGACGCAGTGCGGGGGGCCGTGGCCTTTCCGCATCCCGTGGGCTGCGGCTATCCAGGTCCGGATCAGGAGCTGACCGCTCATATTCTCAAGCGGCTTGCCCTGCATCCCAATTTCGGAGCCGTGCTTTTTGTGGGTCTGGGCTGTGAGCGTATCCGCCTGGAGGATCTGGAACCCGAGGTCATTGAGCGACAAAAGCTTCTGCGCAGCCTGAGTATTCAAGAGGTCGGGGATTCCTGCAAGGCAATCGCGCGGGGTGTGCTTCTGACCCAGGAACTGGCCGTCGGGATTGCACGCTTGAGCCGCGAGAAATGTCCGCTCTCGGCCTTGAACCTAGGCCTTAAGTGCGGCGGCACGGATGCCTTTTCCGGTCTGGCCGCCAATCCGGCGCTGGGCCTGGCTTCGGACCGACTGCTGGAAGCGGGCGGCACGTCGCTGCTCACGGAAATCACCGAGCTGTGCGGGACGGAGAAGATCATGGCCCGCCGGGCGGTCAATCCCGCCGTGGCGGAGCGTATTCTGACCTGTGTGGATAAAAACGTGCGCCGTCTGCATCGGGCCACGGGCAGCCTGGAACACAACGGTGCGGGCACGGGCATGCTGGTGTCGCCGGGTAATGCCGAGGGCGGCATCAGCAATGTGGTGGAAAAGGCTTTGGGAGGCTTGAAAAAGGCCGGTAACGCACAATTTCAGGATGTGCTGGACTATGGCTGCCCGCCACGGGGGCACGGCCTTTATCTGATGGACGGTCCGGGCCACGACGGTGAAGCCGTGACCGGCCAGGTGGCTTCCGGCGCGAACCTGGTAGCCTTCACCACGGGCCGGGGTACGCCCGCCGGTTTCCCCGGCGTACCGGTGCTGAAGATTACGGGCAATCCTCTGTTATTCAAAAGCATGGCCGCCAATCTGGATTTCGATGCCGGCAGGCTGTTCAGCGAGGGATTGGCCCTGGAGGCTCTGGGCCGCGATCTTTTTGAGGCACTGTTGCGTACGGCTTCCGGCGAGCCCACCAAGGCGGAGCTGCTGGGACATGAGGAACTTTTCTGCATTTCGCGTTTTGTAGCTACCCATCGTTGCTACGAAGGCTGCGGCGAGGTTTGAGGAGCATCGACATTTTATGTGCCGGCGCGTGCTGGCAGGAGACAAGGCATGAAGTATATCCGTTCCCGCGTGCAGAACCGGGAGACCGTGTATGGCGTCTGGTGCAGTCTGGCTTCTTCCATCTGCGGCGAGATCGTTGCGGGCGCGGGCTATGACTGGATGTTGCTGGATGTGGAGCATGCCCCAGGCAGCCCCGCGACCTTGCTGCCGCAGTTGCAGGCCGCGGCGGCTTTTCCCTCCGTGCCCATTGTGCGCGTGCCCATACTGGACCGGGTCTGGTGCAAGTGGGCGCTGGATCTGGGGGCCTCGGGCATCATGTTCCCCAACATCGACAATGCGGCCCAGGCGGAAGAGGCTGTCTCCTTCATGCGCTATCCGCCGCAGGGCATGCGTGGCGTAGGACCGGTCGTGCGGGCCTCGGATTATGGACGGGACTTCAGACGCTATGCCGCCTGCGCCCAGCGGCAGCTTTTGGGCGTCATGCAGATTGAAAGCCCGGAAGCCGTGGAGCAGTGCTCGGCCATCGCGGCCGTGCAGGGCGCCGACGTGCTCTTCGTGGGACCGGCGGACCTGGGCGCAAGCCTGGAACTGCCCGAGCGTTTTGCGGATCCGCGCTTTATGGAGACGCTGCGGGGCATTGCCGACGCGGCGCGCGGGCACGGCAAGGCGGCGGGCATCTTGCTGCCCACGCCGGACCTGGCCCCGGCCGTGCGGGAAATGGGCTATACCTTTATCGGCGTGGGCTCGGATGCCGCGTTGCTGGCGCAAGCCCTGGCCGATAACCTGAAAAGTCTCTGGGCTTCCGAAAAATAGGCGCGACGCCGACCCCGGTTCAGGCCGGGGTCGTGCCGCCAGACGGACAACAAACCCCGCTTGCGCGGTGTTTGCGCCGCCATCGGCTCGTTTTCAGAAAACTCGCCGGGCGGAAAGGCACAAAACCAGTCGCGCAACGGCACGGCAAAGCCGCGCCCCGCTCCTGATTTTTGGTCGCGTTGACGTTGTCAACGCTCTGAAGGCCCCCCGGCTTAAGCCGGGGGGCCTTCCTCCGCGTCCAGCAGGCCCAGCAGCTCGCTGGTCTTGTCCTCCAGCAGGGCGGGATCGGCGCGGCTTTCCACATTCAGGCGCAGCAGGGGTTCGGTGTTGGACATGCGCAGGTTGAAGCGCCAGTCCGCGAACTCCAGATTGACGCCGTCCAGGCGGTCCTCGTGCAGGGCCGCATCCGCATAGCGGTCGCGGAGTTTTTGCATCAGCCGGGGCGCGTCGGCCACCCGGCGGTTGATTTCGCCGCTGCAGGGATAGGCGGCCATACGCTCGCTGACCAGTTCGGCCAGGGATGCGCCGGAGCGGCTGAGCAACGCGGCGATGAGCAGCCAGGGCAGCATGCCCGAATCGCAGTAGGCGAAATCCCGGAAATAGTGGTGGGCGCTCATTTCGCCGCCGTAAACCGCGTCTTCGGCGCGCATGCGTTCCTTCATGAAGGCGTGGCCGGTCTTGCCCATGATCGGCGTGCCTCCGGCGGCCAGAACCATTTCGCGCGTGTTCCAGTAGACCCGCGTGTCGTGGATGACCTTGCCGCCCGGAAAGCGCCGCAGCAGTTCCCCGGCCAGCAGGCCGATCAGATAATAGCCCTCAATGAAGCGGCCCTCGCTGTCGTAAAAGAAGCAGCGGTCGAAATCCCCGTCCCAGGCGATGCCCAGGTCCGCACCGGCCCGGCGCACCGCTTCGGCCGTGGCTTGGCGTTTTTCCGGCAGAAGGGGATTGGGCACGCCGTTGGGGAAATGCCCGTCCGGTTCCATCTGGCGGCAGGCAAAGTCAAAGGGCAGGGACGGGGCCAGCTCGCGCAGCACCAGCCCGGCGCAGCCGTTGCCCGCATCGGCCGCGATTTTTAAAGGCCTGCCCGAGTCCGCCGCATCCCGCGCGCCGCTGTAGTCCAGCAGCCAGTTCAGATAGTCCGGCCTGAAACAGGCCTGGCGCACGCCGGAAAGCGCGCCCGGCGCGGGCGCATTCCGCGGAGCTTGCGCTTCAAGCAGCCGGGCCACGCGCTCCCTGAGCTCGTACAGTCCGGAATCCCCGCTTACCGGCACGGCCCCGGCGCGGACCAGCTTGAAGCCGTTCTCGTCCGCCGGGTTGTGGCTGCCGGTGATCATGATCCCGGCGTCAAAGGGCTGGTTGGCGGCGGCGTAGTAGATTTCTTCCGTGCCGCAGAGGCCCAGATCAGTGACCCGCGCCCCGGCTGCCAGCAGCCCCTGGGCCAGGGCGTCGCGCAGCTCTGGCCCGGACAGGCGGGCGTCGCGCCCCAGCACCACGGAACGCGCGCCCAGCACGTCCGCCACGGCCCGGCCCAGAGCGCGGGCCAGATCGGGATTGAGAGCGTCCGGCACGCGGCCCCGGATGTCATAGGCTTTGAAGCAGGAAAGATCGTAGGTCATGGCGTCCTCGCAAGCAGTGGCGGTTTTTCCCGCATGCTTGTGGAAGAGGACGGCGATGTCAAGGGCGGGGCCTGGGCGAAGTTCGGACTTCACCATACACGACGGGCATGTTACGGAAAGGTATGAGTCCATTTGCTCAAGCGGCGGATTGTCGCCGGACGTTGAGCCCAAACCCCGCGTACCCATAGGTGATGTTATGTCTCAGTTTCCTGCGATGGAAGTCAGACGCAAAGACGGCAAGGAATCCTTTGTGGGCTTGGAACCAAAGCGTACCCTTCAAGATTTTTGGGCCTGGGCCTTTTCCGATCTCGTCGGCAATACGGAGCGGGGAAAACTGGCCGAATATATAGTGGCGACGGCTATCGGCTGCCATATGGAAACCAGCCCGACCTGGGAAAGTTTTGATCTGCTTTCCCCTGAGGGAATACGAATTGAGGTCAAAACTTCGGCATATATTCAGTCATGGGCGCAAAAAAAGTTTTCAACCATTACTTTTAACATTCCGCAAACGCGTTATTGGGATGGAACAGCATACGCCGAAGAGAAAAAGCGCCAAGCTGACGTGTATGTTTTCTGCGTCTTGAAGCATAGAGACCAGAAGACCATCAATCCTCTGGATCTGAGCCAGTGGGCTTTTTATGCCGTCGCCACCGAAAAACTCGACAAGACTTTCGGAAGTCAGAAAACTGTATCCTTGAGCAGATTGACGGCACTGTGCAACGTCATGCCGTGCGACTATGCCGCATTGAGGAACGCCGTCAGGGCTGCGGCTGGAGGGATTTGCCGTGCACGGACTTAGCTGCCGTCGCCGGCAGAGGGAAGAAGCGGCATAAAAGAAGAGGCTGCTGCACATTGTGTGCAACAGCCTGAAATTTCTTTAAATGGCGGAGGGGGTGGGATTCGAATCTGACTAGGCTCAGGACTCATTAAAGGTAAAAAATGACAATAGCTGCGATGCAAATGGCGGAGAAGAAAGTGTGGGCACACCGATCATAGCGCGTGGCAAT
>NZ_JAGZUV010000122.1:0-2817 GCF_018379785.1 Desulfovibrio sp.
CGTTCACCCCCGAACAGGATGCACCCCCGAACGAGGTTCGGCCCACCCCCGAATCTGGTTCACCCCTCCCCCGAACCACGTTCACCCCACCCCCGAACGTGGTTCGGGGAGAATCTCTAAGAGAACCTATCAAGAATCTCCCAGAGAAAGAGAGCGCGCCCGCGCGTCCACCCGCACGCTCCGTCAGGACGGGGGAGGGTGACCCCAAACAGCGCCACGGCGAATACGGCAACGTCCTGCTCACGACCGAGGAGCTTGCCAGATTGCGCGAGGACTACGGCCCCGAAGCCACGGACGAAGCCGTCGCCCTGCTGGACCAGCATCTGGGGGCCAGCAGAAAGCGCGACCCGTACAAATCCCACTACTTGGCCATGCGCAAATGGGTTTTCGACGCCGTGGCGGAGCGCCGCCAAAAACAGCGCCGGGCCGGGGCGCGGCCGTCGGCCGGTCCCAGCTTTGACGAACTCACGGCGCAATTTCAGGGCGTGGGAGCGGGAGGCGCGCAATGACCCGCCCGGAGTTCGACGCGGCCGTCAGAAAAATCTGCGCGGCCTTCGTCTTTCCCGAACCGGAGGACGCGACCCTGCAAGCCTGGCATCAGGTGGCCGGGCATATGCCGCTGCCGGCGTCGGCATGGGTGGTCAACGAGTTCATCCGCCGCACTGCCCGCATGACGCGCGGCACAAATCTGGGGTATGAACTCAACGCCCTGTACGAGGAATATAAAAAGGAGCAGCAGGCGGAGCGTTTCAGGGCTACAAGCGGCAAGCCGCAAGAGGGCTGCCCGGACTGCACGCGCGGTTTACCCGGCTGGATCCGCGTCCTTGTCCACGCGCACGGCAGCGAGGGCGAATATATCCAGCTTTTCCGCTGCGCCTGCAATACGGACCCGCGCTTTCAGCGCTTTGCCGCGTGGACGCGCGACCGGATCAGTAACTTTCCGCACATGGAGGTTTTGCCGTGAGAGGCTGCCGTCCCCTTCGCATCGACGAATCCGCGGCCATGTTCCGGGCTTATTCCGGCAGATACCGGCTGCGCAACCAGGCCCTGCACATGCTCTGCGTCACCACGGGGCTGCGCGTCAGCGAGGCCCTGTCCCTGCGCGTGGCAGACGTGGTGAAAAAGGGCAGTGTCGTGCGCCGGGTGCGGATAGCCAGGGCGTCAATCAAGCGGGCCCTGGCCGGGCGTACCATTGACCTGGCCGCCCCGGCCCGCGCGGCCATCGCCCGGCAGGTGCAATGGCTTCTGGAAAACGGGCATCTCGGCCGCCGGCAATTTTTGTTCCGCAGCCAGATGGGCGACCGGGCCATCACCCGCGCCGAAGCCTGGCATATTTTCAACCAGGCCGCGCGCGCCGCCGGATTGGACGAGGATCTGGGCGCGCTGGGCACGCATTCCTGGCGCAAGACCTATGCCGAGCAGGCCAACAGCTTCTTCATCCGCGAGTTCCGACGCGGGGCCAATATAAATCCCATGCTGGAAACCTCGCGCGCCCTGGGCCACAAGAGCATTGAAAGCACGGAAAAATATCTGTCGTTCAAGCTGGGCTGCCAGCAGTCGGCCCTGCGGCATATGGAGGCTGTGCACAGCTATGGAATGGCTTAGGATATCGGAAGTGGCGAAAATCCTTTCCATAAGCGAGAAGAGCGTCCGCCGCCTGATCAATACGCAAAAACTCCGGGCAAAGAACATGTCCACGGGACAGAAAAAGCCGCAGTGGCGGATACATGTGCAGTGGCTGGAAGAGTTCAAGGAAAACATTCCGATACAGGAATAGTCTTGCACGAAAGAGGATGCGGGAGCGGGACACCCCGCTCTTTTTTTTATCCTTGCATCCTCCCGCCAATTTCTTTTTTCGGAAACAGAAATGTACCTGGAAGATAGCGTAAAATTGATTGTAATATATTGAAATTAAAAGATAACAGTTGTGAAAAAAAGAAATTCGCAGGGGAAGGACGCGCCCCGATGCGTCCCAACGCGCCCGCATGCGCCCCCAAGCGTCCGCATGGACCGGAAGCAAGAAGTTTATGGATTATGTCAAACTTGGAAAACAGGGGCGCATTCGAAAACGTGTCAACAACTTTCCGGCTCAAAAAATGTGGAATCTTGCGCCCTGATCTGCCCTGACGCGCCCTCATGGTCCGGAAGCATGACACTTTGCAAAAACAGGCCGAAAACCCGTGCTACGTTCCGTGGAAAGCAGGAGCGCAGCAGATGCCCGTTCATACCGGTTTTATCAGTGCCTTTCTGACTCGCATGGAAGAGCGGCATACTGTCGCCTACATCCCGTGCGGACGGAAGAACTTCGACGGTCACAACAAAGCGGCCGACTGCGGCGAACCGGTCGGCCAGTCCGGCGTGACCATCGGCGCGGGCCTGGACCTGGGGCAGCAGGGTGAAGCCGATCTGCGCCGCATGGGTCTGGATTCGGAACTCATCGGCATTTTCCGCCCCTACCTCGGCAAGAAGCGACAGGCCGCCGTGGCCGCCTTGGGCAACGCCCCCCTGGCCATCAACGAATCACAGTGCGACGCCGTGAACCGCGCCGTGCATGGCGACTACATCCGCCGCGCCGCCGACCTCTATGACCGGAACACCAAGGGCCTGCCCTTCGCCGAACTTCCGCAAGAGGCGCAGGCCGTCATTGTCTCCCTGTTCTACCAGCTCGGCAGCCCGTTTCCCTCCAGAAGTCACACCGGCTATCCGGCGCTCTACGGGCATCTCTGCCGGGGCTACTGGCAGGCCGCCGCCCTGGAGCTGAAAACGGGCTTCAAAAAATACGCGTGTCGCCGCCGTCAGGAGGGCGAACTCCTGGAG
>NZ_JAGZUV010000002.1:0-92500 GCF_018379785.1 Desulfovibrio sp.
CCTTGACCTCCACCCTCGTGGGGTCAAAGCTGGTGGCGTCAGCGCCGTGGATCGGAGAGGACGCCAGAAGAGGCAGGAGGAAAAGCAGCGCTGCAAAAAGGCTTAAAATGCGTTTTTTCATGGAATGGCTCCTGACTGTCCAGGTCGATTACTTGCAGCGCAGGATGTATTCTTTTTCCCGCGCCGAATAGTCCAGCTTGCATTTTTTGCCATTGAGCCAGAGGGTAAGAGCCTCAATGGTCAGGGCTTCGTCGCCCATATCCGTATTGAGCGAATAGACGGCAATCGCCTTGTCCTTGTCGCCTCCCATGGTTTTCGGCTGCCTTTCCGGCGTGAATCTCACCTTGCGGATGTTTTTCAGATTCACGGAAGACGGGCCATAAATCAGTCCCATATAGCGGATGATCTTTCCCTGGTGGAACTCAATCATCTCCGGGGAGGACGGGAACGCGATCTGAAGCCTTTCGGCCTTGATGGGAATGTTTTCGAGCATGTAACTGAGACAAGCCCCGTCAAAGCCCGGCCCTGTGACCACCATCCAATCACCGAAATCAGAACCCTCCGGCGGACTGGAAAAAACCTTGGAGACAGCCGCATGCGCGGGCATCGGCACGCTGATCAGCAGGGGAAGCAGGAGGAATGCCACGCAGAGAAGGGACAGAATGCGTTTTTTCATGGAGTCTCCTTAATTATTTTTATATGGAAGAATATTTTTATTTAAATATTTTTTTATTGTAAAAAATATTTACATAAAAATTGTTATACGCTTTCCGGCCTTGGGTGCTGGGCCTCAAGGATTTTCTGCATCTGGGGCGAGAGGAGATGCTTGAACTTCCAGGCGAGGCGGATCAGGGCGCGCTCCTGGGCGTTAGCCACTTCTCTTTGTATTTGTGCTTCAGGCAGTGAGAAATCCACTTTTCCATTTTCTTCATTAAAAGCCGTTTTCATGTAGCGATTCACTTCCTGATTGTCAGAATTCGTAATATCGTCCAGAAACAATTCAGGCTTCTTCCTACTGATTCTCTTTCTTTGATTTTTCATTGTCTAACTCCTTTTGTCGTTCTTTTGTTTTGATAATGACTTTGACGATATTGATGCCGACTTTTGTATATTCTGGATTATTGAATCTTAAATTATGAGAATTTAAATATGAAAGCTCTTCTCTGCTTACTTTAATTAGATTTGATTCATCAAAATTTCTTGTATTACAATCTGCAAATATAACACAATATCCATTTGGTAATGGGCCATTATTTCGTTCCCACAGCATTCTGTGTTTTGCGATCCAAACGTCAGGATGTTTTACTTTTACATAAACATAGCCATCATTAATAATTTCAGTTCCCAATGACCGCCGCTCTCCACGCTGGAAAAAACCATGTGGGAATATTCCTCTATTACCACAAGCATATTGTATTTCTTTTTTTGTTTTATTTACGCAAAACTCAGTATTAAAATATTCAGTTATTTTATCCCAAGATTTTATATGAATATTATTCCGCAAAAACGTGATCATTTCTTCAGTATAAAAAGATTTTGTATTGCTGCATATTTTATTTTTAGCGCACATTCCCCTGATTTGTTTGACTGTCTTATTTGTTTCAAATGTTGTATTGAACAAGTCTGTAAGCTCTTTATGGGATTTTCCATCGGCATTTTCTTTCAAAAAAGAAATCATCTTTTCTGAATATGCGGTACGTCCAAGCATATTTTTAATTCCAAGTATTTCATTGCAAAGTCTCTTTATGGAATCTTCTTTTATAGTTGTATTGAATCGACTATTGAACATATTTGTTAGATCTGTGTATCTTGTGCCGACTATGTTTTTTCGTAAAAAATCAAGCATTTCATTAGGATAAATTGTTTTTCGTATGCTGCGGATTCGGTGTCGTGCGCATATTGATGCGATCTGTTGAACTGTCTTATTTGTATTAAATCTCTTATTAAATTCTTTTGTCAGTTCTTTGTGATTGCTTTTTGCAATATTTTCACGCAAGAAATTAAGCATTTCATCGGTATAGAATGAGTTTGTATAGCTGCGTATTTTATGTTTTCCACAAACTGCGGCAATTTGTTTGACAGTTTTGTTTGTGGAAAAGTGGTTATTGAAATATGCCGTCAATTCCTTTTGAGAGAGCCCTGGGGCATTCTCTCGTATAAATTCTATCATTTCGTCTGTGTAGAATTTGCCGCTATTCATCTTTTAGCACTATATGTTACAATTTTTATGTAAATAATTTTTTATTGTAAAAAATATTTACATAAAAATTGTTAAACGTTTTCCGGCCTTGGGTGCTGGGCTTCAAGGATTTTCTGCATCTGGGGCGAGAGGAGGTGCTTGAACTTCCAGGCGACATATATGGCGAGATGTTCAAAGTTCACGCCAGCGGCTAACTTTTTGGACTGATATTCTGTGATTGCCGGATCATCAGAATTGTAAATGTCGTCTAAAAGCAATTCAGGCTTCTTCCGACTGATTCTATTTCTTTGATTCCTCATCATCGATTTCCTTTTGGCGTTCTTCTGCTTGGATCAATATTTTAACAATATTTAATCCAGCTTTTGTGTATTCAGGATCAAAAAATCTTAACTTGCGATGTGTCAAATGAAAATTCTCTGCACGGCTCACTTTGAGAAGGTTATCCTCGGCAAAATTTGTTTTGTCTCCATCCGCAAAAATGATGCAGCATTCTTTTGGTATGGGGCCGTTTTTTTGTTCCCATAAAAGATGATGTTTCATCCTCCATTTATCAGGGTGAGCCACTTTTACAAAAATTATACCTTCTGAAATTTTTTCTGCACCTATTGGTTTTAACATCCTCCCATTTTTTATCCCACGCTGATTACATGCGCTCCTTATCTTTACAACTGTTTTATGTGTTCCGAAGTTGGTATTAAATTTTTGTGTAAGCTCATTGAAGTTAATTTCATCATTCCCAGAATGATTTTTAAGAAACTCAATCATTTCATCTGTGAACTTTTCTTTTGTTAATATTGTTGAAATTCTATGCCTATTGCAAGCTTGTGAAAGTGCATTCAATGATATGTCCAGATTAAATTCACTATTGAAAATAATTCTAAGTTCATTCCGTGAATTTGATTTTCCGTTTTTTTTCAAAAAATTTGTCATTTTTTCTGTGAATACAAATCGATCACGTTTAATCCCATATCGAAAACATGCAGTCTGTATCGTGCGACGGGATTTACGAGTCCCAAAGTTTTTATTAAAAGATTTTGCCAATTCATCAAATGAAAGTTCTTTTATTTTTTCTTTCAAAAAATTTATCATTTCTTGCGTATAAAGACATTTTCTATATATTTTATGATATACACACAATGATTTAACCTGAGAAACAGTTTTATGTAGATTGAAGTGAGAGTTAAAAGCGTCTGTCAGCATCTTAAATCTCATTTCATCTACTCTGTCCCTCAAAAAATCAATCATTTCTTGTGTATATACAATTTTAGGCATTGTATTACTCCTCAAGAATCTCCGGCAATATTTTACTTCCGATCAAAAGATTATTTGATTGATATTTAGCCCGTGCAAGCAGATTGCAAACAGATATAACTTTTTTGGTGGCTTTATTGATTGCCTTTGTGCGGTCAATCTCTGCCTGTAAATTCTCTCCATCCAGCGGTTCTTTCTCCAGCCGCTCCAATTGCTTTTTTAGATGCGACTTGGCTTTCTTCTGGTGACCCTTCCATTTTGCGGTCGTCTGCATTGAATAACTCCATGTGAAGAAAAAGATTGACCGTAGGCTCTGACGCAGCCACATGTTTTCAAATTGCTTTGGGAGCATGTGGCTGCGCAAACTTATTGCCGTGTATCCGAGTCTGGGCCGAAGTCCCCGCCAAGTATGGCTGGAAGTATTTGGTCGCCTCGGATGGTGTTATCCGCAGCAATTCTTGCCCGCAGCATCAGGTCGCCACCTTTGATGATTTGCTCGGAAACATTGGTCACAGCCGCCGAGCGCTTGATTTCTTCATAAAGGGCGTCTCCTTTCAGGCTTTCGTCACCAAGGCGCTCTAACTGGGCAAAGAGGTGATCATTAAGATTGATGATCTTGTTCCTGGCCATGTGTTTGTCTCCTTGCGATTAGGCGGCTGGGAGCGTGTCGGATTGTTCCAGGTTGCGCAGCAGCCTTTCCAGGCATCTACGTTGAGACTGGAACCAATCTTCAATGTCAGGATGGCGGCTCAAGAGCATGGGGGACTCATCCCTGATCTTCTGATGCAGCAGCATGCTTTCATGGATCAGCTGCGTGAGCTCCGCCTTGAGGCAGAGCCTTTGGGAACGGGTCAGCTCTGCTTTCATGGCTTTGCCGATCAGGTTTTTATCGCCGAGGCGCTCAAGTTGATCAAAAAGCTCCTCATTGAATTTCAGGTAGTCAATCTGAGACATGGGCATTCTCTCCTTTGTTTTTCTTGATGTTTGTAATGCAGTTTTTCAGAATTTTAATATAACTCTTTTTATCGTCTTCGCATTCTACTTTGATACCAATTCCAACTACTCTTCGTAAAGATGAAGAAATATTGAGTATGAGTATTCCTCTCCTTAAATTACGCTCGCCGTCTTCGATAAATTTATTACCCATCTCCTCCTGTTCATCTGAATACTCCTCTATTTCCCCTATGATGGCTTTAAGGTCTATTTCTTCCGATATTACATTCGTAGTTTCCATGATTCACCTCCTATGTTAGAGTCACGCAAGGCTCAGTTGTTATTTGCGTGTCCGGCAAGTCGAGGAGCCGAACCAGATTAACCGGGAACTTTTCTTACTCATGGGCTCAGTCCTTTTTGTCCTGACTTTTGGCTGCTTCCGTGCGCGCGCTTTCAATCCGCGCCCGTAGCGATGAAGCGACACTACCCTTGCGCTCTCCCTTGTTATGACCGGCTTCACGGGTGGCGTTCCAGAGATTGCTGGCCGTGCCCCTGACCATGCCGCCCACGCCTTCCGCGCCCTGGGCCTTGGCAGCTAGGGCGGCCCGGCCCACATTGGCCACGCCGGAGCCCATAGCCATGCCCGCGCCCATCATGCCTGCACCCATAGCCATGACCGTAGAGGTCAGCGCCTGGCCGGAGCTGACGTGTGAGCCCTGGATGATCCCGGCCACCGTGTCGGGGAGTTGTTTGACTAGGGCATAGAGAACGATGGCGACGCCGATGATGATGCACACCGTGTAAAAGTCGGCTTTTGGCGTAATGGCCTCTTTCATGAAGCTGTATCCGATGCCTATGACGAGCTGCATGACGAAGAGCTTGAAGGCGACGGCCAGAATGTACCGAAGGACGTTCATTGCATAATCCCGCATGAATGACGACGCACCGAAGCCTACGAGGATACACGCGGCCAGCATGGCGACATACGCTTCACATTTAATAAAAATAACTTGTGCCGTTATCTGACAGAAACAGATAATTACAATAAACAGCGCAGCAAGCATGCCTAAGAGGATAGCAGCTTGCGACATGATACTTATATCTTCAATTACTTCATAAATTTGAATGCAAAGATCTAATCCCAACTTAAAGGCATTATCAGAAGCATTTTGGATATTGCCCATTTCTCCAGATATTGCGAGTAATCCTCTAATAACTTGGCGTGACCATTCATGATAATTATTGATGACAGCCAGGAAAAATCCGCATGTCATAACGGTGATGCAAAAATTTTTGAAGGTTTCTCTGATGTCTGCACCACCAAGGGACATCTTGATGCCAAGCCATGCAATTTCTAAAACAGCACACCAATAAAAAAGATTTTTTGCATATTTCTTTGCAACTTCAGTCCATTTTTCTGTCTTATCCGCAAATGACTTGACAATTTTGTTTATGATGTCAGAATCAACAGCAAAAGCTATATCAGAGAATAGTATAGAAACTGCCAGGAGGATAAACATAATGAAAAGTATTTTCTTAGCGTTAATTTTGCTCATAATGTCACCTTGTTATTCTATTTCTGCTTCATTTGATGATATAAAAGGTTATTGGTTGAGTGAAGAAATAAATTTACTTAGAAAACACGATGTAATAATGATTAGTAATAATACATTTAGACATGGTAAAAAAAATCCTGAAAAAATTTTTGTAAAAGAAAAAAATAATATATTTATTATAAAATTTAAAAATTATGAAGAAATTAAAGAAATGTTCGATACATGGTACTATAAAATTATATCTGTGAATAAAGATAAAATTATACTTGAAGGGCCAACCGCAGGTGGAAAACGCAAGCAATGGATATACAACCGTATTACAGAAGAAGAGGCGCAGAAATATTTGCGTTAACATTCTAGAACGCTGGATCATCCACAGGTTTGAGGTTTAAGCCGTCCTTGTTCAGCAGGGCGCGCGACATCTCTTCCGAATACTGCTCCTCTTTTTCCCGCTTCACCTGGCCCGCCAAGTCCGATTGAACCTTAGTCGCTATGAGTTCCCGGAGTTGGCGGGCTTCCTGTATCTGGAGCGCCGCAAGCTGATTCCCGGCCATGAGGGCCTTTTGCTGGCCGTCTGGGGAGGAAAGCAGCTCATTCATGTAGGCTTCCAGTTCGCCGGATTCTTCCAGGTCTTTGAGTTGGCTTCCTGAGAGCTGGAAAGTCGCCCTGGTGGACTCGTCCACCCGGCGGCTCCAACTGTCCCAATTGGTCCGGTAGGTAGCGCCGCCCTGGGAAAGCATGTTCTTGGGCAGACCGGCCAGTTGTTTGAACTCGTCCTGAGTCTGGTAAAGGGCGTCATAGACATTGCCGAGCCCGGCCACATCGTTACGCAGGGTATTCAGAGCGCCCGTGATCTGGCCGACCTTGGAGAGTTCGGAAGAAATCTTCCGAATAATGTTCGCGGGCAGCATAACGGTATTCTGCACCATATTGGTGTACTGCTCGATGTTCTGTTGCACCATCTGGAGTTGGGCGGCGGTCTGCTCAATAGCCTCGTCGTATTCCTTGAGCAGCGTTTTAAGTTGTTCAAGGCTGGTGGCCTTCTCAATGGCCTGCGTCACCCTCGTGCTGCAATTGGTGCAGTATACCGTTCCGGCATGGGCGTTCAGAGGAGCGGAAAGAGTCAGAAGACAAATCATCGACAAAGAAATTCTCATGGCTTTTCTCCCTGGAGTTGCCAACGGTTCAGGCCACCGCCTACAGAATATCCGCCTGCTCAACGCAGGAAAGAAGCTGGTTCCAGTATCGTTTCAGCCGGGCCTTCACCGCGATGGAAGTGGAGCTGCCGTTGATCCCCGCCTCGAAGCTCTGGCGCTTGGCAAGAAGGTCTTCCAGGTCCTTGCCGATCAGCGCCCTGTTGCCTTCCGGCAGCCGGATCAGCGCGTGGAACTGCTGCGAGTGGTCCTTGTAAATTTTGAAATCCTCAAAGGTCATGCCGTCGATGGCAATTTCTCCAAAGAAGGGATTAAGCCAGACCACCAGCGGAGAATCGGGGAAGCCCCGCACCAGCTGGACAAGTCCCTGAATCGTATCGCCCAGGGCCTGGCCGCCTGTGATGATGGAATGGAAAAAGACCGTGTGCCCGGCATCGGCCAGGAGCGACAGCACATCATTTTCTTGCAGATATGCGCCCAGGGCGATGAAGGAGGAAGCGCCGTTGTCAACGATGACGTGCGAACCTTCCGGGGCGGTTACAAGCGCCTCAAGCAGGGCATCGAACTTGCGGGCGTCAATGTTGCCGTCCCTCATGATGGCGAGCGTGGTGACATTGAACTCTTTGAAAGCCGCCAGCGTGGCATTGACCGGGTCCGTGTCGTAGGCGATCACGCCTTTGCCGAAATGCCGCAACGACTGATACAGAAAGGACGCGACCATGGATTTTCCCACGCCGCCCTTGCCCTGCAAAATGAAATGGATCGTTGCCATTTATTGATTCTCCTTATCTAATCCAATGGGATCATAGTCGGTATCCAGCTTACCAAATTCATTTGTTTTAACGCTGGCAACACGGGGTCCGCTCCTGGCTGGGGGGCTCGCTTGCTCAGACGTGGCCGGGGGGTTCGCTTGCCCTGGAACCGCTGGAAGGGCCGCAGTTGCCGATTTGCCAGAATCGGGCACCGCATTTTCGTCTTTTTTGCCCTCTTTTTTTAAATATCGACCGGATACATAGCGCGAGAAAGTGGTATAGCTCATTGTTATCTTCTTTCCGGAAACAAGTTTTCTGTATATTGCCGCAAACCTGTATCCGTCGGACAACATTGCCTCTATCTCCTTTTTCAAGGATAGAAATTCCACATAACCCATGCCGTATTGCATAACCACGTCTCAATGCCGCTTTTCTAAGCCGCAGCTTCTTTCATGGGCCTGAAAGACCAGTCCTTGAGGAAATCCAGAATGCCCATCGCCGTATCCGCCTCACCCGCATGCGGGGCTTTGCCCTGACGGTGGAGCAAGGACCACAGGCCCCAGGCCGGGCCGCGTTTCCGCTGGCCATCGGCAAAGCGCGACAGGAAAGCCTCAAAGGCTGGCCGTGCAGCTTCCAGGGCCGGATCAGCACGGTGCTGATCCTCCAGGCGTTTCATGCAGCGTTGAACCTGTTCCGTTTTCTCCGGCGTCGTGGCCTGCTCACCCACCGGCGACGCCTGGGCCTCGGGCACCTCATCCAGCCAGCGCAGACCACGGAGCCAGTTCACGAGCTGCGGCACAAAACGGCCATGCTCCTTACTCCAGCTCACGGAAGCCCGGAAGCGATCCAGAGCTCCCAGCAAAACATCCAGGACCGGAACCTCTCCATGCCGCCAGAGCCGATGCCACGCGGAGCGGGCCAGTTCTTTCGCCTCCTTGCGCGGATAGGCAGCCCAAAGGCGCTCGAAAATGGAATTGGCCGAAAGGAAATCCCACCCACCCCGTTTCCGGCTGGGTCCGTACCCGTGGCCCCCATCATGCCGCTCAGCCGTTGGGGGGTAGGGGGGAAGTTTTTCTAGATTTTTCCTAGAATTATTTCTGTAGCCAAAGTTTGCCTGGGGGTAGTCAAAGTTTGTCTCCCTCCTGACCGGGGCGGCGGAGGCAGTGGACGCCGCCCCGGTACGGGGCCGCAGCAGCACATAGGTGGAAGACCGATAGGCCGCGCGGCGGATGGCCAACAGCCGGGCGCGCACCAGTTCGCCCAGCCAGTTTTTGATGCTTGAAACGCAGTAGCCCAACTCCTGGGCCAGAAACCTATGGGAAGGCCAGCAGTGATCTTTATCAGAGGCGTGATTGCAAAGAAGCGCGTAAAGCATCTTTGCGCCGGGAGAGATGTTTTCCCGCAGCACGAATGATGGCAGAATAGGGCCGGTGATCCGACCTCGTGGGATAAAGGTTTCCATGTCTGATACTCCCAGACAGACCGAAGAAAAGAGCGTAAAACAGAACTGCGGAGCTTGACGCCGCTAAGCCTTTTGGCTAGAGTTAATCCACAAAATTTGCGGATACTCCCCGCAGATGAGCCTCTGTGTTGGTAGCACAGGGGCTTTTGCCTTTTCTGGGCCTATGCTTTTCTCAAATACGCTCCCGCGCTTGAGTTGATCCGGGCGGCTGGCTCGTCAGGCCGTGGGCTCCAATCCCACGACGACGCTGGCCGCAAATGCGCCAGCGTTTCGCCTTTTGTGTCATAACTAGATGTAACTTCGGAGGTTCCGCATGCCTGCCCCAAAACTGCGCGGTATTGAGGCCAAGAAAAAATTTGTGGCGACGCATACTGTCCGATGCGTATGGCATTCGAGGCTTGCTCCTGGTGAGCGCCTCCGTTGCTGCTGCGGGAATCCTTTAGAAGGAGAATATTTTGAATTTCTGTATGTAGGCGAGAGTGGCGAGGGCACGCTGTGTACGGGGCCGAGTTGCGGCGGCGAACTGACGTATGAGAGCAACCGGATCGGCAGGCCCATTGCTGATCCGGGATATTTTGATCCTTACGGGCTGGGTGCGCAGGTTCGGCAGCCTCGTCCAGGCGAAGGCGGCGAACAGGGAGTAATACGAGCAGCCCCAGGGAATCGCGAAATGATAACAGCCATTTCACTGCTGCTTTTTTTCTGGAAAAAAAAGGATGGGCCGCTGCTGGATGTTCGTAGTGCCTTGAGGCAAAATCCACAGCGTGAACCGCAAGAGTGGGAAATACGTATGCTGAACAAGGCGGTAGGTACGACATGCTCATACCGCCCTGGCGTTGAGACTCTTCGCCAATTACTTGCGGCGGAGTGCAGACGGAAAGGTGTGCCCGGCAGAAACTTTCGTTTTCCCTTCCTTGAACAGCGTTTAAGAGAGCTTGGTGCACAATCCCATCTGTGAAGGCGGGAAACGTATTTTTATCCTTCAAAGAGTACATGGCCATCCTCAATTCGATAGCTAGGGAAAATTACTGTTCTATTATATTGTTGATGAAATCGCCAAAAATCACATACAAAAGATTTTGAAACGGGATAAATCCGCCAATAAACGTAGTTTTCATCACACAATGCTTTTTCAAGAGCGTTAAGGTCTTTCTCTGTGGAGTGTGTAATTTGGCGCAGCAGATTAGGGATGGTGTCCGCGACGCACCAGACCTGCCCTCCATCGCAAAGGGCATAAAACCCCTGCTCAGCCTTTTTGACTGCTTCGCGCAACCCTTTTGCGCGTATCAGGGTTCTATTGTCCTCACGAATCCAGTATTGGGTAGCGACTCCCATTGCTGTTCCCCCTGTTCACGACTGATCTTTACAGTTCAGACGGCAGCGCCTCTTCCATGAAAGCGCCCAGAGCATCCGCCAGGTCAGGATCAAGCGGCACGGCGAAGCCTTCCTGCGCCTGGGCAAAGGCATCCGTGGCCATAGCGTTCATTACTTCCTTGTTCATTGCTACCTCCAGCTAAAGAGAGTTTGTTATACTAACGCAGCTCGCTGCTTCGCATTTACATAGATAGTCCCGACGAAGGCCCATGATGACACTGGTAACGAGTGCGTCGTTGTATGACGCGGGGATTGACATCGCCGATGCGAGAATATTCCAGCGTATCGCCAATCCGAATGTCCTTGTCCCGGAGCAACTTGCGATCCATGCTGATGCTCCACCCGTCTTCGAGACAGACGCTGAACAGATCTTTTCGGCACGCGAACGGGATGATGTTTGTCACTCTGGAAGTGGCAGCAATGTCGAAATCAGAATCACATGTGGCTTCGACGTTCATCATTTCCTTATTCATTGTTCCCTCCCATCCGTCCGACGGGGCGAATAAAGTTTCATTCCGTACAAAGAAGCGATCTTATCCGCAGAAATAATAAAGTGCCGTTCCCCTTCTCCTGTGCGGACCCATTGCGGGCTCACGTTGAACTGTTCCAGGAGTGCCAGCAGAATTTCAGACCTGACCTCCCCACGGCGGCGGCTGTCGGAAATAAGCGCCTGGGGGATTCCAAGCCATCGGCTCAAATCCGCTTGCCCGCCACAACCCGTAGCTTCCAGAATGCGGGCATAGGTTTCAGAAAAGGCTTCCATCTAAAAATTCTCCTCTCCGGGCTTCTGCTGGTCTGCCAGAGTATGCATAACTACTCTTTGCTTGCTGAAATTCAAAAAAATCCAATAATTTCAATAAGTCGCATTTGACTAGCAATGATTTGATAATAAAAAAAGAGCGCCACACCTGATAGGCGTAACACTCTTTTTTTATTAACTTCTTTTTAGTGTATGGTTACATTTGAAACGTGTAGCGTTTCAAAGGGAATCCGCTTTAGGTCCGCCCTGGAAGGAATCTGAGTACTCAGATTCCTTCCAGGTGGTTGACAACGTCGGCAGCCCCGAAAATCAGGAGCAGGTCGCGGCTTTGCCGCGCCGTTAAGCGACTGATTTTCGTGCCTTTCCACCCGGCGGCTAAGCCGCCGTTGGTGGCGCAAACCACGCAAAGCGGGGTTTGTCATCAGTCAGGAAGGAATCTGAGTACTCAGATTCCTTCCTGTTTTTTCAGCCCTCCTCATCCTCGTCGCCGATGCGCGTTTCGACCTGCCTTCTGTATTCTCCGGCGGATTGCGCCAGGCGCCGCAACAGCGCCCGCAACGTCTGTTTTTCCTTTTCGGAAAACATGCTGGTGGCGGCGGCATCCCACTCCTCAACGACTTTCATGATATGCGGGTATGCCTCATAGGCCCGCTGCGTCGGATGCACGGTGGTCGTGCGCTTGTCTTGCGGATTGCTTTCCCGGCGGATGAAGCCTGCCCGCTCCAGTTGCGCCAGCACCCGCGTCACGTTGCTCTTGTTGATGCCGATGCGCTCGGGCAGCTTGTCCTGGGTGATGCCCGGCTCTCTGCACAGCACCGCAATGAAGAGATACTGGCTGGTGTTGATGCCGTACGGCGCAAGGGCCTTGGCGAGATACATGTAGTAATAGCGGTTGGCCAGGGTGATCCATTTGCAGGTCAGTTCCAAAGTACGCTCCCGGATGCTGTTGCGGGAATTGCCGGACCGTCCCCGCTGTCTTTTAAAGCAGTTAACGCTTGAAATGCTCGTTTACGGCGGGCAAATCCTTGCCGGGCCGGGCGACAGCTCCAAACCTCTGCTTGACACGAGAGAGAAAACACATAATCGTTGCCTCCGCAACGATTTTTATGAACAGGAGGGATGAGATGCCTGATCGCCGCATCCGCCGCAAGCAAACGGCGGGCGTATCCAACGTGGAGGCCGGGGGGGCATTGCGGGAGATTTGCAATCGCAACTTTAATGTAGTGACGCTGATCAACCTTCTGATCATGACGGCCTACTATCTGATCTTCGTCACCAGCACCGCCTATGCCAGAGAGGCTTATCTGGCAAGTCTGAGCACGGCGGGTTTCACAGCGGGCATTATGGTCATCGGCTGCCTGGCCGGGCGTTTCGTCACCGGCAATCTGCTGTCATTTTTCGGCTGCCGGGCAGTTCTCTTCGCCGGGATCGTGTTGTACGCTGCCAGCATCGCGGGCTTTTTCCTGGTGGATTCTTTGCCCTGGCTGTTCGCGCAACGCCTCTGGGCGGGCGTCGGCGTCGGCGTTATCGGCACGGCCACGGGAACCATTGTGGCCTATGCGATCCCGCAGCGGCACCACGGGCTCGGCGTGAGCCTGTTCAGCATGAGCACGGCTCTGGCTCTGGCCCTGGGGCCGTTTCTCGGCATCAGCCTGAGCAACCGCATAAGTTATGCGGCGCTGATGCAGGTCAATGTGGGCATCGCCCTGGCCTGCCTGCTCATTTTTTTCGGACTGGCGGCCCTGCCCTCCATGCCTCACCGGCATCGCTCGCTCTTCAGCCTCAACAGCTACATTGACCCGCGCGTGGTGCGTTTTTCCCTGGTGGCTCTGGTGGTCTGCCTGAGCTACGGCTGCGTGCAGGCCTTCATGACCTCCTTTGCCGCCGAGCGCTCTCTTTCAGGTCCGGCGAGCCTCTTCTTTCTGCTGTATGCCGCGGCGGCCCTGGCTACCCGCCCCCTGACGGGCCGCCTGTTCGATACTCACGGCGAAAACGTCATTTTTTATCCCATCCTGCTGTTGACGGCGCTTTCCCTGATCCTGCTGGCCCGCGCGCACAGCAGCTGGATGCTGCTGCTTTCCGGCCTGGTGCTCGGCATGGGCTTCGGCAACTTCCAGTCCGTGGGGCAGGCCGTGTCGCTTTCACTGGTGTCGCGTTCGCGTTTCGCCCAGGCCACCACGACCTTTTTCATCTTTTTCGATCTGGGCATCGGCCTGGGGCCCTATATTTTCGGTTTTCTCGTCCCCTCCCTGGGCTATGGCGGCATGTATCAGTCCCTGGCCTTTACCGTGCTTGCCGGTCTGGGCCTTTACTACGTTTTGCACGGAAGGATTGCGGGCGGCGGGGCCTGAACGTCATCCCTAAAGGCACTCCCCGGAGTCTTGTTTAAAGCAAAGCAACGTTGAAATGTTACTTTACTCCGGCGGCTGCGGAAGCGGAAGCCCGCTTCCGACGCTGGCCGTTGGCGGGCAAAGCGGGGGGGCAGGCGACGCGGGAGCCGTACGGATAATAAGGACAGCAGCGCTATGGATGACGACAGCAACGACAGGCTGAGGGCCGCGTCAACTTTGAAAATGCCAATTCTCAACGTTAGTCTGCTCCAAGAACGTGGATACACGGAAAAAAGCAAAGCCCTTCCGAATGCTCGGAAGGGCTTTGCCTTGGCGCTGCAAAAGGAGAAACGAGTTTACTGATCCACCCGCACGTCCAGGGTGTTGCCGTCCTTGGCAAGCACAAAGCGGGTATTTTGCGGTTTTGCCTTGAGGTCGATGACCACGCGGGTCTTGTCCGCCATTTTGCCGATGCGCACATTGCTTACCAGGGGATTTTTGGGCACGCCCGGAGCCTTGATCTGCCACTGGCCGTCCAGATCCACCACCACGCGGTCGGGGTTGGTCAGATTCATGCTTTTGTAGCGGAGAGGCGCGTTGCCCTCCAGGCGCACCGTGGCCCCTTTGTCCCGCGCGAAGACCACAAAACGGCTGATGCTGCGCTCACGCGGCGCGGCGGCTTTTTCCGCCCCGGGCTTTTCGGTCTTTGCCTTTTCGGCTTTGGGCTTGTCCGTCTGGGCCCGGCGTTCTTCCTTTTTCGTTTCGGTGCGGGCCGGGGCGCTGCTTTCCGTTTTAGCGCTTTGGGCCGTGCGCTCCATGGCCGGAGGCGTGCTCATATTCTCACGTGCGGCGGCCTGCGATCCGGGGGCCGCAGGAGCGGCCGGGGGCGTCTGAGCCCGCTCGCTGACCTGCTCCGCGACGGGCGCGGCCTCGGCGGCGTCGTCCCCGGGCAGGGGCGGCAGTTTTGGTTCTTCGCGGGCCGCTTCCTGAGGTGCGGCGGGCGCGGTAAAACCGTTCCGGGCGGCATCCGTCGACAGGGGAGGCAGACCGGCGCCGCTGTCCGGCGCGGCCGGTTCTCCGGCTTCCGCCGTGGGGGCCGGAACAGGTTCGGATTTGCGGCTCAGGCGTTCATTGAGCATGATCAGCGCCATGCCCAAGATGCAGACCGCCAGAAGAAGACTGAGAATGACTTTGTTCATGCCGTATGGCTCCTGCCGAAAGGCGAGTTGCTCGCTCGGGCTCAGCGCGGCCGCCGGGGGCGGTTTTTGCCGGGCCGAAGCTGTTTTTCCTTGCTGATATGGGCCAGCATTCTGGGGTAGACGGCCTCGCGGGCGTCCAGGCGCATGGCCGTGCGGACATGTTCAGCGGCTTCGTCGTATGCGCCCATGGCGCAGAGGATGCGGGCCAGGTTGAAATGGGCGTGGTCGTCCTCCGGAGAGAGTTCCAGAACCCGTTTGCCGAAACGCAGGGCCAGATCCGGCATGGCGTTTTTGCGCAGCTTCGCGCCGAAATCGCGGAACATATGCTTGTGGGCGGGTGAGATATTCTCCGTGGCGGACGCCAGTTGTTCCAGGGCGGTAATGGCGGCCTGCCGTTCGCGCGGGCGCTTCAGGCGCAGCAGGGCCTTGCGGAAACTCTCCCGCAGGCTGATTTCCACCTGCTTGGTCCGGCGCGCCGTGTCCAAATACCGCAGCAGTTCGTCATCCAGTTCCGGCGCTTCCACAGCCGGAGCGGGCGCGGCGGCGCGCGCGTCCGGAAGGTCCGCCAGGGCGCGGACGTCCAGCATGGTCATGGGCATGGCCAGGATGGAGGGCTCGGACCTGAACTGCGCGGCAAAAAGGGCGGCGCTGACGCGCCGCGCCTCCGCCCTGGGCTGGAAGGCATTGTCCAGTTGTTGCACCGCGTAGCCTTGCTCCGCCAGGTCCCAGGCGAAGAAAAGCGTCTTGCGGGTGCCGCCCGCCTTGGCCGAAGGCTGGGAATATACGCCAAGATATTTGGGAGGACGCATGAGCGAAATGTACATCATTTGCGCCGAATGGCAAGATTCCCCCCGCGCCCTTTACGCAGCCGGGCCTTTGGGCTAGCATGGGGAATGCACGAAATGGCCATTGCACAAAGCCTTCTGGCTATGGCGGAGGAAGAAATCGGACGCCGGAATTGCAGCCGTCTTGAACTGGTGCGCGTGGAATACGGCGCGCTTTCGGGTGTGGTGCCCGAATCGCTGCAGTTCGGTTTTGAAACCATGATCAAGGGCACGCCCCATGAAGGGGCCAAACTGGAGTTGGTCTGTTTGCCTTTACGATTGCGCTGTCCGTTTTGCGGCGAAGTGTTCGGAGGAGAAGGGCAGGACGCTCTCTGGCAGCCCTGCCCCGGCTGCGGTGAGCAGTTCGGGCACGTGGTGGAGCAGGGCAAGGAATTGATTTTGAGTCGGCTGGAAGCCCGCTAGTGTCGCGTCAGGCGACGCTGTCGCAAACCCGTAAGGGGCTCGCGTCGCCGCGAGCGGCCGCGATAAAAATGTATATCTTACGCGGATGCCGGCAGAATTTGGAGATAAGGAGAAAAATATGCAGATTCCCGTGGTGCGCAACGTCCTGGAAGCCAATGAAAAAATGGCCGCCCATGTGCGGCGGCAGTTGAGCGGGCGCAAGATTCTGACCCTCAACCTGATCAGCTCTCCGGGCGCGGGCAAAACCTCCCTGTTGGAGCGCACCTTGCGCGATCTGGCCGGTGAATTCCGCATGGCGGTCATTGAGGGCGACCTGCAGACCGATAACGACGCCCGCCGGGTGGCCGCGACCGGAGCGCAGGCCGTGCAGATCAACACCGACGGCGGCTGCCACCTGGACAGCAATATGATTCTCACGGCACTGGACAATCTGGAACTGGACGGCCTGGATATTCTCTTCATTGAAAATGTGGGCAATCTGGTCTGCCCGGTGGAATTCGACTGCGGAGAGGATGCCAAAGTGGCTCTGCTCAGCGTGACCGAGGGTGACGACAAGCCGGAGAAATATCCCCTGCTGTTCAACTTGGCCAAGGCTCTGGTGTTGAACAAGGTGGACCTGCTGCCCCATGTGGATTTCGATATGGACCGCGCCCGCGCCTTTGCCACCAAACTGAACAAGGATCTCCGCGTGCTTGAGGTTTCCTGCCGCAGCGGTGAGGGGCTTGACGCATGGTATGACTGGCTGCGCAGGATGCGCGAGGAAAAAAAGGCGTCGTAGCGAGACGAAGCCGCACCAATTTTCTAAAAACCGTTGGCGCTCTGGAAAATTTGTTCTCCGGCAAGGAAGACAAATTTTCCAGAGCGCCAACGGTTTTTAGAGCGCCTCACATTGAACATGTGTACATGCTTTAGAAACAGGTTCTAGAACAAATTAACTTTGAGAATTGACATTCTCAAAGTTTTTAAGCCGTTCACTCCGGCGCTTAATCGCGCAACTAAATTGCGCTTACACCAGCAATTTCAAAGTGAAATTGTTCTAGCGGCCGCCTTCGCCGCCCTGGTAGGCCGCGACATCCACGACCAGGGTCTTGGAACTCTGGCGCAGGGTCAGCGTGAAGAGCTGTACGTCGCGCTGCGGCGCGTCGGCGTCGGCCAGGGCGGGCAGCATGGCGGCCGGAGCCAGCATCAGGGTGGCCTCACCCCGGCCGGATTGCAGAAAATACTCCAGGGCCCGTTGCAGGATGTCCTTCTGCTTGGCCGTATCCATGTCCGTCATTTCCGTAAAATTCATGTCCAGGCCGGGCAGCTCAGCCTGCCAGGGAGCATAGCCCTGCGCGTAGAGCGTCCGCAGCAAGGCGGCCAGATTGGCGTCTGTCAGGTGCTGCCGCAGTTCCAGATGTCCCAGGCGGTCGCGCCCGGAGAGAGAGCCGCTTCCGTTCGAGGACTGGCTCGGCGCGAGGCGCGCGGCCCAGACCATGCCCGCGAAGCCCAGGCTGGTCAGCACCGCGTCATTGTCGTCCCGGGGCGGGTCGGGCTCCAGCAGGGAGCAGACGTCATTCATGGTCATGCCGGGGCGGAACTGGTCCAGGGTGCAGACCGGCCTGCTGAGTTCGCCGGGCAGCAGGCTTTGCGCATTGCCGTTGATATGCCGTGAGATATTGTTCTTCTGCTCCAGAATCAGACAGGCCGTATGGTCGCCGCAGAAGGTCAGGCGGCGCGCCTGGGCCAGGGGCACGGCCTTGAAAAACCAGAAGGCCAGGCCCGTATCCACGCGCAAGTCCGCCGTGACGCCGGGATTTTCAATATCGTCCCGCGCGCCGGGGGCCATGTCCAGACGCACAAAATATGTGGTGCGGCCCTGGCGGAAGCGGATATTAAGCAGATCCAGGCTGCTTTGATTGCTGACGGTCAGGCAGGAAGGGGTTTCGGCGGCCGACGAGCCGCGCGCCGGAAAGACGCAGAAAAGGGCGAGCAACAAAAGGGCGGCAACGCGGCAACGCGTATTTTTCATGACTGAACTCCGGTTGGAGATGGTTACGCCCGTACTGTAGCAGAGTGCGGGGGCCGCCTGTCAAGGCGGCGTGCGCGCGGCCCCGCGTACAAGACGCGGCGGGTCAGGACAATCGCATGATTAGAGCGGAAAAGAAAAATACTCTTGTGCCGGCCCCGCTCACTTGCCGACGGTGCCGGCTGCGTTCGCGGGGATAAGGAAAGATGATTCACTTATGGAGGCAAGTGAATCTCCGGCGATGGAGGCATTCACGCGTCTGCCCTGCACGGCGGGTTTTCCTCCCTTTACGCTGGCGGGCCGGGCTGCTATGGTGCTGACATTGTCCGCGCCGGATGGAGCGCGGCGGTCGCGACCAATAAGAATACAAGGAGAACCTATGGCCCCCGCTTCCCGTTCGTCCGCATCCGGGCAAAACAGCCCCAAAGCCGGTCCGCGCCTGCGCCCCTCGTCGCTGGTGGCGGCGTGTTTTCTGGTGCTGGCGGCCGTTGTCCTGGCCTATGTGGGCGGAGTCATGAGCGGGCGCGCATATGCGGTCAGGCACACGGCCACGGCTGCGGCGACCCGGCCCGGCGCGGCGACGCAGCCCGGTGCGCGGGGGGACGCCGCTGAAAAGCCCGTGGACCTCATCAGCCAGGGCGCGGAGGCGGTACAGGACGGCGCGGACGCGGGCCAGCGGATATTGGCTCCGGAAGATCTGCGTTTCGCGCGGGCTCTGCGCAATGATTCCGCCAATGCCCCCGAGCCGGAACCGGCCCGGCCCGTTCCGGCAATGCCGCAGGCGACCGCCGCCGCAGCGCCCGGTCAGGGCGCGCAAAACGCGCAGCCCGGCCAAAGCGCGCCGGGCGGCGTTTCCACTTCGCCCTTCGCCCCGGCCGTGCCGGAAGGCCAGGCCCCGCCGCCCGCTCCGGCGGCCACCATGTTCGACTATGTCTTTCAGGTGGCGGCCTTCAAGGATGAGGACAGCGTGGACAGCCTGCGCCAGCGGCTGGAGGGCAGGGGGCTGCGTACCCGTATGCAGCGCGACGGCAAGCTCTTCCTGGTCCTGGTGCTGCTGCGCGGCGACGCCGCCCGCGCGGCCGAAGTGCCGCAAATCATGCAGGAGCTGCATCTGGGGCAACCCATTGTGCGCAGCCGCAAGCCCGCCATGCCCTGAAGCTGGAGCAATTTTATTTTGAAATTGCTCTAACGCCGCACACGGTGCGGCGCACCGCGAAGACCGACCCGACGGGCGGCCCGTAGGGCCGTGCCTGTAGCCCAAAGGGCGTACAGGCATCGAGAGCAACGCGGCGTGGATCCCGGTAAGCGACCGAAGGCAGCCCGAAGGGCTGCCCCCGTTGGCGACAACGGAGCCATACGGGGATCGACAGCAGCGATAACCACGTTTTTGCCGGAATGATACCTTTGAAACGTATAGCGTTTCAAAGATAATCTGCTCGAGGGACCTGAAATAAAATTATCCTTCATAACCAATAGATATTTTTCAATAAACCAAATGGGGATCAATTTTTATTAAAAATAGTAATAATTACTATTTACAAAAATCGGCAGCCGTGCCATGCTTTTTTCAACGCAATGCAAGCAGGTACGGAGTCGTTTTCTCGCACCCGATCCCTTCGGATAAACCAAGGAGAAAAGCATCATGGCAGACAATATGAAAAATAAAAACTCGCTCACCACCAATGCCGGCGCGCCGGTGCCCGACAATAACCATGCCCTGACCGCCGGCCCGCGCGGCCCCATGCTCATGCAGGACGTCTGGTTTCAGGAGAAACTGGCCCATTTCGACCGCGAAGTGATTCCGGAACGGCGCATGCACGCCCGTGGCTCCGGCGCGTACGGCACCTTTACGGTAACCCATGACCTCACCAAGTACACCAGGGCTTCGCTGTTTGCTGAAATCGGCAAGAAAACCGATGTGTTCGCCCGATTCTCCACAGTGGCGGGCGAGCGCGGCGCCGCTGACGCGGAGCGCGACATCCGCGGTTTTGCCCTCAAATTTTATACTGATCAGGGCAACTGGGACATGGTGGGCAATAACACGCCGGTCTTCTTTTTGCGCGACCCGCTCAAATTTCCGGACCTGAACCACGTGGTCAAGCGCAACCCGCGCACCAACATGCACAGCGCCAAGGATAACTGGGACTTCTGGACCCTGCTGCCCGAAGCCCTGCACCAGGTCACCGTGGTCATGAGCGACCGGGGCATTCCGGCTTCCTACCGCCACATGCACGGTTTCGGCAGCCATACCTACAGCCTGATCAACGCCAAAAACGAACGCTTCTGGGTCAAATTTCACTTCAGAACCCAGCAGGGCATCAAAAATCTCACGGATGCCGAGGCCCAGGACCTCATCGGGCGCGACCGCGACAGCCACCAGCGCGATCTGTACGAACACATTGAAAAAGGCGACTACCCCCGCTGGACCCTGTACTTCCAGATCATGCCCGAGGAAGACGCCGAAAAGCTGCCCTACCATCCCTTTGATTTGACCAAGGTTTGGTATCATAAGGATTATCCGCTCATGGAAGTGGGCGTGCTGGAGCTGAACCGCAATCCGGAAAACTATTTCGCGGAAGTGGAACAGGCTGCCTTCAACCCCTCCAATCTGGTGCCCGGTATCGGCGTTTCTCCGGACAAGATGCTTCAGGGCCGCCTGTTCTCCTACGGCGACGCGCAGCGTTACCGTCTGGGCGTCAATCACCATCTGATTCCGGTGAACAAGCCGCGCTGCCCCTACCACAGCTTCCACCGCGACGGCCAGATGCGCGTGGACGGCAACTACGGCAGCTACACCAGTTACGAGCCCAACAGCGAGGGTGCCTGGCAGGAGCAGCCCGAGTTCGCCGAGCCGCCGTTGAAGATCAGCGGCGATGCTGCCCGCTGGAATTATCCCTGCGACGACGCCGACTACTTTGAACAGCCCGGCAAGCTCTTCCGGCTGATGAGCCCGGAACAGAAAGAAGCCCTGTTCGGCAATACGGCCCGCGCCCTGGGCGACGCACCCAAGGAAATCAAGCTGCGCCACATCCGCAACTGCGCCAAAGCCGATCCGGCTTACGGCGCCGGTGTGGCCAAGGCCTGCGGTATTTCTGAAAGCGAAATCTGAACCTTTTCAGCGTAAGCTCTCCTTAACGCAATTCGCTTGTTTCAAACGTGAATTGCTCTCGCGGCGGCACGCCCGCGCCGCCGATGCTGATCCCCGAAACCCCTCCGGATTTTTCCGGAGGGGTTTTTCGTGTCGCGCAGACTAGAGCAGTTTGCGCTTGAAATTATCGCTTAACGGCGAGGTAAATTCGCCTTGCGATAATTTCGCGGTGCGGCTTTTCACGGAAAATCCGCACCGCGCGTTGAGATATTTTCAATATCAAAACGCTCTGTGCATGCCGCTGGATTTGACCTCTGTATCTCTTTAATTGTATTATTTACATAATTATTATTCTATATATAAAGATGGTTTCACGCAGCGCGCTGCGAACGGAGTGAGCCATGCACAGTAAAGAAATGTTGGAAAAGCGTATTTCCTATGAAAAAATGCTTGCCGAGATTTCTGAAATGGCCGTGCGCGTCAATGATATGGACGCCTTTCTGCAACAGGCCTTGCAGCGCATGGGTGTAACGCTGGATGTCAGCCGCGTGTTCATGTTCGGCTATCAGCAGGAAGACCGGACCTTCGCCTGCCGTTGCGGCTGGGACGACCCGGAGCTTGGCGTCAGGCGCGGTTCCGGCGGCATTGTGCTGCACATTCCCGACGCCGCCGGGGAGCTGACCTCCGGCACGGTGCTCAATTACCCCGATACGGCGACCATGCCCTTCAAAAACTACAGGGACCATCTGCTCGCCTCAGGGGTGAAATCCACCCTGAACGTGCCGCTCTTCGTCTACGGAAGCATGTACGGCTTCATCGGCTTTGACGAGCACAGATTCCACCGCCAGTGGCACGATTCCGACCTCTACATTCTGACCACGGCGGCCCAGATCCTGTCGCGGGCCATTGAAAACAAGATTTACGAGCGTGAGCTCGTCGAAAACAAAAATCTGCTGGAATCCATTTTCGGCAGCGTGCAGGACGCCATCATCACCGTGGACGCCTCCCTGCGCATCATCACCGCCAACCGCGCGGCCGCCGGCATCTGCCGCAAGAATATCGCGGCGGGCAAGCGCTTTGATCTCTGCGCCAGGGACTGCACCGGGGCTTGTCTCGCCTTGCTCAAGGAAACCCTGGAGACACAGCGCAGCCTGCGCGACTCGCAGATCTGCTGTTTCCGGGGCGGAGACAGGGAACAGGTGGCGGCGGTCAACTGTTCCCCCCTGCTCAACGGCGAGGGCGGCTTTCTGGGCGGGGTTCTGGTCATTCGCGACATCACCCGTCTGGCTCGCCTGGAAAACGTCCTGCGCGAGCGGCGCAACTATCAGGGCATCATCGGCCAGAGCGAGAAAATGCAGAAGGTCTATGATTTGCTGCACACGCTGGCGGACATGAACACCACGGTGCTGATCACCGGCGAATCGGGCACCGGCAAGGAGAAAGTCGCCCACGCCCTGCATTACGGCGGACGGCGGGCCGGGCGGCCATTCATCCGGGTCAACTGCTCGGCCCTGGCCGAAAGCCTGCTGGAAAGCGAATTGTTCGGCCATGCCAAAGGAGCTTTTACCGGCGCGGACCGGGAGAGTGTGGCCGTTTCGAGGCAGCCCACGGCGGCACCATTCTGCTGGACGAAATCGGCGACATTTCGCCGCTGATCCAGCTCAAGCTGCTGCGGGTCCTGGAAGAGAAGGAAATCGAACGCGTGGGCGAAACCACGCCGCGCAAGGTGGATGTGCGCGTCCTGGCCGCCACCCACCGCGATCTCAAAAAGGCCATTGCCGAGGGAACCTTCCGGGAGGACCTCTACTACCGGCTCAACGTCATGAACATCCGCATTCCGCCGTTACGCGAGCGGGTGGAGGACATTCCCCTGCTGACAGAGCACTTCCGCCTCAAATTCAACGGCCAGTATGCCAAGTCCATTGCCGGGGTGTCCACGGAGGTCATGGAGATCTTCATGGGCCATCCCTGGCCGGGCAATGTGCGCGAACTGGAACACGTCATTGAGCGGGCCTTTGTGCTCTGCGGCGGGGAAATGATCCGGCCCGAGCATATCGCCCTGGAGGCCGCCGCGCGCCCGGTCCGGCGGGAGGAAGCGGTCGCGGCGGCGCCCGCCGATGAAAAACAGCGTCTTCTGGCCGCGCTGGAAAAAGCCGCCTGGAATATCAGCAAGAGCGCCCGGCTGCTGGGCGTCAGCCGCTGGACCCTCTACCGCCGCATGTTCCGCCACGGCCTGGAGCGCCCGGGCGAAGGGCTGTAGCATCCGCACGCTCTTGTTGCACCAGAAGTGTGCGGATTGCTACAGTTGCGCGGACATCGATGCCGCGCTTTTTATCTTTATTTTATAATACACTAAAATAACTGAATAATTTTTCAGTTTTAACCCGGACTCCTGGCATGCTCCTTGCTTTCCCCCGTGCAGAGCCCGGCAGGCGGCATCGGTTCGGATTTTTATTCGCCCGCCTGATTCCGGAGCTCGTATTTACAGGAAACTTCAGGAGGCTGGCATGAACAGAATCATCGTCAATTGGATGTACCCGCGCTCGCTCACCACGGTCTTTATGCGGGCCATCACCAACCGGGGGGATTTCCACACTATTTTTGAACCCACTCTGCCTCTGTACTGGCGCAACAGAAACGAGCCCGGCGTTCAGTCGCATCAGGACTATGAAGGCTGGCCCGTGGTTTATGAGGAAATCATCCGGAAGATCTACGGCATCGCGGAACAGACGCCCACCTTCATCAAGGAATGCCCCTACCACGCCATCGACAACTACCTGGCCGACGAGGACTATCTGCGCCGCTGCACCCACATGTTCCAGATCCGCAACCCCAAGTATGTGGTTCTGTCTTTCTGGAAGGTCATCGGCTCGCAACGCTCCATGCGTATTGAGGACATAGGGCCTCTAGCTTCGGACAGGATCTTCAACCGGCTCAGCGAGCTGGGCCTGCATGCCCTGGACAACGGTAAAACCCCGCTGGTCATTGACGGCGACGACTTCCAGAACGACCCGGCGGGCATCATGGCCGCCTGGTGCGAGGCCGTGGGTCTGGAATTCAAGCCCGAAACCCTGCGCTGGACGCCGGAATGGCGCCCCGAATACGACCACTGCAAGGATTTTTACTACGATGTGAGCGGCAGCACCGGCATCCAGAAAAACATGGAGGCCTTTCTCTACGACGACAAGGTGGTGGACGCCGTCTTCGAGGATCTGCCCATGCTCAAAATGCTCTACGAGCATTGTCTGCCGTACTATGAAAAGCTGTATCAGTATCGCCTGAAGCCCAAAAAAATCAGGGGCAGTCTCTAAAAAGCGTCTTTTGTCCCCTGGACTGCGTCAACAGGCGGTTGCGGGCCAGGGCTGTACCATTAGAGTACTATCCCTGGCCCGCAACCGCCTGTTTCCTTACCGGGAAACAAAATGCATCATTTTAGGGACTGCCCCTCGTCCGATCCGCTTACCCCGTTCCAGGAGGTGGAGCAGGGGGCGCAGAGCTTCTTCCCGCCATATTCCGTCCGGGCCCAGACCCGGCCGCGCCTGAACCATCAGGGGGAATGCCGTGGACACCAAGGAAGGACATCTGGAGATCATCAATGCGAGCAAGATCTATGATCCCGAGGGGGTCAACGTGCTCGCGGTGGACAATTGCAGTTTTGAGATCCGGGCCGGGGAATTTGTGGCCATTGTGGGGCCTTCAGGGTGCGGCAAAACCACATTGCTGAACATGACCGCCGGTTTTGAGGATATTTCCAAAGGAGAAATCCGCATGGACGGCCAGGTCATTGCCGCGCCGGGCCGCAGGCCGCAGCCGGGCCCGGACCGGGTGGTGGTCTTTCAGGCCGGGGCCCTGTTCGACTGGATGACCGTGCGGCGGAACATCATGTTCGGCCCGCTGGCCACCGGCGCCATGAGTGAGGCCCAGGCCAAAGCGCGGGCCATGGATCTGATCCGCATGGCCGGGCTGAAAGGCTATGAGGACGCCTACCCCATCCGCATTTCATCGGGCATGAAGCGGCGCGTGGAAATTCTGCGGGCCCTGATCAATGAACCCAAGACCCTGCTGCTGGACGAGCCCTACCGGGCCATGGACGCCATCACCAAATCGGTGATGCACCGGTTTTTGCTGGATATGTTCGACAGGGTGCACAAGACCGTGCTCTTCATCACCCATGACCTGGATGAGGCCATCTACCTTTCGGACAAGGTGGGCATCATGACCACCCGGCCGGGCCGTTTCAAAAAATGGATTCATGTGGATCTGCCCAGGCCGCGCACTTTCAGCACCAAGAAGATGCCTGAATTTCTCGACTACAAACGCCAGACCATCGAGGCGGTGCGGGAGGAAGCCCGGAAATCCTTTGAGCGCGGCGAGCGCGAGGGCGCGTAACCCGCGGGACCAAGCGGAGGAAAAGCCATGTCGGATGCGGCTCAGGCGGCGGCGACGCCGGCCATCATGCGGGTTGACCATGTCAGCGTCAGCTTCGGCGATACGAAAATTCTGGACGATCTGTCCTTCAGCATGGAAGAGGGAAACTTCACCTGCATCTGCGGCCCGTCGGGCTGCGGCAAAACCACCATCATGTCCGTACTGGCCGGTTATCTCGCGCCGCAGAGCGGCTCCTGCCTCTTCGACGGGCAGCCGGTCAGCGGGCCCAGCCCGGACCGCCTGGTCGTCTTTCAGGAAAATACGCTCTTCCAGTGGATGACCCTCTGGGACAATACCCTGTTCGGCCCGCGTATTCAGGGCAAAAACCTGAAAGAAGCCGGGGAAAAGGCCAGGGAGCTTATTCACCTTACCGGTCTGGACGGCTTTGAGGGCAAGTTCCCCGGCCAGCTTTCCGGCGGCATGCAGCGCCGGGCCGAGTTGATCCGGGCTCTGATCAACGAGCCCAGGATTTTGCTTATGGACGAGCCGTTCCGGGGCCTGGACGCCATGACCAGGGGCATGATGCAGGAATATTTTCTGCGGGTTTTTGAAAGCACGCGCATCAGCATGCTGCTGATCACCTCGGAGCTGGATGAGGCCGTGTTCATGGGCGACGTGCTCTATCTCTTGTCCACCATGCCCACGGCCATCAAGAAAGAAATGCGCGTGGATCTGCCCCGGCCGCGCCTGGTGGAGCACCAGACCTGCCCGGAATTCGCGGAGATTCAGGGCGAAGCCTTTGAGGTGTTGGAGTCCGAGGCGCTGAAATCCTTCGAGCATGTTCCCGGCGGGCGCTGAGCCCCGGGGAAGAGCGGTTGCAATCTGTCCGCTCCGGGCTTGGCGCGCGGCCTGCCCGGACGGCAAAATCTGACAAGCTGCGGCGTTGCGGAGGTAGCTATGAGCGGCACGCGTTTCAAGTTCAAGGTGGAAAACTGGATCACCCTGGCGACCCTGCTGATTATTTTTCTGGCCTGGTATGAAGTGACCCGCCGGGGCGTTGTGCCCAAAATTTTCATCCCCTCGCCCTATGATGTCTGGCAGGGCTTTGAGGAAACCATTTTCCAAGGCTACCATGGCCGGGGGCTTTTCTACCACTGCATGGTCAGCCTGGGCCGGGTGCTGCTGGGCTGGATGGCCGCCTGCGTGGTCGCCATCCCCCTGGGCCTGGCCATGGGCCTGAGTTCCAAGGTGCGGGCCGTATTCGACTATCTCATCGAGTTCTACCGTCCGCTGCCGCCTCTGGCCTATTACACCCTGCTGGTGCTCTGGTTCGGCATCGGTGAATTTTCCAAGATTCTGCTGCTCTTCCTGGCGGCCATTCCGCCCCTGACCATCGGCGCGGTGGAAGGCGTCAAGGAGGTCAGCCCTTCGGTGATCCAGGCCGCGCGTTCCCTGGGCGCGGACAGCCGGCAGGTCTTCTGCAGGATCATTCTGCCCGCCACCACCCCGGCCATCATCACCTCCATGCGCATCAGCCTGGGCTTTACCTACACCGTGCTGGTGGCCGCCGAAATCGTGGCCGCCACGGAGGGCATCGGCTGGATGGTCTGGGACGCCAGCAAGTTCATGCGGTCGGACATCATTTTTGTGGGCATCATCACCATGGGCGTCACCGGCATCGGCCTGGACGCCTGCCTGCGCTTTGCGGCGAAGCATCTTCTGCGCTGGAAGCGGCAGTAGCGCCTGGTTCCCTGCCGAAAAACAAAATCCGTCTGTAAAGGTCACGCGGACATTCATGCACATAAACCTATCGGGAGTACTGCCATGAAGAAATTCATTTGCCTGGCGTTCCTGGCGCTGTTCGTTGTGTCGGCCGCTCAGCCGCTTCAAGCGGCGGACAAACCGGAAAAGGTGCGCATCGGCTATCTCTCCCTGGTCAACGGGCAGCTTCTTTCCAAGTACCTGCAACTGCATGAGAAAGAAATGGGCGTACCCGTGGAGTGGTTCCGCTTCAATTCCGGGCGGGACGTCAACACGGCCATGGCCTCCAAAAGCATCGACTTCGGCAATGTGGGCCTGCCCCCGGCCACGATCGGCCTGGCCGGAGGCATGAACTACTGGGGCATCATGAACGCCAATGTGCTGGGCGCGGTGGAATCCCTGGTGGTGCGCAAGGACATCAACAGTCTCAAGGACCTGGAGGGCAAGACCGTGGTGGCCCCCTTCGGCTCCACCACCCACTATCTGCTGATCAAAGCCCTGCGCGAGGCCGGGGTGGACATGGGCAAGGTCAAGATCATGGACATGGCCCCCGGCGAAGCCCTGGCCCCCTTTATCCGGGGCGACATCGACGCCGCCTATATCTGGGAGCCCGGCCTCGGCCTGGTGGTGCAAAACGGCGGCAAGATCCTGCTGACCAGCGAGCAGATGGCCGAAAAGGGGCATCTGACCTGGGATGTGATCAGCGTACAGCCGGAATTTGCCCGGAAGTATCCCGAACTGGTCACGAAGTTCATCAAAAGCGAACTGGCGGCCATGGAGTACTGGCGGGAGCATCCGGAAGAGGCGGCAAAAATCATTGCCAAGGAGCTGGGCGGCATTTCCGTGGGGGACGCCGAGCGCATGATGGCCGGGACCCGGCTCATCGGCCTGGACGAGCAGCTGAGTCCCGCTTTCCTGGGCACCAGCGCCCACAAGGGCCGGTCGGCCGGGGATATCATAAATGTGGCCGCCTTCCTGCTGGAACAGGGCCGTATCAAGAATGAGGTGCCGCGACAGAAGGCCGAGGACTTCCTGCATCCGGAATTCCTTGAGGCCCTGCGCGACGGACGGAATATAAAGTAAACCCTCCTCCGGACGCCGGAACGCGGCGGGCGGTTGCCGTCCCCGCGTCCCGGCGGGACAGGAGAGAGCGGAGCGCGAGGTTGTCATGCATTATGCCTTTCATGATTTTATCGGCAATATCGGCCTTGTCCTGTTGTTGGGAACCTATCTGCTGCTGCAAATGGGCAAAATCGACAGTACACGGCCGCTCTATTCTCTGCTCAATGCGCTGGCCGCGCTGCTGATCGGCGTTTCCCTGCTTTTCGCCTTCAATATGTCCGCTTTTCTGGTGGAGGCCTTCTGGTTCGTGATCAGCCTGTACGGCATCATCAACTGCCTGCGCCGTCGGTCGGCCCGACAGTAAAAAAAGAGCATATCACAGAAAAAACTTGACCCGCTTTCCATCCGCATGTATATTCCCGCCGTTGATTGATTGGGCGTACGTATTTCTTTTTTGCCAGAGACTTTGCATGGGTAAGGCTTCAAGCGGAAAGTGTACATCCCCGTAACGTTTGGAGTTTTACCATGGCTACTTCTATCTATGTCGGTAATCTGTCTTTTTCCAGCACCCAGGCCGGCCTTGAGAATCTTTTCTCCCAGTACGGCACGCCGCTGTCCGTGAATCTGATCATGGACCGCGTCACCGGTCGCCCGCGCGGCTTCGGTTTTGTGGAAATGGAAGAGGGCGACGCCCGCAATGCCATCGCCGGTCTCAACGGCGTGGAATTTGAAGGCCGCACCCTGCGCGTCAACGAAGCTGAAAAGCGTCCCGCGCCCCGCCGCTGGTAAGCCTGTTCCCAAAGTAATCTCAAAGGCCGTGGATTTTTTCCACGGCCTTTTCTTTGTTTTTGAGGGAGAATGCCGTTCAGCGCGGCAGCAGGGCGGGATATTTTTTGCTGCGCAGGCCCGCCAGCAGGGCCTCTGCCGGGGCCGCCCCGCCGGAGCGCAGCACGGCGAGATAGAGCCCGGCCTTGCGGTCCGCGCTGACGACGCAGGCCGTGTCCACGCCCTGGACGTCCTTGCCCGCGAACAGCCAGCGCCCGTTCAGGCGGCGCGCGGGTTCAGGCACGCCCGTGGCCGCGCGCAGCAGGCCGGCCACATCGGCGGCGTCCGGCGGCCCGGCGGTTTTGCCCACCAGAATGCTCACCTGTGAACCGGCCTCGGCGTTGCGCAGGCTCAGCACCCAGGTTCCGCCCAGTCGGCGGGGCTCTTCAACCTGCCAGCCCGGTGGAATATCAAGTTCAAACCAGCCGAAGTCTTGTGCTGAAGCCGGTATGGCGGCCGACAGAAGCAGCAGCATGCCCGACAGGCGGAAGAAGGGGCGAATTTCGCGGAAAAGAGGAATCATGGAGGGCAGCACAGCATGCCCGGCTTGCGCTGTCAAGGACGGAAGCCGGGCGCGCGGCTGGACGCTCCCTGTTTCCGGCGTTATATTTCGGAAAAGCGGGCCGACGCCCCGCCATACCGCCATCCGGGCACGGAAGGCGGCAGCGTTAATTATATTATCCGGGATAAAAGGCATGCATATTCCCCGTAAAATACAAGTCATTGCCGTTCTGGCCATTCTGGCCGGGGCCGGGTTCCTGGCCTGGCACCTGTTCGGAGCGCGGCAGAGCGGCGATCTGACCCTGTACGGCAATGTGGATATCCGGCAGGTGGATCTGGGCTTTCGCGTGGGCGGGCGTATCGCCGCGGTGCTGGTGGATGAAGGCGATGCGGTGAGCGAGGGCCAGCCCCTGGCCCGGCTGGACGATGATCTGCTGCGCCAGCAGCGGGACCAGGCCGCCGCCAAACTGGCCGGGCAGAAGGCCGATCTGGCCCGCCTGGAACGCGGCTACCGCGTGGAGGAAATCGCTCAGGCCCGCGCCTCGGTGGTGGCAGCCACCGCCGTGGCGGAAAATGCGAGCATCAATCTGAAGCGCGTCGCGGCCATGCGCGCCTCCAATGCCATTTCCCAGAAGGAACTGGACAACGCCCGCGCGGCGGAGCGGGAGGCGGCGGCCAAGCTGCGTTCGGCCCAGGACCAGCTGGATATGCTTACCTCCGGCTACCGCGAGGAGGACGTGCTGGCCCAGCGCGCCGCCGTGGCCGCTGCGGACGCCGAACTGAACCACGCGGAAATCCAGGTGCGCGACGCGGTGCTCGCCGCGCCGCAGAAGGGCATTATTCTGACGCGCGCCCGCGAGGCCGGGGCCATTGTCCAGGCGGGACAGACCGTCTACACCCTCACCCTGACCAATCCGGTCTGGCTGCGGGCCTATGTGGACGAACCCAATCTGGGCAAGGTCAAGCCGGGCATGTCCGTGCGCGTGGCCGTGGACGCCGCGCCGGGCAAGACGTTCCCCGGCACGGTGGGCTTTATTTCGCCCACGGCCGAGTTCACCCCCAAGACCGTGGAAACACGCGAAGTGCGCACGGCTCTGGTCTACCGTCTGCGTGTCCAGGTTGAGGATCCGGAAAACGTCATGCGCCAGGGCATGCCCGTGACCATTACCCTGGAGCCGGTGACGCCATGAGGCCCGCCGTCGGGGCCGCCACGCCGGAAAAGCCGGGGCCGGACGAGCCCGGCATCGCGGTGCGCCTGGAAGATCTGGGCATGAGTTTCGGCAAGGGCGCAACGGCGGTGGAAGCGCTCAAAGGCATCGACGCGCGTATTCCCGCCGGGCGGATCACCGGACTGGTGGGGCCGGACGCGGCGGGCAAGACCACCCTGATCCGCATTCTGGCCGGCCTGATGCAGCCCACCGGCGGCCGGGCTCTGGTGTTCGGCCGCCCGGCCATGGAGCTGGCCCGGCGCGAGCCCAACAGCATCGGCTACATGCCCCAGCGCTTCGGCCTGTATGAAGATCTCACGGTCATGGCGAATCTGCGCCTGCACGCCAGCCTGCGCGGGCTCACGGGCCAGGCCCGGGACGAACTTTTTGCCAGGCTGCTGGGCTTTACCTCTTTGGGACCGTTCACCGAACGGCTGGCCGGGCGGCTTTCCGGCGGCATGAAGCAGAAGCTGGGCATTGCCTGCGCCCTGTTGGGCTCGCCGCGCCTGCTTTTGCTGGACGAGCCGGGCGTGGGCGTGGACCCGCAGTCGCGCCGCGAACTCTGGAGCATGGTGCAGGAACTGAGCCACGGCGGCATGACCGTGATCTGGTCCACCGCCTATCTGGACGAGGCCGCGCGCTGTCCCGGCGTGATCATGCTGGACGCGGGCAGAGTGCTTTTTGCCGGGCCGCCGGAGGATCTGACCCGACGGGCCGAGGGCAGGGTGTTTCTGCTGCGCGGCGCCGCGGACACGCAGGGCCGGGAACACGGCGGAGGACACCGCGAGGCCCTGGCCCGCTGGAGCATGCGCCCCGGCGTGGAGGATGCCCTGATCCAGGGCAGCCGTCTGCGTCTGGTGCTGGCCGCCGACGCGCCCGCCGCCCTGCGTGGGGAGGTGCTGGCCCAGGGCGGCGAACCCACGCCCCCGGGTCTGGAAGACGCCTATATGAGCGCCGTGGGCGGCATCAACCAGAAGCCCTCGCCTTACGGCCGTATTTCCGTGAACCACGGTTCCGGCCCCCGCGAGTCCGGGGACGCGGCGCGGCCACGCATCGCCGCCCGCAAATTGACCAAAAAATTCGGGGAGTTCACGGCGGCGCATGAAATCAGCTTTGAGGTGCGGGCCGGTGAGATCTTCGGCCTGCTGGGGCCCAACGGCGCGGGCAAGTCCACCACCTTCCGCATGCTCTGCGGCCTGTCCCGGCCCACTTCGGGCGACTGCGCGGTGGACGGCGTGGATCTGCTCAGCGCGGGCAGCGCCGCGCGTTCGCGCCTGGGCTATATGGCCCAGAAGTTTTCGCTCTATCCCGACATCGCGGTGAAGGACAACATCAGCATTTTCGCGGATCTCTACGGCCTGGACAAAAAACGCCGGGACGAACTGCTGCCCGTGCTGGCCGAGGCCCTGGAGCTCAAGGATTTTCTGCGCAGCCGCACCGGAGCCCTGCCTCTGGGCCTGAAGCAACGCCTGGCGCTGCTCTGCGCCACCCTGCACGAACCGCCGGTGCTTTTTCTGGACGAACCCACCTCCGGGGTGGACGCCCGCACCCGGCGCGACTTCTGGAAGCACATCCTGGCCATGACCTCGGCCGGAGCCGCCGTGCTGGTGACCACCCATTTCATGGAAGAAGCCGAATACTGCGACCGTATCGCCCTGATCTACCGGGGGGCCATGATCAGCGTGGGCACGCCGGACGAACTCAAGGCTTCGGCCACGGGCCTCACCGACCCCACGCTGGAGGAAGCGTTTATCGCCAGCATTGAGCGCTACGACAGGGAGCATCCCCTGTAGCGCCGCAGGCGGATCCGGGTATCCGCGCTGACCCGGCTCGCTCGGCGCACGGCACGAGGGAGTATTCAAAAAGCGGCTTGGTCCTGGCGTCTGTTTTTGAGCACCCTCTCTTAAGGTGTGACCATGAAAATATCCCATCTTGAAACATTCGCGAAGCTTGCCGTCACGGGCAGCTTTACCCGCGCAGCGCATGATTTGTTCACAACCCAACCCACGGTGACCACGCACATCCAGTTGCTGGAGCAGGAGCTTGGGTACCAGTTGTTTACCCGTTCAAGGAATAGTGTGCGCCTGACCGAGAATGGTAAAATGCTCTTCCAGAAAGTTGAAGAAATTTTCCGTTTGATGGACTCGATCAAGGGAGCCAAGACCAAGGCGGATGACGGGCTGTCCGGCACACTGAACATCGCGGCGTCTTCGGTCATGGGCGCAAATTATCTGCCCCGGATGCTGAAGGCGGTCTTTTCCGAGCATCCCGGTGTCAACATACAGCTGAAGTTCGGCAACTCACATTCCATCGCCTCCTGGGTGGATGACGGTTTTGTGGACATCGGTTTTGCCCCCGTATCGCCGGGTTTTACCAAGCTGAACTTTACGCCTCTGCTTGTGGAGCCGTGCGTATTGGTCACCGCCAGCTCCAACTATGCGCATTACAAAGCTCGCCTTGAAGAGGGGAGTTGTAATTGCAATGAGTTTGTCCTCAGGGAAAAGGGGACAAAGATACACGACCTTGCCGTGCGCTGGCTCAAGAAACAGCCTTTCTACGCCAACGGGCAAAGCCCGAGCATATTGTGGAACATGGAATCCATAAAAAATTTTATCCTGGAAGGGGCGGGCATGGCGATACTGCCCCGATGCTGTATTGAAAATTGCCTGCAACAGGGGGACATGCGTGAAATAGCAACCGATATTCCGCTGGGCGAGATCACCTACTGCATGATTGAGCGGCAAAATGAAGAATACAATGAAACCGTGGCCATGTTTCGCGCCCTGCTTACGGCAGAAGGCGCCTTGAAGTCCAAGGGTTGACCCTGGGCCGCTCGCTGAAAAAGGCGGGGCTCCGGCCTGGGCCGGAGCCCGTGCCAAGCCTAACGCGCTTCGCGTATCTTGGCTATGATGGCGTCGGTAATTTCGGTGGTTTTGGCCGAACCGCCCAGATCTTTGCCCAGGCAGCGCCCCTCGCCGGTCACCTTTTTTATCGCCTCCAGAATAAGCGCGGCGGCGTCCTTATGCCCCAAAAAGTCGAGCATCAGCCCCCCTGTCCAGATCATGGCGATAGGATCGGCGATGCCTTTGCCGATGATGTCGGGTGCAGAGCCGTGAACAGGCTCAAACATGGAGGGGAATTGCCGCTCGGGATTAATGTTGACGCTGGGGGAAATGCCCAGGCTGCCGCTGATTGCCCCGCCGATATCGGTGAGTATGTCGCCGAACATATTGGATGCCACGGCCACGTCAACGCTTTCAGGGCGCAGAATCAGGCGCGCCGCCATGGCGTCCACAAGCATGCGTTCCGTGGCCACTTCGGGAAAGTCTTCGGCAATCCGTTCAAAGCACTCATCCCAGAGGGTGAGCGTATAGCGCTGGGCATTGGATTTGGTCACGCAGATAAGGTGCTTTTTTCTGGTTTGCGCCAGTTGAAAAGCGTAGCGGATAATGCGCTCCACACCCACCCTGGTGAAGACCGAGGTTTCCAGCGCTAATTCACAGCCCAGTCCGGGGTGGCATTTGCCTCCGGCGCCGGAATATTCTCCCTCGGTGTTTTCCCGCACAATGACAAAATCGATGTCGCCGTATTTTTTCCCGCCCAGGGGACTTTTGATGCCGGGCAGCAAAAGGCTTGGCCGGGCGCAGACATATTGATCAAAGCCCAGTCTGATTTTGATCAGCAAGCCATGCAGGGACACGTGGTCAGGGACTTGCTTGGGAAGACCCACTGCGCCGAAATAAACGGCGTCGAAAGGACGCAGTATGTCCAGACCGTCTTCCGGCATCATGGAGCCATGCTGCAGGTAATAATCGCATCCCCAGGGGAAATATTCATACCTCATCATGAATTCGCCGGTCACCTCGCTGGCTGCGTTGAGCACGCGCACGCCTTCAGGGGTGACTTCCTGCCCGATGCCATCGCCGGGAATAACCGCAATGTTATACTCTTTCATGTTTTCATCCTATTGGAATTTAAAAATTTCACTATCTTAGCCCACCATAAGGGTTTCCATGAGGTGCCCCACAGGAAGCAGAACATCCAGAAGCCGCGTAAAGCCATAGTAGAAGGCGAGGACGACGCCGAGAACGCCCGACAGATTGGCGAAAATGCGGGCCGGAGTACGTTTTCCCGCCGGTAGATAGGCAAGAACGATGATCGAGAGGGCGAGGGAACTTCCGACGATAAAGCCCAGATAATTCATGATCATAGCCCAGAGCGCGCCGACGATCATGACCAGTGCCATGGTCCGGTTGATCCGGAATATAGTCTTCTTTTTTGTCCTCCGGGCTAATCCCCGGACAAGCAGAATGACTCCCAGGAGCACCAGGCAGGGGAGGATGAGCTTGGGAAAAAAGACGCCGAATTGCGTGAAGTCTTCACTTATCTGGCTGTAGAAAAACGCCGACACGGCAAGAACCGCGAGCCCGCCGACCATGTCTGTATTGGTGTTTGCCTGCATGTTTCGCTCCTGAAAATTTATTTCGCCCTTACGCGGCTCATTGCCTTCTTGATCAGCGGCCAGCACAGTGAGAACACGCAAAGCGCCGCCAAAACAAGACAGAGGGGACGGGTGAAGAAAATCAGCCAGGGAGCCGATTCACTGAAGAGCCCCCCATGAGGATACCCTGCACAAAGCCGCGCTCCGCAATGGGGCCAAGAATCAGCCCCAGCACAATCGGGCCCGGATCAAACTCCAGTTCCTTCAGGAAGTAGCCGATAAGCCCGCTCGCGAACATGACCATGACATCGGCGCCGTTGTTGCGGATGGCGTAGGAGCCCACCATGGTGAGCAACAGGATGCCGGGAATGAGGTAACGGGTGGGAATCTTCTTAACCAGATCGAAGATAAATTTACCTGCAAAGATGCCCAGAATGACCATGAGAATGTTGCAGACGAAGAAGGAGAACATGAAGGCGTAGGTGATGTCGCCGTTCTTGCTGAAGAGTTCCGGGCCGGGGGTGATGCCCTGCATGAGCAGTGCGCCGAAAATGATGGCCGCCGGCGGGGAGCCGGGTATGCCCATGGCCAGCAAGGGAATCAGAGCGCCTTCCACGGTGGCGTTGTTGGCCGATTCGGTGGCGACGACGCCCTGGGGGTTACCGGTGCCGAATGTTTCCGGGTCCTTGGCGGCGCGCTTGGCCTCGTTGTAGGCAACGATGTTGGAAATGTTGCCCCCCGCGCCGGGGAGTATGCCTATCAGAGCGCCGATGATGGAGGAACGGAAGGTGTTGCCCATGTGCCGGACCACATTGCGCCAGGCCTTGCCGAAGGCTTCAGCGCTGCCGCTCAGCGTGCCCACGACTGAACGGGCGTGGGCGGGCTTTGCCGCCATATTGAAGACTTCAGGGATGCAGAAAAAACCGATGAGCACGGAAACCAGCTCCATGCCCCCTTGCAGGTCTGTCAGCCCCATGGTGAAGCGAATGTCGCCGCCGATGGGCGCGATGCCCACAGTGCTCAGCATAATGCCGATGAGCCCTCCGGCAAAGCCCTTGATAAGCGATTGCGTGGACAGGGATGTGATGATGGTCATCCCGAAAACGGCGGTCCAGAAAAATTCCGGCGGTCCGAAGCGCAGTGAAACCTGAGCCAGGGGCAGGGCGAACACAATCAGGATGACAGTGCCGATCACGCCCCCAAAGCCGGAAGCCACAGAGGCGGTATACAGCGCTTCCTCGCCTCTGCCGTTCCTGGCCATGGGGTAGCCGTCAAAACAGGTGGCTATGGAAGACGGGGTGCCGGGGGTGTTGAGAAGAATTGCCGAAAAAGCCCCGCCGAAAATTGTCGAGGCGTAGAGCGCGCCTATGGTCACCAGACCGGGGATGGTGTCCATGTTAAAGGTGAAGGGCACCATGAGGGCCACCGCCATGGTGGCGGAAAAGCCGGGAAGCGCACCGGCGATGATGCCGAAGAAACATGCCACGGTCATAAAAAAAAGGTTCTGGGCGGTGATGACGTTGCCGACCGCTGTAAGCAGAATGTCCATGGGCACACCTCCCTGAGGGATATTATGGCTATAGCGACGCCTCGTTTCAGCCCCCCATCATCCCTCATCAGGCCGTCTGCCGCAAAGCTGCTTTTTCGCGGGCGGCGCTTCACTGAGGCCTGATCCTGGGGGAAGCCCGATGGCTTCCCCCAGGCGATGTTAAGAGGACTTGTTGAACCGGGTTTTACTTGCTGAGCTCTTCAAGGAGCGCCGTATAATCCTTGACCCTCATATTGATGTATTCCCGGCTCTGTTGCGGATTCATATCCATGACGGTGTAGCCCATGGATTCGACCTTCCGGACAAATTCGGGATTGCCGTTGATCGTTGCGAAGATGTTGTAAAGGGTTTCGACATATTCGTCAGGCGTCTCACGGGGCACGGCGATGCCGCGCAGGGAGCCTTCCACAATGTCGTAGCCGAGTTCCCTGAAGGTGGGGGCATCCACATGGGGGTCGCGTTTTTCTGAGGCCACCGCGAGGACACGCATGTCCTTGGCATACTGGGTGGTGCCGTCAGTAAAGGCCATGATGGCGGTCACGTGCTTGCCCAGCAGGGCTATGGGCAGGTCGGCGGTGCCGGGGAAGGGAATGTATGCGAATTTGAGGCCGGTCAGCTTGTTGAACATAACGCAAGCAATGTGCCCGGCGGTGGCGTTGCCCACGCCGCCGATAATGATGCTGCCCGGCTTTTGCTTTTGGGCGCGGATAAGATCGTCAAGGGTCTTGTAGGGGCTGTCGGCGCGCACGGCCAGAACGCAGGGCGTGTTCATGAAAATCATGACAGGCTTCAGGTCTTCGGTTTTGTATCCGGCGTTTTTGCGTTGCAGGGGTTGCAGAATAATATGGGGGATGTTGAAGCCGACGGCGTTGTAGCCGCTGGGTTTGCTCTTTGCCAGTTCAGCCCAGGCAACGGAACCGCCCGCGCCGACTTTATAATTGATGAGCACCTTCTGGCGCAGTTCCTTTTCCAGATAAGGCTGTTGCACTCTGGCATAGATGTCGGATGCGCCGCCCGCGCTGAAGGCGATCATGTAGTTGAAAGGTTCTTCCTGGGGAAAGTTCTCCGCATGGGCCGTGAGGCTTCCCATCAACAAGAATGCCGTGCACAGGAGAAAGAGAAAGGAGCTTTTCATCGGTGGTTCCTCCCAAAAAAGTGAAAAAGGGTTCCTTATCCATGTGACGCCGCAACAATCATAGTAGAAAAACTTTATAATTTGATAATCTATACATATCTTGCGATGCATGACGTAGTCTTGTTGTCGGCACGACATCGCTCAAGCATGATGCACGCCGCGATGTCATTCAGCGGGGCAACCCTTGTGAGACAGGTCTTGCCCTATTCCATACTGAAATCGATGGCCATGCATGGAGTCACCATAGAAAAAGAGCAATTTTGTGGCAAATTGGAAATTGAAATACGCTGGATAAGTTTTTTTGATGCGCCGGGAGCAAGGGCAAGCGCAAGGTGCGCACCCGGTGCTGAAACAGAAGCGTCGCCAGTGAACATTTCTCCCTCACGGCGGCGCATCTCCCGACCGCGTGAGGAGCCGGGCATCCAGGTGGTCTTCGCGAGAAAACTATAAAACTAATTTTTTAGTTGACAATTAAAAACTAGTTTTATAGTTTTTTCTTGACAGCAGCCGGACGGCTTCCCTATGACAGGGCATGAACACGCAATATCTGCAAACCCTGCCGGATGACTGGGAAGCCGTGGCCCGGGTATTTTCGGCCCTTGGCGACGCCACGCGGCAGAAAATCCTGCTCCTGTTCGAACCGGGGGAGAGCATCAGCCTCAAAAGTCTGACCGAACTCCTGCCCCTGAGCCGGACGGCCGTGACCCACCATGTGACCACCCTGGTGCGGGCCGGACTGCTGCAACCCTCGAAACGAGGGCGGGAAGTCTACTACAGTCTTGACCTTGAACTGGCCATTGAGGCCCTGGACAAGGTCAGAACCTATGCGGCGGAGATGCTGGCGGCTTCCGGGGTGCAAAGGCCCTGAGCCCGCCCCTCCGCGGAGGGAAAGCGGATGGCAGGCGTTTTGTTGAAGCAGGCGGCGGCTCTGGGGGCCAGCTACACGCTGGGCACGTTCAACGACAACTTTTTCAAGCAGGCGGCCTTGCTGCTGGCGGTCAGCCTGGGCTACAGCAGCTTTCAGGCCTGGGGCACGTTCCTGTTCGCCCTGCCGTTCGTGCTGTTTTCAGCCTGGGCCGGCTGGCTGGCCGACCGCTTTCCCAAGAAGTATCTGGTGACCGCGGCCAAGTGCCTGGAACTGGCCGCCATGCTGGCCGGAGCCTGGGGCATTCTGTCCCTGAACTGGACAGCCATGCTGCTCATGCTGTTCTGCATGGGGGCCAGCTCCACCCTGTTCAGCCCGGCGCTCAACGGCTCCATCCCCGAAATATTTCCTCCCCACAGCGTGCCGCGCGTCAATGCGCTGTTCAAGCTCTTCACCACGGCATCCATTCTGCTGGGCGTGATGCTGGCCGGAGCGGCCCTGGACAGGCAGTGGGTGGATACCCTGATTCCTTTCGGGCGCTGGCTGGTGGCCGTGGGCGTGGTGCTGGTGGCCGTGCTGGGCCTTGCCGGGGCGGCCCTGGTTCCGTACCGCCCGGCCGTGCCCAACCCTGAGCGCCCGCCTTTCCCCTGGCTGGGAACCTGGGATTCCCTGAAGGATTTTCTGCGGCTGCGGCGGGACCGGGCTCTGGCTCTGGTTATCGCGGCAGACGCCTTTTTCTACTTTATCTCCACGCTGGTGCTGCTGGAAATCAACGCCTTGGGCGTGCGTGAGCTGGGCTTCAGCAAAACCGTCACCAGCCTGCTGCCCACGGCTCTGATGCTGGGCATCTGCGCCGGTTCGCTGCTGGCCGCGCGCGGCACGCCCCGGAGCTGGCGGCGCTGGCTCGTGCCTTCCTGCTGCGGCATCGGCTGCGCCCTGCTGGCGGCGGGCTTCGCGCCGCAGCTGCCCCAGGGCGCGCGCTTCTGGAGCCTGCTGCTGATGTACGGCGCGGCGGGCATGTGCGGCGGCCTGTACCTGATCCCCGTGTCCAGCTTCATTCAGGTGCGCCCGGCTCCCGAGGAAAAGGGCCGCGTGCTCGGCACGGACAACTGCCTGGTGTTTTCCGGCATTCTTCTGGCCAGCGCCGTGTACTGGGGCCTGGAATTCTTTGCGCCCTCCACGGGGCACATGATCCTGGGCGGCATGGCCCTGGCGGCGGCGGTCTGCCTGGCCTGGGGGCTGCGCTCCCTGCCCGCTCCCGATGGCAGCGAGCCTTCCGGCGAACCGGAAACGGCGGGGCAGGGCGGCATGCCGCCCGCATCCGGCCCGGAAAAGCGCAATAGCGGCGGCCGGGCTCTGGACATTCTGGCCGCGCTGCTGCGCGGGCTGTTGTCCCTGCGCTACCGCGTGAGCGTGGACGGCCTGGAAGCCGTGCGCGCGCGGCAGGACGGCAGACCCATTCTTTTTCTGCCCAACCATCCGGCCCTCATGGACCCGGTGCTGGTCTACAGTCGCCTGATCGCTTTCCGCCCCCGGCCCCTGGCCGACGAGTGGCAGATCAGCCGTCCCCTGGTGCGCCGCATCGCGCCCCTGGCCCGGCCCGTGCCCCTGCCCGATCTGCGGGCCCAGGGCCGCACTGCGCGCGGAGCCGTGCTGGAGGCCCTCACGCGTTGCGCCGAGGCGCTCAAGGCCGGCGACAATCTGCTGTTTTACCCGGCGGGCGGCCTCAGCCGTGACGGACGGGAGCATCTCGGCGCCAACAGCGGGGCGCACTGGCTGTTGCAACAGGTTCCCCACTGCCGTGTGGTGCTGGTGCGCAGCCGGGGCCTCTGGGGTTCCTCGTTCAGCCATGCCGCAGGGAAGCATCCCGACATGCTGCGCGGTCTGGCGCGCGGCGCGCGGCGTCTGTTCTGCAATCTGCTCTTCTTCATGCCCCGGCGCGAGGTGCGCATCAGCCTGCATGAACTGCGGGATCTGCCCCCCGCCGAAGCCGGAGCTCCGGCCCTGAACCGGGTCCTGGAGGCCTGGTACGACGCGGAGCCGGAAGAAGCCGGGGCCGTGCCCTATTATTTCTGGCAGGTTGCGCGCCCCGGCCTCTGCCCCGTGTGGAGGCGGAAGCCGGTTGCGTTCGGAATCCGTCAGACGCGCTGCACAGCGTGGACAGGGCCGCGCGCGAACAGGTCTATGCCATCCTGGCGGACAGCGCCGCCGTGGAGGCTGACCCGGCCTCTCTGACGCCTGAAACGCGGCTGGCGGCGGATCTGGGCATCGACAGCCTAGCCCTGACCGAGTTGAGCCTGAAGCTGGAAGACGTGGCCGGGCACAGCGTGAGCCGCCTGGACCTGCTGCTCACTGTCGGGGATTGCGTGCTGGCCGCCGCCGGGCTGCTGGAGGACGGCGAGGATGCGTCCCCCGCGCCCGAAGGCTGGGCCGCGGACGCCTCCCGCACTCCGGCCCGGCGTCTGGACGTGCCCGACGCCCCGCATCTGCCCCTGGCCATTCTGCGCCAGGCCCGGCGCTGCCCCACGGCCCTGATCCTGGCCGACGCGGGCGGTGCCGTGAGCTGGCGCGAGTTCTGGCTGCGCGCCCTGGCTCTGGCCTTGCTGCTGCGCCGCCGTTGCGCCGGTCAGGAGCGCGTGGGCGTGATGCTGCCCGCTTCCGGCGCGGCGGCCATGAGCTGGCTGGCCGTGCTGCTGGCCGGAAAGACGCCGGTGATGTTCAACTGGACCACCGGCCCGGCCAACTTCAGCCATTGCGCTCGGCTGGCGGAGGTCCGGACCATCCTCACGGCCCGGCAACTGCTGGAGCGCCTGGACGGGCAGGGCTTTGACGCCCATGTGGCGGCGCGGGCGGGCGCAACGTGGCTCTGCCTGGAGGATGCGGCCGCCGCCATGCCCTGGGGGTTCAAGCTCGCGGCCCTTGTGCGCAGCCGTCTGGCCCTGCTGGGCTGGGAGCGGGCGGCCATGCCGGGCCGCATGGCCGAAACGGCGGCCGTGCTGTTCACCTCCGGTTCCGAAGCCGCGCCCAAGGGCGTGCCCCTGAGCCATGCCAATATTCTGGCCAATTGCCGGGACATCGCCGCGGTGCTCTCCGTGACCGGGCAAGATCGTATGCTGGGCATGCTGCCGCCCTTCCATTCCCTGGGTCTCACCGGCAATATCGCCTTGCCGCTGTGCTTCGGCCTGCCCGTGGTTTTTCACCCCAATCCCACAGAGGCGGCCCGCCTCAACCGTATCTGCCGCCGCTGGCGGCCCACGCTCACCGTGGCCCCGCCCACTTTTCTGGACGGCATGCTGCAACAGGCCGCGCCCGGCGATCTGGCCTCGCTGCGTCTGGGCTTTGTGGGCGCGGAAGCCTGCCCGCAACGGATTTATGATGCCTTTGCGGCGCAGAGCGGCGGAATTTTGTGCGAAGGGTACGGCGTCACCGAATGCGCCCCGGCCGTCAGCGTCAACCGGCCTGAAGATCCCGTGCCCGGCAGCATCGGCCTGCCCCTGCCTTCGGTGGAAGTGGCCCTGGTCAGCACGGAGGGGCCGCTATGCCGGGTGGCCGAGGGTGAGGCGGGCATGCTGCTGGTGCGCGGCCCCAATGTCTTTGGGGGGTATCTGGCCGGGCCGGGGCAGACGCCGCCTGACCCTTTTGTGGAGTTTGAAGGTCTGCGCTGGTACCGCACCGGCGATCTCGTCCGGTCCGACGCCCAAGGCCGTCTGACCTTTGCCGGGCGTCTGGGCCGTTTTGTGAAGCTCGGCGGGGAAATGATTTCCCTGCCGCAGATGGAAAAGGTTCTGCTGGACTATCAGGCCCGGCGCGACGCCGCGACGCCTCAGACGGCCGGTGAGGGGGGGCCGGCTCTGGCCGTGGAAAGCATGGAGCGCGGCGGCGTGCCGGAAATCGTCCTGTGCAGCAGCGTGCCTTTTACCCGTGAGGAGGCCAACGCGGCTCTGCGCGGGGCCGGGCTGTCCGCCCTGTATGCCGTGCGGCGCGTATTGCGGCTGGAGGCTCTCCCGGTGCTGGGCACGGGCAAGACCGACTATCGCGCGCTCAAGGCCCTGGCGGCGGATGGAAAGTGACGAATGCTTCTGCCCCGGATATCGGTTATGGCGCAGCCCCTTGAAGACGGCGGCGATTCGGTCTACCACAAGAAAGGGCAGGCATTCCGCCCGTGGCGGAATGCAAGATGGGGGCGCGGAAGGGAGGCGTGAACAGGCCGGTGGAGAGGCGCGGTAAAAGCATGAAGCAGAATCTCTGGCTGCGCCAGCTTATGGCCCTGATGAGCAAGGAATTTCAGCAGATCGCGCGCGATCCCTCATCCTATCTGGTGGCCGGGGTGCTGCCGCTGATCTTTCTGCTCCTGTTCGGTTTCGGCATCACGCTGGACGCGGGCATTCTGCGTCTGGCCGTGCTGGACCAGAGCGGCGGCAGCCGTTCCCTGACGCTGGCGGCGGATTTTGCCCACTCGCCCTGGTTTGAAACCCGTCCTGTGGGCAACATGGAGCAAGGCGCGCGCCTGATGCGCGATTCGGACGTGCTGGGCATTCTGGTCATCCGCCAGGATTTCGACCAGGAACTGGCGCGCGGCGGCGCGGGCAGCCTGCAGCTTCTGGTGGACGGCTCCGAGCCGAACACGGCCCAGTTCATCCAGAGTTACAGCCAGGGCCTGATCTCCAACTGGCAGCGCACTTCCCTGCCCGGCGGCACGGCCCTGGAGCCGCCCGTCAATCTGGAAACGCGCTTCTGGTACAACCCCACGGCCAAGAGCGTGCAGTTCCTGGTGCCGGGGGCCATCACCGTCATCATGACCCTCATCGGCACCCTGCTGACTTCCCTGGTCTTTGCCCGCGAATGGGAGCGGGGCACCATGGAGGCCATGTTCGCCACGCCCGTGAGCCGCATGCAGTTGCTGCTGGGCAAGCTGATTCCCTATTTCTGCATGGGCATGTTCAGCATGGCGCTCTGTGCCGTGGCCGCGGTGACGTTGTTCGCCGTGCCTTTCCGGGGTTCGCTCTGGGCTTTGCTGCTTCTGTCCTCGGTGTTCATGCTCAGCGCTCTGGGTCAGGGCCTGTTTATTTCCGTGAGCCTGCGCGGCCAGCTGGTGGCGGCCGAGGCCGGGCTGTTTTCCGGCTTTCTCCCGGCCCTGCTGCTTTCGGGCTTTGTTTTCGACATCAACAGCATGCCGCCCGTTCTCCAGGCCATCACCAAGCTGCTGCCCGCCAGCTATTTCAACACCTGCCTGCGGACCATCTTTCTGACCGGCGACGTCTGGAGCATCTTCGGGCCGAGCCTGCTGTTCATGGGCCTGCTGGCCGCCGTGCTGCTGGGCCTGGTATATAAAAATCTCGTCAAACGTCTGGATGTCTGAATATGGCTTTTTTCGAGCTTCCCCGGCTGAACTGGCGACGCGTGGTCACCATCGTGCGCAAGGAACTGCTGGTTCTGCTCTGCAACCGCGTCTCGCGCATTCTGATCATCGTGCCGCCACTGGCACAGATCGTGATTTTCGGCTGGGCCGCCACCATGGAGGTGCGCAATGTGGACGTGGCCGTGCTGGATCACGACAACGGGCGTTGGAGCCGCGAGATCGTCCACCGCCTGGAGGGCTCGCCTACCTTCCGCAGCGTGCGTTTTCTCCCGGCGGAGGAGAGCATCCGGCCCGTCCTGGAAGGGCAGCGGGCGCTCTTCATTCTGGTGTTTGATCAGGAATTTTCCCGGCGGGTGGACAGGGGCGAATCAGCCCGGGTGCAGGTGATTCTGGACGGGCGGCGCTCCAACGCGGCCCAGATCGCGGCCTATTACCTCAACCGGATCATCGAAGGCATGGCCGCGGACACGCCGCTGGGCCGGGCTGCAGCCACGGCGGCGGCCACCGCGCCCCGCCTGGACGTGCGGATGCGTTGCTGGTTCAACCCCAACCTGGAATTTCAGTGGTTTTTCCTGCCCAATCTCATCGGCATGCTCAGCCTTATGCTGGGCCTGGTGGTCACGGGCCTGTCCGTGGCGCGCGAGCGTGAGGTGGGCACCTTCGACCAGCTTCTGGTTTCTCCGGCCACGCCCACGGAAATCGCCCTGGCCAAGCTGGTGCCGGGCTGCATTGTGGGCCTGGTCCACGGCACCATCTTTCTGCTGATCACGGTCTTCGGCTTCGGCGTGCCCTTCACGGGCTCCGTGGCCTTGCTCTATCTCGCCATGCTGATCTTCGCCGTGGCTTCGGGCGGGGTCGGGCTGATGGTTTCCTCCCTGTCCTCCACCCAGCAGCAGGCCTTTCTGGGGGCCTTCACCGTGGGCGTGCCCTGCATTCTGATTTCCGGCGCGGTGACGCCCATCATCAACATGCCGGTCTTTTTGCAGCACGCCAGCCAGCTTAACCCCCTGCGCCATTTTACAGTCATCAGTCAGGGCGTCTTTCTGAAGGACATCACCTTTGCGGCGGCGGCCCTGAGCCTGGCCAAGATCACCCTGATCAGCATGGCCGCCGTGGGCGTGGCCGTATGGATGTTCAAGCGCCGGACGTAAGCGGGCCGCACAGGCGCGTATGGCCGGTCTCTCCCAGCCGGTAGAGCATCACCGGCCGGGAGAGACCGCGTCCGGCGGTGTGCTCATGCCGGTCCTCCTGATGCGCGGGACGGCAGGCCGCGGATCAGGAATTTCCCGTGTCCCCGTCTCCGTTGCCGTTTTTCTTTTTGGATCGCGTGGCCTCTCCCACGATGGTGGCGATGACCACCAGGGAATAGATATAGGCCGTGAAAGCCACCAGCACCGTGGCATTTTTGGCGATCCAGGTGTGCGGGGTGATGTCGCCGTAGCCCACGGTCAGAATCGTGACGTAGCTGAAGTAGAACAGATCGTTCATGGCCTGCACGCCCTGGCCCAGACCGTTGAAAGAGCCGGGTTCGTGGAATTCGACGGTCAGGAAGATGTAGAAGCCGCAATAGCCGATGAGCAGCAGGCCGCAGACTGCCGCGTAGACGATCTTGGTCGTGATGAGATGGGCGTGATAGATCTGTCGGAAAACTTCCAGCATGACGCTGCCGAAAAAGCAGATATAGAGCAGCAGAAGCCCGTTCTGGATATTTTTGACGAAAAAAAGATCCAGAGCCCGGCAGATTACCAGCAGCACGGCGAAAAGCAGCACCAGGCGCAGGAGGTTGCGTTTGGATTCAAACAGCACCGTGGCGGCCAGGAGCTGGAAGGGCAGGTACACGGCCTGGGCCATTCCGCCGTAGATGTTGTCGGGGAAGAAGATATTCAGTACAAACACGCAGAGCAGTGAGGCCAGGAGCAACTCGAAACGGTAGGAGTAGAGTCTGGCCCGGAAGGTCGAAAGAGTTTTTTTGTTCATAGTTATGCCTCGTAAGTCTGGCTGTGCATGGTACAAGGCTTGCCGGAAGGGGGCAAGTTTTTCGCGGATCGCGCGGCGGATGGGGCGCGGAAGCCGCGAAGCGGGCTTTGCCATCACGCTGATGCGCTTATTGCCGCGTGTTGTTACGCATACGAACAGGGAGTTGTCATGAAAATAGTCGCGCGTGTCGTCCTTCTGCTGGCCCTGCTGCTGCCCGCTTTTGCCGGGCGGATTTCCGCGGCGCCGCTGACCACCAAGTATTACAGCCTGGATCTGCCGCCGGACTGGGTAGTGGTCAACGGCCCCACGAAACAGAATGACGCGGTGCAGGTGCTGCTGGGCCAGAAGGACCATAAAACCTCGGCGGCCATCATTGTGGGGCCCGCCAAGCCGGGCGACGCCGAAAAGGCGGCAGAAACCGGCTCCCGACGCCTGAAAGGCAGCAAACCCGTGGCCCGCGACGGCCAGTTGCAGTTCAGCTTTGAGCAGAAAGGCATCAAGGGGTACAGCGTGGTGCGTGAAGATCCGATTTCCAAACTGCTGTTGGTGCTTATCGTCAGCGGCGACGTGCGGCAGGCGGATTTCATCTATAAAATGCGCGGACCGTATAAGGCGTTGATGCCCCGTCAGCCTTAGAGGGTGCCGCTAAAAAGCGGAAAGTTGTTCCGAACGCGTCAATGCGCCCCATCCGGCCGGATGGGGCGCATTGACGTTTCTTGAGAAAAAGGCGCTCAGCGAATGAAGTTGGTGGCTTCCCAGGGTTCCGGCGTGGGATGGTCGATCCCGGCGGCCTTGCCCGCGGCAATGCATTTGACCAGCCAGGCCATGTTGTCGCCCAGGGTGCGCATGATCTGGAGGCCTTCCTTGTCCTGGAGGGCCTGCTCCGGCGTATTGCCGTGGATGGAGTTCCAGTATTGGGAAGAGACCACGGGCATGCGGGCGATGGTGAAGTATTTGTTCAACCGGTCGAAAGAGGCGCTGGCTCCGCCCCGGCGGCAGCTGACCACGGCGGCCGCCGGTTTGAAGGCGTATGGCGCTGATTTCATGTAGAATACCCTGTCCAGAAAGGCGCACAGGGTGGCGTTGGGCCCGGCGTAATAGACCGGCGAGCCAACCACCAGGGCGTCGGATTCGCGCAACAGGTCAATGCCCTCATTGACGGGGTCGTCCGTAAAGATGCAGCGCCCGGTCTCCGCGCATTTGCCGCAGGCGATGCAGCCGCGCACGGCTTTATGGCCGATGTGGAGCATTTGGGTGGAAAGGCCGTGCTTTTCCAGTTGCTTCGCCACTGTTGACAGGGCCGTATAGGTACAGCCCTTGGGGTGTGGACTGCCGTTGATCAAAAGAACCTTCATGGAAATCTCCTTGCGATAGTGCTGGTACGGGCGGCGTCCGTTTTCGGGAAACGGTTCGCACGTCGATTATGAATCGGCATTCAGTTTACGGAATGACGGGACAAGGAGCAAGACGTCAGTATGCGTAATCCCAGGCTTGGACCCAGGGGCCGCTGTGGGGGATGCCTTCAACCACGCGGCAGCTTCCGGGCTGCCGGGCGGCGCGGCAGAAGCCCGCGCTGAGTTCCGGCGGCATGACCTTGTCGTCCCGGCTGCTCAGATGGCGCTGGGGCAGATTGTGCAGGGCCGGGGCCACGGCAAAGGGCTCCAGCGATTCCGAAAGCGGGCTCAGCCTGTGCCGTCCGGTCCAGGCCGAGAGATGCAGATTGCCCGCCACGCTGCCCAGAAAAACCACGTCCCGCCTCCGGGCCGCCAGCAGGGCCGCCGCGCCGCCCCCGCCGGAAAAGCCTACCAGCGCTACGCATCGAACGCCGCTGCGGGCCTTTGCCGCGCTGACGGCGGCGTCCAGGCTGCTGATGACCTCCTCGCTCAGACGGGCGGAAGTCCAGTAGCGCGTGGCGCAGTGGCGCAAGGCCTCGCCCCGGACATACTGGCAGGGCCGGGCCAGATAGAGCAGAGGCGCGGGCGAGGGGTCGGCCAGGGCCAGGCGCAGACCCACGGGATTCCGCGGAGAGGGATCGGCGGAAGGCCGGGTGCGGCTTTGCCAGGCGTGGCCGTCGCCCTCGATATAGACGCGCAGCATATCTCCTGTGCCGGGCCGGAACTGGCCGTAGAGGATAAAATACGGCGTGGGGTAGAGCGTTTCGGCAAAGCCCCGGGATGCGCCCAACGCGCGGGCCGCCTGCCGGGGATCGCGCCCGGCGCAGGCCTGAAGCTGGAGCAGGGCGAGCAGAAACAGGCAGAGCGCCGCCCGAAACGGGACATGCGGATGCGACAGGCGCGGCGGACCGGCGGCGGGCATGGCTGACACGGGCGCGGCCGGCCCCTCAGGCCGTCCGGTTGGCGCCGCTGGGCGGCAGATTGCGCAGCAGGGTCAGCAGGTCGTTCACCCCGTGTCGGCGGCAGGCCAGATAGCAGGATGTATATTCCCGATGGGTAAGCCGGGCGGCGAACACCGGGTATCGCCGATCGCGTTGGGCAAAGGGCAGGTCCAACAGCGGCCCCAGCGCAGGGTGGATGGGCAGCCAGAAATCCTCCTGCGGATGGATGTAGGCGCGGCGTGTTTTCGCCGGCAGACCGCCCAGATCCAGCAGCCGCAGCAGGCTGTCCGCCACATGAAAGAGCAGGCTTCTGCCCGGGTGGTTGACAGTGATGAAGAGCTGCTCCTCACGCCAGCGTTCACGCACGAGGGGGGCGCAGCGGATGGGGGCATCCGCCTCTTTGCCCTCCTCTCGCGCCAGGGATGCCTCGGCCACGGCGGCCACATCGCCCAGCAGGGCCGGATCGCCGCGCAGATAGAGGTTCAGGGCTTCTTCCGGCGCAAGGCCTTGGGCCAGCAACCGTTCCAGCAGGCTGTCGGCAAAGTCGATGCCCTGTGCCGCATTGGTCCAGAACGGCCAGTAGCCCTTGAAAAAAAGGTTGGGGATTTCAACACGCAGGCAGGCGGCGGGCAGGCGCGGCAGCATCTGCTCCGTGGACAGCGCGCCCCAGCGCGGGGCCAGACGCTGATACAGAAAGAGCGCGCACTGCTCCAGATCCGCTTCGGCGATGCTTTGGCGGGTGTAGTTTACATACTGCCGGATATGGAAATACCGGGCGAACGCCGGGGCGGTTTCCAGCAGGGGACGCAGGGCGTCGCCCTGGCAGTTGGCGTGTAGAAGGCAGAGGGCCTGGGGCATGGGGCATCAGCGGGCCGGAGGGTCACCCTCGGCCCATTCCAGATACGTGGCGCTCTGGCTGCCCTTTTCCGACACGCTCACGCTGACCAGACGCACGGCGCGGGCCTGCGGGTCCGGGCTTTCGGCCAGACGGGCGGCCATACTCCGCCAGATGTGGCGGGAGAGATTTTCCGACGAGGGATTGGTGCGGTCAAAGGGCGGCGTGTCGTTGAGCACGCGGTGGTCCAGCTCACGCAGCACGTCCTTGAGCGCGGTTTTCAGAATTTTGAAATCCAGCAGCAGCTCGGTGTCCGGCGTGAGATCGCGGCCTTCCACACAAAGCTCCACGCCGAAGTTGTGGCCGTGCAGATTTTCGCACTTGCCCTGATAATGACGCAGGGCATGCCCCGCGGAAAACTCGTCGCGTACCGTAAGACGCCAGCAATGCCGTGCCGTCATGAGACAATCCACCAGACCACCAGGGCCGAAATGATGACAACAATAATCGCCAGAACGATGCGGACGTTCTGGTTCCATTCAAAACCGGAAGTTTCGTCCTCCAGATCGGGATCGCCGGTGGAGGGAGGGCTGAATATGCGTTGCAGCCAGGACGTGAAAGACATGGTTCTCCTGTCGGGTGGAGGATAATTTTTGTGCTTCGCACATTACAACCCCAGCATAACAAGTGTCCGTTTTTTGTCAAAATGCCTGAGGAGAGAGGATATGCGGGGCAGACATTCAGCGCAGTTTTTTCAGGCAGCACCGCGCCGGCAGCAGGCTGAGCGCGAGGCTCAGAGGCAGGGCGAATGCCAGCAGCCTTGCGGCCGTCTCCCCGAAGGCGCAGGTCTCGCAACCGGATGCATATTCCACACTCTGACGCAGTTTCGGAAGGTACGGGTGCGCCAGAAGGGGAAGCCCTGCCGTGGAGATCACCAAGTATAACGGGGGGAGTTCGTAACAGGTAAAAACGACTCTGAAAAAGAGCCGGTGCGCCTTGCGGGCCGTATCCATCCTCCGGGCGGCCCACCAGATGAACGCCACGCCGCCCGCCGCCCCTCAGCAGGAGCCATCCCGGCAGGACATCCGGATTGACGGAAACATTGATGACCCCGCACAGGAACAGGGCCGCGGCGCTACGCGGTATTATGCCCAATGCCGCGCTATTGTTCAAACGCCATACAATGCCTATCTCCGCGGTATTCAAATTGATCGCCAGCCTGTCCCCGGTTCGAATATTTTGTAACATCGGCCTTCGGGACAGCATCGGCGTATCCTTTCCACCGCTGATGCCTTGGTTTTCCCCAACACAGCCTTCTCCGGACTTCCCAGTATTGCGCGCTTCCCATTCACGCGGGCAGCGTGGGCCATATCGTATTTCGCGAAACAGGATGCCCTAAAAACTTTTTGCCGTCAGCGGAGGGATTTTTCCAGCGGGTCGTATGCTGGCCGTATTCGGCGAAATACGAAAGGCGCATACGCGGACGCTTGTCGGGTATTTGATTAGTCTTCAAAATAATATTGCTACATTGCTTCTGCTTTGCCATGAGCGGAAAGAAATACGGTAAATACACGAAAAATCGAGTGCTGGTGCACAGAAAAAGAATATGGTGTAAGCAAATAAAATTGGTGTTGTCAGGAAGTACGTTAAATTGTGATGGGTATCAAGGATGCGGCGGCATCCGAATTTCGACATGGCAACGGCGCAATGGCCATATGCGTGGGCAAGCGCGGGAAAAACGAGGATTTCCGCCGGGAAGGGGGCTGAATGAAAAAGCGTATCCTGCTGAAAACAAATCTTCTTATTTTTGCTATAATCATTTTGGGATTCATGTGCATTTCGATTCACAATTATCAATACAACAGAAAAATTTTCAAACATGATATGGAGCACGTAGCCGTATTAACGGCTGAGGGCATATATAATCAAATAGATTCGATTTTTACAAAGCCCATCAATATCTCGCTGACAATGGCCAACGATAATTTGTTGAAAGACTTCCTCGCCAGGGAAGATCTGATGGCAAATGATGCGGTATTTTTGAAAACAATTAAAAATTATCTTTTGGCGTATAAAGAAAAATACAAATACGATTCTGTATTTCTGGTATCCACAAAAACGAGCCGCTACTATCATTTTGAAGGCATCAACCGCATCCTGACGCCGGATAATCCTGAAAATACCTGGTATTATTCCTTTCTCAAAGCTCCTGGCGAATATGCGCTGAATATTGACAACGACGAAGCGGCGCAGAATGAAATTGTCATTTTTATTAATTGTAAAATAAAAAACGGGGCAGGCGCTGTCATCGGGGTTGTGGGCGTCGGTTTTCGCGTTGATTACTTACAGAAAATATTCAAGGAATACGAAACGAAATTCGATGTAAAAGCCTTTCTGATCGACGATCAGGGCATGATAGAAATTTCCACTGATGAGACCGGATACAGGAAGATGGATTTGTTTGAGCAGTGTGACTTCAGCGCCCTCAGGAAAGAGATTCTTTCTGAAAAAGAAAAAAATCAATATTTCTGGTATGATGCAAATGGGCAAAAGGGCTATCTTGTGGCGCAATATGTGCCGAATCTGGGATGGCATCTGGTTGTTGACAACGACGCTTCCGTGCTCACGGAGCAGACCCGGCGGCAGTTTTTTTCAGGCATCATGGTCATTTTGCTGATAGTCGTGCCGGTGCTGTTTGTCATTACTTATATCCTGCGCAACTACAATGCCCGGATCACCAAGCTGGTCGTAGAGGAAGAGGAGAAGCACAGTTCGGTTTTTCAGGCCGAAACCGGCAAGCTCTATGAAAATATTTATGAAATCGATATCACCCACAACCGCGCGGCCAGCGAGGCCACCGAGGCGTACTTTGAAAGCCTGGGCGTGCCGCGAAATACGCCGTATGACGATGCCTTGCGGATCATCGCCCAAAAACAGATCAAGGCGGAATACCGCCAGGGTTATCTCGCCGCCTTCAGCCCGGAGAATATCCTGCGGGTTTACCAGGAAGGCGGCAACTGTCTGCGTTATGACTTTATGATCTCCAGTAATGCCGGATGCAGCTATTACTGGATGCGCATCACGGCCCGCATTTTTTACTGGGATGACGACGGCTCGGTGCGGATGTTTGTGTTCCGCCAGGATGTAGAGGAAGAGAAAGAACGCGAACAACATCTGGTTGAAAAAATGGAAAGCGATTCCCTGACCGGCCTGTACAACAAGGCGGCCACGCAGAAGCATATCCAGCGGCTCCTGCTGCAATATCCCGGCAAGGTTTTCGCCTTTTTCATTCTGGATATCGACGATTTCAAAAACGTCAACGACACCTGCGGCCATGCGGCGGGCGATATGGTCATTGCGCGTTTCGCGCGCATGCTGCGGAACGAGTTCCGGCCCACGGACATTATCGGCCGGATCGGCGGAGATGAATTTGTGGTTTTTGTGCCTGCGCCGTCGTGTGCATGGGCGGAGAAAAAAGCCCGGAACCTGGTGACGACCTTGCGCCGTGACTTTACGGACGGGGTGAAGACCTGCGCTATTTCCACGAGCATCGGCGTGGCCATGGCGCCGGAGGCGGGTACGGAGTTTGAAACGCTGTACAAGAATGCGGACAATGCGCTGTACCGCACCAAGCAGCACGGTAAAAACGGTTTTACCATCTACCGGCCCTGAGCCATACCGGCACGCCGCCCGGCGGGGTTCAGGAGCGGCTGAAAATAAAACGCCTGCCCGTACGTGGGCAGGCGTTGCCTTTCAGGAGAGCCGGAACCTATGAGGCCCAGGCGGCCAGGGCCTTGTCCAGTTCCGGTCCGGGCCGCACTTTGAGCGCGTTGTCAAGGCGCAGATGGCACTGGCAGCCGTCCAGGCAGACCAGGGCTTCGGCTTCCACCGGACCGGGATAGGTTTCCAGAATGTTTTTCAGGGCCAGCATGTCCTCGCGGCCCAGGCGGTGCGCCGGAATCTGCACGCAGACCGGCGTGTCGCTCTGGCCGCAGGCTTCGGCCAGGGACCGCACGCTCTGGCCCAGGAGTTTGAGTTCGCGCGGGGCGTCCTCATTGTTTTCCTCATCCGCATCCTGGGCGGCGTCGCCCTGGCTGTCCAGGCGGGCCGTAAGGCAGAGGGGCTGCTCGGCCCGGATCAGTTCGCGGGCCTCGGCATAGGAGCGGGGGAAAAAGGTCACTTCCGCGTGGCCGGTGAGATCTTCCACGCCCACAAAGGCCATGCGCTCGCCCTTGGACTTGGTGAGCACTTCCTTGATGGTGGTCACCAGCACCGCGCAGGTAATTTCCGCGCCGGGGAAGAGCTCGCGCGCGTCCTCCAGCGTGGTCAGGCGCAGGCGGCGGATCTCGCGGCTGTAGGGCTGCAGGGGATGGCTGGTAAGGAAGAAGCCCAGGGCTTCCTTTTCGGCCCGCAGTTTCAGGTCGTCCTCCATTTCCGGCAGCGTGGCTTCCGGGCAGTCCAGGCCCACGCCGGGCTGGGGCGCGGCTTCCACCACCGGGGCCATGGCCAGCAGGGAAACCTGGTTGGAACTCTTGTCCTTGGCCTTTTTCTGGGCGCGGGCCACCACAATTTCCAGGGCGGCCAGCATGCCCGCCCTGGAAACGTTGAAGCAGTCGCAGGCCCCGCCCTTGATCAGGGATTCCAGCACGCGCTTGGTGACCTTGCGCAGATTGACCCGGCAGCAGAGATCCAGCAGGGAGATGTAGTCGCCGCCTTCCTTGCGGGCTTCCACAATTTCGCGGATGGCTTCGTCGCCCACGTTCTTGATGCCGCCCAGGCCGAAGACCACCTGGCCGCCGTGGGCCGTGAATTCCCGCTGGCTCCGGTTCACCGAGGGCTGGACCACGTCGATGCCCATGTCCTTGCAGCAGGAGACATATTTGAGCAGTTTGTCCTGGTTGCCCATTTCCGAGGTGAGCAGGGCGGCCATGAACTCCACCTTATAGTGCACCTTGAGATAGGCCGTGAAGTAGGAGATCAGGGCGTAGGCCGCCGAATGAGACTTGTTGAAGCCGTATTCGGCGAATTTTTCCATCAAGTCGAAAATTTCGTTGGCCTTTTCCTTGGCGATGCCGTTCTTTTCCGCCCCGGCCACAAAGGTGACGCGCTCCTTGGCCATGGCTTCGGCTTTTTTCTTGCCCATGGCCCGGCGCAGCAGGTCGGCCCCGCCCAACGTGTAGCTGGCGATAATCTGGGCGATCTGCATGACCTGTTCCTGATAGACGATGACCCCGTAAGTGTCGCGCAGGCATTCGGTGAGCGAGTCGTGCGGATAGACCACGGGCACCTGGCCGTGTTTGCGCTTGATGAATTCGTCCACCATGCCCGAACCCAGCGGACCGGGCCGGTAAAGGGCCAGCATGGCGATGACGTCCTCGAAGCAGGTGGGCCTGAGCATGCGCAGATACTGGCGCATGCCCGAACTTTCCACCTGGAAGACGCCGTCCGTGTCGCCGCGCGCGTAAAGATCGTAGGTTTCGGCGTCCGTGAGCGGCAGATTGTCCAGATCCGGCGGAGTCTGGCCCTGCAGGCTGATGTTGTCCAGGGTGTCCTGGATCAGGGTCATGGTCTTCAGGCCCAGAAAGTCGAATTTGACCAGTCCGGCCTTTTCGGTCATGGGGCCGTCGAACTGGGTCACAAGTTCGCCGCGTTTGCCCAGATAGAGGGGCAGGTATTCCTCCATGGGCTTGTCAGAGACCACCAGCCCGGCGGCGTGGGTGGAGGCGTGCCGGGCCAGGCCTTCCAGGCGGCGGGCCGTGTCCAGCAGATGCCGGACCTGCTGGTCCTCCTCATAGAGTTTCCTCAGGTCCGGCTCCAGGTCCAGAGCCTTCTTGATGGTCATTTTGAGGTCGTCGGGCACCAGCTTGGCGATGCGGTCCGTCTCCGCGAAGGTCATGCCGAGGGCGCGGCCCACGTCACGCACCACGCCCTTGGCCTTCATGGTGCCGAAGGTGGTGATCTGGGCCACCGAGCCCTCGCCGTAGGTGTCCACCATGTGGCGGATCACGTCGCCACGGCGGCGTTCGCAGAAGTCCACATCGATATCGGGCAGGGAGACACGTTCGTTGTTCAGAAAGCGTTCAAACAGCAGATTGTAGGGCAGGGGGTCCAGGTTGGTGATGCGCAGGGACCAGGCCACCAGGGAACCGGCCGCCGAGCCGCGCCCCGGCCCCACCGGGATGCCGTGGTTCTTGGCCCAGTTGATGAATTCCTGCACGATGAGGAAATAGCCGGGAAAGCCCATTTCCAGAATGACGCCGAGCTCGTATTGCAGGCGCTCGCGGTAGCGCGCCGGATCAATATTTTCGCGATCCGGGTGCTTTTCCAGACGTTTTTCCAGGCCTTCCTCTGCCAGGCGGCGGAATTCGGACTCCATGCTGGCCCCTTCGGGCAGCTGGTAGACCGGGAAGTAGTGGTGGCCGAAATCCAGCTCCACATTGCAGGTTTCCGCGATGCGCATGGTATTGGCGAGGGCCTCCGGCACATGGGCGAAAGGCTTTTCCATCTCCTCGATGGACTTGTAGTAGAGCTCGCGCGTTTCAAAGCGCATGCGCTTGGGGTCGTCCATGGTGGTCTGGGTCTGGATGCAGAGCAGAACCTCATGGGCATCCGCGTCGTCGGCGTTGAGATAGTGGCAGTCGTTGGTGGCCACCAGGGGCAGGTTGGCGGTCTCCGCGATCTCCAGCAGGGCGTTGTTGACGACTTCCTGTTCGGCCAGACCGTTGGACTGCAATTCCAGGTAGAAGCGGCCGGGATAGATGTCCGCGTATTCCCTGGTCAGGCTCAAGGCCTTGTCCATGTCCTTGGCCAGGATGGCGCGGGGAATTTCGCCCGCGATGCAGGCCGAAAGGCAGGTGAGGCCCTCGGCGTAGCGGCGCAGCAGCTCCTTGTCCACGCGCGGCTTGTAGTAAAAACCGTCCAGAAAGCCGTGGCTGACCAGCTTGACCAGATTATGATAGCCTTGCTCGTTCTGGGCCAGGAGGATCAGGTGGTGACGGCGGCGCGCCAGTTCCGAGGTCTTGTCCGTATGATCGTGGCAGACGTAGACCTCGCAGCCGAAAATGGGCTTGATGCCGAAATCCTTGCAGGCCGCGTAGAAATAGGCCGCGCCGAACATGTTGCCGTGGTCGGTGATGGCGCAGGCGGGCATGCCGTAATCCTTGGCGCGGGCGCAGAGATCCTTGATGCGGATGGCGCCGTCCAGCAGGCTGTATTCGGTATGGCAATGCAGATGGACGAAATCGGACATGGGAGGCTCCTGAAAGAAGGGGTGCGCTCTGTCTATAGCAAATGGCGGAGCGGGGCTCAAGGCGGAGCGGACCCCCCACGGCTTGAGCCACTGTCTCCGGCAAGCTGTTTCAGCCAATGCCTCCGCAGGGAGACGACTCTGCGTGCGCGATGATCTGACCAGCGCCAATTTTGTTTCAATCCACGCCTCCGCACGGGAGGCGACCCGTATAGTTGACCGGCAGGATCGCAGGCGAAAGGTTTCAATCCACGCCTCCGCACGGGAGGCGACCGTCTGGCCGCCAACGGCTACGGCGTCGTCAACACGGTTTCAATCCACGCCTCCGCACGGGAGGCGACGCAGTCAGCCGCACTCCCGTTGCAAGGGGTGCGCCAGTTTCAATCCACGCCTCCGCACGGGAGGCGACTGTGTCCTTCTCGGCCTTTGCAATCCTCAGCTCTGGTTTCAATCCACGCCTCCGCACGGGAGGCGACAGATTCCCTGGAAGAGGCCGACGCCGTTCTGGCGGTTTCAATCCACGCCTCCGCACGGGAGGCGACAATCCACGCTGCGGGAAGATCTTATCGAGCGGCTGTTTCAATCCACGCCTCCGCACGGGAGGCGACTCTCCCTTGTGCCGCCGCCCGCCTTCCTGTAGGTAAGTTTCAATCCACGCCTCCGCACGGGAGGCGACTGTGACAGGCGTTGGCCTGCGAGGCTAAAGGATTTACGGGCCTGATATCGGGCATCTTGGAGGCATTCTGTCAGGAACGCTCATTTTTTTTGCACAACGACAAACTTTCATGTTATATTTCAAGATAATATACATATCGAGAACCAGCCGGGGAAAAGCCGTCAGCTTGAGGTTCCCGCATCAGAAAATAAGTGGGCCTTCTGGGTCGTAGCCCGGCTTTGCACCTAGGTGCTCTATCTTGCCTCGCCACGCACTGCCGAGGAAATAAAAGCGCAGGCTGTCCTTTTCCTGATTCATCTCATTGAGCAGCGCCGCGCGCAGCCTTTTCCACTGCGCCGGGTCCACAACGCATTCAAAGACAGAGAACTGCACGCGCTGTCCCCAATTTCCGCAATGCCGGGCGATGCGCCGCAACCGCCGCCGCCCCGCCGCATCTTCCGTATTGACGTCGTAGCTCACCAGAACAAGCATGCGTCACCTGATGACAAAGGGTGGATAGGCGTCCATCTCGCCCCGGATATACCGGGCCAACAGGCGCGCCTGCATATGCCAGAGCAGGCCTGCGGTCATGCGTTCGTTCAGAAAAGGATGCAGCACCTCTTCGCGTTTGCGCTCCTGGTAGGCCACCAGCACTTCCTTGCGGGCTTTTTCCTTCAGGAGGACCGCTCCGGACGCGGTTTGCTCAAAATCCTTCGCCCGGATCTGACCTCTGTTGACCAGCGTCAGCGCCAGCCTGTCCGCCAGAACAGGGCGGAATTCTTCCATCATATCCAGAGCGAGACTCGGCCGGCCCGGCCTGTCCCGATGCAGAAAGCCCACTGCGGGATCAAGGCCGACGCTTTCAATGGCCCCGCGCAGGTCCGCCGCCAGCAGCGTGTATAAAAAGGAGAGCAGGCAATTGATCTCATCCAGCGGCGGACGGCGGCTGCGTCCGGCAAAGTGTATGCCTTTCGCTTTGACGGAGACGAGGCGGTCAAAAACACTGAAGTACATTCCGGCGGCCTCGCCCTCCAGGCCACGGATTTCTTCAAGCGACCGCGCCTGGGGCAGACGTTGCAGACAGGATGTGAGACTTTCGCAGACTCGGGCCAGGCCGCCGTCGGCGTGGTTCTCGGGATGTTCTCTGGCCGCTCGCCGCAACACCGTGCGGCAATTGACAATCTTACCGGTGATGAAGGCGCGGGCCAAAGGAACCGCCCCCTCCGTGCTGTCCGTTTTGCGGTACTGCTCGCGCCGCAGCAGCACGTTGCCCGTGGTAGGCCCGTGCATTGAGGCCATGAAGCGCCCGTTTTCCGTGAGCCAGGACACGGCGACGCCGTTCCGGGCGCAATGGCCGAGCAAAAAGGAACTGCAAGTGACCTGTCCGAAGCAGACCAGCGCCCCGATGGTGTGGATGGGGATTTTGCCCAGTTCCCGGCCTTCCGCGCGCAGGCTGACGCACTCGCCGTCCTTGGACAGCCAGGTGTTTTGCGTTGTCACAAAAAGCGTGTTGAGGTGGCGTTTCATGGCTCACTCCACAGGGATTCAAGATAGTGCGCGGCCAGCGCGGGTTTTTCCACACATGAGGGCATGCAGGCATTTTGAAGGGAGCAGGCCGCGCAATGGCCCCGTTCTTCCGGGAGCGGCGTTTTGCCGTTATGGAAAAGTTCATGTACGGCCAGAGCAATGGCCGCGCTTTTTCGGCGCAAGTCCGGAGTGAGAGGCACAACGCTTCGGCGCCGAGGGCTTCCGTAAAAGATCGCCGCTTCGGGGATCTCCACTGACAGCATTTCCTCAAGACAGAGAGCCTGTGCGCAGACCTGCACGGCGTCGGCTTCCGCGTGTCCGTGCGGCGAGCCTTTTTTATATTCTACGGGATAGGGCTGCCAGGTGTTTCCGCAACGCCTGAATTCCACCACATCCGCCTTGCCGCTGACGCCCAGACTGGCGGAGCGCAGCGGCAGATCCGTCACAAGACGCACCTGGCCGCGCGCCGTGCTTTCCCCGCTGTGAGCGCGTTCGTGCATGAGCCGGCCTTCGGCGGTGTGGCTGTTTTCTTCCCAGATCTGTTCCAGGTGGATCAGCGCGCACTGACGTGGGCAATAGGCATAATGCTGCAATGCGGAAAGTGGCACAAAGTCCGCTTCGTCCATGGGCGGGCACTCCATTTCCTACAATTTTTCCAGAATCTCGACAGACTCCAGACCGTCGCGCCGCACCTGAACGTCGTAATCGCTGAAAGCTCTGGCCGGACCAGCAACAGTCCCGGAACCCTTGCGCGTTACCGTGACGCGCTCGAAAAGCGCATGTGCGGGCATGTTGCCCAGCCGGTTGGCATGTTTGAAGACAAGGAGTTTGCGTGAACTCATTTTTCCGCGCGCGGCGGAGTGATCATGCTCAAACATGGTGCGCAGCGCTTCCCAGAGAAGTTCGAGATCATTTTCGTCAAACCCGGTTTTTTCCGCAAACGGCGCGGAGATATAGCCTTCGGCCCGATAGAGGCCGTAGGGCACAATGGCTTTACGGCCCATGGTGCGCTCTTTTTCCAGATCCTTCTCATTGGTGACGGCCATGCGGGTAATGCTGACCTCCTGCGGCACAATGGGCTCCACGCTGCGGGCAAAGGCCAGTTGTACCGGGCCGCGCACCTGCCCACAATTGATTTCCGTGCTCATGACGGCCCCGAAGGCGCGCACGTCGTAAAAATTGGCGCACATCCAGGCCGTCACGCGGGCGGCGTCTTCCGCTTTCTTGGGCAGGCGTTTGCCGTTTTTGTCCGGCTCAAGGGCACAAGCCTTGTAGGCCTGTTCATGGCGCTGGTTGAGTACGGCCTTTTCCTGGATGTAGATATTGAAGCCTTTCTCCCCGTTTTTGGCCAGTTCCACGTAATTGCGGATCTTGCGCTTCAGACAGACGTCCGTGACCAGGCCGCAGCCGGTTTCCGGGTCAATGCGGGGCAGATTGCCCGCGTCCGGATCGCCGTTGGGGTTGCCGTTTTCCACGTCAAACAGCAGAACGAATTCATAACGGTTGGCAAGAGCGGACATGACTTACTCCTTTTCCTTTTTCTGATAATTGGCGACGCGCTGGTGGTAATAGCCGATAAAGAAATCTCCCTGTTCCGGCAGGGTCAGGTGGGGCGGGAAAACGTCGATGCCCCGCATGACCCCGGCTATTTTGTCTTCGTTATATTTGCCGTAGCCCGCCTTGCCGATATGGTGCTGGGCCAGGCGCAGCAGTTGCGGGAAGACCAGAAGCGGCGTAGCGGAAGCGGCGCCGATGTAGCGATCTTTGATGGAGGCGCCTACCGCGCCCACGGCGTCGCTTTGCGTTTTTTCCAGCAGGGCGAAAAGCCTGCCCAGCAGGTAGGGAGTGTCTTTGCGGTTGTCGTCAAGTTCCATGGTCCAGGCTCCTTGTGAGGGATGGTTGCGCAGCAGAAAGGCTTTGAGCAGCGCCGTGCGCAAATAGGAAATCTTCTTGTCCGCGCGGATGCGTTGCAAGACAATCGCCGGCAGATTTTCAGGGTAGCGGCCGCCTGAGAGAACCGCGCGGGACAGGGCGTCGCCCAGGCTGGCCGGAATATTTTCCGTTTTGCCCTGCGGGGCCAGCTCCCGCAGCAGCATCCAGAGCGGCGGCAAGGGAGGATCGCCCGCATACTGCGGCGCGAGGGCCAGATCGCGGTAATGGCGGCTGAGGTTGTTCAGTAGTTGCCCGAACGAGGAGATTTGCCACAGATTGACGCCCAGGCGGGCCTGGTTGGGCTTCAGGCCCAGCAGGAAAAAGCGCGTTTCCGCCTCACGCAGGGCCGCCAGATCGCTGTCCGCCGGTTTTTTCCCGTCACGCGCGGCGCGCAGGACAGCGCGCGCCCTGCCCAGCAGTTCCCTGTCTTCAGCCGTATCAGCGCCGCATTCCACTGCCTCGCCGTCCCCGTAGAGCAGGCAGGAGGCAAAGATTTTTTCCGCCGGACCGGGCTGCTCCGTCCAAAAAACGAGACTGGTGGAGCCCAGACGCAGGCAGTGCCCACTGTCCTTTTGCAACAGAAAGTTCAGCGCCGCAGTATAAGACTCGGCGGCCTCGCTGCTTACGGGGGCGTTGTAACTCTGGTTTTTTCCGTAGGATTCAAAGGCGTCGCAGTTAAAGGAAACCAGGGCCGCGCCGGTGGGGTTGGCTCCGCTGACGCCTTTGATAGGCGGATGAATGCGGGCGATGGGCGCGCTTTTTCCTGTCGCCAGACAGACGCCGGTCAGGCCTTTCTCCCCGGAGGGGCGGCGCTGCTCTTCCCAGATGCCGCGGATGTCCGGTTGCTCATGTAAAAAGCCCTGATCTCCTTCAATCTGAAATATACCGTTTTTGCCCAGAATAAGGTCACCGATGTCCAGACCGGCGAACATCTCGGGACGCCAGGCTTCCAGAAAGGCGGCCACGGCCTCAAGCCGGGCATTGCCGGTGTCACGGGCCAGTGCCGCGTGGGCCTGTCGGAAGGCGGCAAAGGTTTTGGCGCTGCGCTCGGCTTTGCCCTTGTTGTCCACTCCCAGCAGGTAGCCGGTATTGTCCCAGAAAAGATTGGGGCTGATGCCGGAGCCGGGCTGTTTTCGCGGCGAGGGCACCAGCATGGGCCGGGCTTTGCCCTTGTCGTCCAGGCGGGGCAGAATGTGCCGCAACTCGCCCTCGGGAGTGAGCACCAGCACAAAGCCGATCAGCTCGCGGCTATAGCCCGGACGGGGCAGTTCCGCATCCGTCTCTTCAAGCATGCGTTGATAAAAGGCCGCCAGTTGACTTAAAATCATGGCCGTGCCTCCCCGGATCTGCGCAGGCAGTCCGCCACGTCAATGACGCCGCCCACCAGGCGGGGCCGGTAGAAAATGGGTTGCATATTGCGGGCGAAATCCAGGTCATAGAGCATCCAGCCCAGATCGCGGGGCGCGTCGTCGGTCAGTTGCGAAGGCGGCAGGCTGCCCTCCAGCAGGGAAAAATGGGCGGGAAATTCCCGACAGCCCAGGCAGGGACGGTGAAAACACTGTCCGGTTCTGGCACGGCGGTTGAAAATGTCCAGATGCTTGCCCTCGTTGTCGCTCGGCCCGGCCTTGTCCGTAAGTTTAAAATGAGCTTCGATCACATAGGCCACCCGGCGCAACACCAGCGCGGCCCGCTGCTGGCGCACGTCTTCAACGGCGATATGCAGCGGACCGGATTTTTTCATGGCTTGTAACGCATTTTGCGCCGAACCTTTGCAGGCCAGCTCGTTACGGCGTATGGAATCAAAACAGACAGGATTCAGAATATGCAGTTTGTCAATAAACCAGCGTATGGCCGGCTTCCAGTGAATCGCTTCAAGAATGCCGCGTGCCGCTGACGGTGTTATAACCTCGTAAGACATGCGCTCTGATTTTGTCTCCGGTCGTGTGAATAATGCATATTCACCCCAGACATGCAGTGCTATGCCGTAGGCCATGCGTACCTCCTGAACATGCCGGGTTCCGGCGTTGCTCGTTTCAGAAATGCCCGCGCGCAGGTGCGCGGATGGCCGCTGTCTAGGCTCAGCCCTCATTTAAGGCAAGGCGGCAAGCCGCCAACGGCTGAAGCTCGTGGCGGGCGTCTGCTCACGCAGCCGCCGGAGCAATTTCACCGTGAAATTGCTCTAAGCCCAATAATTATTTCAATCCACGGCGCGTACTGATGCGCCGACCAGCTTTCACAGGCGCTGTTTACACGTCACGTTGCGCCGCCCCCTGCCTTCCTCCTTTGTTACGGAGGTGGCCTGTATACAGGCCGCCTCTCTTCCTGAGGACGCCGGCAGAAGAACTCCCTCAAGTTAGAAACCTGTAACAAGAATTTTGTATAAAGTATATACTATAATTTAATTAATGAGCTTATAAAATTAAAACAGGCAATCCTCCGGAGTCTGGCGGGTGGGATCGTCCACCAGCAGACCCAGTTTCGGATCATAACCCGCGCCGTTGCGCAGCACGTCAAAACAGCCGTGCAGCCTTTCCAGGTTGCCTGCCGCGCGCAGCCGTTCAAGCTCATATGGGTATACCTGTACGCTGAAGCCCTGCAGCAAACGCAGAGTCAGACGGCCGGGCGGGTATTCCGTTTCCAGGCGACGTACAAGCGCGTGGCTTTTTTCCGCCAGATCGCCGCCGTCGTTTACGCCGTGCGTGACTATGACCGGCACCGTGTCCTCCGGGATAAGCTGATAGAGAGCATCCATGGTGCGGAAATCAAAGATGTGAGGAACGGCAAAGCGCCTGTTTTTTTCGCGCAGTGTTTTCAGCAGATGTTTTGCATCCAGATCCGCGAAGCCGTAAAGTTCGCTGAAATAGGCTTCCACAGCTTCCGGAGCGAGGATATCCGCATGTTTTTCCGCCACCTGACTGAAAAAACGGGCGCGCAGATAGAGATCGGCTTGCGCGCGGGAGACGGGCCGTTCCGGCGTGTAGACATGCAGACTGCCGGAGGGCAGTTCACCGGAGCGGTTACAGCGGCCCGCTGCCTGGGCCACGGAGTCCAGCCCGCACCGGACCCGGTATACGCAGGGGAAGCTGATATCCACCCCGCATTCGATGAGGGATGTGCTGGCCACCCGGCAGGGCAGGCCCCGGCGCAGACGCTGACGTATGGTGTCCAGCACGAGCAGCCGGTGGCGGGGAGTCATGCGCGCGCTCAAATGAAAGTGGGCGTCATCGTCCCGCTCCAGACTTTCATAGGCCGCGCGGGCCTGGGCGCGGCTGTTGACGATGCAGAGAACCTGATGTTCCCGCAGCAGGCGGCGGCCCAGCTCTTCATCACTCAGTTTGCCCGGCTGGCTGATGGCCAGGCGCCGGTGCGCCGTGAAGGTCTTGAAAAGCTCCGCCATCCGTGGGGCGGGGATCAGTTCGCGCAGGCTGTTCTTTGCAAAGCCGTTTTTCAGGGGGCCGTCCCGGCACAACGCCGGTTGGGTGGCGGTGCAGAGCACAAGGCTTGCGTCATAATGCTCCGTCAGCTCCCGCAACGCCAGCACCGAAGGCTCCAGCAAAGGAACGGGCAGCATCTGCGCTTCATCCAGAATAACCACACTGCGGGCCATATTGTGCAGCTTGCGGCAGCGGGAAGGACGGCTGGAAAACAGAGATTCGAAGAACTGCACCGCCGTGGTGACGATAACCGGTGCAGCCCAGTTTTCGGCGGCCAGTCTGAAAGGCAGGGCGGCAGCCCCCTGGAGGGCGTCGCTTTCCCCGGTCTGGTCCGCTGCCGCCTGCTCAACGGGATGGACATAGTTGCTGTGGTGTTCAAGTACGGCGTCCGCGCCCAGGGCGTCGCGCAGCACCCGCGCATTCTGTTCAATGATGCTGGTGTAGGGAGCCGCCAGAATGATTCTGTCCAGATGATGCCGCCGGGCGTGCTCCAGGGCGAAAGCCAGCGAGGAAAGCGTTTTGCCGCCGCCGGTGGGCACCGTGAGGGTGAATGCGCCGGGCGGCAGCGCGGCGGCATTCAGACAATGCTGAAGGATCTCTTTTCTGGCCGCTACAATGGGACTGTCGCCAGACGTCGCGAGCAGAAAGCCTTGGGCGGACAAAAAATCATGCAGCCGCTCGCATAGCGTATCCAGAGAGGGCCAGCGGTCACGCTGCTGACGATTCTCCGGAGCGTAAAAATGTTCCGTATCCAGAAAATCCGCGTCCGTGAGACAGGAAAAAAGCATGCGCACGAAAAAACTGACGCTGAATGCGGCATGTTCTCTGGAAAGGCGAAAGGGAAAGGGCAGAGCGCCCGGTTGGGGAATGTCAGCGGGCGTCGCCAGATCCAATCCGGCGGAATAGTCGGGAACGGCATAGGACGGGTCCAGACGGGAGCGCAGGCTGCCCGCATCCGAGGCCCCATCGCCCAGGTCCGGCAGGCCGCCGTGGTGCCCGGCTATGCAATAGGCCAGCCAGAGGGCCATGTGTTCCCCTTCCTTTCCCCGAGTCTTCCAATGCCGCAGGAGCAGGCGCGCCCCGGCGGTGGAATGGTCGATGCGGCGGCGTCCGCCTTGTCCGCTGATATAGGCCTGAAACTCTGGCGAAGCCTTGCCCAGATCGTGCAGCCGGGCGGCCAATGCGGCCCAATCGCCCGCGCCGAATGCGCGTCCGAATGTTTCGGCCCGTTGTGCGCTTTTCCGCAGATGTTGTTCAAGGCTCTGCCAGAGGGAAACAGGTTGATCCGGAAGGCTGTGAGCATAGAGCATGGCGGCCTCCTGCTGAGTGGAGAATCTGTAAGGCTAAAAATAATCCCAGGTACCGTCAACGCGGCCTGAAGCCGCCAGTACACCGGGTTTCCGGCCCGGACTTGCCTTGCGGGCCGCCCCGGCGTACATCCAAGGCCATGAATCCGGATATCAGCCCGCATGAACAGTGGTTCGCGGCCTATGCCGCGCGAGAGCGCGCCAAGGAACAGGGCGACCCCGCGCCCATGGATCTCAAGCTCAGGCACACCATGGCCGTACTGGACAACGCCCGCCGCGTAACGGCCAGCGAAGGCTTTGACGCCGCCCTGACCCGTGCCTGCCTGCTGGCCGCGTTGTATCACGACGTGGCCCGCTTTAAGCAGTATCTGCTCTATCATACCTTCCGGGATCGGGAATCCTGCAATCACGGCTTGCTGGGCGTGAAAATCCTCAGGCGCGAGGCGCGTCTGGCCGGGGAAGCCAACGCCACGCGCAAGATCGTGCTGGCCGCCGTGGGCCTGCACAACCGCTTTTCCCTGCCCGCGCATCTGCCGCGCGAAACGGAACTGGCCGCCCATGTGGTGCGCGACGCGGACAAGCTGGATATTCTGCGGATCATGGATGAACATCTGAGCGGTCCCGGCCCGTACAGTCCCACCGTGGTTCTGAATCTGCCGGATGATCCCGCCCTGGCCGGGAAAGCCGTGTTGCGCGCGGCCCTGGCGGGACAGGTGGCGGCCTATGCCGATCTGCGCAGCGTCAATGACTTTCGCGTGCTGCTCGGCACCTGGTTTTTCGACATGCACTTCGCGGCCAGCCGCCGTCAGTTTGTGGAGGACGGCCATGCCCGGCGGCTTCTGGAAGGTCTGCCGCAAAACGCGACCTACGGCCCCGTGCGCGTGGCCCTGCTGAAGCGGCTTGACGGAGCCCGTGAGCGTGACTGACGCTCTCTCCACGCCGCCCCGCTTTCCCCGAAATTTTCTTGCCGCGCGCGTGCCCTGGCCAAAGGCGGCGCTGGACATGCCGACGAGCGGGCCGCTCAATCCTTCCAAGGCATGGTTGCAGGCTGCGGTTCCGGGAAGCGCGGCGTACATCCGCCTGGCCTTCGCGCTGTGGTATTTGCCTCCGGAGGAGGGTGCGGCCCTGCTGAGCCTGGCCGTCCGGACGGGACGGGAAGTGCTGGCGGCGGATTTTAAATCGCCGGAACGTAATCTGGAGCTGCCCGCCTGTCTGCTGGCGCGCGCCTTGTTGGGATTCTGGCCGGATCTGTGGCCGAACAGGCGTGGCGGCGCGGCGTTTGCGTCTTTTCTGGAGCAGGGCGGTCTTGAGGGTTGCGTCCACCGGGCGGGCCTGCGCGTGTCAGAACGTCGGCCCCTGCTGGGCGGCGCGGCGGTTTTGCTGGGTGTGGCCGCTACAAGCGGGCTACGGCCGTGATGCCCCTGCGTCCGGGCCACTCCCGCCCCTGGCCGGGGGCGTCTTCCCGGCCGGATCATCCACGCCCGGCGGGGTAAGTGAAAGCAGATCGGCGGGCACTTCGCCGGGACCGGGGATCACAAAGGTTTCCGGGTTCAGGCTGTACCAGGCGAACCACATGGAATAGCCGCCGAAGTACTGCTTCATGGACGCGCCCCGCATATTGCCGTCCAGGGCCTTGCCCGTGGCCGGATCCCAGACGCTGCGCGTATTGATGTCCACAAGGCGGCCGTACTGGCTCACGAAGAGAAAGGGCTCGGCCCAGATCTGGCGGTTGTAGACGCGCACCACGTCCAGCCGGGGATCGTGCACGGCCAGAAGGGCCGACGGCCCTAGAAAAAAGTTCACCGCGCCTTTCTTTTTGACGTAGGCGATATCAACGGCCAGCAGAAAATTTTCGTATTCCAGGCAGAGCATGGGCGTTTTGCGGGCGAAACGCCGGTCCAGGCGCTGCACGGGGTAGACCAGGATGTCATTGTCGTAATACGTGTTTTTTTTGAGATAACTGCCGTAAGGATCGCGGCCGTAAGGACGGCTGCCGCGCGGCTGGGCCAGCACAGGAGCGTCGGGGTAGACCCGGCGGGCCGCGCCCCAGGTGGTCCAGAACACGGGAATGGTGGGCATGCCCCGGCCCAGCAGCGGCCCTTCAAAGGCCATGCCCGTCTCCTGAAGCCAGAGGCTGCCGGAATTACGGTCAATGAGCACGCTGTTGCCGTCGTAGAGGCGGCCCTCCAGATCAAAAATCAGGTTCAGACCGTTCATGGAGGCGTTGTAGGCCATCAGCGTGCCGGTGATCGGGCAGTAGGTGACGGCATAGGCCACATCGTCGATAAGTTCGTTGACCACCTGATGCCAGACCATGAAGCGCTGCGGATAAATGCGCGGCCCGCCCGGCAGCATGACCACAAAGACCACATCCTCCTGGCTCATGTTCAGATCCGCGTCCTGCACGCGGTCGTAGCGCGGGCGGTAGAGCGCGGGAATGGCCCCGTAACTGACGCTGGTTTCGGTCAGTTTATTGGTGATCTCGGACAGTTGCCGCAGATTTTGCGGGCGGGCTGAAAGCGGCGTGGCCCAAAGACCCCACATCAGGCAGACCAGTGTAGCCAGAACCGCCGGGGCGGCCAGTCGCCGCCTCCATGCGGCGCAGGCGCCGGAAGGACGTTTGCGGCTCAATGCGTGCCCTCTTTGTCGGCGTGCGCGCCGGGCACGTATTCGCTGAACAGAAAATCGCGCAGGGCTTGGGGCCAGGGGCGTGGCTTTTTGCCCAGAAATTCGCCGAGCTTGCTGGTGTCCAGCACGGAATAGACCGGGCGCTGCGCCTTCTGGGGCCATTGGGAACTGGCGATGGGCTCCAGACGGCAGGGTCCGGCGGTCAGGGCAATAGCCTCGCAGGCCAGTTCGCACCAGCTGGCCTGGCCGCTGTTGACCGCGTGCCAGATGCCCGTGGCCTCCTTTTCCGCCAGGCTTGCGCTCCATTGGGCCAGATCCAGACTGTAGGTGGGCGAACCGAATTGGTCGTGCACCACGCTGATGGCGTCGCGTTTCTGGCAGGCCGCCAGAATGGTGTCCACAAAATTTTTGCGGCCCGGTCCGAACAGCCATGCCGTGCGCACCACGCAGCTTCGTTCGGGCAGCACGCGCAGCACGGCTTCCTCGCCGGCCAGTTTGGTGCGGCCGTAGACCCCGGCCGGATGCGGCGCGTCGTCCTCGCGCCAGGGGGTCTGATGCGGGCCGGAAAAGACGAAATCCGTGCTGAAATGCACCAGATGTCCCCGCCCCAGCGCCTTGAGCACGCGGGCCAGAGCGTCGGGCAGGGTGCGGTTCATGAGCAGGGCGTCCTCGGGATGGTCCTCGGCGTCGTCCACCTGCGTCCAGGCCACGGCGTTGAACACCGCGTCCGCGTCCGCCTTGGCCAGGCGTTCCTCAAGAAAGGGCATCTCCAGCAGATTGCCGTCGGCGCGGCCCAGGGTTTCCACCTGCCAGCCGCGTTCCGTGAGCACGCGTGTGAGCGCCTGACCCAAAAGACCGGTAGCGCCCCCCAGAACCAAGGCCTTAGCCATCTGAACCTCCCCGGCTTCTCCCGCCCCCGGGGCCTGACGGCGCGACGGAACGGGCGGAGTAACCATGTTGCGGGCACTGTAGCCTTGTTGGGGGAGCCGGGTCAATATCTGAGAGTTTCCGGCGGACGGCGCTGTTGCGGCACGAGTCGCCTTGCCTGACCCGGGCAAGTGACGTACAACACAGCGGTATGAAACGCGCAATTCTTCTGGTGGCTTTCGGCGCGAGCAGCGCCCAGGGCCAGAGCGCCCTGAAAAATTTTGACGCCCGCGTGCGCGCGCGTTTTCCCGGCCTGCCGGTGCGCTGGGCCTATACCTCGCTGTTGCTGCGCGAACGCCTGGCCAAAGCCAGGCAGAAAAGCGATTCCGTGCTCAAGGCCTTGCGGCGGCTGTGTTTTGAAAAATTTACCGAAGTGGCCGTGCAGCCGCTCCAGACCATTCCCGGGCGCGAGCATGCCGAGGTCTGCGCCGCAGTGGATGAGGTGGCCGCGCAAGAAGGCCTTGTCTGCCGGGTGGGCGCGCCTTTGCTGGCCGAGCCGGAGGATGTGGCCCAGGCGGCTCTGGCCCTGACGCGCCATCTGCCGCCGGAACGCGCGCCCGGAGAGGACGTGGTGCTCATGGGGCACGGAGCCCGGCACGCGGCTGTGGCCCGTTATGGGGACCTGGCACAGGCCGTGAGCGCCCTGGACCCGCGCGTGCATGTAGGCACCATGAACGGCGCGGTGGTGCTGGAAGATATTTTGCCCCGACTTACGTCGGAACGGGTCTGGCTTATGCCCCTGCTTTCGGTGGTGGGCCGTCATGCCCTGCAGGACATGGCCGGGGAACAGGCGCAATCTTGGCGTTCGCGCATTGAGGCCGACGGCCGCCAATGTGTGCCGGTGCTCAAGGGCACGGCGGAATATGCCGGATTTGCCGAAATCTGGCTGCGCCATCTTGAGGATGCCGCGCGTTCTTTCGACGCGGCGGCAGACAACGGAGCAGCCGGATCTGAAGCGTGATCCGGAACAATTTCAAAGTGAAATTGCTCCGGCGACTGCATGAGCAGACGGCCGCCGCGAGGCATAAGCGCAATTTATTTGCGCTGTTGAATGCCGAAGCGGGCGTCTTCAAAACTTTGAGATTGTAAAATCTCAAAGTTAATCTGATCCGGAACCGCGCCCCGGCAGGGCCGGACGGCGCGTTTGTGTCATTTTTCTAAGCAAAGAGGTGAATCATGCGCGGACTTCTTGTGTCCACAGTGCTTCTGGGTTTGTTGCTGGCCGGTTGCGGCGCGGCCGGAACCGGCGGAACCGCCGCATCGGGCGATCCCGCCCCCGGCGCGGAAACGGAAGCCGTCCTTGCGCCGGGAACGCCGGGCGGCGGGGCCAATGCCTTCAACCCGTATATGCATGACCGCCTGCCCAACACCCGCCTGATGTCCGCCGAAGCCTCGCAGATGCTCGGCAAGATGGGCGCGCACACTCAGAGCATCGAGGGCGAGGCCGCTTACCGCGGGCACTGGCGTCAGGAACTCTATCCCGTGGTTTTCGGCGATCCCAAGGCCCCTCATGAAGTCCTGGTCCTGCTCGATTTTTCCGCGCCCCAGAGCGAAAAGGTCTGGCATGCGGTGGTTGAGGCCAGCCGCTCTTTATCGCCCAAGCAGTGTAAGATCGCCGTGTTCGGCAACAGCCGGGAAAATTACGGCACGGACCTGATGGGCCTTGCCATCTGGGTTTCCTATTCCCGGCCCGGCCAGGCCATGCCCTACCTGAGCTACGCCCTTGAACGCTGGAACGCAGTCAAGGCGGCGCAAAAGCGTTCCGGCGGCGTGAAGCCCTTTACCAATGAATACGACGCCACGGCCACGGCTACGGACTATCCCATTCATTACGGGTACCTGTCCAAACTGCGCCCGCCCGTGCCCGCCAAGGATGAACTGGCGGTGGCCAAATACTGTTATAATGCGGGCAATGTGAACATGTACCAGACGGTTCAGCTCTGCCGCTATTACGGCGTCAAAAGCCTGCCCGCAGTGGTGGTGGACGGCAAGGTGCTGGGACAGATCAGCGCCAAGGCCATTGTCGATGCCATGAAGTAGACGCCAAAAGCAAGACGACGGACGCGGAGAACGCGGTCTGTACGACAAGAAGCCGGGACGCATATCAGCGCTCCCGGCTTCTTTGTCATGGCGGTCGCAATGTTACATGCTGAAAAAACGGAGGGGCGGCGCGGCGGGGATCATGTCCGCGGATGCGAGTTTTTTGTAAAAGAGTCGCAGGCCCTGCAATTCCTCTTCGCCCAGGCTGTAGACCAGGCCGTCGCGGTAATAGATGCGCAGTTCCTCGCGCGACAACGGGCAGCCCAGGCCGGTGAGATCCAGAATCACATCCATGTGGGACAGGCCCCAGTCCCGCCCCCGGCGTAGCAGGGCGCCGGGGTCGCTGCTGAACAGGCCCTGTTCCGCGGCTTCCCGGCTGACCACCCAGAGCCCGAAAATGAAGGGCAGGCCTGTCCAGTCACGCCAGGCTTCGGCCAGATCCAGGCGGTAGGGATAGTCCGGATGGTTGCGCAGGCGCAGGGCTTCGTCGCCGATGGCCAGAAAGGCCGTGGGCGGGTTGTCCGAGCGCAGGGCCGGAGTGACCGGCCCGGTGGAAAAGCGCACGTCGAGCTTGTAGCGGTCGCGCATGAGCAAACGCAGCAGGGCCACGGAGGTGTGGCTTTCGCCGCTGATCAGAATCTCGTGCCCGCCCAGCTCTTCAACAGGCAGGCGCGAGAGCAGCAGCACGCTCATGACCGGGCCGCGCGAGCCGATGGAGAGATCCCCCACCAGATAGTAACGCTCGGGCCGCCGGGCATACTCGAAGCAGGAACAGGACGAGACGTGCAGTTCGCCCCGTGACATCATCTCATTGAGCAGGGCGGGCGGCCCGGAGACCAGCTCGAAGTCGTGGGGCAGGATGCCCGCTTCCAGGGGATGATACACGGGCAGCACGTTCAGATAGCTGATGCGGCCCATGCGCAGGACGTGGGGGGTGCTCATGGTTAAACCTCGGGCTGAGGCCGCACGGGCGTGTAGTTCATGGTGCGCTGCACGGGCGTGAAGCCCGCCGCGCGGATGATTTTGTGGATTTCCCCGCGACTCAGGCGGTAGGACACGCCCGCAGCGGCCACCACGTTCTCCTCAATCATCAGCGAGCCGAAATCATTGGCCCCGTAGAAGAGCGCCAGCTGCGCCACCTGCGGCCCCATGGTCACCCAGGAGGACTGGATATTGGGCACGTTGTCCAGCACCAGGCGCGAAACGGCCAGCAGCCGCAGATAGGCGGGCGCTGGCAGGGACGCGCAGTGGATGCGGGTGTGCGCGGGCTGGAAGGTCCAGGGGATGAAGGCCGTGAAGCCGTGGGTGCGGTCCTGGCTGGCGCGCACGGCAAAGAGGTGGTCCAGCCGGTGGGAGGGTTCCTCCTCATGGCCGAACATCATGGTGGCCGTGGTGCGCATGCCCAGTTTGTGGGCTTCTTCCATGACCATCAGCCACTGGTCGGCCGTGCATTTGTTGGGCGAAACCCGCGCCCGCACTTCGTTATGCAGTATTTCCGCGCCGCCGCCGGGCAGGGAATGCAGCCCGGCCGCCTTGAGGCGGCGGAGCACTTCAGGCACGGTCAGGCCGAATTTTTCGGACCAGAAAAAGATCTCCGGCGGCGAAAAAGCGTGAATGTGCAGTTCCGGCCAGGTTTCGCGCAGCCAGCGCAGCAGCTCTTCATACCATTCCAGAGGCAGGTCCGGATGGTGCCCGCCCTGGAGCAGAATCTGGGTGCCGCCCAGGCGCAGGGTTTCCTCCACCTTTTCGGCCATTTCCTCCCGGCTGATGACATAGCCTTCGCCGTTTTCCGGGGGACGGAAAAAAGCGCAGAAACGGCAGCCGCAGACGCAGACGTTGGAGTAGTTGATATTGCGGTCGCCCACATAGGTCACCACCGGCTCGGGGTGCAGGCGCAGGCGCATGGCGTGGGCCAGAGCGGCGAGGGTGTGCAGGCTGGCCTTGTAGTAGAGGGCTTCGGCGGCGGCGCGGTCCAGGCGTTGGCCGGCGGCGGCCAGCGCGGCCGCCTCGCGGACATCCGCAAATTCGGGCGCGTTTTCCTCAAAAGGGCTGTGGGCGGGAGCGAAATTCATGAGCGCGCCTCCGCGTGTCTGCTTTCGCCGGGGGCGTCCGGCAACATGGTTTCAAAAACGGCGTTACGCCGCACCGGCCTGAAGCCCGACTGGCGGATCATGTCTTCCAGCTCCGGGATGGTCAGGCCCTGGGCGGATTCGGCCCCGGCCATATGCCCGATGCGCTCCTCCACGATGGTGCCGTCCAGATCGTCGGCCCCGTACCAGAGCGCGGTCTGGGCCAGTTTGGGCCCCATCATGATCCAGTAGGCCTTGAGGTGCGGAATGTTGTCCAGCATCAGCCGGGACACGGCCACGGTGCGCAGCTGGTCCAGCCCGCGCTGGGGCCCCAGCCGGTCCTCGGGCAACTTGAGGCGGCTGTTTTCAGTGAGGAAGGGCAGGGGGATGAAACAGGTGAAGCCGCCGCTTTTGTCCTGCTGCTCGCGCAAACGGCAGAGATGGTCCACGCGCTGGGCGTGATTTTCCAGATGGCCGTAAAGCATGGTGCAGTTGGTCTTGATGCCCAGGCCGTGCGCCTCGCCGGAAATGCGCAGCCAAGCCTTGGCGTCGGCCTTGTGCGGGCAGATTTGCGGGCGCAGTTCCTCGTCGAAAATTTCCGCGCCGCCGCCGGGCATCATGACCAGACCGACGGCCTTGAGGCGTTGGAGCACTTCCAGACTGCTGATGCCCTCCAGCCTGGCGAAATGCTCGATTTCCACGGGAGTGAAGGCCTTGAGCGGCAGATCGGGGTAGATCTCCCGCACCGTGCGCAGCACGTCCTCAAACCAGCCCAGGCGCAGTTTGGGATGACAGCCGCCCACGATGTGCAGCTCGTCCAGGTGCAGGGAGCCTTGCCGGGCCGCGCGCAGCCGCTCCAGGATATCCTCTTTGCTCAGGCGGAACGCGCCGGGCTCGCTGTCCTCGTCGCGGCGGAAGGCGCAGAACGTGCAGCCGTTGACGCAGACGTTGGTATAGTTGATCTGCCGGTTGACCACGTAAAAGGCCGCGTCGCCGTGCAGGCGGCGGCGTGCGTGCAGGGCGAGGGCCCCCACGGCGGTGATGTCCGGACAGCTGAACAGGGCCAGGCCGTCGTCGAAACTCAGACGCTGGCCGGCCAGCACTTTTTCATGGATGGACGAAAGGCCCAGTGCGGCGTAGTGTGCGGCGTCAAGCATGTGCAAGTCCTGTACGCTGGAGTGGCGGCCAAAACGGCCGTCGGAAAGACTAAGCCCGCCCGGCGTGCGCTGTCAATGTGAGGGAAAAAATGTCCGCCCCTATGTCTGAAACGCTCTCCCTGGGCCTTTCGCCCTGTCCCAACGACACTTTTATTTTCCATGCCCTGCTGCACGGCTTGGTGCCCGCGCCCGTTGCCTTCAGGCCGCATCTGGCCGATGTGGAGGAACTCAACGGCCTGGCCCGGCGCAAGGAACTGGATGTGACCAAGATGTCTCTGGGCGCGGCCGCGCGGATCATGGACGACTACGCCCTGCTGGCCTCGGGCGCGGCCCTGGGCTGGGGCTGCGGCCCGCTGGTGGTGGCCCGCGAAGCGCTGCCGCCGGAAGCCTGGGCCACGGCGCGGGTGGCCGTGCCCGGCCTGCTGACCACGGCCAACCTGCTGCTCACCCTGCACGGCGGTTTTCAGGGGCCGCGCCGGGAGATGCTTTTCAGCGAAGTCATGCCCGCCGTGGCGCGCGGCGACGCGGACCTGGGCGTGATCATCCACGAGGGGCGTTTCACCTATCAACGCATGAGCCTGACCAGGATTCTGGATCTGGGGGAATGGTGGGAAGGCGCGTTCCACATGCCGCTGCCGCTGGGAGCCATTGCCGTGCGTCGCGACGTGCCTCCGGCAACCGCCAAAGCCGTGCAGACGGCTATAGCCGGAAGCCTGCGCTACGCCCGCGCCCATCCCGCGGCCTCGCGGGATTTTATCCGCTCCCACGCCCAGGAATTGGACGACGCCGTGACCCGGGCCCATATCGAAACCTTTGTCACGGACTACAGCCTTGATCTCGGCGAGGCGGGCCGGAAAGCCATTGAACTGTTGGTGGGCCGCGCCGCCGCCCTGGAAGGGCGACGGATTCCCGATGAGGGGTTGTTTTTGCGTTAGGATCTGTTGACGCTATGCATTTTTGCCCGCCTGCTGCGTCAGATTTCCCCTACTTTTTCGGTCGAGTACCAGATCGCTCTGTCCTCATTCGTAAGCAGCTTCGCTGCAACGACTGAGGCAAGAGTACACTCCCTTAAAGCGGGTTTATCTCGCCTTGCAGGCGAACAAAAATTCTATAGTGTTAACAGCCCCAGGGGGCTTCTCCTGAGAGCGTCTTTTGCCTCTTGGCCGTGCCTGGCTGTTTTCTTGCAGGGAGAACTGAGCCCAGAGTATTTGACACTTGCACTGCTCTGATCCGTCTTTTGGGAGACGGCCCCGGAATTTGTCCCGCAAAGCGCCTTCGGACAAACCGCCCACCCATATGGCCTGACAAGGCAATGCTCGTCATCGTCCTGTGGAGCCCTGTGGATCTCGCCCGATTTTTTCACGGCAGGCGCGGACCGCGGCGCATTGCCGCCGACTGGCCGGAGCGCCGGCCGGAAAGTACACTTTATTTTTCAGAGGCCCCGCATATGAGCCGACGCTTTTTTTCCTGGACCGAGGCCCGGCGTTTCTACGCCATCGGTCTGCCCATCTTTATCGCCCAGCTTTCCCAGGTGGGCATGAACTTCGCGGACACGGCCATGACCGGCCAGGCCAGCGCCGAGGATATGGCCGCCGTGGCCGTGGCCGGTTCCATCTGGGCGCCGCTTTCCCTTTTGGGCCTGGGCAGCCTGTTCGCGCTGCCGCCCCTGACCGCCCAGATGGTGGGCGCGGGGGACCGCAACGGCGCGGCGCATCTGCTGCGCCAGGGCATCTGGCTCACCTGCGGCATCAGCGTGCTGTTCATGAGTCTGTTTTACGCTGTGTCCTGGCACATGGCCGCCTTCGGTCTGGAGCCGGAGCTGGCCCGCCTGGCCGGGGGCTATCTGCGGGCCATTCTCTGGGGCATGCCGGGCTTCATGCTTTTCGTCAACCAGCGCAGCTTCCTGGAGGGCTTTTCGCGCACGCGCCCGGCCATGATCATCGGCATGCTGGGTCTGACCTTCAACGTGCCCTGCAACTATGTGCTGATTTACGGCAAATTCGGCCTGCCCGCCCTGGGCGCGGTGGGCTGCGGCGTGGCCACGGCGCTCTGTTACTGGTTCATGGCCCTGGCCATGTTCTACTATCTGCGCCGCGACCCGCAGTATCGGGATCTGCACCCCATCTACGCGCCTCTGTTTTCCCGGCGCGCCGCGCGCCAAAGGGACGGTTCCGCCCCGGACTATCCGCGTTTCGACCCGGCCTTGATTCTCCGTATCCTGCGCATCGGCCTGCCCAGCGCTCTGGCGTTGTTCTTTGAAGTTTCGCTTTTTGCCGTGACAGCCATCCTGCTGGCCCCACTGGGCACGGTGGCCGTGGCCGGGCATCAGATCGCCACCAACTTCAGCACCCTGATGTTCATGTTTCCTCTGGCGCTGGGCATGACCGCCACCATCCGGGTGGGACACTGCCTGGGCGCGGACAAAATGGAGCAGGCCCGGGTGGCCGCGCGCACGGCCCTGGGCCTGAGCGTGCTGTTCGCTCTGGCTATCGCCGTCTGCACGGTGGCCTTCCGTTACGGCATTGTGCGGATTTACAACGATGATCCCGTGGTCACGGCCCTGGCCGCGCATCTTTTATTCTACGCGGCCTGCTATCAGGTGGTGGACGGCCTGCAAACCGTGGCTCTGGGCGTCCTGCGCGGCTATAACGACACGCGGATCATCAGCGTGATCTGCTTTCTGGCCTACTGGGTCATCGGCCTGCCCCTGGGCTTTACCCTGGCCCGCACGAACTGGATCGTTCCGGCCATGGGCCCGGCGGGTTTCTGGATCGCCTACATTACGGCGCTGAGCTTTGGGGCCTGCTGCTATCTCTGGCGGGTGCGTTTTCTGCACCATCTGGGGGATGCGGCCATTCGGGCGCGCGTGCGCCGCTAGGGGCTGTTTTTAAATTGTCCTTTCGCCCTCTGCCTGCGTCAGGCTCGCCCCGTGCGAAGGCCGGATCTGTTTGAATATGTTCCCTCAGCCCAGGACTCGCCTTGCTTTGGCCGCAGGCGAACTTGTGAGCCCTACGGATAACGGCAGCAATTGGTTACGCAAAATGTGATCCGGGGAAATTGCTGTCGCTATCCGTAGCGGTGCTGTCCCTATCTGTACGCCGCCCTGCGGCTACAGCTAAAGCAACACGGCTTCGCCGTGAACGGCTCAAGCAAGCCGTCGGCGCGGCAACGGCTTGCGCCCTTGGCGGAGAACGAAAATCCTGATTTAGAAATAGCCCTTGGAGTTGAGCTTTACTTCTTGTCGCGGCGGGCCAGCTTCCAGGTCAGCTTCATGACCGAAAGGAATTCATTGAGTCTGGGGCGGCCCGTGAAGAGCCCGCTGGTGGCCTCGGCTTCACTGAGGGGAGACAGAATCCCGGCCTGATCCGGCGAACCGGAACGGTTCGCGCCGCGTCCGTTCGCTCCTGCTCCGGGCCGGGTGCCGCCGGGCGGCTGAAGTTCGTCCAGGCCCAGATCCAGGGCGGGGCGGGAAGCGCCTTCCTCCGGCGGCATGACGCTGGTGGCAATAATCCGGCTGGTGCGCGCCCGGCCCGCTGCCGGAGATTTGGGCGCCGCCTGTTCCGGTGCCTCTGTTTCCGGCGTCTTCACCTGTGCCTCGGTTGCCGGTTTTGTTTCGCTTTCCGCCGTGGCTTCCGGAGCGGGCGCGGTTTCTGTTTCTTCCGCGTTTTCCTTCTGCCCGGCCAGCAGGCGCGACACTTTCCACTGCCGTTCCGCCGCGGCCTGGCGGCGGCGGTTTTCCTGCTCGCGGACCAGGGCTTCCAGGCTGTCGCGAATGTCGTCGCTCAGGCGGTTGCCCCGCGCGCCCATGGCGCGCCCCAGACTGGCCTCCAGATCCCGCAGCATGCGCTCGGGCTCGTCTGCGGCCAGGCAGGTCTGGGCGATCTTGTCGCAGACCTGGGCCTTGGGCGTCACTTCGAAACCCTGGGCCAAGGTGTCGGCGGCCTCGTCGTACAGGCCTTGGCGCATGAGCTGCCGGGCTTGGCTGAGGAAGGGGCTTTTGGCCGTGGGATCTTCCTGGAGCAGGCGGGCGTAAGCGGCGCGGGCGCGGTGCCAGCGGCGAGCGCGCACGAAAGTGGCGGCCGCCTTGGCCAGCCAGGCGCGGAAGCGCGAAAGGTCGCCCTTGCCTTTCCAGGCCACGGCCATGCCCAGCTCCGCCTCGCCCTTGATCTGGGCGTTGCGCAAAGCCCGTTGAAAGGCATTGATGGCGTTGTTCCAGCGGTTCTGCTGGAGGCACTGCATGCCCACGCGGAAATAATCCTCGGGCTGGCGTACGGGCTTGAGCAGTATGCCGTAGGTCGCCACGGCCGCGTCAAAGGCCTTGGTGTCGGTATAGCGCGCGGCTTGCTGCAATTGCGTCAGGCGGGGCTGCGAGGCGGCGAGCGTGACCAGCTGCTCCTTGAGCGAAGTCACCGAATAGGGCCTGCCCAGCAGTGCGCTGGCGCCGCAGCCCAGGGTTCTGAGCTGCTCCACTTCGCTGTCATTGGGCAAGATCAGCAGGATGGGCACGGCCAGCAGGCGGGGATGCAGACGCAGAATGGCGCAGAATTGTTCACCGTCCATATCCGCCAGTTTTTGGCCGCAAACGATGATGTCCGGCTGGAAGCCCTGGCTGTCCGTGGCCAGGCCCGCCAGAATGCGGGCCGCCTGGATGCCCGAGGTCATGACCCGGATCCGGGCCACGCCCGCGTCGCGCAGGGCGCGTCTGTCCAGAGCGGCGAGAGCCTCGCTTTCGCTGAGCAGAAGAACGCCGGGCAGGCTGCTGTTTCGGCTGGTCATGGGGTCTTCCTTGCATACACGAAAGGCCACGGCGCCGCATCGGCCGCCGTGGCCTTTACCTTATACATATAATATAGCCGCTTTTGTCGTCCGGCAAGTGCCGGACCCGGCTTTTTCGCCGCCTGTTCTCGCGGGGCTTCGGCTCCGCAAGTTTGTCTACGGCTTCTTGCCGCGAAACGCGGATAAACCGGCTTTGCTCGCCGCAAACGAGCACTTCAAGCGTTACATGCTCTATCTGGCGAAGGGAAGTATTCGGGCCTGGCGGCCGGTAAAAGGCTCGTCCGCTTCAGCCATGATATTGATGCGGCTCTTGTAATCGGCATTGCAGTAGGGGCAGCTCAAGTCTTTTCTCTGTTTCTCCAGGCGGATCAGGCCGCCTTCGCTTTCATAGCAGTGCGGGCAGAACGGCCCCTGTTTGACTCCGGCGGTGCGCAACCAGTAAAAACCGTTTTCCTCGTAGAGATTTTGGGAAAGGTAGAGAATATCCTCAAGGGTTTGCAGCCGGATTTTGAGCATACTCATTTCATCGCGCAGAGCGATGCAGCGCGACTGCATTTCCATGAGCAGGAGGCGGGCTTTTTCCGGCTGGCCGGAGGCGAAGAGGTCGTTGATTTCTTTAAAACGGCGGTAGTCCAACATAGCTTTTTCCATCCGTGGTATGCCGTGTCTATCGGAATATCAGGATAAAACCTTTAGGGGCGGCTATGGGGCGGGAGTGTGATAAATTAAAAAATAAATAATTATATCAATGTATTAATATTAGAAATTTTCTAGAAAAAAACTAGTATCGGTGGGGTGAGGACATGTGGCGCGGCCTGGCGGGCAAGTAAATTTTTCCTGAAGCGGGACGCGCGGGAAAGGATGCACGGAAAGCGTCGGCAGCGGCAGGTTGGGCGGCCTTACATTTTACGGCGGGAAACCGGATCCAGGGAGCGCAGAAGGTCGCTGAATTTTTGGTCCTCGTCGGGGTCATCTTCTCCGGGCAGGCTGCCGTGGCGGCTCAGCAGGCCGTTGAGCATATCCACCTCTTTGCGCGCGCCAGCCTTGCGCACCATATCCGTGGCCGCGTCGGCGGGCTGGACCGGCGGGGTCTCCTCGCGCAGGCGCTCTTCAGCTTTGTTCTGGGCTTCGGCCGAACGGCGCAGCACATCCGGATTGACCAGAATGGACGCGCCCGCCCGCAGGGCCAGGGCAATGGCGTCCGAGGGGCGGCAGTCCACGCGCACCCGGCCTTCGGGACCGCGCAGCACCAGCAGGGCGTAGTAGACGCCGTCCTTCAGATCCGTGATCTCCACGTTGACCAGCTCGGCCTTGAGCGCATTGATGCTCATCAGCAGCAGATCGTGGGTCAGGGGCCGGGGCAGACGTTCATTGTTGAGCACCAGGGAAACGGCCATGGCCTCCATGGCTCCCACCCAGATGGGCAGCACCACATCCCCGTCCATCTCCCGCAGGATGACGATGGGAGTTTTGGTCTGGGGATCGATGGTCAGGCCGAATACGCGCATTTCTACCATATATCACCCGTCCGTCGGGCCATGAGACTGTGCTTCTTGGCCTCGATGATGCGTACCGGCACCATGCGTCCGGTATGGTCAGTCTCCGGCGGCAGGGCCACATGGACCAACGCGCCGTAGGGGTCGCGCCCCTGCCAGCTGCTTTCTCCGTCCGGGCCATCCTTGCGGCTTCTGCCCTCGATGAGCAGGCGCGTTTCACGATCCACGCGGTCGTCCAGCCAGCGCTGGCTGAGCCGGTCCTGCAGGGCCTGAAGGCGCAGCAGGCGCTCCTGCTGGACCTCGGGAGGAATTTTGTCCGGAAAGAGCGCGGCCCGCGCACCGGGGCGGTCCGAGTAACAGAAGGAAAAGCTGGACATGAAGCCGCAGGCCTCCATCATCTCCAGGGTGGCCTGAAAATCTTCCTCGCTCTCGCCGGGAAAGCCCACGATCAGATCCGTGGAAAGAGCCAGATCCGGCCGGGCCTTGCGCAGGCTTTCCACCAGTTCCAGAAAGCCGCGCCGGTCGTATCTGCGCCGCATGCGCGTGAGTACCGCGTCGGAACCGGCCTGGAGGGGCAGGTGCAGACGCGGGCAGAGCTGGTCCAGTTCCGCGAAGGCGGCCACGTCCTCCGAGCCCATGTCCTTGGGGTGCGGGGTCACGAAGCGCAGACGTTCCAGGCCTGGCAGGGCGGCCACCCGCGCCAGCAGTTGAGAGAAGCTCACGCCGTCGCCGCTTTTGTCTTGCCCGAAGGCGTTGACGTTCTGGCCCAGCAGGGTTATTTCGCGCGCGCCCTGGTCCAGGCGGGTCCGGCATTCGTCCAGAATGGCCGGAGTGGCGCGCGATTTCTGGCGGCCCCGGGTGAAGGGCACGATGCAGTAGGCGCAGAAATTGTCGCAGCCCTGCATGATGTTCACGTAGGCCACCGGGCCGGGGGGGCCGTCCGCGCCGGGTTCGCGCTCCACGTAGTGGCTGGTGAAGTCCAACAGGGAAATGCGCAGATCCGGTTCGGCCAGCAGGCGCTCAATGGCTGCGGGCGCGCCGCTGATGCCGTCGCTGCCCGCCACCAGGCGCACCTGGCTTTCACGTTCAAAAAAGGCCGTGCCCAGTTGCTGGGCCACGCAGCCGGCCACGGCCACCAGCACGCCGGAATTGCCGCCCGTGACCTGGCGTATCCGCCCCAGTGCGCTCATGACCTTTTGTTCCGGTTTCTCGCGCACCGAGCAGGTATTGACCACCACCACCCCGGCCTCTTCCAGCGGCGCTTCCGTGAACCCGCGCGCCGTGAGAGCGCGCGAGAGCCACAGGGAGTCGTGCACGTTCATCTGGCAGCCGAAGGTGATGATATGGAAATTTTTTTCAGTCATGGCCACACGTTTGCTGGGGGCTGTTTCTAAATGAGGATTTTTGTTCTCCGCCAAGGGCGCTGGCCGTTGCCGCGACGGCGGCTTGCTTTATCCGTACGGCTCACAAGTTCGCCTACGGTTAAAGCTCCCTCGTCGCAACGGCAAAGCAAAGCGAGTCCCGGGCGGAGGGAGCATATCCAAACCCGACCCTCGCACGGGGCGAACCTGACGCAGGCAGAGGGCGAAAGGACAATTTAAAAACAGTCCCTACTGTTCAATGCCCGAGTCCGTATCATACATGTCCGGCGGGCCTTCCTCTTCCAGGGCGGCCACCCGGTCCTCCAGCCATTCCAGAACGGCGCGGGCCGTGTGGTAATTAAGCAGCACCCGGCTGTGGATATGGCGGGTGACCCCGCGCTGCTCGTCATCCTCGGGCGTGATTTCGTGGCCGATGGAGCCGTCCGGCGCGATCAGCCGCTCGGAATAGGCGGGCAGGCAGTCGCTTTCATGGTAGAAATTCATCTCGATCTCGCCCTGGGGGTTGATCCCCCCCCAGACGCCGTGGGCTGTCTGCAGGCGGGCTTCGGGCGCCATTTCATATTTGTAGCGGATCCTGGAGGGCGGAGCGTCGTTTTTGTTCATGGAAGTTCCTTCTGCTGAAAGGTCGCCGGAATACGTGCGTCCCATAAATACGCAAGGCGCGGGGGGAAGTAAAGCCGCCGCGCCCCGGCGGACTGTCCGCGTCCGCGCCCTTGACGATGCCCGTCCCTTGGTTACAATAGCGGGAGAAGGCGTGCCCGCGTCCGCCGCATCCGGCACGCCCCGCACTCCAATCCTGTTCTCTTCTTTAAGGAGATACTGTGAGCGAGACCAGCATTACCGAGCGTCGGATCCAGCCGTATTTCGACATGGAAGCCTTCATGAACATGAGCCGGGAAACGCGCCTGGGCGGGGCCGTTCTGGAGCGGCTTGTGAAGCTCTGGGGAGAATGGCTGCCGGAGCTGAAAGTGTACGAAGTGGGCACGGGCAAGATTTCCTACCTGGCGATCTGGCTGCCGGAGAGCGTGGAAGAGGCTGTGGACGAAGCCTGGGGCAAATCCCCGTCCGACGGCTTTCTGGTCAATAATCTGGCCCAGTTTTTGTGCATGGCCGCCGTGCAGGAACTCTTGCCCCAGGTGGAGGACGGGGGCTGCGCGCCGTCGCCGCGCCCCACGTCGGCGTTGCGGGAGGCTCTGGCCGGTCTGGGGCTGCCCTACAAGAGTGAGGAATCATCCCTGCTCAGCCGCCGCTACGCGGTGGTGACCCATTTCCCTTTCCGGGGCGGCTGTGAGATCTGTCACATGCAGAGCCGCTGCCCCAAGGGCCAGGGGCAGACCGAGAGCGCCAGCATACTGCTGCCGGGCTATGAGCGGGAAGAAGAGGATGCAGGAAAAAGTTGAGGAAGCACTGATTAACGGCCTTCCATGACCAGGGTGCGCTTGAGCCCCTTGGGCGTGCGCACCACCACCTCCACCGTGCGGGCGTTGCGGGTCACGGTTTCCACAAGGCAGGTCTGGCTGGTGTCGGTATCGTAGTTGCGGACGTCCACAGTGTCGCCCTGGGAGGGAAGCCTGTCGGGCGTGATTTCCACGAGATCGGTGGTGGCGGCGTCAAAACCGTCCCAGGCCGCAACCGTCAGCGGCACAGCTAGGCAGCCCGCGATGGCCGCCAAAAGCAGCAGGTGTTTCATGCAGGCAGATGTAAATCCATTTCGCGTTCTTGGCAACTGGCCGCTTCCGGGCGGCGGGGCGGCTTATGCGTGCCTTGCATGACGGCCACGGCCGCAGCGTGCGCTATCTGCGCCTTTCAGTGACGGACCGCTGCAATCTGCGCTGCCTGTACTGCCGCAGCAACGCCAAACAGCGCTGCATTCCCCATGAGCAGGTCCTGCGCTATGAGGAAATGGCGCGCATGGTGGGCATTGCCGCTTCCCTGGGCATCGGCAAGGTGCGCCTGACCGGCGGGGAGCCTTTTGCCCGCAAGGGGTGCGGCCAGTTCCTGGCTATGCTGCACGCGCGTTTTCCGGACATGGATCTGCGCGTGACCACCAACGGCACCCTGCTGGAGCCGCATATTCCCCTGTTGAGGCGGATCGGCGTGAGCGCGGTCAACCTTTCCCTGGACAGCTTTGACCGCGAAACCTTCGCGCGGGTCACGGGCCGGGATCTGCTGCCCGCGGTGCTGGCCGCGCTGGACGGCCTGCTGGCGGCGGGCGTGCGGGTAAAAATCAATGTGGTGGCCATGCGAGGCGTCAACGACGGTCAGATGGACGATTTTGTGCACGCGGCCCGGACCATGCCCCTGGATCTGCGTTTTATTGAATTCATGCCCATGGGCAGCGGCACGCTCTGGAGCCCGGAAAATTTCTGGTCCGCCGACGACATCCGGGAGGAAGCCGCGCGCCGCGCGCGCCTGATTCCCGTGTCCCCCGACGAGCCCGACGCGGAGGCCGAATCCGGCCCGGCCCGCATGTACCGTATTGAGGGCGGCCAAGGGCGGCTGGGCTTTATTTCGCCCCTGACCAATCATTTCTGTCTGACCTGCAACCGCCTGCGTCTGACCAGTGAGGGGGCATTGCGCACCTGTCTGTTCGCGGACAAGGAATACCGTTTGCGCGGCCTGCTGCGCCATCCCCGGATCACGGACGAGATCCTGGCGGGAGTGATCCGCCGGGCCTGCGCGGACAAGCCCGTGGGCGCGGATCTGCTGCGCGCGCGGCGCGCGGGCGCGGCTGTGGCGGACAGACAGATGGTGGGCATCGGAGGCTGATGTCCATGTGGGGCGTCTATGCCGTGGGCGCCGCGTTCTTCGCGGCCCTGACCGCCGTTTTTGCCAAACTCGGCGTCGGAAATGTGGATTCCAACCTGGCTACGGCCATCAGAACCGGTTTCATCCTGGTGCTGACCTGGGGTATTGTGCTCTGTACCGGCGCGGCCAGAGGCCTCAGAAGCCTTGACGGCCACACGCTGTTTTTTCTGCTGCTTTCGGCCCTGGCCACGGGACTTTCCTGGCTGTGTTATTTTAAGGCCATGCAATTGGGCGACGTTTCGAGGGTCGCGCCCGTGGACAAGCTCAGCGTCCCCCTGGCCATGATACTGGCGATGGTCTTTCTGCACGAACCCGTCAGCCTGAAAGTTATTGCGGGCGGTCTGCTGATCACTGCGGGTTCCCTGTTGCTTCTGTTCTGAGTCCGCCTCCGGCCGCCCATGGAATCCGGGGCCGGAGGCGGGGTTCCGCGCAGGGGACTTGCCAAAGCCATTGTTTTGCATTCATTTAATGCGGTTCCCACGCCCGCATTGCGGCCGCGCTTTTTAGAGCAATTTCACTTTGAAATTGCGCTGCTGACGCGAAGGCGGCAGCCGCCACGAAGACCGACCCGACGGGCGGCCCGTAGGGCCGTGCCTGTAGCCCAAAGGGCGTACAGGCAGCGAGAGCAACGCGGCGTGGATTCTGGCGAAAACCACGTTTTTCGCCAGAATGCCAACTTTGAAATTTGTAAAATTTCAAAGTTAATCTGCTCTGGGCGCGCGCGGCTTTTGCCGTGAGGTGGGACCTTAATCCGAGAGTTGTATGATCGCCTATCTTGAAGGCCGCCTGGCCGAAACCTGGGGCAATGCCTGCCTCATCGTCACAGAAGGGGGCGTGGGCTATGAAGTGGCCCTGCCCGCCCATACGCTGGCGGCCCTGCCCGGCCGGGGCGAACAGCTGGCCCTGTACACGAGCCTTGCCGTGCGCGAGGACGCCCTGGAGCTGTTCGGCTTCGGCAGTTTTGAGGAGCGCCAGACCTTTGAGGTGCTGGTGTCCATTTCCAAGGTGGGCGCGCGCACGGCCCTGGCCATTCTGTCCATTTTCCGGCCCGACGATCTGCGCCGTCTGGTGCTGGAGGACGACGTGCTGGCCCTCACGCGCGTGTCGGGCATCGGCAAGAAGACGGCCCAACATGTTTTTCTGGAACTCAAGTACAAACTCAAGGTGGAGGATGTGCCCCAGGCCGCCGTGCTGGCCGCCTCCGGGCGGCCCGGCTCGGTCTTTCGGGACGTGCTTGATGGCCTCGCCAATCTTGGCTATGCCGAAGATGAGTGCGCGCCTCTGGTTAAAAAAATTCTGCATGAAGAGCCGGATCTGGATGTGACCGGCGCGCTCAGGGCCGCGCTCAAGGCGCTGGCCAAGGGGAGATCGTGATGGCGGAATGGGATGGGACGCCGCCGGGGCCGGAGTGCGGCATGAGCGGCCCGGATTCCGGCGCGGGTCTGGACGAGAGCGTCAGGCCGCGCAGCCTGGACGATTTTATCGGCCAGGACGAATTGCGCGCCAACCTGCGCGTCTATCTGGACGCCGCGCGGGAGCGGGGCAAGGCCCTGGACCATACTCTGTTTTACGGCAATCCGGGCCTGGGCAAGACCACGCTGGCCCAGATCATGGCTTCCGAACTGGGCGTCAATCTGGTCTGCACCTCCGGGCCGGTGCTGGAGCGCAGCGGCGATCTGGCGGCAATTCTGACCAATCTCGGCCGTCACGACATCCTGTTTGTGGATGAAATCCACCGTATGCCCATTGCCGTGGAGGAAGTGCTCTATCCGGCCATGGAGGATTTCAAGCTGGATCTGGTCATCGGGCAGGGCCCGGCGGCCCGCACGGTGAAGATCGACCTGGAACCCTTTACCCTGGTGGGGGCCACCACGCGCATGGGGCTGATTTCCTCGCCTCTGCGGGACCGTTTCGGCATTGTGGCCCGGCTGGAGTACTACAGTCCCACGGATCTGGCCCGGGTGGTGCGGCGCACGGCGCGCATTCTGGGCGTGGAAGTGACCCCGGACGGCGCGGAGGAGATCGGCCGCCGTTCGCGCGGCACGCCGCGCATCGCCAACCGCCTGTTGCGCCGGGTGCGGGATTTCGCGCTGATTCGCGGCAACGGGCAGGTCACGGGCGGGGAGGCCTCGGCGGCCCTCAAGCGCATGGACGTGGACGAGCACGGTCTGGACCAGATGGACCGCAAGCTCCTGGAAGTGCTGATTACCCACTATGACGGCGGGCCCGTGGGCATCAAGACCCTGGCCGTGGCCTGCTCCGAGGAAGTGCGGACCATTGAGGACATTTACGAGCCCTACCTGATTCAATGCGGCTTTCTCAAGCGCACTCCGCGCGGCCGCATGGCCACTGCCAGGGCTTATAAGCATTTGAAGCTGCTGCTTTCCTGAAAGACTGGCCTTTATGAAGAAAAAAGAGTTTGTCCGACGTTACACGGGTTTTTGCTTTGCATCCTTTGTCATGGCCCTGGGCATCGCCCTGGTTACCAATTCAAATCTGGGCACCACGCCCATCACCAGCCTGCCGTATGCCCTGGGCGCCATTTTCGCGCTCAGCCTGGGCACGGCCACCTTTTTGCTCAATCTGCTGTTTGTGGCTTTGCAGAAGGTGCTGCTCCGGAAGGAATTCTCCCCGGCCCATCTCCTGCAACTACCGGCGGTGCTGCTGTTCAGCGTGTTCATCGACATCTGCATGTGGCTGACCAGGCCTTTGATCACCGACGTCTATCCCCTGCAGATATTGCTCTGCCTGACCGGTTGTGGCGTGCTGGGCCTGGGCATCAGCCTGGAGATCGTCAGCAATGCCACAGTGCAGCCCGGTGAGGGCATCGTCATTGCCATTGCCTACCGCGCCCGCAAAATTTTCGGCAACATCAAGGTGCTCTTTGACCTTTCCCTGGTTGCCCTGGCCGCCGGTCTGTCCTTTGCCGTGCTGCACAATGTGGTGGGGCTGCGCGAGGGCACGGTGATCGCCGCCGTGCTGACCGGTTTCTGCGTGCGCTTCTTTTCCCGCTGGACCCGGCATCTGACGCCTTTTTTCCACTGCCGGAAACTGATCCGGCACTAGAGGCTGTTTTTAGAGCGAATTCGCTTTGAAATTGTGCCAATTTCAAAGCTGACGCTGCCCTCACCCTATCGTTGCTGTCGTCATCCGTAAGCCGCCAGCGGCAACGGCTGACGCGCGGCGGGAACGTGGTTCCGCCTTGGCTTCAGGCGCGGGCGTCCGCTCACTCGGCCACCAGAGCACTTCAACATTTTCAAAGTTGAAACGCTCTAAACAGACGGGAGTCGGGATGATCATCAAGGTTCTGGACGGGGATTTTTCCGTCTGCCAACTCGGCGGCCCGGAAGGCATTTCCTTTGCGGACGATTTCCTTTTTCTGGGCAAGACGGATCAGGAACTTTCCCTGGTCTGCCGGAGCGAAACAGCGCCGGACAATGCCCTGGCCCGTGAGGACGGCTGGAAAGCCTTCCGCATCGAAGGGACGCTGGATTTCTCTCTGGTGGGCGTGTTGGCGGAACTGGCCGGATTGCTGGCGGGTCGCGGCATCAGCATTTTTGCCGTGTCCACCTATGCCACGGATTACATCCTGGTGAAGCGGGAGAAATTCTCCGAAGCTCTGGCCGCCCTGGAACAAGCTGGCCACGGGTTGGTTTGAACGTGTTGTTGTTCCCAGCCTCCGACCAAACCCTGATCCACCTCTGATCCCGCCCCCGCCGAGGAGGCCGCACTGTGATGCTCTATCTGCCTGCCGCATTTCTTTTTCTGTATCTTTTTTTTCGGGTGGTGCTGCCGTCGAGCTTGAGCCGCGCGGGTAAGGCCGTAGCGGCAGTCGCGCTTTTTCTCGCTTCGCAGGAGCATCTTTTGAACGGGCTCTTTTTCGGGGGATTGTCCGCGCCCGATCTGCCGTCGTGGGTGTTGATGCTCCAGGGCTGGCTGTTCACCAGCCTGCTTTTTCTTTTCGTGCTGGTGCTGGTCCGGGATGTTTTCTGCCTGGGCGTCCGGCTCGTGCGCCTGATGAGGAGCGCCTTGCGGCGGGACAAACGGCAAGGTTCCGTTTTTTCCGTCGGCAGAAGGCGTTTTCTGGCTTCGGGTCTGACCGCCGCTCCGGTTTCCGTTCTGGGCCGTGCTTCGCTGGCCGGACTGGTTTTGGCTCCCACGGCCTACGGGGTTTATGAAGCCGTGGCCATCCCCGAGGTCCGCCAAAGGGAAGCCGTCCTGCCCCGTTTGCCCGAAGCCCTGGACGGCCTCAGGCTGGCGCAGATCAGCGATTTGCATATGAGCCCGCTGCTGGGCAAGGATTGGGTCAGGGCCGTGGTGGACAGGGTCAACGCCCAGGCTGCGGATGTGGTGGTTCTGACCGGCGACCTCGTGGACGGCTTGCCCGCGGCGCGCGCGGAAAGCGCGGCCGAGCTCCGCCGGTTGCGCGCCCGGCACGGCGTGCTGGCCTGCGCGGGCAATCATGAATATTACAGTGGATTCAAAGCCTGGATGGAGATTTTTTCCGATTTGGGCATCACCATGCTGTTGAACAGCCATCAGGTGCTCGGCATACGCGGTCGGGAGCTGGTGCTGGCCGGCGTCACCGACCCGGTGGCCGCCCGCTTCGGCCTGCCCGAACCGGACCTGGCTACGGCCCTGGCCGGAGCGCCGGACAGGACGGCGCGCATTCTGCTTGACCACAGGCCGGGTAATGCCCCGCGCAACGCCCGGCAAGATGTGGATCTGCAGCTCTCCGGCCATACCCACGGCGGCCACGCGCCGGGTTTGAGCGCCTTGGTGGCCCTGTTCAATCATGGGTATGTGCGGGGTTGGTACCGGGTTGAGGGCATGCCTCTGTATGTCAGTTCCGGCGCGGGGCTCTGGAACGGCTTTCCTCTGCGCGTGGATGTGCCCTCGGAAATCGCGCTTATCACGCTGCGGCGCGGTCCGGCCGGGGCCGCCTCAGCGGGGAGCCGGATGTGAGGCCGGATATGACGAAAGGGCGGGGACCAAAACCCCCGCCCTTTTCCACGCAAACCGTCACGGCCGTGGCCGCGCTCAGATCCGCCCGGCGCGGGAAGCGTTGAGCACGGCCAGCAGAGCCACGCCCACATCCGCGAAGACCGCTTCCCACAGGCCGGAAAGGCCCACAATGCCCAGTCCCATGAACAGGCCCTTGATGCCCAGGGCCAGGACGATGTTTTCCCAGACAATGCGCCGGGTACGCCGGGCGATGCGCAGCAATTCGGGCAGGCGCTGGGGGTTGTCGTCCAGAATGACCACGTCCGCGGTTTCAATGGTCGCTTCCGAGCCCAGGCCGCCCATGGCCACGCCCACTCCGGCGGTGGCCAGCACGGGCGCGTCGTTGATGCCGTCGCCCACCATCAGGGTCTGGCGCGTGGGCCCCAGGGCTTCCAGGGCGCTGGCCTTGTCCTCGGGCAGCAGGTCGGCCTTGAGCACGTCCAGCCCCAGTTCACTGGCAACGGGCCTGGCCTGGCTCCGGCGGTCGCCGGTGAGCATTGCCAGCACGTCCACGCCCAGGCGGCGCAGGGCTTCCAGCGCGCCGGGAGCCTGCGGCTTGATCCGGTCTGAAACCACCAGCGCGCCCAAGGCGCGGCCGTCGCGGGCCACCTGCACCACGCTGCCGGGCATGTCCACGGGCAGCGGCGTAATCTTGTGGGCCTCCAGCAGAGCCGCGTTGCCCGCCAATAACTGGGCACCGCCGGCCGTCACTTCCACGCCCTTGCCCGGAATTTCGCGCATGGCTCCGACGGCGATGTCCTTTTCCGTGTCCAAGCCCGCCGCCTGGGCCGCCCGCAGCACCGAGCGGGCGATGGGATGATTGGAGCGGCTTTCGGCCAGGGCCGCGGCGGACAGCAGCTCCTCGCGGCTGACGCCGGGCATGGGCAGTACGGCATTGACCTCGAACACGCCCTCGGTGAGGGTGCCGGTCTTGTCAAAGGCGGCCACGCGGATGTCGCGCAGATTGTCCAGCACCGCGCCGCCCTTGATCAGGATGCCCCGGCGCGAAGCCGCCCCTATGCCGCCGAAGTAGCCCAGCGGAATGGAAATGAGCAGGGCGCAGGGGCAGGAAATGACCAGCAGCACCAGGGCGCGGTAAATCCACTCCTGAAAGCCGCCCAGGCCGAAGAGCGGCGGCAGCACGGCCACCAGCAGGGCCAGACCGCTCACCGCCGGAGTGTACCAGCGCGCCAGGCGGGTGATGAAGCGCTCGGTGGGAGCCTTGCGGGCCGCCGCGTTTTCCACCATTTCCAGAATACGGGCAATGGAGGATTCCGCAAAGGGAGCCGTGACTTCCACGGTCAGCGCGCCGTTAAGGTTGATGGTCCCGGCATGGACCTGTCCGCCGGGGGAGAGGCGCACGGGCACGGATTCGCCGGTCAGGGGCGAGGCGTCCACCTGGGATTCGCCTTCCAGCACCGTGCCGTCCAGGGGAATCTTTTCGCCGGGCCGGACCAGAATGCGGCTGCCCGGTCCCAGTTCTTCGGGGTTCACGTCGCGTGTGGCGCCGTCGTCCAGCAGCTCGTGGGCCGTGGTGGGCCGGGCCGCCAGCAGGGCCTTGACCGAACGGCGTGAATTGCCCGCGGCGCGTTCCTGCATGAATTCGCCGATGCGGTAGAAGAGCATCACGCCCACGGCTTCGGGCAACTGGCCCAGGGCGATGGCCGCGATGGTCGCGCCTCCCATCAGAGTGAATTCATTGAAGATATCGCCACGCATAATATTGCGCAGCATCTGGCGGAGCACGTCATAGCCGCACAGGGCGTAGGGCAGCACATAGCAGAGGGTCAACACCAGCCAGGACGGCAGAAAGGCTTCCAGGCGCGTGTCCGCCAGCATGCCCGCGGCGAAAAGCACGGCGGAAACGCCCATGAGCAGCAATTCCCGGCGCTCGCCGCCGGACGTTTCATGCTCGTGACCATGGTCGTGGCCTGAGCAGGCGCTGCAGGAGCAGCGATGTTCCTCAAGGGGGCAGCTGTTACACATGGCTTTTTCTCCCGCTGTGGGTAGGCTGGTTTTCCGCGTCTTCAGCGCCGCAAGTGGCGGCGGGAATGTGCTTTTGTTCCAGAAAGGCGTGAATGTTCTTGTTGTGGAATATGCCCGGCAGGGCGGCGGCGTCCTGCAATATCTGCGGGTTGCCGGCCAGTTCCTTTTCCAGCCATGCCAGGGCGTCGCATACGCTGGGCGTGGGGTTTTCCGGCAGGCGGTAATAGACCCAGCGCCCTTTCTTAATGTTCTCAATGAGCCGGGCCTGCCGCAACAGGAAAAGATGCTTGGACGTGGTGGACGCCGCCAGCCCCAGCAGGGTGGTGATTTCGCAGACGCACAGGGGGCGGTGGCGCAGGGCCATGAGTATCCGGACGCGGCTCTCGTCCCCCAGGGCGCGGACCAGGTTGAGAAAGGTGAACATGGGTTTCTCCGTCATCATCCCGGCTAAGCTGGTGCTGTCCGGTGTTTGCAGATGAATATCCTTTTCAATTCGTTCTAAAGCGAAATATAGGAGGGGCGGATTTGAATGTCAAGCATGTTTCGCCAGATGACGAAATATTTTGGGGGCGCACTCGGCGTGAAGTAATG
>NZ_JAGZUV010000002.1:95000-98164 GCF_018379785.1 Desulfovibrio sp.
GAAGGAAGTTTTTTTCGAGAACAAGTATACAAGAGCATCGGGTGGATGCCTTGGCGTCGGAAGGCGAAGAAAGACGTGGTAAGCTGCGATAAGCCTCGGGGAGAAGCTAAACATTCTGCGATCCGGGGATGTCTGAATGGGGAAACCCGGCGGGAGTCATGTCCCGTCGTCCGCAAGTGAATACATAGCTTGCAGGAAGCCAACTCAGGGAAGTGAAACATCTCAGTACCTGAAGGAAAGGAAATCAAACGAGACTCCCTCAGTAGCGGCGAGCGAAGGGGGAAGAGCCTAAACCGGTTGGATTCGTCCAGCCGGGGTTGTAGGGCCGGCATACGTGATTCATGAGTAGGCAGGGGAAGGAAGCTGGAAAGCTTCGCCAAAGCGGGTGACAGCCCCGTACCCGAACCTGAAAGTGACGCAGCCGGTACCTGAGTACCGCGGGGCACGTGAAACCCCGTGGGAATCCGGGAGGACCATCTTCCAAGGCTAAGTACTAACCGACGACCGATAGTGCACCAGTACCGTGAGGGAAAGGTGAAAAGAACCCCTGTCAGGGGAGTGAAATAGAATCTGAAACCTGATGCTTACAAGCTGTGGGAGCCGTGCTTGCATGGTGACCACGTGCCTTTTGCATAATGAGTCAGCGAGTTAATCTGTACTGCGAGGTTAAGCGCAAGTGGAGCCGTAGCGAAAGCGAGTCTGATAAGGGCGATAGTAGTGCGGATTAGACCCGAAACCGGGTGATCTATCCATGAGCAGGTTGAAGCACGGGTAAAACCTTGTGGAGGACCGAACCCATACCGGCTGAAAACGGTTGGGATGACTTGTGGATAGGGGTGAAAGGCCAATCAAACCCGGTGATAGCTGGTTCTCCCCGAAATATATTGAGGTATAGCCTCGTGGATTGTCTACCGGAGGTAAAGCACTGACAGAGCTAGGGGTCCTACCAGATTACCAAACTCTTTCAAACTCAGAATGCCGGTCAGATGTACCACGGGAGTCAGACAGTGGGTGCTAAGGTCCATTGTCGAGAGGGTAAGAGCCCAGATCAACAGCTAAGGCCTCCAAATGCATGCTCAGTGGTTAAGGTGGTGACGTTGTAGAGACACCCAGGACGTTGGCTTAGAAGCAGCCATCGTTTAAAGAAAGCGTAATAGCTCACTGGTCTAATGACGTTGCGCCGAAAATGTAACGGGGCTAAGCATATTACCGAAGCTTTGAATTCCGCGTATGCGGTCTGGTAGGGGAGCGTTCTTCACGGGCTGAAGGTGTGTTGTAAAGCATGCTGGACTGTGGAGAAGTGATTATGCTGACATGAGTAACGATAAAACGGGTGAAAAACCCGTTCGCCGTAAACCCAAGGTTTCCTGGGTAAAGGTAATCTTCCCAGGGTTAGTCGGCCCCTAAGGCAAGGCTGAAAGGCGTAGCTGATGGGAAACGTGTTAATATTCACGTACTTGTGTGTTCGCGCGAAGGAGGGACGCAGGAAGATAGGCGATCCGGGTGTTGGATTACCCGGTGCAAGCGAGTAGGCATGGGAAGCAGGCAAATCCGTTTCCCTGTATGCTGAGACGCGAGTCCGTGGGCGTAAGCCCTGAAGTCGCTGAGTCTATGCTGCCAAGAAAAGCTTCTAAGTTTAGAACACGCAAACCGTACCGGAAACCAACTCAGGTGGGTGGGATGAATAATCCAAGGCGCTCGAGAGAACTCTGGCCAAGGAACTCGGCAAAATAACCCCGTACCTTCGGAAGAAGGGGTGCTCCTTTAGGTGAAGCGATTCACTTGTTGAGCCTGAGGGAGCCGCAGAGAAATGGTGGTGGCGACTGTTTACTAAAAACATAGGTCTGTGCGAAGTCGTAAAGACGACGTATACGGACTGACGCCTGCCCGGTGCCGGAAGGTTAAAAGGAGGAGTCAGCGCAAGCGAAGCTCCGAATTGAAGCCCCGGTAAACGGCGGCCGTAACTATAACGGTCCTAAGGTAGCGAAATTCCTTGTCGGGTAAGTTCCGACCTGCACGAATGGCGTAACGATCTCCACACTGTCTCGGCCAGAGACTCGGTGAAATTGAAGTCGCGGTGAAAATGCCGTGTACCCGCAGAAAGACGGAAAGACCCTGTGCACCTTTACTATAGCTTGACATTGGGATTTGAACCTGCATGTGTAGGATAGGTGGGAGGCTGTGAACTCTGTACGCCAGTATGGAGGGAGCCATTGTTGAAATACCACCCTTGTTTTTTCAGGTCCCTAACCCTCAGCCGTAAGCCGGCGAGGGAACAGTGTCTGGTGGGTAGTTTGACTGGGGCGGTCGCCTCCTAAAATGTAACGGAGGCATGCAAAGGTTCCCTCAGGCTGATTGGAAACCAGCCGTCGAGTGCAAACGCAAAAGGGAGCTTGACTGCAAGAGAGACATCTCGAGCAGGTACGAAAGTAGGTGTTAGTGATCCGGTGGTCCCGAATGGAAGGGCCATCGCTCATTGGATAAAAGGTACGCCGGGGATAACAGGCTGATCGCATCCAAGAGTTCACATCGACGATGCGGTTTGGCACCTCGATGTCGGCTCATCACATCCTGGGGCTGAAGCAGGTCCCAAGGGTACGGCTGTTCGCCGTTTAAAGTGGTACGCGAGCTGGGTTTAAAACGTCGTGAGACAGTTTGGTCCCTATCTTCTGTGGGCGCTGGAGAATTGAAAGGGCCTGTCCCTAGTACGAGAGGACCGGGATGGACGCACCCCTGGTGGACCTGTTGTCGTGCCAACGGCATAGCAGGGTAGCTAAGTGCGGAAGGGATAACCGCTGAAAGCATCTAAGCGGGAAGCCTGCCTTAAGATAAGTTCTCCCTGACGCAAGTCCTGAAGGGCCGAGGTAGACTACCTCGTCGATAGGCTGGGGGTGGAAGCGCCGCGAGGCGTGGAGCTGACCAGTACTAATAGCCCGTGAGGCTTGTTCTCTTGAAAAACTCCTTCCTTCCCTGTCAATTATATTTTGAAAATTTTTTGGCAGCCATAGAGAAGAGGGTACACCCGATCCCATTCCGAACTCGGTAGTTAAGCTCTTCCTCGCCGATGATACTGCATAACGTCATGTGGGAAAGTAGGCCGCTGCCAAAAATTGCTCGGAAGCCCCCCTCGCCGCTCTCAGCGCAAGGGGGGCTTCTCGTATCCG
>NZ_JAGZUV010000051.1:0-22128 GCF_018379785.1 Desulfovibrio sp.
GGCCGCCTCGGTGAGCACCTTGGTGGTTTCCTGGAAGGAGGCCGCCGAGATGAAGGACGAGGTGGTCAGGGACGCCTGCGTGATGCCGAGAACCAGCGGTTCGGCGGTGGCGGGGGAACGTCCCTCGGACATGGCCTTCTGGTTTTCGGCCTTGAACTCGGCCTTGTCGACCTGTTCGCCCACGAGGAAGCTCGTTCCTCCCGGCTCGGTGACGGTCACCTTGCGGAGCATCTGGCGTACGATGACTTCGATGTGCTTGTCGTCGATGCCCACGCCCTGGAAGCGGTAGACTTCCTGGATTTCGTCCACCAGATAGCGGGCCAGGTATTTCTCGCCCCGGGTACGCAGAATGTCGTGCAGTTCCGGATAGCCTTCGGTGAGGGGATCGCCCGCCTCCACGAAGTCGCCGTCCGCGGCGGTGATGTGCTTGCCCTTGGGCACAAGGTATTCCTTGGCCTCGCCGATTTCCGGCGTGACCACCAGCTTGCGCTTGCCCTTGGATTCGCCCGCGTAGGTGACGGTGCCCGCGATTTCGGAAACCACGGCCATGTCCTTGGGTTTGCGCACTTCAAAGAGCTCGGCCACGCGCGGGAGGCCGCCCACGATGTCCTTGGTCTTGGAGGTTTCGCGGGGCTTGCGGGCGATGATGTCGCCGGCATGGATGCCCTCGCCGTCCTTGACCATGATGATGGAACCTACGGGCAGGCTGTAGATGGCCGCCGCCGCGCCGTGCACGCGCTTCTTCACATTGCCGTTGTCGTCGCAGATGGAGATGGAGGGCCGGAAGTTGGTGGTGCGGTACTCCATGATGGTCAGCGATGCCTGACGGGTGACGTCGTCCACCTTTTCCTGCACGGTCTTGCCGTCGATGATGTCCGTGAAGCGGATCACGCCGTCTTCTTCGGACACAAAGGGTTCGTTGAAGGGATCCCATTCGGCCAGCACGACGCCCTTGGTCACTTCCTGGCCGTCATGGACCATCAGGCGCGCGCCGTTGGGCAGAATGTATTTCTCCCGTTCGCGGCCCTGCGGGTCAACGATGGTCAGCTGGCCGCTCTTGCCCAGCACCAGCTGCGCGCCGTCACGGTTGGTCACGGCCCGTACGCGGTTCAGAATCACCCGGCCCGCGTTCTGGGCTTCGAACTTGTTCTTTTCAATGGTGCTCGAAGCCGTGCCGCCGATGTGGAAGGTGCGCATGGTCAGCTGGGTGCCCGGCTCGCCGATGGACTGGGCAGCGATGATGCCCACGGTCTCGCCGGTATTGACAAGATGGCCGCGGGCCAGGTCGCGCCCGTAGCACAGGGCGCAGATGCCGCGTTCCGACTGGCAGGTCAGGGGCGAGCGCACCATGACCGAGGAGATGCCCTTGTCGTTGATCAGCTTGGCTTCGTTTTCCGTGATCAGGGTGTTTTCGGGCAGCAGGACTTTTTCCGGCTCGTCCGGGTCGTACACGGGGTAGAGCAGCACGCGGCCTATGATGCGTTCGGCCAGCGGAGTCTTGATGTCGCCGCCTTCCTTGAGGTGGGTCAGTTCAATGCCGTCCACCGTGCCGCAGTCGTGCTCGGAAACGATCACGTCCTGGACCACGTCCACCAGACGGCGGGTCAGGTAGCCGGAGTTGGCCGTCTTCAGGGCCGTGTCCGCCAGGCCCTTGCGCGCGCCGTGGGTGGAGGTGAAGTACTGCAACACCGAGAGCCCTTCACGGAAGGACGAGGTGATGGGCGTTTCGATGATTTCGCCCGACGGCTTGGCCATCAGGCCGCGCATGCCCGCGAGCTGGCGCATCTGGTCCTGGTTGCCGCGCGCTCCGGAGTTGGACATCATGAAGATGGGGTTGAAGCTCTGGTTTTTTTCCTGCTTGCCCGTCTTCTGGTCCGTGAGCACGTCGTAGGAGATCTCCTTGGTCATTTCCGTGGAAACGTCCTGCGTGGCCTTGGTCCAGACGTCCACCACCTTGTTGTACTTTTCCGTACGGGTGATGATGCCGTCGCGGTACTGGCGTTCGATATCGTCCACCTCGGCCTGGGATTTGGCCAGGATGTTCTTCTTGCTCTCCGGGATGGTCAGGTCTTTCACGCCGATGGTCACGCCGGCGCGGGTGGCGAACTCGTAGCCCATGTCCTTGAGCTTGTCGCAGAGGATGACCGTGGACTTGATGCCGCAGGTACGGTATGCCGCGCCCACCAGCTTGGCGATGGCCTTCTTGGTCAGCACCGTGTTGACGTGCTCGAAGGAGAGCTCCGGCGGCAGAATGTCGCTGACCAGCACGCGGCCGGGCGTGGTCTGCACGAGATCCTCGCCTTCCTTCATGCGCACCTTGATCCGGGCGTGCAGGGAGACCTGGCCCGCGTCGTAGGCTGCTTCCACTTCCCAGGGCGCGCAGAAGGTCATGCCCTCACCCTTTTCAAAGCTGCGTTCCACGGTCATGTAGTAGAGGCCCAGCACGATGTCCTGCGAGGGCACGATGACCGGGCCGCCGTTGGCCGGGGACAGAATGTTGTTGGTGCTCATCATCAGCACGCGGCATTCGATCTGGGCCTCCACGGACAGCGGAATATGCACGGCCATCTGGTCGCCGTCGAAGTCCGCGTTGTAGGCGGAGCAGACCAGGGGGTGCAGGCGGATGGCCTTGCCTTCCACGAGAAGCGGCTCAAAGGCCTGGATGCCCAGGCGGTGCAGGGTCGGGGCGCGGTTGAGCAGAATGGGGTACTCGCGCACCACCTCCGAGAGGATGTCCCAGACCACCAGTTCCTCGCGCTCCACCATCTTTTTGGCGCTCTTGATGGTGGAGGCATGACCGCGTTTTTCCAGTTCCGAATAAATGAAGGGCTTGAACAGTTCCAGGGCCATCTTCTTGGGCAGACCGCACTGGTGCAGCTTGAGGTAGGGGCCCACAGTGATGACCGAACGGCCCGAGTAGTCCACGCGCTTGCCCAGCAGGTTCTGGCGGAAGCGGCCCTGTTTGCCCTTGATCATGTCCGACAGGGACTTGAGCGGGCGGCCGTTGGTGCCGGCGATGGCCCGGCCCCGGCGGCCGTTGTCGAAGAGCGCGTCCACGGCTTCCTGAAGCATGCGCTTTTCGTTGCGGATGATGATTTCCGGCGCGCCCAGCTCCATGAGCCGTTTGAGGCGGTTGTTGCGGTTGATGACCCGGCGGTAGAGATCGTTGAGGTCCGAGGTGGCGAAACGGCCGCCGTCCAGGGGCACCAGTGGGCGCAGCTCCGGCGGAATGACCGGAATGACCTCCATGATCATCCATTCGGGCTTGTTCTGGGATTCCAGAAAAGCCTCCACGATCTTCAGGCGCTTGGTCAGCTTTTTCTTCTTGGTCTGACTCTTGGTGGCCTCGCTTTCCTCGCGCAGCTCAACGCGCAGCTTTTCCAGGTCCAGCTCTTCCAGCAGACTGCGCACGGCTTCCGCGCCCATGCCCACGGTGAGCACCTCGTCGCTGCCGTAGTGGTCCAGGATCTGGAGGTACTGGTCCTCGGAAATGACCTGACGCTTCTGCAGATTGGTCTGTCCGGGGTCCAGCACGATATAGGAGTCGAAGTAGAGCACCTTTTCCAGATCGGCCATGGTCATGTCCAGCAGGGTGCCGATCTTGGAGGGCAGGGTTTTCAAGAACCAGATGTGGGCCACGGGCGCGGCCAGCTCAATGTGGCCCATGCGTTCGCGCCGCACCTTGGAGGCGATGACTTCCACGCCGCACTTTTCGCAGACGATGCCGCGGTGCTTCATGCGCTTGTATTTGCCGCAGTTGCACTCGTAGTCCTTCACCGGGCCGAAGATTTTGGCGCAGAACAGGCCGTCCCGCTCCGGCTTGAAGGTACGGTAGTTGATGGTTTCCGGTTTTTTTACTTCGCCGTAAGACCATTCGCGGATGGCCTCCGGCGAGGCGATGGAAATCTGGATGGCTTTCAGGTTGCGGATGTTGGTCACATTGGCCGACGTGCCGCGTGCGGTGAAAAGATCGTCCAGGCTCATATATTCATACCTTGCTTTGTAAAAAGCTCGTTGGAATCGTTACTGTAATCCGTACGGAGACCGCAACGGGCGTCTAGAGCAGCTAACACTTGAAATGCTCGTTTACGGCTGAAATGCTCGTTTACGGCGGGCAAAGCCCACCTGCTCGCATTTCGTGGCAGGGAGCCGCAGCCAAGTCCCCGCCGAGCAATTCACTCATTTCAAATGTGGATTGCTCTATTCCGCCTCTTCGTCACGGTCGCGCATGTAGCCCACGCGCTTGGGCTTTTTCTTGCCTTCCTCCTGGTGCAGGGTCACGTTGAGCCCGAGGCTCATGAGTTCCTTGACCAGAACATTGAAGGATTCGGGCAGACCGGCTTCCAGGAAGTTGTCGCCCTTGACGATTTTCTCGTACATTTTGACGCGCCCGGTCACGTCGTCGGACTTGACCGTGAGGAATTCCTGAAGAAGATAGGCCGCGCCGTAGGCCTCCAGGGCCCAGACTTCCATTTCGCCCAGACGCTGGCCGCCGAACTGGGCCTTGCCGCCCAGAGGCTGCTGGGTGACCAGGGAGTAGGGGCCCGTGGAGCGGGCGTGGATTTTTTCGTCCACCAGGTGGTGCAGCTTGAGGATGTACATGACGCCCGTGGTGACCCGGTTTCTGAAAGGTACGCCGGTGCGCCCGTCATACAGGGTGGTTTTGCCGTCGTTTTCCAGACCGGCCTTGTCCATCCAGCCCCAGATCTCGTCTTCCGTGGCGCTGTCGAAAACCGGCGTCTTGGTCACGATGCCGTTGCGCAGCTTCTTGACCGAGGCGACAAACTCCTCGTCGTCCATGCCGTCCACCAGCGCGCTGACCTCTTCGGAGCCGAAGACGTCTTTGACTTCCTTGCGCAAGACCTGCATGGCCGCGCCGGAATCCACCAGCTCGGCCAGCTGGCGGCCCAGTTCCTTGGCGCCCCAGCCGAGGTGGGTTTCCATGATCTGGCCGATATTCATGCGCGAAGGCACGCCCAAGGGGTTGAGCACGATGTCCACGGGCCGTCCGTCGGCGAAGAAGGGCATGTCCTCTTCCGGCAGGATGCAGGAAACCACGCCCTTGTTGCCGTGGCGGCCGGCCATTTTGTCGCCCACCGAGAGTTTGCGCTTGATGGCGATGTGCACCTTGACCATCTTGATCACGCCGGGGGGCAGATCGTCGCCTTCGGTGACCTTCTCGCGCTTGGCGTCGTAAATGGCCTTGAGGTAATCCACCTCATGGTCATAGGCCCGGAGCAGTTCGGCCACCTCGTCGTTGACTTCCTTGCTCTTGAACAGACCGGCCAGTTTCTTGACAGGCAGCTGGGCCAGTTGTTCCTCGGTGAGGGCCGCGCCAGCCTCGGCCAGCACTTCGCCCTTTTTCTTGCCGGGCACGGAGGTCGCGATCTGCTTGCCCAGCACGTGCGGCGCAAGCAAGGTCCGCGTGCGCTCGGTAAGGGCGCGCATATGGTCGGCTTCCTTCTGGTCCAGCACCGAAGTGTCGTGGGCCTCGATAGCCAGGGTGCGCTCGTCTTTTTCGCCCGAGCGGCGGTTGAAGACCTTTACGTCGATGATGGTGCCTTCCACTCCCGGCGGAACCTTGAGGGAGGTGTTTTTCACATCCCTGGCCTTTTCGCCGAAAATGGCCCGCAGGAGTTTTTCTTCCGGGGTGAGCTGGGTTTCGCCCTTGGGGGTGATTTTGCCCACCAGAATGTCATCGGGCTTGACCGCCGCGCCGATGCGGATGATGCCGCTTTCGTCCAGGTTGCGCAGCATGTCCTCGCTGACGTTGGGAATGTCGCGGGTGATTTCCTCGGGTCCCAGCTTGGTGTCGCGGGCCACCACTTCGAATTCCTCGATGTGGATGGAGGTGAAGACGTCCTCCTTGACCGTGCGTTCGGAAATCAGGATGGAGTCTTCGTAGTTGTAGCCGCACCAGGGCATGAAGGCCACCACCAGGTTCTTGCCCAGGGCCAGCTGGCCTTCGTCGATGCCGGGGCCGTCGGCCAGAATCTGGCCTTTCTTGACGATCTGGCCGGGATAGCAGGTCGGCTTCTGCCCGAAGCAGGAGTTCTGGTTCGACTTGTGGAACTTGAGGAGGTCATAGGCCCGCACGCCGCCCTGATCCTTGTAGATGTCGCCTTCATAGGCCACCACGATGCGGTCGGCGTCCGCGTACTGCACCTTGCCGTCGGCCGGGGCCACAATGCAGGCGCCGGAGTCGCGGGCCACGTCCACTTCCATGCCCGTGCCCACCAGGGGCTTTTCCGAGCGCAGCAGAGGCACGGCCTGACGCTGCATGTTGGAACCCATCAGGGCGCGGTTGGCGTCGTCGTGTTCCAGGAAGGGAATCAGCGCGGCGGAAATGGAAACCATCTGGCTGGGCGAAATGTCCATCAGGGTCACTTCGTCGCGGTGGCGCATTTCCACTTCGCCCTTGACGCGCACGGTGACGAATTCTTCCAGCAGATGCCCTTCGCCGTCCAGGCGGGCGTCGGCCTGGGCCACCACCTGATCGCCTTCACGCGAGGCGTCCAGATGCACCACCTCGTCGGTCACCCGGGCCTCGCGCACCACCCGGTAGGGGGTTTCGATGAAACCGTAGTCATTGACCTTGGCGAAGGTGGTCAGGGAGACGATCAGGCCGATGTTCGGGCCTTCCGGCGTCTCAATGGGGCAGATGCGGCCGTAGTGCGAGGTGTGCACGTCGCGGACTTCAAAACCGGCGCGTTCGCGGGTCAGGCCGCCGGGGCCCAGGGCCGAGAGACGGCGCTTGTGGGTGACCTCGGAGAGCGAGTTGGTCTGGTCCATGAACTGCGAGAGCTGGGACGTGCCGAAGAATTCCTTGAGCACAGCGGCCACGGGCTTGGGATTGATCAGGTCGTGGGGCATGAGGGTGGAGATTTCCTGCAGGCTCATGCGTTCCTTGATGGCGCGTTCCATGCGCACCAGGCCGATGCGGTACTGGTTTTCCACCAGCTCGCCCACCAGGCGCACGCGGCGGTTGCCCAGGTGATCGATATCGTCGGCCGGGCCGTGGCTGTCCTTGAGCTGGACCAGTACCTTGATGGCCGTGAGAATGTCCTCGTCGCTCAAGGTGCGCAGGTCGGCGGGCGCGTTGATGCCCAGACGCTGGTTGAGCTTGTAGCGGCCCACGGGCGAGAGATCGTAGTAGTCCGGATTGCGGAACAGGTTGTCAAAGAAGCTGGCCGCGATCTCGGCGGTGGGCGGAGAGGACGGGCGCAGACGGCGGTAGATTTCTTCCTGGGCCTTCTGCTGGTCCGGGATGCGGTCCAACACCAGGGTATCGCGGATGGACGAAGAGGTGTCCGTGCCCTTGGTGTGCAGCACGGAGAGACGCTTGATGCCCGCTTCGCGCATACGCTCCAGCAGGCCGGGAGTAATTTCGTCGGCCGCCTCGGCCAACACTTCGCCGCTCTGGGGAGCCACGGCGTCCTCGGCCAGGAACATGCCGTCCAGCAGGTCGGGGCGCACTTCAATGGCCGGAATACCGGCCTCGCAGATCAGCCGCCAGCTCCGCTTGGTGATGGGCTTGCCCGCCTTGACGAGCACGTTGCCGTCGGGCGCGGTGATGTCCGCGTAGGCGTTGTCCTTGCGGTAAAGATCCTTGCGCACTTCCCAGAACAGCCTGCCGCCGTCTTCCAGCAGATACTGTTCCCGGCTGTAGAAGTAGTCGAGGATCTGCTCCTTGCTCATGCCCATGGCCTTGAACAGGATAGTGGCGGGCATCTTGCGGCGGCGGTCGATGCGCACGTAGAGAATGTCTTTGTGGTCGAAATCAAAGTCCAGCCAGGAGCCGCGCATGGGAATCACCCGGCAGGAATAGAGCACCTTGCGGCTGGTGTGGGTCTTGCCGCCGTCGTGCTCGAAGATGATGCCGGGCGAGCGCTGCAACTGGTTGACGATGACGCGCTCGGTGCCGTTGATGATGAAGGTGCCTTTTTCGGTCATCAGGGGCAGGGTGCCGAAGTAGATATCCTGCTCCTTGATGTCGCGGATGGTCCGGTTGCCCGAAGCCTCGTCGGCATCATAGACGACCAGGCGCACTTTGATGCGCATGGGCGCTTCATAGGTCAGGCCCTTGGAAATGCATTCGGCCTGGTCGTACTTGGGTTCCTGAACCTCGTAACTGACGAACTCCAGGCTGGCGGTCTTGTTGAAATCCTCAATGGGAAACACCGTATGGAAGACGCCTTCCAGGCCTTCGTCCGGCCTGCGGTCGGCCTCGGGCACGCCTTCCTGGAGGAACTTCTGATATGAATCGATCTGCAGATTCAGCAGATGAGGGATGGGGAGGGAGATCTTGATCTTGCCGAACTGTTTGGTGAGCTGGCCCATGGGTACCTCAAGATAGGTAGCGGTTGCGCCCCGGCTGCGGACAGAAGCGTCTGCCGGCGGGCAAAAAACTTGCTGTCACTGCACCCTGAAAGCGTATGAAACGGCCGCGGGGAGTCGCGGGGGAGCTTACTGTGCACGGCAAAGACGACAAAAACCCATCCCTGTCTGGGTAAACAGGGTTTGGGCTGTTGCGCCTATTTTAAAAAAGTGTGCATATACAGTGAGTTATCAAAAACAGAAAGTAGGCCTCCCGTGCCGTTCATTGAACAAAGATAGATAATCAGAAATTATTTTTTTGGCAAGACTTTTTCTTGAAGAAATATAGGGGCATTTTGCGTCCGCTGCAATGCTGTTCCCGGTCTGCCGGACACGAGCTTGCCGGAGCGGAAAGGCAAAAAGTCCTGCCATCGGAAAAAAAGATGGCGGGGTCAATGACCCCGCCATGCGGAAAGCGGCTTCGCTGAAGCGAAGCAGGCAGTGGAAAATACTTACTTGATTTCCACAGTGGCGCCGGCTTCGGTGAGCTGCTTCTTGGCTTCCTCGGCTTCTTCCTTGGAAACGGCTTCCTTCAGGGTGGAGGGAGCGCCGTCCACCTTTTCCTTGGCTTCCTTGAGGCCAAGGTTGGTCAGGGCGCGCACGACCTTGATGACGCCGATCTTGTTGGCGCCGGTTTCCTTGAGGATGACGTCGAATTCGGTCTTTTCCTCAGCGGCGGCGGCACCGTCGCCACCGGCGGCCGGAGCGGCCATCACCATGGCGGCGGCAGGCGCGGCGGCGGAGACGCCGAATTTCTCTTCCAGTTCCTTGATGAATTCGGAGAGTTCCAGAACGGTCATGCTGGAGATGAATTCAACAACTTCTTCTTTGGTCACGGCCATGATATTTCTCCTGATCTTTGGCTTAACGTTCGTGCTGTCCGCATCCGCTTACGCGGCGGCCTTGCCTTTCTGTTCTTCAATGCCCTTGAGGGCATAGAGCAGACCGCGCAGCATATTGGCAAACAGCGACACAAAATTGGTGGGCACGGCGTTCATGGTGCCGAGCAACTGGCCGAGCAACTGCTCCCTGCCGGGCAGTTTGGCCAGAGCATCCACCTGGGCGGCGGTCATTTCCTTGCCGTCCAGGCTGGCGCAACGCAGCTCAAAGAGCTTGCTCTGCTTGGCGAAATCACTGAGCGCCTTGGCCACCGCCACCGGGTCGTCGAACCCAAGGGCCACGCCGCAGTTCTCATGGAACTTGTCCTTGATGGCGTCGTGCGTGCCGCCGGTCAGAGCGATGCGAGCCAGGGTGTTTTTGACGACATGATATTCGCCGCCCGCATTGCGCAGGCTCACCCGGAGGTTCGTCAGCTCTTCCACCGTCATGCCCTTGAAGTCCGTCAGCACCGCAAAGGAAGCCTGGTCGGCCTTGGCCTTGATGGCTTCAATAATTGCGGCTTTTTCAGACCTGTTCACGTGATACCTCTCACGTTCGGGGTTGCCAGGTGGAATGCCGAGCCAAAGATGAAGCGTCTGGGCAGGGTATTAAGGGCTTGCGCCCTCCTGCCGTCTTCGACTCGAATTCCTTAGCCTTTGCCGAGGTTGTTTTCACAACCGCTTGAAGGTTCGGCCGGATCAGACTGCGAGACTCAACTTCTTCCACAGCCTGGCGATCCGCTAACCTTCAAGAAATTTTTTGACCTGGGGCATATCGACTTTGAAGCCGGGCCCCATGGTGGTGGAAACCGCCATGGACAGCATATAGGTGCCCTTGGCGGCCGAGGGTTTCAGGCGGTTGACGGTGTCCAGCAGGGCCTTGAGGTTGCCCAGAATCTTTTCCGGGCCGAAGGAGACCTTGCCCAGGGGGGCGTGCAGCACTCCGGCCTTGTCAACCTTGAATTCCACGCGGCCGGCCTTGAGCTCGGTTACGGCCTTGGTCACGTCAAAGGTGACGGAACCGGTCTTGGCGTTGGGCATCAGGCCGCGGGGGCCGAGCAGGCGGCCGATCTGACCCACCAGAGCCATGACGTCGGGCGTGGCCACGGCGGCGTCAAATTCCAGCCAGCCTTCCTTGACCTTGGCCACCAGTTCTTCGGCGCCCACGGCGTCGGCGCCGGCTTCCTTGGCCTCGGCCTGTTTTTCGCCCTTACAGAACACGGCCACGCGCACGGTCTTGCCCAGCCCGTTGGGCAGGGTGACGGCGCCGCGCACCATCTGGTCGGAATACTTGGGATCAACGCCCAAGCGGATGGCCACGTCCACAGTTTCGTCGAACTTGGCGAAGGAAGCGCCCAAGGATTTGCTCACAGCTTCTTCAATGCTGAAGCGCTCCTGCGGGTTATACGCCTCAAGGGCTTTACGAAAATTTTTGCCATGTCTGGGCATGAGATATTCCTTGTCGTTTTGCATCTCCTGCCGTTTCCAAATCTGCGCGGAAGACGGCAGTACAATTGATTTCAACGAGTATGGGCGGAAAAAAGCGGAGATCTTGCCATCTCCGCCGAACGGCTTCCCGCCGCCGCAAGAGCAAATCCGCCGGAAAACCGGCACGGACTGCCCTTACTTAACGTCAATGCCCATGCTGCGGGCGGTACCGGCAATGGACTTTACCGCGGATTCCAGGCTGGCGGCATTGAGGTCCGGCAGCTTGACCTTGGCGATCTCTTCCACCTGCGCCATGCTGAGGCTGCCCACTTTGTTGCGGTTGGGTTCGCCGGAACCCTTTTCGAGCTTGGCCGCCTTCATGATCAGCACCGCGGCCGGAGGCGTCTTGGTGATGAAGGTGAAGGAGCGGTCGGCATAGACCGTGATGACCACGGGGATGATCATCCCCTTCTGGTCCTGGGTGCGGGCATTGAACTCCTTGCAGAAGCCCATGATGTTCAGGCCGTGCTGGCCCAGAGCCGGGCCCACCGGCGGCGAGGGGTTGGCCGCGCCGGCGGGAATCTGCAATTTGATCTTGGCAACTTCTTTTTTGGCCATGTTTGTTATCCTTCATCGCTGCTCGCGCTGTCCGCAGCCGTCAGGCCGCCGCGCGGGGGCAAGTCTTAAGAACCTTGTTGCGCCTGCGATGCCTGCCGTATGCCGGGCAAAGCCCGGATGCAGACACCTCGCGGCAGGGATTTGCGGACAAAACCCCGCCGAGCGTTTCAACCGTGAAATGTCTACCCTTTGGAAACCTGTACGAAGTCCAGCTCCACCGGCGTCTGACGGCCGAAGATGGAAACGGAGACGCGCAGCTTTCCCTTGTCGTAGTTGACATCTTCCACCACGCCGTTAAAGCCGCCGAAAGGCCCGTCAATGACGCGCACTTCGTCGCCCCTGTCGAAGTTGAACTTGGGCCGGGGAGTTTCCTGGCGTGTTTCCATGAGCGCCAAAATACGTTCGGCTTCGCTGTCGCGCATGGGCGTGGGACGGTTTTTGCCGCCCACAAAACCGGTTACCTTGGGGATGGATTGCACCAGATGCCAAGACAAGTCGGTCATGATCATGCGCACCATCACGTAGCCGGGATAGAACTTGCGCGTCGTGGTGCGTTTTTCGCCGCCCTTGGCAAGTTCGATGACCTTTTCCGTGGGCACAACCACTTCCTGAATAAGGCCTTGATCCTGGCCGGTGCGGCTCATTTCGTTGATGGTCTTCTGCACGCGCTGCTCGAAGCCCGAGTACGTGTGCACGATATACCAGCGAGGCCGTTTGCTCAGCTCGGTGTTTTCATCGATGACGGGATCTTTCATAACAGCCTTCAGGACAGTATGGACTTGATCAGGGCCGACAGGCCAAGGTCCACCAGCCCCAGGATAACGGCCATCACAGCCACGAAGCCCAAAACCGCCAGCGTGGCCTTGCGCGTTTCTTTCAGCGTGGGCCAGGTGACTTTGCGCAACTCGGCCTTGGAATCCTCAACGTAACGCGAGAAGCGCACAAAAGGATTGGGGGCTTTGTCCGACTTGACGTCCGCGGTTTGCGCTTGTTTTTTTGCCATGGTGTGCTACCCGAGAGATAAAAAATGGCAGGGCAGGAGGGATTCGAACCCCCAACTTGCGGTTTTGGAGACCGCCGCTCTAGCCGTTAGAGCTACTGCCCTGCGTACCGTCCGGGGGGCTTACGCCCCCCGCCGGAAAGTTTGTTACCTGGTTTCGCGATGCACGGTGTGCTTCTTGTCCCAGGGACAATATTTTTTCATTTCCAGCCGCCCGGTGGTGTTCTTCTTGTTCTTCCGGGTGCTGTAGTTACGCCGCTTGCATTCGGTGCAAGCCAGAATGATGTTGACTCTCATGGCTTACTCGATGATTTCGGTAACCACGCCGGAACCCACGGTGCGGCCGCCTTCACGGATGGCGAAACGCAGGCCGGCTTCCATGGCGATGGGGGCGATCAGTTCCACGATGAACTGCGAGTTGTCGCCGGGCATGACCATTTCCACGCCTTCGGGCAGGGCGATGACGCCGGTGATGTCCGTGGTGCGGAAGTAGAACTGCGGACGGTAGCCGGTGAAGAAGGGCGTATGACGGCCGCCTTCTTCCTTGGAGAGCACGTACACTTCAGCCTTGAACTTCTTGTGCGGCGTGATGGACTTGGGAGCCGCGAGCACCTGGCCGCGTTCCACGTCGTCACGCTTGGTGCCGCGCAGCAGGGCGCCGATATTGTCGCCGGCTTCGCCCTGATCCAGCAGCTTGCGGAACATTTCCACGCCCGTGCAGGTGGTCTTCTGGGTGGGCTTGATGCCCACGATTTCCACTTCGTCGCCCACTTTGATGACGCCGCGTTCAACACGACCGGTCACCACGGTGCCGCGGCCGGAGATGGAGAACACGTCTTCAATGGGCATCAGGAAGGGCTTGTCGATGTCGCGCACGGGATCGGGAATAAAACTGTCGCAGGCAGCCAGCAGCTCGCCGATGCACTTGGCTTCAGGCGCATTGGGGTCGTCGCATTCCAGAGCCTTCAGGGCGGAACCGCGGATCACGGGCACGTCGTCGCCGGGGAAGTCGTAGGAAGAGAGCAGTTCGCGCACTTCCAGTTCCACCAGTTCCAGCAGCTCCTCGTCGTCCACCAGGTCGCACTTGTTCAGGAAGACCACCAGCTGGGGCACACCCACCTGACGGGCGAGCAGGATGTGCTCACGGGTCTGGGGCATGGGGCCGTCGGTGGCGGCCACCACCAGAATGCCGCCGTCCATCTGGGCGGCGCCGGTGATCATGTTCTTGATGTAGTCGGCGTGACCGGGGCAGTCCACATGCGCGTAGTGGCGCTTGTCGGTTTCGTACTCCACGTGAGCGGTGGCAATGGTGATGCCGCGCTCTTTTTCTTCGGGGGCTTTGTCGATTTCGTCATAGGAAATGAAGCTGCCCTCGCCCTTCAGGCCGGCAATCTTGGTGATGGCGGCGGTCAGGGTGGTCTTGCCGTGGTCGATGTGGCCGATGGTGCCGATGTTTACATGGGGCTTCTTGCGTTCATATTTAGCTTTGCCCATTGTACGTCTCCCTGGAAAAAATTGTTTGCGGTTGTACGTGCGCTACATTCCCGGAGCTCTGCCATTTCTGGTAGCGCCTGTTCCTCGCGTAACGGCAGGCTGGGGAAGCCGCTGAACGGCCTGAACCGATGCCCGCATTCAGTCCCTGGTCGCCAGGGAACGTGCATTGGCAGGAGGCAGACTGGGGGATTTTGATTTTGCAGGAAATGGAGCGGGAAACGGGATTCGAACCCGCAACCCTCAGCTTGGAAGGCTGATGCTCTAGCCGTTGAGCTATTCCCGCACGCCGGCGATGCTGTTGCTGTTCGTCAATCAAGTTGACGGCTACCGCACCGTAGTTCCCCGACAGTCACTCTGTCTCCTACAGCCAAGGCAGTTTGTAAAAACCAGCCACCGACCGCCTGAAAAATCATAAGGCGGAAGGGGTGGTGGAGGGGGGTGGATTTGAACCACCGAAGTCTTACGACGACAGATTTACAGTCTGTTCCCTTTGGCCACTCGGGAACCCCTCCACACGTGCCGCAAAGGTCCGGCAGTAGGCAGGCCTTTGTTCAGCTTTTTGTGGAGCTGGCGATGGGACTCGAACCCGCAACCTGCTGATTACAAATCAGCTGCTCTGCCAGTTGAGCTACGCCAGCGGCAAGATGGTGTCTTAAACGCTTCCGGCGCTCTTGGCAAGTGAAAAATGCCTTTTCCACGTTTTTTTATAAAAAAAGGCCGTAATCGCGCTCTTCCCGGAAGCAATGCGCGTTATATTACACTTTCCAGGCCAAAGCGCAACGCTCAAGCCCGGCCAGATCGCGGCGGGTGGCGATGCCCGCAAAAGCGTCGCCCGCAGACAGCAGCTCGCGCACGGCCTTTCCCTGGGCCGCGCCGTGTTCCAGCAAAAGCAGGCCGCCGGGCCGGAGCAGGCGGGCGGCCTGGGCAATGACGGCGCGCAGATGGGCAAGGCCGGCTTCCGGCGAAAATAGCGCGGAATGCGGCTCGAAGCGCAGTACTTCGTCCATGACCTGGCCGCGTTCGGCATCCGCGATGTAGGGCGGATTGCTGACCAGAAGATCGCAGGAACCAGCAGCCAGGGGGATGGCGCGCAGATCCGCCCGCAGTGCGGCCAGGTGCGTGGCGGCTTCCAGCCGGGCGGCATTGGCGCGGGCCACCTCCAGGGCCGGAGCGCAGAGTTCCAGCAGCAGGCCGTGCCAGCGCGGGCGTTCCAGGCAGAGGGTCACGCCGATGCAGCCCGAGCCCGCGCCCAGGTCCACAAAGCGCAGAGGCTGTCCGGCGGGCAGCAGTTCCAGAGCCGTCTCCACCAGCAGTTCCGTTTCCGGACGGGGGATCAGGGTATCCGGGGTGACCAGAAAAGTGCGGCCGAAAAATTCCCTGTCGCCGAGAATATGCGCCAGGGGTTCGCCCGTGGCCCGGCGGACCGTGAGGGCTTCCAGGGTTCCGGCTTCGCCGGGCGTCAGTTCGCGTTCCGCCGCCAGGACGCAGTGCAGGCGGTCCAGACCCAGCACATGCCCGGCCAGCAGTTGCGCGCAAAGGCGGGGGCTGTCCACCCCCGCCTTTGTCAATCGCCGTGCGGCGTTCTGTTCATACTCACGCAGGCGCACGTTTACGCCTCGGCGGGCCGTTCCGCGCGTCCGCGCCGTCCCGTGGCCGCAACGGCCGGGCGGGCCGGGCTTTTTTTGCGCGGCGCGGGCGGCGTCTTTTCGGGCAGGCCGTGCTTTTCACCGCCGCCGCGCTTGCCCTGAGTCTCAAAGACCAGGGGCGGGAGTTCGTCATAGTGGTGCACGGGATGCACCGTGATGCGCTTGAGCAGATCCCTGGGCACGTCTTCCAGGTCCTTGACGTTCTGCTGCGGGATGATGACATGCTTCAGGCCCCGGGCCACACCGGCCAGGATTTTTTCCTTGATGCCGCCCACGGGCAGTACCCGGCCCTGCAGGGTGATCTCGCCGGTCATGCAGAGGTCGGCCCGCACCCTGCGATTGCTGAGGGCGGAAATCAGGGCCGTGGTCAGGGTTACGCCCGCCGAAGGGCCGTCCTTGGGCGTGGCGCCCGCTGGCACATGCACATGGATGTCGTACTTGCTCACAAAGGAGGGGTCCACGCCCAGCTCTTCCGCGCGGCTGCGGATGTAGCTCAGGGCCGCCTGGGCGCTTTCCTTCATCACGTCGCCCAACTGGCCGGTGAGAGTCAGACCGCCCTTGCCCTTCATGACGCTGGCCTCCACGGTCAGCACTTCGCCGCCGGCGGGGGTCCAGGCCAGGCCCAGGGCCATGCCGGGCATGAGTTCCTTTTCCTTCTCGTCTTCCACAAAACGGGGCGCGCCGAGGAGCTTTTCCACATCTTTGGGCTCCACCTTGAAGGGGCCTTTTTTGCCCTCGGCCTTGCGCCGGGCCAGCTTGCGACAGATGGAGGCCAGTTCGCGTTCCAGATTGCGCAGGCCCGCCTCGCGCGTGTATTCCTTGATCACCTTTTCCAGAGCCCCGTCGCTGAGCGCGATGTCGCCTTCGGCCAGGCCGTTATCCGCGATTTTCTTGGGCAGCAGGTGCTTGCGGGCGATCTCCACCTTTTCCTGCAGCGTGTAGCCGGGCAGGGAGATGACCTCCATGCGGTCGCGCAGGGCCGCGGGAATGGTTTCCAGGTGGTTGGCCGTGCACAGGAACATGACCTTGGACAAGTCAAAGGGCACGTTCAGGTAGTGGTCGCTGAAGGTGTGGTTCTGTTCCGGGTCCAGCACTTCCAGAAGAGCCGAGGAAGGGTCGCCCCGGAAATCCGTGCCCAGTTTGTCCACCTCGTCCAGCACAATGACCGGATTGCGGGTGCCGGCCTGCTTGATGGCCTGTATGATCCGCCCGGGCATGGCCCCGATGTAGGTGCGCCGGTGGCCGCGGATTTCGGCCTCGTCATGCATGCCGCCCAGAGACAGCCGCTGGAACTTGCGGCCCAGCGCCCGCGCGATGGAGCGGCCCAGCGAGGTTTTGCCCACGCCGGGAGGGCCGGCAAAGCAGAGGATCGGGCCTTTGGACTGCGGATTAAGCTTGCGCACGCTGAGGAATTCCAGAATGCGGTCCTTGATCTTGTCCAGGCCGCAATGGTCCTCGTCCAGAATTTCCTTGGCGTGGGCGATGTCCAGACGGTCGCGCGAAAGCTTTTTCCAGGGCAGATCCACCAGCCAGTCCAGGTAGGTGCGCACCACGTTGGCTTCCGAGGAGTCGGCGTGCATGCCGGACAGGCGGCGCAACTGCTTGTCCGCTTCCTGGCGCACGTCCTTGGGCAGACCGGCCTTGTCCAGGGCCTTTTTCAGGCTTTCCAGGTCTTCCTCGCCCTCGGGCTCGTTTTCGCCCAGTTCCTGGCGGATGGCCTTGAGCTGTTCGCGCAGGAAATAATCCTTCTGGGCCTTGTCCATGCCTTCGCGGGCCGAACTCTGGATGCGGGCCTGCACCGTGGCGACTTCCACTTCGCGCTGAAGCTGGGTGTTGACCAGGGTGAGGCGCTCCAGCGGATTCTCCGCTTCCAGGATGCGCTGGGCGTCCGCGATCTTCATGCGCATATTGGCGGCGATAAGGTCCGCCAGGCGGCCCGGATCTTCCACGCCCTGCAACACGGCCAGCACGTCCGGCGAGGACAGGCCGCGCAGGGTGAGCACCTTTTCGCTCTGCTCGCGCGCGGAGCGCAAGAGCGCCTCCACCGTGGCGTCGATCTGGGGCGCGATTTCGGGCAGGGTTTCAATGCGCGCTTCCAGATAGGGTTCCACCTGGCTGTAGCCGGTGACCCGCGCGCGGCTTACGCCCTGCACCAGAATTTTCACCCGCGAGTCCGGCATCTTAAGCATGCGCATGACCTGGACCACGGTGCCCACGTTGTAAAGGTCCGCGGGCGCGGGATCGTCGGTGCTTTCCTCGCGCTGGGCGCAGACCAGCAGATGCCGTCCGTTTTTCAGGGCGGATTCCACGGCCTGCACGGATTTTTCACGGCCGATGAACAGCGGCAGGATCATATAATTGAATATGACCACGTCGCGCACCGGCAGCACGGGCAGCACGTCTGGAATGCCCTGGGCGGCGGCGTTGAGAGTGTTTTCGTTCAGCAGATCCTGCACGGGCGCTTCTTCCTGTTTCGTGTGGACGTCTTTGTCAACGGAGGGCTCGGCGGCGCCAAGCCCTTGTTCCCCATGAAGCAGATGATCTTTTTCTTTGTAGTCAGCCATATATATTCTCCCTGACTGCCTTGGAGCAGTAAAATTCGTAGTCTTTGCTCGGCTGCGCCGGGAACGCGGTTCGTCTGTGTTTTCTTACAGCATGTAAAGCGTAAAATGTTCTAGAGAGGCTTGTTTTGCGTTATGCTGTAGCAGATTCCCTCAGTGACGATGACATGGTCCAGAAAGCGCAAGCCCATGCGTGGGGCCAGCCGTTGCAGTTCTTCGGTCAGCATGAGGTCCGGCTTGGAAGGGCCCGGGCTGCCGCCGGGGTGGTTATGGGCCAGAATGATGCCGCTGGCCTTGTGCGTGAGCGCCGTCTCCAGCACATCCCTGGGCTGCACGGGCACTGAGTTGATGCCGCCGCGCCGCAGGCGCTCCCAGGCGATCAGTCCGTTTTGCGCGTCCACCAGGGCCAGCCAGCATTCCTCATGAGGGCAACCGGCCAGGCGGCTTTGGGCCATGCGGGCCACGGCATCCGGCGTAGCCAGAATTTCGCGCTTGCGCACCGCCGAGGTTGCGTGGCGGGCCAGCACTTCGCGCAGAACCCGCCAGAGGGCCATGAGTCCCGGCCCGAAACCGGGCACCTGAAATAATTCATCCGGCCTGGCGTCCAGCGCGCCCCGGATGCTGCCGAAACGCCGCAGCAATTCCTTGGCCAGCGGTTTGGTGTCTTTGCGCGTGAGCCCGTAACCAAGCAAAAGCTCCAGCACCTCGTAATCCGCCACGGCCAGAGGCTCGCGCTCAAGCCGTTCACGCAGGCGGGCCCGGTGCCCGCTGTGCGGCGAGGTGGTGGAGGCGGTCTTTGCTGACATAAAGTAAGCAGTCTCAGCCGAGATGCAAGGGGTTGGGAGAAAAGTGCTATCAAAAATCGTGCCGAACGGTGAATACGCCGGGATTACAGGCCGTAACCGGCGTCGGCGTCACTCGCCGTCCACGTGCCGGGGCGTAACTCGTGAGCATTTCAATTTTGAGATGCTCTAACGCGGCACGGTCGTGCCGCCTCCGCCTGGCATGCCGAACAGGCCGGTCAGCCGGGCGGCCAGAAAGTCCAGGGTCTGTTCCGGCGTGCGGCGGCCGCTTTTGACCTGCCACTCGGCGTCCGCCACGGCGGCCATGCCCTCAGCCAGGCCCCGTGGCCCGAGACGCAGGGCCAGTTGTTTCTTGAAGCCCGCCTCCGAAGGATGCAGGCGTACCTTTTCCCCGGCCTGGGTCTGCCAGAGCAGGCGCAGCTCGCGGGCCAGCAGGGCCAGCAGGGAAAAAAGCAGGCTGTCGCTGTCCCGGCTGCGGGACAGTTCCTTCCAGACGGCGGCCAAGTTACCCGCTTCCATATGCCGGATGCAGGCAAAGACGTTGCATTCCGGGCTCCAGGCGGCGGTGGCGGTCATGGCGGCGGTGATGGCGCCTTCGCCTGTGCCACCGGTCCCGCCGCGCAGCAGCGAGAGCTTTTGCAGCTCGTTCTCAATGGCCTGGGCGTCCGGCGGCACAGAGGCGCAGAACTGTTCCAGCGCATCCGTCTCAAAGGTCAGGCCCAGATCCCGGGCGCGCTGCTGCACATGGCGCATGACGCCGCGCTCGGTCAGGCCCTCATGCCGCCAGATCCAGCCCTGCCGGTCGGCAAAGGCCAGGCAGCGCAGCTTGGCGATATGCGCCGGAATTTTGGGCTGCCCCTTTTCCCAGTTCACTTCCAGGCAGAAGAAAGGCCAGCACTGGGCCGAGGGCCTGGCCAGGGCCTGGGAAATCTTTTTCCAGACGGCCGCCGGCCAGAGCTGGGCCTGACGGATCAGCAGGACACGCGAAGCGCCGAACAGGCCTTGCAGGCTGAGCTGCTCCCAGAAGCGCGGGGGCGGATCCTCGTCGCCCCAATAGACGTGCCGTTCCCACGGGCCGCCCGCGGGTGGAAAGGCCGCCAGTTGCTCCGCGAGATGCGCGCGGAGCAACCGGCTGTCCGGGCAGACCAGAAAGCTGAAACCGGGCCTGCCCTGTCTGTCGGTTCCGTTCTGCGGGCTCATGCCGGCGGCCTAATTGGCCACGATGTTGACCAGTTTGCCGGGCACCACCACCACTTTGCGCACGGTCAGATCGGCCGTGTGGCGCTGCACGGCGGGATCGGCCAGGGCTGCCTGCTCCAGAGCGGCCTTGTCCGCTCCGGCGGGCACTTCCAGGGTGCCGCGCAGCTTGCCGTTGACCTGCAGGGCCACGGTGAGCATGTCCTGGACCGTGGCCGCTTCGTCCCATTGGGGCCAGGGCTCGGCGGCAAGCGGCGTCTTGTGGCCCAGGCGCTCCCAGAGCTCCTCGCAGAGATGCGGGGTGATGGGCGAGAGCAGGGTCAGCACCGTGGCCATGGCCGAAGAGAAGACGCGGCGCTCCGCCTCGCTCCGGCCCAGTTTTTCGCGCGAAAGGTACATGGCGTTGACCAGCTCCATGACGGCGGCGATGGCCGTATTGAATTGGAAGCGGCCGCCCATGTCCTCTCCGGCCTTCTTTACCGTGAGATGTTCCCTGCGGCGCAGATCGCGGCTTTCGCCGCTACCCGCGTCTTCGGCGGAGGAGTCGCAGGCTTTGAGCGGCAGCAGCCGGGCTTCCTCTTCGGCAAACAGACGCCAGACGCGGGAGAGGAAGCGCGACGCGCCTTCAATGCCCGAGTCGGACCAGTCGAAATCCCGCTCCGGCGGGGCCGCGAACAGGCAGAACAGGCGCACGGTGTCCGCGCCGTATTTTTTGATCATCTCCGTGGGATCGACCACATTGCCCTTGGACTTGGACATCTTGCCGCCGTCCTTGAGCACCATGCCCTGGGTCAGCAGGTTGGTGAAGGGCTCGGCCAGATCCTTGGGGAAGAAGCCCAGATCGCGCAGCACCTTGGTGAAGAAGCGGGAGTAGAGCAGATGCAGAATGGCGTGCTCCACGCCGCCGATGTACTGGTCCACGGGCAGCCAGTATTGCAGGGCTTCGGGCTTGAAGGGGGCTTTGTCGTCGCGGGCGTCGGTATAGCGGGCAAAATACCAGGAGGACTCCACAAAGGTGTCCATGGTGTCGGTTTCGCGCCGGGCCGGCCCGCCGCAGCAGGGGCAGGCGCAGTCCGCGAAGGAGGGCGTTTCCGGCAGGGGAGAGCGGCCGTCGTCGCGCACTTTCACGTCCAGGGGCAGGAGCACCGGCAGGTTTTCTTCCTTTTCCGGCACCACGCCGCACTTGTCGCAGTAAATCACCGGAATGGGCGCCCCCCAGAAGCGCTGGCGCGAGATGTTCCAGTCGCGCAGGCGGAACTGGGTGGTGGCCTTGCCCTTGCCGTCCTTTTCCAGGGCTTCGGCCACGGCCTTTTTGCCGTCCTCGTTGGGCAGCCCGTCAAAAGAGCCGGAATTGACCATGACGCCGGGTTCTGTCCAGGCTTCGGTCATGCTTTGGGGATCAAGCCGCTGCCCTTCGGGGCTGATGACCACCCGCACGGGCAGGCCGTACTTGCGGGCGAAGTCGAAGTCGCGCTGGTCATGCGCGGGCACGCCCATGACCGCGCCGGTGCCGTAGTCGGCCAGGACGAAATTGCCCAGCCAGAGCGGCACGCGCTGCCCGGTGAAGGGGTGCAGGGCGTATGCGCCGGTAAAGATGCCTTCCTTTTCCAGGGTGTCGGACTGGCGGTCCAGGCGGTCCATGTTCCGGATGCGCTCCACAAAGGCGCGCACGTCCCCGGCTTTTTCGTAGCCCTCGATAAGCTTTTCCACCAGGGGATGTTCCGGGGCCAGGGTCATGAAGGTCACGCCGAACACGGTGTCCGGCCGGGTGGTGAAAACGTCGATGCCCCGCACGCCTGCAATGCTTTTTTCCAGGCTGAAGCTGATGGCCGCGCCCGTGGATTTGCCGATCCAGTTGCGCTGCATGGCCAGCACGCGGTCCGGCCAGCCGCCTTCCAGGCGGGAGAGGTCGGCCAGCAAATCGTCGCCGTAGGCCGTGATCTTCAGGAACCACTGGGTCAGATCCTTCTGTTCCACCCGGCTGTCGCAGCGCCAGCAGAGGCCGTCGATGACCTGTTCGTTGGCGAGCACCGTATGGCAGGAGGGGCACCAGTTCTGCGGGGCCTTTTTGCGGTAGACCAGGCCTTTTTCCAGCAGGCGCAGGAAGAACATCTGTTCCCAGCGGTA
>NZ_JAGZUV010000052.1:0-22103 GCF_018379785.1 Desulfovibrio sp.
TATCCGCAATGCGTTCATATTGTTCTTTGGATATCTTCATAGGGCAAAGTTAACCCATGAAGAACGTTTTGACAATTAGTGTTAACAGGCCCTAGAGCAGTTTGCGCTTGAAATTATCGCTTAACGGCGAAGTGAATTCGCCTTGCGATAATTTCGCTGTGCGGATTTCCACGGAAAATCCGCACAGAGCGTAGAGATATTTTCAATATCAAAACGCTCTAGCCGATGCCCTGGGCCAACATGGCATCGGCCACCTTGCGGAAACCGGCGATATTGGCGCCCATCACAAGGTTGCCGGGCTGGCCGAATTCAGCGGCCGTGGCAGCGGCGTTTTTGTAGATATTGGTCATGATCTGCTTCAACTTGCCGTCCACGGTTTCAAAATCCCAGCTCTGCATGCTGGCGTTCTGAGCCATTTCCAGCTGGCTGGTGGCCACGCCGCCGGCATTGGCGGCCTTGGCCGGGCCATAGGCGATGCCCGCCTTGAGGAAGGCATGCACGGCGTCCAGCGTGGAGGGCATGTTGGCCCCTTCGGCCACGCACTTGCAACCGTTGGCCAGCAGAACCTCGGCGTCGGCCAGATTGAGTTCGTTCTGCGTGGCGCAGGGGAAAGCGGCGAAGCAGGGCACGGACCACACGGCGTTACGGCCCTGGGGGTAATCGCTCACCGGAGTGTATTCGGCCGAGGGCGCCAGTTCGGCATAGCGGCTCAGGGAAGCGCGTTCCACTTCCTTGACCTGCTTCAGCACATCCAGCTTGATGCCGTCCGGATCGTGAATCATGCCGCGCGAATCGGATACGGTGACGGGTTTTGCGCCCACCTGCTGCAGTTTTTCGCAGCAGTAGGTGGCCACGTTGCCCGCGCCGGAAACCACGCAGGTTTTGCCCTGCAGGCTTTCCTTGCGGTCTTCCAGCATGCTCTGGGCAAAATAGACCGCGCCGTAGCCCGTGGCTTCGGTACGCGCCAGGGAACCGCCGAAGAGCAGATTTTTGCCGGTGAGCACGCCTTCATAGCTCCTGGTCAGGCGCTTGTACTGGCCGAAGAGGAAGCCCACTTCGCGGCCGCCCACGCCGATATCCCCGGCGGGCACGTCAATGGTGGCACCGATGTGGCGGTACAGTTCGTTCATGAAGGCCTGGCAGAAGCGCATGACTTCCATTTCGGACTTGCCCTTGGGATCGAAATCCGCGCCGCCCTTGCCGCCGCCGATGGCCAGACCGGTAAGGGAGTTCTTGAAGACCTGCTCGAAACCCAGAAACTTGAGGATGCCCAGATTCACGCTGGGATGCAGGCGCAGGCCGCCCTTGTAGGGGCCGATGGCGGAGTTGTACTGTACGCGGAAACCCCGGTTGACCTGAACCTCGCCCTTGTCGTCCACCCATTCCACGCGGAAGGCGATGATGCGCTCGGGCTCCACCATGCGCTCGAGAATCTTGTACTGCTCGTACTTTTTATTCTTGTCCAGCACCGGCTGCAGACTTTGCAGCACTTCCTGAACAGCCTGCAGAAACACAGGCTCATAAGCGTATTTTTCTTTCAGACTGTCCATCACTCGCTGCACGTACGACATCTTGCTCTCCTTGTGGCTGGACCGGATTGCGCCGGGAAATAAATGAGGCTTTAACGACTTTTTTTATCCAAGTTCCCGGCGGCTGGCAAGGATTTTCAGGCGTCGTCCCTGGGCGGAAGCATGGAAGGCCGGGGCTGATGCCCGAAGGCCCGTGCGGCCTGAAGCGCGCTCAAGGCCATGAGCTTACAGCGCGGCAGAAGTGTGGAGGGCAGCATATATTCCTGCGCGGTATGGATGTTTTCTCCTTCGGGCCCCATGCAGCAGATGGTGGGGATGCCCAGGGCACCGGCACAGAAGCCGGACTCGGCGGCGCTTTCATAGTGCTGACCGGAAAGGCGCATGCCCAGAGTTTCTCCGGCCTCCCGCACCAGTTCGAAAAAGGCGTCGCCCTGCGGGCTGCGCTCCAGGGGATACAGGCGCAGGCCGCCGCTGATATGAGCCGTGGTGCCGGATACCACGGGTTTTTCCACCAGTTCACGGATTCCGGCCACCACGCGTCGGCCGTCCTCCAGTGTGCGATAGGTCAGGTGAATACGGGCCTCGGCCCAGGGAGCCACGGAATTGGCCGAAATGCCGCCGTTGATCAGGCCGGTGTTGACCGTCAGGCCACGCGGCAGATCCAGAAAGGCATTGATGCCCAGGACCTTGTGCGCCAGTTCAATAACGGCCGAAGCGCCTTCCTCGTAATTACGCCCGGCATGCGCGGCCTTGCCCTGGATTTTCAGATGCATATGTCCCGACCCCTTGCGCGAAAGGGTCACCTTGCCGCCTTCGCCGCCCGGCTCGGCGCAGATCACGGCCAGAGCGCCGGGAAGTTGCGCGGCCAGGGCTTTGGAGGCCGTGGGCGAACCCAACTCCTCATCGGGTGAAAACATCAGGGTCAGAGGGCAGGGCAACAGACCGCTCTGTTTGAGCGCCCGCGCCGCGAAGAGCATGGCCACAAGCCCGGCCTTCATGTCCGCCACGCCCGGTCCGGTGGCTCTGTCCGCCGCTCTGTCCAGGCGGAAGGGGCGGGCCTCGGCCGTACCCACCGGAAACACCGTATCCATATGCCCGATGAAGGCAATGCCCGGACCGGCCTTGGGGGCATGCGTTCTTGCCATGAAGACGTCGCCCAGGTCCTTCTGCCAGGCTTCATCCTCGGGAATGTGCGGTTTGGGCAGGCGGCGAACCTGAAAACCCGCTTCTCCGAGCCAGGCCGTGAGCCTTTCGCCCATACGGTTGACCCCGTCCGCGTGGGCCGTGGGGGAATCAATGCCCACCAGCTCCTCCAGCAGAGCGAGCATGGGCGCTTCCTGGTTCTGAAGGATCGTGTCCAGCGTGGCTTTCCACTGTGCCGGTTCCATGGCTCTGCTCCTTACTCGCTAGAGTGGGTCGTCATGAGATGGATTTTCTTGTTACAGCTAGAAAGGCGAACCCGTTTTGAAGGAGTGTACTCTTTTGCTACGCGACTGAAAAAGCGGGCGAAGTCTGACGCGGAGATAACCGAAAAAACACCCATGGCGGCACCCTCTAGGGTTTGGGGCTGATAGCCTTGAGATAGACGTCGTTCACAGCGTTCATGCGTTCCAGGCGAGGCCGGTCGGTTTCGCGCACGGACCCGATGCTTGCGTAAAAGGCCGCGATATCGCCCAGCCAGGTCTGGAGTTTGCTTTTGCCTTGAGCGGCGTTGAAAAGAGCAAGCTGCTCGTTGAGCGTGAAGACGGGATGGGCCTTGAGATCCTGCACGGCCTGTTCGGGAGTCAGCTCCAGGCCCGTCCATTCTTTGAAAAAGCGACTGTAGTCCGCCGCCAGATTTTCCGGCGGCGTGGCGCGCAGCATGTCCACGGCGCGGAAGTACATTTTGAGGAACGCCTCGATCCGCTGCGGGTATTTGTCGGCATAGGTGCGGTTGGCGACCAGCAACACGGGCTGGGACACGCCGCAGTGATTGGAAAGCGCCGCGGCCTTGAAGCCTTTTTGCTCCGCTTCATAGGTCAGGGGTGCCCAGAGCGCCACAGCGTCGCCCAGACCGCCGGAAAACGCGCCCAGGGCCGGTGTGGGGTCCATATACCTGACGCGCACGTCTTTTTCACTCAGGCCCAGAGCCTTGAGCCAGGCCGTCATCAGGTAGTGCGCTGAGGTCGCCTTGGGGCAGAGGATCAGCTTTTTGGCCACGCTGGCGCGGTCGCCGTAGATCTCCGGAAAGGCGGGATTGGCGCCCTTGACCTTGAGTATGGGACTGTCGGCCCGCACATACAGGGCATTGGCCAGGGATTCGTCGTTGGCCACGGCGATGATGTCCAGGCGGTCATTGAGCGCGGCCGTGAGGGCGGGCACGGCGCCGCATCCGGCCACGGCCCAGTCATAGGCCAGGATGCCCTCGACAATGGCCTTGCCGGAACTGAAGCGCAGCATGGAAACATCCAGGCCGACTTCCTTGTCCCAACCGTGCTTTTTGGCGTACCAGACGGCAAAAGCTTCGTTTTCCCCCAGCCAGGCCGTTTTCATGGGCACCGGAGCCGCTGCCTCCGGCGTGGAGACAGGGCACAGGATCAGGGATAGCAAACCCAGGCAGAGACCGGCAAAAAGTTTTTTTTTCATCAGCTTTCTCCTCTGTGAAGCGTCACCGGCAGTTCCGGCGTTTTTCGTAATACATCTCGGCTTTGAAATTGTCGTGTGCTTCATTGGCCGCAAATCCGGCCACGGCAATTTTACAGTGGATCCTCACGGACGGAAAGATCTGTCCGGAGCGTTCGGTATTCCGATACCGGACGCTCCGGCAAGTTCTCTCAGTTCAGTTTGTTTTCCTTCAGGAGCAGCCCCACGGTGTTCCAGATTTTTTCCATTTCCTGCTGGAACTGGTCGGCGGGCATAAAGTCCGTGGAAAGTCCGGCCTTGGAGAATTTGGCCTTCACGTCGGGATCTTCCAGGGCCGCCTTGAGCAAATTTTGCATGACGATGACGCGATCGTGAGGAACGCGCTTGGGCGCGACAAGGCCATGCGGAGACGGGAAGGTGTATTCCGGCCCAAGTTGCTCGGCGAAAGTCGGCACGTCGGGAAATTCCGGCAAGCGCTGGGGACTGGCCACGCCGATGATCCTGAAGTCGCCGGAGAGCACGTAGGGCTTCTGATTGGTGGTTACACCGAAGCCGCTGGTCACATGGCGTCCAAGAAGGGCGGTGGAGACATCATGCCCGCTGGTGTAGGCCACATGCGGCAACTCTACGCCGGGGAACGCTTTGAGTATCCCGCTCATGAACAGGCGCTGAGAGGAGAGCGCGCCATGGGTCGCGTAGTTGACCTTGCCGGGATCGGCCTTGGCCGCTTCAATCAGTCCTTTGAAGTCCTTGATGGGCGAGTCGGCGTTGACGGCCAGGCTCAGCCACATATTGGTGATCTGGGCGACACCTTGAAAGTCCTTGATGCCGTAGCCGGTTTTTTTGACCTGTGGGGTTGTGGAAAAGGTGCTCAGGGCCGGAAAACCGTATGTGTAGCCGTCCGGCCGGGCCTTGGCCACGTCCAGCATGGCCGGGGCGCCGGCTCCGCCGCCTTTGCAGACGATGTTCAGGGTGATATTGTGCTTTGTCTGGAAATATTCGGCCAGGATGCGGGCGGCAATGTCCACCGCGCCGCCCGGCCCGAAGGGGATGATGATGGTCACGTGCCTGTCGGGATATGCGGCCCGGGCCATGCCCGGCGAAAGAGGCAGCAAGAGAGCGCAGGCCGCCAGCACGACGCGGAAAAGGCGTATCAGCATAATCATAATGATCTCCTTCGTTGTGGCCCGTGAATGTTAAAGTTGTGCTTTAGAAAATATCCCGTTTGAAATGCTGCACAGTTCAAACGCTCCGCCGCCCGCATGCTGCGGAAAAACGCGGTTTTTCCTTGTACCTGGGCGCGGGTGTCGGGCAATTCACTTATTTCAAAGGTGAATTGCTCTGGGTGACGCGTCAAAAACGCGCGCCGCCTGCAGGGCGGTCAGAGCCACCAGCTTGGCACGCGGCAGGAAGGTCGATGGGGTGAGGCACTCGCCCTCGGCATGCAGGCCAGTGCCCTCCGGCCCCAGGCTGCAGACGACCGGCAGGTCCAGGATGCTGGAGCAGTAGCCCGATTCCGCCGCGCCTTTGGAGCGGATGCAGCGTACCGGATACTTCAGGGTCTCCCCGGCCTGCCGCACCAGCTGCCAGAGGGCCTGGACCTTGGGGGTGGGCGTCAGCGGGTACAGCCGCATGCCGCCGCTGGCACTGGAAACAGTGCCGGGAATCCAGGTTTTCGCCACATCGGCCCGGATATCCTCCACAAGTTTGCGACCGGCCTCCAGTGTGCGGAATGTGCAATGGATGCGCGCCCGGGCATTGGGAGCCACGGAATTGGCGGAGATGCCGCCGCTGATCAGGCCGGTGTTCACCGTGATGCCGTCGGCGAGATTCAGATGTTCGTTGAAAGCCAGAATCTTGTGGGCCAGTTCAAGAATGGCGGAAGCGCCTTCCTCGTAATTGCGCCCGGCATGGGCGGATTTGCCCGCGATTTCAAGCAGGAAGTGGCCGGAGCCCTTGCGTTCCACGGAAACCCCGCCGCCGGGATAGCCGGGCTCCGTGCAGAGCACCGCGTGCGCGCCGTTAAGCACCTGGCCGAGCAGAGGCGTGGTGGAAGGCGAACCCAGTTCCTCGTCGGGCGAAAAGGTCAGGGTCATGGGCACGGGCATCAGGTCCAGTTCTTTCAGAGCTTTGGCCACGAACATGTTGATTACAAGCCCGGCCTTCATGTCCAGAATGCCGGGGCCGGTGGCTCTGTCGGCGGCGCGGTCCAGGCGGAAGGGGCGGGCCGCCGCCGTCCCGGCCGGAAAGACCGTGTCCATGTGCCCGATGAAGGCCACGCCCGGTCCGGCTTCTTCGGCATGGCTGCGGGCGCAGAACACGTTGCCCAGGGAGTTCATCCAGGGCTCATCGGGCGGGGAGGGCCTTTTGGGCAGCCTGATCGCCTGAAAGCCCGCTCCGGCCATCCAGGCGGCGAGCGTCTCGCCCAGTTTGTTCACATCGCCGCCGTCGTGGGAAAAAGAATCCATGTTCACGATGCGTTCCAGAAGGGCGAACATCTCGGGTTCCTTGTCGTTGAACCAGGCATCCAGCTTTTCTTTCCATTGCGCGAGTTCCATGTGCTGCTCCTTGGATGTTGGTCAGGCTTGGCGTGGATTCTTCCGGGAAGCGCGGATGTCGTCGTATACGGACTTGACCAGTACGAACAGGCTGAGCCCGAGGACAATGCAGGCCACGGGGCTGGTGTAAAAGATGGCGTAGTCGTTCTGGGAGATGCTCAATGCCCGGCGGAAGTTCGCTTCGGCAATGGGTTCCAGGATCATGGCCAGCAGCAGCGGCGGCAGGGGGAAGTCGCACTTGGTCATCAGATAGCCCACAGTGCCGAATACCGCCACCACCAGCAGGTCAAAGGTGGAATTGTTCACCGCGTAGCCGCCCACCGCGCAGAGCGTGACCACGATGGGCATGAGCACCCCGCCGGGAATGGCCGTGATCTTGTTGGCCCCGCGCACGGCAATGAGCCCGCAGACCAGCATCAGCACATTGGCGATGATGAATGCCGAGAAAATGCCGTACACCGTGACCGGATGCTCCACAAAAAGCAGCGGGCCGGGCGTCAGGCCCTGGATCATCAGCGCGCCCAGCATAATGGCGGTGATGATGTCGCCGGGCACGCCCAGGGTCAGCAGGGGGATCAGCGCGCCGCCGCAGACCGCGTTGTTGGAGGATTCCGTGGCGGCGATGCCCTCCAGGCAGCCCTTGCCGTACATTTCCGGCGTCTTGGAGTGGCGTTTGGCCTCGGAGTAGGCGAAAAAGGTGGCCGCGCTCACGCCGGTGGCCGGAATGATCCCGATGGCCGTGCCGATGGCCGAGGAGCGCAGAAAGTTTACGGCATTGCCGGTAAGGTCTTTAAGGGAAAGACCGCGCCTGGATATCTTGCCTTCCTTGAGCGATACGCCCCGGATCACATCCTCCACGGTCACCAGCACCTGGGACAGGGCGAACAGGCCCACCAGAACGGGCACCAGGGACAGGCCGTTGAAAAGATCCGGAACGTCGAAGGTATTGCGCATGTCGCCGGTGACCGGGTCCAGGCCGATGGTGGCGAGAAACAGGCCCACGCAGGCGGAGATCAGGCCTTTGATCAGATGGCCGGACGAGAGCGAGGCCACGATGGTCAGGCCGAAGACCGCCACGGCGAAATATTCCGGCGCGCTGAAGGACATGGCCGCGCGGGCCAGCAGCGGCGCCACGGACACCAGGGCCAGCGCGCTGAAAATGCCGCCGATGAAGGAAGCTATGGTGGCCATGTCCAGGGCTTTGCGGGATTCGCCGCGCGCGGTCAGGGCCGGGCCTTCCAGCATGGTGGCCGCGGCGGAAACCGTGCCCGGCGTGCCCACCAGAATGGCCGTGATGCAGCCGCCGTAAATGGCCCCGCAATACATGCCGAGCAGGGCTGAAAAGGCGTCCACCGGAGCCATGCCGAAGGTCAGCGGGATGAGCAGGGCCACGCCCATGGCCGCCGTGAGGCCGGGCAGGGCGCCGAAGACGATCCCCAGGGCCACGCCCATAAGATTGGCCAGCAGGGCGCTCAGACTGAGGGCGCTCATAATGCCGTCAAGGATGTTCGCGAACATGTCTTTCTCCCCTAGTGTCGCGTCAAGCGACACATGTCGCATCCCCTCACTGGAGCAGATTTGCTTTGAAATCGTGTCCAATTTCAAAGTTGAAATGCTCTGAAAACGGGTGCCGGTTGTGCCGAGGGACGGGGCCTCAGGGCAGCATGACCTGGAAAAACCAGCCAAAGGCTGTGAGCAGGGCGGCCGTGGTCAATACCGCGACCAGAGCAACCTCCAGCGGCTTGCGTCTGCCGAGCAGCGGCAGTGCGAACAGAAGAAAGAGAAAGGTGCTGATGCCGAAGGCCCCGCCCGAGGTAAAAGGCGGATTCTCCATGGCGGCGAAAAGATCGCCAAGTCCGGTCAGCGTGATCAGATACAGGTAGAAAAGGCCGAGAAAGAGAAGGACTTTTTTGAGGACATGGGGTTCGGGCCAGTAGCGTTTGAGGGGCTTTTGCCGCAGACCCTTGATGAGCAGAACACAACTCAGAACGGCAAGAATGGCGAGAACCGCCCCGGGCACGCCAGCGGGCCCCACGTTTTCCGTGCTCCCGGCCGGCGGCAGCAGGCTGACGCTGTATGCGCCCACGGCGCACAATCCGAGCAAAATAAGGCCGCTGACAACGTCTGTTGGGCTTTTCATGCTTTTCCTCTCTCTGGTTTCGCTGCGGAATACCTTGGGAAAGGGACTGCGCGGTGGGAATGCGTCTGCGTTTCCCGCTTACGGGGGACCGCACCGGCCGTGGCCGGTCCCCTCTTCGTATGTATGCCGCCGCGTAAGCAATGACATGGCTAGTCTCTCGCAATCACAAAAGGATGTTTCTGAAGCACGGTATCCAGGTGTTCCTCAATGGCCTTGCGGGAATCAGCGGGCGAGCGGCCCTCAAGAGCGTCGATGATCCGCAGATGCGAGGAAACCGAAAACTGGCGCCATTGCGTGTCGCGCAACTCCGCCGTGCGCCCGGCGGCGTAGTGACTGTTCAACTGGGCCATGGTTCCTGCAAGCAGGCTGTTGCCTGCGCACAGGGCCAGGCAATGGTGAAAACGGGCGTCAAGGTCGCCGTCTTCCTGGCCGGTCAACAAGCGGCGCTGCTGGTCGCAGGTGATGATCTTCAATTGGTCGAGCTGTTCGGGGCTGTGGCGCAAGGCGGCCAGTTCGGCAATGGCGGGTTCAAGGATTCTGCGGAATTCCATGACTTCGTCAAACACCAGGTTTTCCGAATCCACGGCTTCCAGGATGGCATTTTTGAGGGGTTCCATGTCGGGCGCGCGTACATAGGTTCCGTCGCCCTGGCGGCTTTCCAGAAGGCCCTTTCCAGCCAGCATCTGGATGGCTTTGCGGATGCTGCTGCGGGAAACCCCGAAGCTCTCCGCCAATGCGCGTTCCGGCGGCAGCCTGTCGCCGCTTTGGAAACGGCCTTCGGCCATAAACTGCCGCAGGCGTTCCGAAAGCCGCTGGTAGCTGCGGCGCGGGCTTGCGCCCTCTCTGTGGATGGCGGTGACGGGCATGATGCTTCTCTTGGTTGGGTATGGTTGACTTGACTATAGCTGCTTGTGCTTTTTGTGTCAACCTTTTTAAACCAATTTTGTCTATAAGATAAAAAATAATATTTTTTATTTTAATTGGTTAAATATATTTTTGGAAATCATGCTGCAAAATATGTGGCCATTTAATAAAAGAATGTTTCAGAAAGGTTGGAGAATGGTTGAATCAGGAATATTGTTTGCGCACAAAAAAAGCGTCCCCGGCAGGCCGGAGCGGAATTGCCCGGCCCACTGGGGACGCCGTAATGAGCATGAGAAAGGGGTCAGACCATTTGAGCGGCGTAGGCCGCCGCGCTGATCAGGCCCGGCTCGGCAGGATCGTCGGCCTTGACGCGCACCAGCCAGCCCTCGCCGTAGGGGCTCTGGTTCAGCAGTTCCGGCGTGTCGGCCAGGGCTTCGTTGATTTCCAGCACCGTGCCGGAAAGCGGCATAACGGCGTCTGAAGTCACCTTGGCCGATTCAATGGAAGCGCAGGACTGCCCCTGGGTGAAATGCGCGCCTGTTTCCGGCAGTTCCACAAAAATCACCGCGCCCAGTTGGTCCTGGGCATAGTCGGAAATGCCCACCAGCACGCTGCCGTCGCTCCGGGGCTGGGCCCAGAGCTGTTCCGGATGGTACCGGCGGTCATCGGGATAGGAAAGGCTCATGTGTTTCCTCCTGAGTTGTCCGCAGCTCAGGCCGCGGGCTCACGCGGGGCCTGGACGGCCACGGAGAGTATTTCGTCCAGGGTGGGGTGGGCGAACATGAAACTGTGCAGCCTGTCGCCGCTGTATTGTCCCAACAGCAGAAGCTGGGCCGCCGTGACCAGATGGGACACGCCGTGCCCCAGGGCCGCGATGCCGGCCATGCGGCCGTCCTGCCAGACCACCTTCACAAAGCCGGAAGCGTCGCCTCCTGCCTGGGCGATGGCATTGCCCGTGAGCATGGCGCGCGAAACAGCGACTTCGCCCCCCTCGGACAGAGCCTGCCGGGCGGTTTTGCCCACGCGCATGACTTCCAGGCTGCCGTAGATGCAGGAGGGCACCGGGCCGGAATCATAGGCTCCGCTTTCCTCGCCCAGAATCTGCCGGGCCACGTAGACGCCCTGATGCTCGGCGGCATGGGCCAGCAGGGTTTTGCCGTTGATGTCGCCGATGGCGAAGACCGTGGGCGCGGCCTTCAAGTAGTCGTCCACCGTGACGTAGCCGCGCCGGTTCAGGGCGCAGCCCGCCTTTTCAGCTTCCAGTCCGTCGGTATTGGGCTTGCGGCCCACAGCCACCAGGGCCTTGGTCGCGGTCAGCTCCCGGCCGTCCTCCAGCGTCAGCACGGCCTGGCCGTCCCTGGTCAGCAGGGAAGAGGCCTTGACGCCCGCCAGGCAGGCGCGCCCGGCCTTGCCCAGCAGTTTTTGCAGTTCCTGGGCGATGTCCGTATCCTCGGTGGGGGCCAGTTGCGGGGCCGCCTCCACCACGGTGACGGCGCTGCCCATGGCGCTGAAAAAGTCGGCCATTTCCAGGCCGATGGCTCCCGCGCCCACGATGATCAGGCTTTCGGGCACAGCCGGGATATTGAGCAGGTCCGTGCTGTCGAGCACCGCGTCATGGTCCGGAACCAGGCCGGGGAAGGACGCGGAACGGGAACCGCCCGCCAGGACAATGTGTTGTGCGGAAAGCGTCTGCTCACCGCCGTCGGCGGCCACGACCCGCACCTCGTGCGCTCCGGCGCAGAGCCCGCGCCCGTTGAACAGGGTCACGCCCGCGTCGGCCAGACCTTTGGCCAGGGTCTGGCTGGAGGCTTTGGTGTAGCGCTGCACTCTTTTCTGCAGAGCCGCGTAATCCACTTCGACGGTTCCCTTGGCCACGCGCTGGCGCTCCAGGCCGCGCAGCAGCCCTTTGGGAGCCACAGCGCCCAACAGCATCTTGGTGGGAATGCAGCCGCAGTTGAGGCAGACGCCGCCCCAGTGGGCGTCTTCCACCAGGGCCACGGATTTGCCCGCGGCAGCGAGGATCTTGGCGGTTTTCGCGCCGCCGGGGCCGCCGCCGATGATGATGACGTCAAATTTGTCCATAGGAATGCTCCCTGCGTAGAAATGGGTTAGCGCCGGTGCCGCGTTACTTGGCAATGTCCGCCTTGAACAGGAAGTCCCGCGCGGCGGAGCGGTATTTGAGCAGCATGGCGTCGGGCAGCGCTTCCAGGCCGCGCAGGCCCTGCGGCATGTCCGCCGTGACGGCGGCGACGGCATAGGGCAGGGTGTGGTCGCCCGCCGCTTCGGAAACCAGCAGGGCCGCGCCCGCCGCCTCGTCGCGCGTGGGCCAGGATACGGAACCGTCGGCGCGGGGCACGGGATACGCCAGGAAGCGGATGACACCGTCTTCTGTTTTGCGGACCAGGTCAATGCTTTTGGCCAGATCTTCCTTGCTCGGAGCCGCACCGAACAGATTTTGATATACCGGCGCGGGGCCCACGCAGTTCAGTATCACGCTTACCGGCCTGATTTGCAGAACGCGCTCCAGCAGTTCGGGCTTGCGTCCATCGCTCTGAACCCAGACGTGCAGGCCCCCCTTGGCGAGGCGGTCCGCCAGGGTCACAAAATTGTCCTCCTGACCGTCCGGGCATTGCGAGAGGTAGAGCCCGGAAATGTTGCCGTGGAGCATGTCGCTGCGGGTCACGCAGGCTTCCATTTCATGTCCGGAAAGCAGGTAGGCGATGATTTCGCCGCTGCCCTGCTTGATGACTGTGCCGTCGTCGAAAAGGGGAAATTCCACGCCTTCGGGATTGCGGTAAATGGCCTTGCGGTTGGTGCGGTAAAAAGTGTTGAAAACCGGCGCATCCGCCTTGAAGTCCACAGTGTCGTAAGGCAGGCCGCGCTCTGCCAGAAAGGCTTTGACGATTTTGCAGCGGATGCAGTCAGGCGCGGTGTACAGGGTGATGCTCATGTTTTTCTCCTGTCGGGGCCGCCTGTTGCCGGGCGGCCGCTCCGTAACAAGCGGTTATTCAGGATCTTCCACCGAGGCCACGCACAGGGCGTTGTCCGGCTCGAAAGGCGCGCAGCCTTCCACCTCCACCACCGAAACCCGGTCGCCGAAAGCCGCCGCGCCGGGCATGCGGAAGGTATTCACATCAATGCGTTCGATGGCTTTTTCCTCCGGCCTGCCCGCTTGCGGGGCCCATTCGTAGGGCGCGCGGTAGGCGCGGTACACCATGTTCATGGGGATCAGCTTGCCCCAGTAGGGCGAGATATATTCCCAGACCAGCTCATGCTCCCGGGTGACTTCAAACACGCGGCCGTCCGAACCCTCGGTAATCAGGGTATTGCCGTTGGGCAGGCGCTGGGCGCTGCTGATAAAGGGACTGTAGAAACGGTTGCTGTCCATGGGCGCCAGGAACCCGGCTTCGCACGGGGTATACTGCCAGACGATCCTCAGGCTCACGGGGTCGATTTCCAGGACGCGGGAATGATCGCGCAGAGCGGCCTTGACGCCCGTGGGCGAGCCGGGATTGGGCACGTCGTAGCCGCCCCAGCCGCCGTTGTCGAAAACCAGGATGTTGCCCTCGCCGGGCAGGCCGCGCGGGATCATGTGCGCGTGGTGCTGGCCGATGATCCAGCCGATGGCTCTGGCTTCGGGACTGGCGTCGTAGTCCGGCCCCAACTTCCAGACGATCTTGCCGGTTTTTTTGCTGATGATAAATATAATGTTGGCTTCGCGGCCATCGGCGATGATGTTGTCCGGATGGAAACGCTCGTCGCCCGCATCGTACCACTTGTTGGGGCCCAGCGCTGACATGGAGTTGGTGTGCATCCAGTCGCCCATGCCTTCGGGCCGGGTGGGGCGGTAATTGGGATTGCGGCAGAGGGTGTTCTTGGGGCCTTCGCGAAAACCCATTTCATGAAAGTGCTCGTTGCAGGACCATTCCCAGACAATGTCGCCGTCCCAGTCCACTTCCAGAATCACGTCGTCCAGAAGCAGCTTGTCCGTGATGTCCTTGTTGCGGGCGTTGCGGTGGGCCAGGATCAGGGTGTTGCCCGAATCGGTCTTGGGCTCCATGCCCGGCGCGTAGTAGCCCACGGGGTTGCCCTCGCGCTGGTGGTCATGGTGGTAGCGGGCCATCCAGCGACCCGGAGCGCCGGGGTCTTCAATAAATTCATTGCGGTCGAATTTCCAGACAATATTGCCGTCCCAATCCACCTGCACCAGATCCAGATAGTCCTGCACGCCGTATTTGCCGTTACGCAGGCCGCGTGTGGTCAGAATCTGGCCGCCGGGCAGGAGTTTGTTGGGCATGCCGTTGACGCCCCGCCAGACTTTGACCTCACGGCCGTTCATATCCATGAGCACCGCGCCAACTTCGTGGGCCTGAAAGATGGTGAAGCCGTTCCAGCATTTGTCGGGATTGTACACGGTAACGCCGGTGGGATAGATAGTCGGATGGCCCATAATTTTGCTCTCCTCTTGCGTTGGATGATATGCGAGGCCCCGGAATCGGGAAAGATCAGGGAAGATCAGGCGATCTCTTCCAGGGATTTGCCGCCGGTGCGTTGGCCCCAGAGGCCCACGACCATGGCGGGGATCAGGCACATGACGCTGATGATGTAGAAGACGCCGTCAAAGTTGTAGGCCGCGAATACGAGGGGGATCAGCGGCTGGGTGGCGGCCACGGCCAGACGGCCCATGGAATTGTGAAAGCCTGTGGCCGTATTGCGCATGCAGGTGGGATAAGATTCGGCGGTGTAGGAAAAGACCATGAAGTTCATGCCCAGGATGAAGCAGGTGATCAGAAAACCCATGCCCACAATGCCCCAGAACGAAGTCACGTTGCCCAGCACCGGCGTCAACGCGGCCAGGGCGAACAGCGCCGCCATAATCGGGATTTTGCGTCCGCCCTTGTCGGAGACAAAGGAGGAGAAGAACAGGCCTGCGGGCACCCCGATGGAAATGATGGTCGTGGCCGTGAGGCTCTCCTCCAGGCTGAATCCGTGGGCCTTGAGCAGGGTGGCCATCCAGTTGTTGACGGCAAAGGTCACGGGGTTGCTCAGCAGCACGATGACCAGAAGCACCAGGGTGCGTTTGAGGTATTTCCGGTGAAACATGCCGGTGAGCACTTCGCGGACCGGCGTTTTCGCCTGGACGTTTCCGGCCGCTTCGCTCAGGTCCACACGCTTGCCCGTGAGTTCAAACACCACCTGCTCGGCTTCGGCCTGCCTGCCGTGGGCCACCAGCCAGCGCGGCGATTCCTTCAGATATCTGAGCCCCACCGCAAAGGCGATCAGGCCGATGCCGCCGAAGTAGAAAATATAGCGCCAGGCTTCCTCGGCCAGGGGAATAATGGCGCGGCAGAGAATACCGATGACCGGCACGGCGGAAAAACCCACGGCCGCCACCAGATTCTGCCATTTGCCGCGCGTTTCCGCCGGGGCCATTTCCGCGATGTAGGCCTGGGAGCAGACCATCAGACAAAACACGCCGAAACCGGTCATGGCTCTGGAAGCCACAAAGACCGGGAAACTGTTGGTAAAGCCGTTGAGCACCGAGGCCAGAGAAAAGACCACAATGGCAATGAGGAATGTTTTGCGGCGACCGATAAAATCCGAAACCACGCCGCCCACAAAGCCGCCGGTGGTCATGGCCGCGAAATACCAGAAGTTGACCGTGCCGATATCCTTCAGGGTCAGCCCCCAGGAGTGCATCAGAGCCGGAGCGATGAAGCCGAAATTCCAATTGTCCATCTGTTCACAGAAGTAGGCCATCATGATGATGAAAAAAATGGCCTTGTGCGGACCTGTGACCGGCAGACCGTCGAAGTAGTTGTTGCTGATTTTCTGCGGAGCGGCGGTGCTCATGGGATTTTCCTCCCAAGCTGTGTGTGGCCGGGCACGAAGGGGAACAACAATGGACGCCGTGAAACATTTTTTGTAGTGAAGTCAGCCTAGCGCGCCCAGAACGCGCGTAGTGTTGCCATTGCAACCTCTTCCATAAAAAAGTGAAAAAAATTTCAAAGCGGAGCGCGGTAAAAGAAAAGGCCCGGAAAATATCCGGGCCGATTGAGAGAGATGCGGGATGCCTGATGCCGGGGCTCAGCCCATATTGCAGCGTTGTTTACGGAAAGTTGCATCTGGAGAGGCGGCAACGCGCGGCGATGCCGAATATACCGCAAGATCAATTTTTCTTTTGCAAGGCCGCCGGATGCAAAAAGGCCGCTTTGCAGCAGTCGGTCTCATGAGGGCAGAGCTTAAAAAGCGTAGACCACATTGAGGCTGACTTTCCAAGCGTCCTTGTAATTCAGACTGTCGCCCGCGATATTTTCATAATGGCCCCAGGTGCCTTCATCCAGCCAGAGGTGGATGTACCCGGTTTCCAGAATGAAGCTGAGATTCTCTGCGGCCTTGTAAGTACTGTCGAAGTTGATTTCCAGGCCGTTGTCCGAGCGGGTCAGATAGGTGCCGAAGGAGTTGAAGTCCGTATTGTTGCGGTATACCGCGCGCCCGGCGTTGTCCACGGGACGCCGCCCCGTGATGTACGAGGCCATCCTGGGATCATTGGTGCCGCCGAAGTAGTTCACGCGCAATGTATGGCTGAGGTCATCCATAAAACTGAGCTTTTTGATCCTCGCTCCCACGCCCCAGGTGCCGTTGGGGTTGGTGCCCAGTACGCCCTTGCCGCCGCCCATGATCGGATTGCCCCGGTAGCCGAAGCTGGACAGGGAATTGGTCAGGTTGTTGGTGGTGGCGACGTAGGGCAGGCGCTCCGAACCATTATGCGGATTGTCGTCGTCGCCGCTGAAATACCAGCCGTACAGGCCGGGCACGCCCCAGTCCGTATCGTATTCGCCCAACAGCATGCCGAACCAGCCCTGGCGATTAAGGTATTCCCGGCCGTTGTCCACGCTGCCGTAGATGAAATCCCAGCTGATCCGGAACGGTGAAAAAGCCGTGACTTCGCCGGTCAGTCCGCCCCAGAACAGGGTGCTGTACGCCGTGTTCCAGAGGGATGCGCCGCCGCGGGCGGAGCTGAAGGCGGCGGGAAAGAGGCCGTCCCGCATCTGGAGGCCGTCAATGGCCTGACTGCTGGGATTATTGAAGGTGAATGTTTTGCTGTTCCCGGCGGCATTCCTGACGGCAAAGGGCATAAGCGTATTGGGCCCCATGCCGCCGGCCATGGCCCAGGGCGTGATTTTGAGGCCGTCCAGCGTCACCGGCGCCAGCAGGGCGAAGAGGTCGAAATTGTCCAGATAGTTAGCCGTGGCGCCGTTATCGGCGGTATCCAGCCAGTTGTCGTTGTAGGGCCGCATCCACAGGGCGGTCAGGCCAAAGGATTCATTGAAGGCGTAGGAAGCGGTGATGCCCGCCACATCGTCGTTGAAGACCGGATTGTCCAGGGCGAAGCCGGGCAGTCTGACGCCCTGCAGGCCCATGCGCACCTTGAGATCCGCATGCGGCGGCATCCAGTCCAGATAGGCCTGTTTGACCTTGACCATATTGCTGCCGTCCGCGCCCAGGGCGCCGCCCTGGGCGGCCATGCCCCAGCGTTGCTCGCCGATTTCAAAAAAGACCACGCCCGCGAGGCTTTCGGAGGCCACGGCCTGCAATTGCAGATGCAGACGCTGGATGGCTTCGAATTCGTCGCGTTTCTGGTGTATGGCCGCCCACTGCTGGCCGATTTGATGACTGCCCTGGCGGTTCTTGCCCATGAAATTGCCGCCGTTGATATAGTCAAAGGCGAACTGCCAGCTCCCCTTGACTTTGAAATCCACAGCCCGCGCCGTGGCGGCTCCCCCGAGCAGCAGCATCGCGGCCAGAAATACAATGCCCCATTTCCTCATTGCTTTCTCCTCCGGAAAAATTTTCAACTGTCCCGAATGCGGCATCCACCGGAGCGGCCCGGATTTTCAGCATCGGGCCGCTCCGCAAGAAGTTCTAAAGAACCAGACGCCAGTAAGGCACGGCCACAAAGGCCACAAACGCGCCGGCCAGCACGATGCGGATGGCCATGACCAGCAGCATTTCCTTGAAGTTGATGTAGCCGCTGCTGAAAAAATAAAGGTACAGGGCGTACTCGTAGGGGAAGAGCAGATTGTCCAGGCCGTACTGGAAGGAATAGTAGAGCAGGCGCGGGTCAAGACCCATATCCATGCCCAGTTCGGTGATGGGCGAGGTGAGGGTGGACGTGGCAGCCAGGGGCGTGAGCAGGAAATTGGAGAGAAAACCCACCAGGTAGGAGCAGAGCCCGGCCACTGTGGCCCCCATGTTGCTGAACAGGGGCAGCACAAGGTTGGCCAGCCAGTCCGTAACCTTGAGGAAGCCGCCCGCGCTGCCGATGCACATGCAGCCCATGATGAAGAACAGCGGGGCGAAGTTGACCTTGTTGACGCGCGGCCCGTCCATCAGGCTGACGCCGGGCAGAAAGGAAGCCACGGACACCAGCACCAGCACCACGCCCGCGCTGATGCCGTGCAGGCTGTCGGTTGCCAGCAGGGTCAGGGTCAGGACCAGCAGGGCCAGGGCGCGTTTCTGTTCCGGCGCCATGACGCCCAGTTCACGGTATTTTTCCTGCACCACGCAGCGCAGGACATCCTTTTTGACCGGCGAGCGCAGCACCAGCAGCACAATTGCCAGGGACATGGCCGTGTACAGCATGCCGGGCACGAAATTGTGCAGCGCGTATTGCATCCAGGTGGTCTGGGTGCCCATGATCTTGTCGGCCAGGCCCATGCCCATGGTCAGGTCCGCCGCGCCCGTAAGATAGCAGAGTTTGGTGGAACCCACTGCCAGGCAGGTGCCCAGCACCACGGCCGTGGCTTCGCGGCTTTTGGGCCTGAAATCCAGCGCGTCGCAGAGGCTCAGGGCCACGGCGCAGAAAATAGCGGCCTTGCCCATGATGGAAGGCACCAGCGGAGACACGATGGCCGCGCCCAGAGTAATGCCGCAAAGGGCTCCGGCAAAACTGCCGCCCGCCGCGCGCACGCAGCCGAGAGCAATACGCTTGCCCAGGCCCGTATCCTGAATGATCTTGCCGAGGATGAAACCGCCGATGACGATGATCGGCACTTCGGAGAGCCAGGGACTGTAGACCACCTTCATGCCCACCCCGCAGAACAGGATGTACAGGGCGGGAAGCAGAATGCCCACGGCAATTTCATTCAGGGTGTCCATGGCCCAGGCGCACACGGCCCAGAGCGTGATGGCCAGAAAGGCCATCATGGGTTGGCTGAGCGAGCCGTCCCTGGGCAAGAGCAGATAGACGCCCAGGGGAAGGATCAGGCTTAAGGCCCATTTGGCCAGCATGCTGGGGTTGAAGTCGGAAGTCTTGAAGAACATACGCGGCTCCTTGCGTATTCTGAACCTGTTGAGATGATGGAACAGCGCGCCCTGGGCACGGGCTTCGATGCGGAACCGGCCGGAACGCTTCCCTGGGAAGCGTTCCGGCCGGGCCGGCGTTATTCTTCCGTGGGATCTTCCACTGAAGCCACGCACAGGGCGTTGCTGCCCTCGTAAGGCTGGCAGCCTTCCACGCCCACTTCCCTGGTCCGCTCGCCCGCGGCGGCAGCGCCCGGCACGCGGAAGGTGCTCACGACCAGCGGCGCGATGGGTGTTTCAGACGGCTTGCCCGCCTGGGGCACCCATTCATAGGGCACGCGGTAGGCGCGGTAGGTCATGTTCATGGGCACATGCTTGCCCCAATAGGGCGAAATGAATTCCCAGACGATTTCATGTTCCGGCGTAACTTCGAACACGCGGCCGTCCGCGCCCTCGGTAATCAGCGTGTTGCCGTTGGGCAGACGCTGCATGCCGCTGATGAAGGGGCTGTAGAAACGGTTGCTGTCCATGGGTTCCAGGAATCCGGCCTCGCGCGGGGTGTACTGCCAGACGATCTTGAGATTCACGGGGTCGATTTCCAGTACGCGGGAGTGGTCGCGCAGGGCGGCCTTCACGCCCGTGGGCGAGCCGGGATTGGGCACGTCGTAGCCGCCCCAGCCGCCGTTGTCGAAAACCAGGATATGGCCTTCGCCGGGCAGGCCGCGCGGGATCATATGCGCGTGGTGCTGGCCGATGATCCAGCCGATGGCGCGCAGTTCGGGCGTGCTGTCGTAATCCGGGCCGAGCTTCCAGGTGATCTTGCCGGTCTTTTTGCTGATGATGAAAATGATGTTGGCTTCGCGGCCGTCCACGATCAGGTTGTCGGGATGGAAGCGCTCGTCGCCCGCATCATACCACTTGTTGGGACCGAGCACGGACATGGAGTTGATGTGCATCCAGTCGCCCATGCCTTCGGGCAGCGTGGGGCGGTAGTTGGGGTTGCGGCAGAGAGTGTTCTTGGGACCTTCGCGGAAGCCCATTTCATGGAAGTGCTCGTTGCAGGACCATTCCCAGACGATGTCGCCGTCCCAGTCCACTTCCAGAATAAGGTCATCCAGAAGCAGCTTGTCCGAAATATCCTTATTGCGGACGTTGCGGTGGGCCAGGATCAGGGTGTTGCCCGAATCAATCCTGGGTTCCATGCCCGGCGCGTAGTAGCCCACGGGGTTGCCTTCGCGCTGGAAATCATGGTGGTAGCGGGCCATCCAGCGTCCGGGAATGCCGGGATCTTCAATGTATTCATTCTTGTCGAATTTCCAGACGATATTGCCGTCCCAGTCCACCTGAATCAGATCCAGTCCGTCCTGGACGCTGTATTTTCCGCTGCGCCGTCCCCGGCCGGTCAACAGATAGCCGCCGGGGAAAATTTTGTTGGGCATGCCGTGCACGCCTTTCCAGACATTGATCTCGCGGCCGTTCATGTCCATGAGCACCGCGCCCATTTCATTGGCCTGAAAGATGGTGAATCCGCTCCAGCATTTTTCCGGTTTGTAGAGGGTGACGCCGGTGGGATAAATGGTTGGATGACCCATGCGTGAACTCCTTACGGTTGGTGTGGATGATTTTCACTCCGGCCCGCGGGCTGGAGAAATTTGGAGCAAATTAATATATTTTTGAAATCATGTGCTTTTTTATGTGGATGGCGTACAGTAGCCTGCGGAAAAGAAAATTTGTGTTGCCATTGCAACCTTTTTCACAAAATAATAAATAGTTGAGAAAGGTGCTCCCTTCGGCAAGAGGCGGCGAGCCGTTACGGCAAAAATGCGGGTATGGAGAACAGTGGTGAGCAATCGATGTCTGGGCTTTACGGAATTGCGCGACGTGAACGCCGTCTGGCGTTCGGTCCTGGATCTCGGCGTGCGTTATATCTGGCGCAAGGGGCATTGCATCGAATCGCACGGAGAACTGCTGTTCCTGGACAAGGGCCAGGTACGGCTGACCCATTTCACCCTGGACGGCGCGGAAAAGATCCTCTGGTACATCAACCAGGGCTGTCTGTTCGGTGAAACGCCGCTGTTTGATCCCATGGCAGAGGACAGGGACAGCATGCACATCTGCGCCATGGACTGCGTGGTTTACGCTTTTTCCAAAGACCGCGTGGAGCATTTGAGCCGCACGCGGCCGGATCTGACTCTCAATCTGCTGCACAGCATGGCCCGTAAGCTGCGCACGCTTTCCAACCAGGCCTCGTCGCTCTATGTGGACGATGTACTGGTGCGTACGTGCAAGTTTCTGGCCCAGCGCCTGCTGCCGGACAGTGATCCCCTGACCGCTGATCCCGGCATTTCCCGGCAGGAAATGGCGAGCCTGCTGGGCGTGCACCGGATCACGCTTTATAAGGTGCTGCGCCAGCAGGAGGAGCAGGGTCTGTTCGGCCCCTTTGAGCGGCACGCCGTCACCATTTTGCGGCCCGAAGAATTTTTTCGCCTGGTCAATTCCTAGCTGGAAGGCATCCCCTCACGTCCGGGTATGATTTTTCCACCCTGCACTGCGTATAGGCGTTTCTTTTCAATCTTGCCGTGTACAAGAAGAGTCTTAATTTCAGGTGAATTCCGTAGAAGAAAACAGCGCGATGGAGATGGATATGGCTGTGGTATGGGCAGGCGACAGCGCCGTTCAGGACCAGATTCAGGATTCGATCAATGACGAGATCCGCCGGGCGCGTGCCTGCCTGCCGCAGGGCGTCAGTCTGGAATATTGCGAAGAGTGCGGCGACAGGATCCCGGAAGCCCGCCGTGAGGCCTTGCCCGGCGTGCGCCTGTGCGTGCATTGCCAGGAAGAGGCCGACAGGGAACAGCAGGCCGTCAGTCTGTACAACCGGAAGGGCAGCAAGGACAGCCAGCTGAGATAAGAAAGGGCTGGCGTAAAAAGTATTTCTCCCTTTGCACAGCAAGAGGCCGCGGTCGGTTGACCAGGGCCTCTTGCAATAAAGGGCTTTAGCCAGTTGAGCGAGCTATGGCGAGCGAAACAGAAATCCACCCGCTATGCGGGTGGAAAAAATTTGTTATACAAAAAACACCTTTC
>NZ_JAGZUV010000053.1:0-21627 GCF_018379785.1 Desulfovibrio sp.
CATTTCGCAATGGTTTTGATGTTTACGCCATAGCGTTGGGCAAGAGTCATCAGACTTTCTTGACTATTTTGTATCTCTCGACGCACTTCCGGAGTCGTTTTGGCGCGAGCATGGAGCATATGGCCCATAAATCTTCCCTCCCGAGTTGGCTATAACATATACCATTACTCAAAGGGACTAAACACCTAGTCCAGCAGGCCCAGGAGACGCGCCACCCGTTGTTCGTTGAGGCCGGAATGGACTTCAATCAGTTCCCGGCTCTGCTGCACGGCTTCTTCTTCCACCTGGGCCAGAGTCTGGCGTACTTCCTCGGAGTTGGGCATATGCGGAGTGAGCGGGGCGCTTTCCTCCAGAGAGGGCAGAACCGGGGCGGCGGCTTCGGCGCTTATGCCTTCGGGCTCAGCCGGACGGGCGGGCAACATGGCGTTGACCCGTTCCTGAAAGGTGGGAAAATGCGGCCCCAGATCATTATTGCGAAAGCGGAATTCCAGTTCCATGCGTATGCTCCTTGCTTTGGTTCCGCATAACGGCCTGCATCCGCATGGCTGTTATGCGGCGGCGTCGCGGCCCGGGGCGAACCCGGAGTCCGGGCGCGAAAAAACGCGGACGGTGGAAAAATTGACCGCCCGCGTTTTTATAAGCAAAAAATATGCCGCTGGTTACGGAATGCGTCCGCACCCGGTTCACTTCCTGTGGGGCTTCAGTTCCTCCAGGAAGCCCTCCGACACCTCGAAGCCCAGTTCGCGCGCCTTGTCCGCGGCTTCCACGGCCTGCTCGTATTCCTTGAGGTCAAAGAGAGCCAGGGCCAGATTGTTCCAGGCCGGGGCAAAGCCCGGCTCCTGGGCCAGCAGCTCCCGGCAGGCTTCCACGGATGCCTTGAAGTCGCCCTTCATGTAATAGGCCGTGGCCAGGGCGTTTTTGGCCTGGATGAACTTGGGATCCCATTTCAAGGCCTTGCGCAGAGCCGCGATGGCCTTGTCCGGCTCGCCGCGCTGCAGATGCACGAAGGCAATGTTGCTCCAGGGAATGGGAAATTTGGCCCGGCAGTTGGCGGCTTCCTCATTATAGTGCAGGCAGCCTTCCAGATCGCCGCGTTCCAGGCAGATGCCGCCCAACTGCACATAGGCTTCGGCCAGATGCGGCGAATTGCGCACCGCATTGAGCAACGCTTCCTCGGCGGCCACAAAATCACGCTTGCTCAGCAGGGCCAGACCCAGGTTGTAGTAGTGTGTCGCGCATTGCGCGTTGGCTTCGATTTCCTTTTTGAGGTCCGCGATATATTCGTCCAGGTCGTCGTAACGCTCTTTCATGCGATATGCCCTTCTTTTTTCAAAAGATCATGGTACCAGAGGCAGAAGTCGAAAATGCCCTGGTATTTTTCATCCTTGTTGACCACGCCCAAGGCGCATTCCATGGCGCCCTTGCCGTAGTCGTTGCTGTACGGCCCTTTCCGGGCCGCTTCGCGCAGAAATTCATTGACCAGCTGCTGGGTGGTGCGTTTGCTCACATCCATGCGCAGGTCCAGAGGATCGTTGGGCTTCTGGAACGGGTCCCAGTTCTCGTAACCGATACGGTCCACAAACTTACGACGGCGCGGATTCATTTTTTCGTAAATCTCGCGTTTGAGCTTTTCCTGCTCGTCCGTCAGCGCCTGCGGTGTGCCGTCGCGGAAAACAGTGGCGGGGATGCTGTCAAACATGAGGAACGCCTCGGCCTGTTTCTGGTTCGTCAGCGTGGGCGCTACATTCTTGCCGCACGCCGGTTCCGGGCAGAAATTCCGGAATTTTTATCCGGAATCATTCTTCGGGCTTGGCCTTGCCGATGCCCAGATAGGCTTCATCGTAGCGGGTGATCAGGGCCATGGAAAGAGGCACGTACACCTCGTGCAGCTCCGAGAAACGAGATTCCACGGTCCGGGCCACCTCCCGACTGAGTTCCTCCAGCCGGGCCTGGATTTTGTCCAGATGCACGGTGGGGTAGGCCTTGCCCTTCTCAAAGGCCGAAAAGCCGCAGACGTGCCCATGCCCGCCGATGGCCGTGGGTACGCCGTACAGGCGGCAGGTGATGGGCCGGGCCTCGTAGAGCAGGCAGCGGTCCTCCCCGTCCAGCAGCGGGCAGCGCAGCCGGATCTGGGCGGCGCGGGCCATAAGGGCCTCCGGGCTTTCTCCGTCCTTTTCGGCGCGAAAGAGTTCCCGCTTCAGGCGGGTGAGGCGGCGGTCGGTTTCCGACGCGCGGGTGAGAATGGCCGAACGCTCGGGCCCGTGGGCAAAGGCCGCCTCAAAGGCCCGGTTCAGAGACATGGCTTCCACCAGCGAAAGATCGAATACGGCGTGACAGCAGTCGCTGCAGCCTTCCTTGCAGGTCACGCAGCCGGACTGCGTTTCGCGCACCCGCGCGAACAGGACGTCGGCCTCGGCCCGCAGGTTTTCATAGCGGGAAAATATGGGACTCAGATCAGGGATCATTATTATACCTGGCGTAGTTCGCGCGGAAGCGAAGCTGCCCCCGCGCGGGCGTTGTGCTCAATCATGGCGGCGTCAGCCGCCGGCAGCGGTATCAGGAACCATGCCGCGTGCCGCCTGCCGGCTTTTTCCATTGCGCGGGAACGGCCGCGTTAAAGGCGAGTCCGCCTTGCTTGCGCGCGGGACTCCCCATGCCGGGCCGTCGGGGCATTTTCCCCGCGAGAGAGCAGGCCCGGGCAGCGGGACGGATTACAACAGTGCCGCCAGACGCGCACACGCCCGGCGGCACTGTGGAAAGAATACAAGTTCTGTGAACGGATCAGCCGCGTGCCGTGCGGGCATCACGCTGTCGGCTCGGGAAACATTGAGTAATGAACATTTTTGTTCTCTGCCAGGGAAGGCGAACACCGGACGGAACGAAGTGTATCAAGACATACATGAGTTTCGCACGGGATGAGCCTGACGCGGGCAGGGGACAAAAGATCGTTAATCAGTGTTTTCCTAGGCCTCTTCGACAGTGATGGCGCTGGCTTCACAGACTTCCACACAGGATTCACAGCCGAGGCATTCTTCAGCGTTCACGGGTTCGGACTTGCCGTCTTTGATTTCATAGACTTCCACAGGGCAAACGTCCACGCATTCGCCGCAACCCACGCACTTGTCGTTATCAACACTCACATTGTAGCCCATTGTTTCCTCCCAAAGTAACTTTGTGTCCTGCCGGATGCAGGCCGCGGCTGAACGCCGCTTGTGAAATGGATAGCGTCAGCCCCCCGCCCTGTCAAGTGCCTCCGGCCTTTTTGCCCGGCCCGGCCTGAACTGCGGGTTCGCCATACAAATAAGGCTGTTGCGCAGTCTGGCAAGAGCACGCGGACGGCCCTAAAGCACAAGACGCGCGTAATAGCCCCGGTTGCCGCGCACCACCTGTAAAAGCACCTGTCCGGCCAGGCGTTCCTTGCGGAAGGCCTGGAGCAGTTCGCTCATATTCTTGACGCGCATGCCGCCGACTCCGGCGATCAGATCGCCCTTGCGCAGAAAGGCGGCCGGGCCGTCCGGGCGGACGTTCTGGATGACCAGACCCTGTTTGTCTTCCCGTACGGCAAGGCCCCAGCGCCGTTCCATGAGCTTCCGGGCCGTGGCGTCCTCAAAGGGCGCGGGCGTCATGCTCAGCGCAAGCACTTTTTCGCCCCGGCGCAGGCTGAGGCGCAGGCTTTCGCCGCCGGTCTGGTTGCGCAGCACATTGATGTAATCCCGCCGGTCGCGCACGGGCGAGGCATTGATGCTTTCAATGATGTCGCCGGGTTCGATCCCCGCCTTGGCTGCGGGCGTGCCTTCAAACACCGCGCCCACCAGCACGCCGCGCGCTTCCTTGAGCCCCAGGGCCATGGCCATGCGGCTGTCCAGGTCCTCGGCCATGAGCCCCAGCCAGAGCGGGGCCACGCGGCCCTGGCCCATGAGGTCGGCCATGACCCGGCGGGCCTTGTTGATGGGAATGGCAAAGCCGATGCCCTCGGCGCGGGCGTCCACTGCGGTGTTGATGCCGATGAGGCTGCCCTCGATGTTCAGCAGCGGGCCGCCGCTGTTGCCGGGATTAATGGCCGCGTCCGTCTGGATCAGATCCGTGAACACGCCGCCGTCGTTGCGGATGGTCCGGCCCAGGGCCGAAACCACGCCCGTGGTCACCGTATGGTTGAAGCCGAAGGGATTGCCGATGGCAATGACCGTCTCGCCGGGCATGATGTCGGCGGAGTCGCCCAGACGCACGGCGGGCAGATCATGCGCGTCCTTGATTTCCAGCACCGCGATGTCGAAATCCGGTTCCGCGCCCTTGACCGTGGCGGGGAATTCACGCCCGTCCAGCAGGTGAACCATGACTTCGTCGCCGCCGGCAATGACGTGGGCGTTGGTCAGCACCAAGCCCTTGCGGCCGTCCACAATGACGCCGGATCCCAGGCTGACGCGTTTCCGCTTCCGGGGCTGCGCGCCGAAGCCGTCGGAATCCGGAAAGCCGGGTCCGAAGCCGGGTCCGAAAAAACGCTCCAGCGGGGAGGCGCGGTGCCCCTCGATAATATGAGTGCTGGTGATGTTGACCACCGCCGGGGCCACGGCCTGCACGGCGCGGACCACGGGGGTGAGGCGGGGGCTGTCCGGCGCTGGCGCGGCCTGGGCTTCCCGGACGACCTGTCCGGGAAGCCCGGCCAGCAGGCAGACGAAGAGGAAAAGGAGAAACCTACGGACGCTCTGAACTGCACAGTTCGGCATGATTACCTTCCGCAATACGTTTCACCGCGCGGTATATTCTGCCCCGGCGCGGCGGGAAGCACTGCCGCCACGGGCCGCGTCAGGGCCGCATCCGCGCGCTGCTCGGCCTGAACCGTGGCGGGCCCGGCGCTTTCGTGCGCGGCCGTGGCCAGCGCGCCCCTGATGGGCAGGCCCACAAGGGCGGTCAGCAGGCAGAACAAAAAGAAAAGGGCGGCCCGGCGGGCGTTGCGATATATATTGTACATAGTTCACCTCGTAAAGTCTCGCCGTCCGTATGACGCATGCGGGACGGCGGTTTGGGCGGTCTGTCCGGAAAATCCGGAATTACAGACTTATTTACTAGGTAATCATCGTGGCCGACTTGTAAAGGAAGCAGTGGGCAATGGTCCTTGCGCCGTCGTCCCGGACAGGCTACAAACCGCCGATGGACAAGAAAATCAGTTTTACGTCGGCGGAGCTGGAAGCGCTTTTCCCCGGACTGCGCATTGAGGCCGTGCGCCGGGAAGATCTGGACGCGGCCCAGGCCCATCTGGACAACCTGACCAAGCCGCGCGGCAGCCTGGGACGGCTGGAAGAACTGGCCGCCCGCTTGTACGCCATGAGCGGGGGGCGGCTGCCCCTTTCGGTCAGTCCGGCCCTGATGCTGACCGTGGCCGGAGACCACGGCGTGGCCGCCCAGGGGGTTTCGCCTTTTCCCCAGGCCGTGACCAGGCAGATGGTCATGAATTTCTGCAACGGCGGAGCGGCGGTCAACGTGCTTTGCCGTTGCGGCGGTCTGGACCTGCGGGTGGTGGACGCCGGTTGCGCGGGCGGCCCGTTTGCGCCGCATCCCATGCTTCTGGACCGCCGCCTGGGCGACGGCACGGCGGATATGAGCCGGGGCCCGGCCATGAGCCGCGAAACCTGCCTGCACGGCTTGCGGCTGGGTCTGGAGCTGGCCGCTGTTGCGGCCCGTGAGGGCTACCGCTGCCTGGGCACGGGCGAGATGGGCATCGCCAATTCCACGGCGGGCACGGCCCTGTACTGCGCCTTGCTGGGCCTGGAACCCGAAGATATCACCGGCCCCGGCGCGGGTTCCGATCCGGCCATAGTCCGGCACAAGGCGGGCATTGTGCGCGAGGCCCTGCGCGTCAACGCCGTCGCCTTGGCCTCCGGCGATCCGGTAACTATTCTGGCCGCCGTGGGCGGCTTTGAAATCGCAATCATGAGCGGCATCATGCTGGGCGCGGCCGCGCAGCGCCTGCCCGTGCTGGTGGACGGCTTTATTTGCAGCGCGGCCTATGTTGCGGCCCTGGCGATCTGTCCGGACCTGGCGGGATATGCCGTGCTGTCCCACGCCTCGGCCGAACCGGGCCACGGCCCGGCGCTGGCCCGCCTGGATAGCGGAATGTCAGGCGGGATGTCCGGCGAACCCCTGCTGCACCTGGGCATGCGCCTGGGCGAGGGCACGGGCGGGGCCCTGGCCTGCCACCTGTTGCGCTGCGCGGCGGCCGTCTATAATGATATGGCGACCTTCAGTTCGGCGGGCGTCGAGGAGAGGACGGCGTAAATGGGGGAGAACACGACTTCCGCAGCCCCGCTGCTCGCCCTGGAGGACGTGAGCCGCCGTTTTCTGGTGCGGCGCGGCTGGTTCGGTGAGCCGCAACAGCTTACCGCCGTGGATGGGGTGAGTCTCGGCCTGCGCCGGGGGGAAAGCCTCGGATTGGTGGGCGAATCCGGCTGCGGCAAATCCACACTGGGCCGCCTGGCCTGCGGCCTGCTCACGCCCTCGGAAGGGCGGGTGCTGCTGGAGGGCAGGGAGTTGCCCCCGGCGGGTGCGGCCAGCTGGGCCGCCGGGCGGATTCAGATGGTTTTTCAGGATCCCTTTTCCTCGCTCAACCCGCGCCTTTCCGTGCGCGCCTCCGTGGCCGAGCCTCTGGCGGCCCGGGATATGCCCCGCGCAAAACGCCGCCGCCTGGCCGATGAAATGCTCGCCACCGTGGGCCTGGAAGGCACGGGCGGGCGTTATCCGCATGAGTTTTCCGGCGGCCAGCGCCAGCGCATTGCCGTGGCCCGGGCCCTGATCACCAGACCGGACGTGGTCATCTGCGACGAGCCGGTTTCGGCCCTGGACGCTTCGGTGCAGGCGCAGGTGCTCAACCTGCTGCGCGATGGGCAGGAGCGTTTCAGCCCGTCCTATCTTTTCATTTCGCACGATCTGGCGGTGGTGGGCTTTATCTGCCCGCGCATTCTGGTCATGTATCTGGGCCAGGTGGTGGAGGAAGCCCCGCGCGAGCGCCTGTTCGCGGGCGCGGCCCATCCTTACAGCCAGGCCCTGCTGGCCGCCATGCCCACCGGCGACGGAGAAAGCCGCCTGCCCCGGATTCTGGAAGGCGAGCTGCCCAGTCCGCTCAATCCGCCCGCGGGCTGCCGCTTTCATCCGCGTTGCCCCAAAGCCGTGGATATCTGCCGCCGCGAGCCCCCGGCCTGGAAGGAACTTGCCCCCGGCTGGCGGGCGCGCTGCCATCTGTTGTGAGCACGGGACAGGCCCGGGCCGGACGCTCAAAGGTTTCCGGCCCGGCAGCCCAAAGAGTGGGTGCGCCATGAAATTCTGTCTGAATCTCTGCAATGACATTAATTTTGAGCCGGATGCGGTGCAGCCCTGCTGCAACGTGCACGCCATTGCCGTGCCGCGTTTTCCCTTTACGGGCGGCAGGCTGGATATGGCCGCCTATGCCGAGCATATTCAGAATGTCGCGAAACGATTGCAGAGCGGAGGCGCATTGTGCCGGGGCTGTCCGGAATGTATCGAGATCGACACGCCGCAGGGTTCCGTCGCGCGGCTGTTGTTCAGGTCGGTCAGCATCAATATGCACAGGCATTTGTGCAATTGCCGATGCGTGTATTGCGATTTGTGGCGAGGCCACGGCGCGGGCTACGCCATTCTGCCTGTGCTCCGGAGCCTTGAAGAGCAGAAGGTCTTGCGCCGGGATTGCCTTTTCAGCTGGGGCGGCGGCGAACCGGGCATTCTGCCGGACTTTGAGGAAGCCAGCCGATGGATTCTGCATAACGGCCGGCCGCAATACGTGCATACCAATGCCTTGCGCTTTTCCCCGGCCATTGCCGCTCTGCTGCGGGACGGCAAGGGCGGCGTCAACGTCAGCCTGGACAGCGCCTCGCCGGAAGTCTACCGGGCGGTCAAGGGCGTGGACGGTTTCACACGGGTGACCGCCAATATTGAACGCTACCGGGCGGCGGCCCGCGAGGCCGGGCTCATCCATCTCAAGTACATCATTTTTGAAAAGAACAACGCCGTCGCGGAACTGGAGCGCTTTTTCGCTCTTTGCCGGGCGCTGGACATTACCTCCGTGCAGTTTTCCCTTAATTTTCAGGAACTGAACGGCACGGGGCCCGCCCCCAAGACGCTGCTCGGCGCGGCTTTTTTCCGGCACCGGGCCGCGTCGCTGGGCATGGCCTGCGTGCCGTTCTTTATTCCCAAGCGTTGGTTGTCCGTCATTGACGAACTGGAGCAGCGGCATTTTTCCGGAGCCGTGGAGCGCTCTTTGCCCTAGGCTCAGCCCTTATTAAAACGTCGTCCGCGAAAAGCTGAATTTTTTCGGGCAGCAAGGCGCAAAGGAGAAATTGAGCGAAGCCGTATTGAACATACCGCGAGGTCAATTTCTTTTTTGCCACGCCGCTGTAGGGAAAAAGGCGGCTTTGCAGCGGGCGCTTTGATGCGGGCTGAGCCTAAACACAAGGAAGCCCCGCCGGCAGCGGGGCTTCCTTGTGTCCTGTTAAACCAGGCGCTGCCGGACAGGCCTACCTTTCAAAATAGGTATAGCCGCGCAGGCCGTCCTCAAAAGCCTGCATGACGGCAAAGCGCTCGCTGGGCGAGATGCGGCCCTGGCGCACGGCCTGCTCGGCGGTGCTGCGCAGATCCTCCAGGATGCGGCGCGGGTCATATTCCACGTAGCTCAGGATGTCGGCCACGGAATCGCCGCGGATTTCGCGCACATATTCATAGCTGCCGTCGTCCGAGGCCCGGATGGAGACCACATTGGTGTCGCCCATCAGATTGTGCAGATCGCCCAGGGTTTCCTGATAGGCTCCCACCAGAAAGACGCCCAGATAGTATTCCTCGCCGTCGCGCAGGGGATGCAGGTCCAGGGTGGATTTCATGCCCTGCGGGTCGATGAAGTGGTCGATGCGGCCGTCGGAATCGCAGGTGATGTCCGAAATAATGCCCTGGCGCGAGGGGAATTCCTTGAGCCGGTGTATGGGCATGATGGGAAAGAGCTGGTCAATGGCCCAGGAGTCGGGCAGGGACTGGAACACGCTGAAATTGCCGTAATAGATGTCCGCCAGGCTCACGTCGATGTCCGCCAGATCGCGGGGCACGTTTTTGAGCCGGGTTTTTTCCTGGGCGATGCGCATGATGATGGCCCAGAAGAAGCGTTCGGCCAGGGTGCGCTGGCGCAGATTGACCCGGCCCGTGGAAAAGAGCTGGCGCATTTCGTCGCGGTAATAAATGGCGTCGTTGTAGCATTCCTGAAGATTGCGCAGGGAAATGCCGGACAGAACCTCGCGCAGGTTGCGCACCGGTTCCGGCGCGTCCTCGGGCAGTTCGTCGGGCAGCTGCACTTCCTCCACCACGCTCACGTCCAGAATATTGAAGAGCAGCACGGAATAATAGGCCACCGTGGCCCGGCCCGACTCGGTGATGATGTGCGGATGCAGCACCTGCTGCTCGTCCAGGATGCTCATGATGGCTTCCACCACGTCAGCGCAGTATTCGTCCAGGTTGTAGTTGCGCGAGGAAATGTAATTGGTGTGCGAGCCGTCGTAGTCCACGGCCAGACCGCCGCCCAGGTCCAGATAGCCCATGGGCGCGCCTTCCTGCACCAGACCCACGTACAGGCGCGCGCCTTCCATGACCCCGGTGCGGATGTCCCGGATGTTGGAGACCTGCGAACCCAGGTGATAGTGCAGCAAACGGAAGCAGTCCAGCATGTCGTGGGTCTTGAGGGTGTCCACCACGTCCACGATCTGGGCCGGGGACAGGCCGAAGGTGGAACGCTCCCCGCCGGAATCCGTCCAGTGGCCGCCCGCCTTGACCGCCAGCTTGGCCCGTACCCCGATATTGGGGCGCACGCCCAGAGCCTTGGCGCGCTCCAGCAGCACGTCCAGCTCGCCGGGCATTTCCAGCACGAAAAAGACGTTGAAACCCAGGCGCAGGGCCTGGAGGCCCAGGTCGATGAATTCCGCGTCCTTGTAACCGTTGCAGACAATGCAGGCCTCGGTGTCGCGCATCAGGGAGACGGCGGCGATGAGCTCGGCTTTGGAACCCACTTCCAGGCCATGATGATAGCGGGCGCCGAACTGGGCGATTTTTTCCACCACCTGCTGCTGCTGGTTGACCTTGATGGGGAACACGCCCCGGTACTCGCCGGTGTAATTCAGGGTTTTAATGGCCTTGCGGAAGGATTCGTGGATACTGGTAATGCGCGAATCCAGAATATTTTCCACCCGCAGCAGCACGGGCATGTCGTAACCGCGCTCATGCAGACCGGCGATGATTTCCGGCAGGGGAATCTGGGGGCCCTTGGGGCCCTGCGGGCAGACGACCACTTCGCCCGCGTCCGAAACATTGAAGTAGCCGGCGCCCCAGTTGCGGATGCCGTAAAGTTCGATGGAATCTTCCACCCGCCACTGTTGCAATGCGCGGTTTTTGGCCAACGTGTTCTCCTTGGATGCCGCCGCCCGGCGGGAAACAATGAGGGCATGCGCCCCGAAGCGGCGTCATTATGCCGTGAAAACGCGCAAAGTCAATGTTTACGGGCGCTGCGGCCCCGGGGTGCCCCGGGCCCTCCCGTCAGGGCAATCGTATGAATGCTTCAATAGCCGGGTATTCATTTGCTTTCATTAAGTGAGTCTTCCTTCCTTATTCCCGCGAACGCAGCCGATAACGCCGCCCGCGCGGAAAAGGCGGATTTTGTAAAATAACCGCAAAGTTAGCGCAAGCCTGCCGCGAGAGTATTTTTCTTTTTAGCTCTGTTCATGCGATTGCCCTGCCGTTCCCGTAACGTCCTCTTGACGAAGCGCGGGGCATGATTCACTTTCAGCAAATGACCGGACCGGCGCGCGGCTGATGCTGACGCGCGCTTCCACGCACCTGTTTCGGGGACGATCATGAAGCATTTTTCGCGCTGGTGTCTGATCCTGCTGCCGTTGCTGACGGCCCTTCTGAACGCCTGTTCCGGCGACGACGGCAAGACCGTCGGCCCGCCGCCCGCTCCCGTGCATGTGCGGAGCGTGGCGCGCGCCGACGTGCCGCGCCTCTTGCACGTGGTGGGCAATGTCAAAGCCTCGGCCACGGTGGGAGTCAAGCCCCGCGTCACGGGAGAAATCCAGGAAGTCCATTTCAAGGAAGGCCAGGACGTGCGGGCAGGGGAGCCCCTGATCAGCATCGACCCGCGCCCCTTTGAGGCCGCCCTGCGCGAAAAGCGCGGTTTGCTGGCAAAATCCCAGGCCCAGCTGAGCAAGGCCAGCGACGACATGCGCCGCTACGGCAAGCTGGTGGGCGGCGGCTATGTGAGCCGCGAGGCCTATGAGCAGACCGCCACCGAGGCGGCGGCCCTCAAGGCTACGGTGCAGTCGGACAAAGCGGCTGTGGAAAGCGCGGCCCTGGACCTTTCCTACTGCATGGTGACCGCGCCCATCAGCGGCCGGGTCGGCGCGCTCAATGTGGACAAGGGCAATATGATCAAGACCACGGACGACACGCCCATTGTGACCATCGACACCCTTTCGCCCATTTATGTGAATTTTTCCGTGCCCGAGGTCCATCTGCCGGTGATTCTGGAGCGCATGCGCCGGGGGAGCGTGTCCATCACGGCCACGCCCGCGGGCGGGACAGTGGAAAACGGCCTGCTGACCCTGGTGGACAACAGCGTGGACACGCGCACCGGCACCATTCGTTTGCGCGGTACCTTTGAAAATGAGGACCGCCGCCTCTGGCCCGGCCAGTTCGTGGAAGTGGAACTGCCCCTGGGCGTGGCCCCCAAAGCCCTGACCGTGCCCAGTCGCGCCGTGCAGTCCGGCCGCGAGGAATCCTATGTCTATCTGGTGGATAAGGACAGTCGCGCCGTCTACCGCAAGATCAAGGTGCTTTTCGAGCATCAGGGAATCAGCGTTGTGGAAGGCGAACTGGCCGAGGGCGACCGGGTGGTGGTGGACGGCCAGGTGCGTCTGGTGCCGGGGCTGGCGGTGCATATCCAGGAATAACCGGTGCCCGCAGTGCAACCGGCGCGGCTGCGGTCGGGGAAGGACTATCCGTCTTCCCTGACCCGGCAGATGGCCGCGCCGTTGCTCATTCCGGCCACGGCCTCAAGGAAAGCCGCCAGATGCTCTTCCGGCAGGCTCACCCCCAGACCGGCAGCGGCGTGATAATCCTCATCCGTAATCCGGGCCTCAAACGTCGGCAGCAGGCGGCGCAGCCCATCCAGATGGGCGTATTCCAAGGTGATATCGAGATGGGCCAGGGGCACCTGTTCGGCCAGTGCCAGTGTGGCCAGATTTTCGCGCACCGAATCCTGATAGGCCCGCACCAGGCCGCCGGTGCCAAGCTTGACGCCGCCGAACCAGCGCGTCACCACCACGCAAATTTCTCCGATGCCGCAGTGCAGCAACACCTGCAGCATGGGCCGCCCGGCCGTGCCGTGGGGTTCGCCGTCGTCGGAAGAGCCGATCCGGGCGGTCTGCCCCGGCGCGCCCGCCGCGTAGGCCCAGCAGTTATGGGTGGCGTCGGCATTGGCGCGGCGGATGGATTCCACAAAGGCTCGTGCCGCCTCCGGACCCGGCGTGTGGGCGCACTGGGCCAGAAAACGGCTGCGGCGGATGAGCAGCTCCGTGCGGTGGGGCCGGTCCGGACCGGCGGCGGGAATGGGGTAGCGCGTCATCAGTCCGCTTCGCTGTCTTTTGCCGGGCAGAATTCGCGGATGCAGGCCGCGGCCGCGGGAAAGGTCGCCAGCAGCTCTTTTCTGCGGCCCAGCTTCAGGTCCGCGAAGTCAAAGCCCGGCGACACGGTACAGCCCGCCAGGGAAAAGCCGGAACCGGGGCTGGGCGTGGCCCCGAACCAGAAGCCGGCGGGCACGGCGTACTGGAGGTGCTGGCCGTCCAAAGGATTCTGCCCCAGCAGAACTTCCCGCGCAGTGCCGTCCGGCCCCAGCAGAGCCAGACGCAGGGGGCCGCCCAGATAAAAATGCCAGATCTCGTCCTGCCGGATGCGATGCAGGCGGGAATAGCCGCCTTCGCGCAACAGGAAGAGGATGGCCGTGCCGAACGGGCGCGGCCCGGCAAAGTCCGGCGGCAGGGCAGCCTGAGGAATAGTGCCGCTGCTGCAATACGTACGGCGGTAAAAACCGCCTTCCGGATGGGGGACAAGCGCGAAATGGGCGATCAGCTCTTCTGGGTTCATCGGAATTTCAGTAGCGTGCAATGCCGCCAAGGGCAATGGGAAAATAGTCTTTCTTTTTTTCGTCCGGGCTCGCGTGGGAGGGCGAAATACGGGGCTGGAAAGCCGTAATGAAATGATTTTTATAAAATTGTATTATATTAATAGGTTATATGATTCTTCCAAATTTTTTCGGGGAAATGCACAGAAAAGGCTTTACAAGGCGAACGGCTTTCTATAAACAGGAATCGTTCGCATTAATGGAAACAATAAACTTCAGATACGCAAAAGGAGCAAACAATGAGCAAGACCCAGGAAAATTTGATGGCCGCTTTCGCCGGCGAGTCCCAGGCCAACCGCAAATATCTTGCTTTCGCCCAGGTGGCCGACAAGGAAGGCCTGCCCCAGGTCGCCAAGCTGTTCCGCGCCGCCGCCGCCGCTGAAACCATTCACGCCCACGCGCATCTCAAGAATGCGGGCAAGATCGGCGACACGGCCGCCAACCTGCAGTCCGCTCTGGAAGGCGAGACCTACGAATTCACCAAGATGTATCCCGAAATGATCAAGGATGCCGAGGCCGAGGGCAAGACCGCCGTTGCCAAGTATTTCGAATTCGCCAACAAGGTGGAAGAAGTGCATGCCAACCTCTATAAGAAGGCCATTGCCAATCCTTCCGCTCTTGCCAATGTGGACTATTACGTCTGCAAGATCTGCGGCTATACCCACGAAGGCCCCTGTGAAGCCTGCCCCGTGTGCGGCGCGGGCGCGGCGGCTTTCTTCAAAGTGGAAGAATGCTGCAAATAACCGATCCCGCGCGCCGCTTCATGCCGCTTTGGGGGCGGCATTGACGCCGGATGCGCGACTGTGATGGTTGGAGGGGCCGCCGTAAGGCGGCTCCTTTGTCATTTGACATTCCGGGGCCGCGATGCTCCCGGAAAGGCGAGCCTCGATTCCGCAGCATGGAGTGAGCGTTTGAAATAGGATACGTTTCAAACGCTATGCCGCCCGCGTACCGCGGAAGCGACAGCCGTTGGCGAGTCTTCGAGCCGTATGGATTCGATGCGCGTAGCCCTTGCGGGCGGGCACGGCTGCGCCGCCTCCGGCGCGCTGTCCGCGGCATTGCATTTTGGCCTGAAAAGAGTCAGTATCCGCATGGCGTTTTGCAGCCATCAGCGCTTTTGGCGCGGTTATACCAACATCAACGGCGGCGGCGCGGGCGTCCGCCCGCACTCCGGACCCCCGGACTCGTTCCGGGAAACCGGGCATGCGCAGCGCCGCGGAGGCCTTCTTATGCGCGTTTTTGTCCGTTCCTGCATTCTTGCATTGCTTCTGGCTTTGTGCGGCCTGACCGCAGCCCAGGCCGCCTCCGCGCCGGAGGCCAAAAAAGAGCCCGCCAAGGAAGCTCCCAGCAAATTCGAAGCCTTGAAGCGTTTCAGCCAGGTGCTTGATCTGGTGGAGCGCTATTACGTGAAGGATGTGACCCAGAACGACCTGATCAATGGGGCCGTCAAGGGCTTGCTGCAGGGGCTCGACCCGCACTCCACCTTCATGAATGCCGAAGAATACAAGGAAATGCAGGAAACCACCTCCGGCGAATTCTATGGGGTGGGCATTGAAATTTCCATGGAAAACGGTCAGGTCGTGGTGGTCACGCCCATTGAGGACACCCCGGCTTTCCGTGCCGGACTTCAGTCCGGCGACGTGATTCTGTCCATCAACGGCCAGGCCACGCAGGAACTTTCGCTGCAGGAAGTGGTGTCGCGCATCCGTGGGGCCAAGGGCACGGATGTGGAACTGACCATTCTGCACAGCGATGCCAAGACGCCGCAGACCGTGCGCATCGTGCGCGACGCCATCCCCCTGATCAGCGTCAAGTCCAAGAAGCTGGAAGACGGCTACTACTGGGTGCGCCTGACCCGTTTCTCCGAACGCACCACCGAGGAACTCAAGGACGCGCTCAAGGATGCGGCCAAGGAAAGCAAGGCCACGGGCGGGCTCAAGGGCATTGTGCTGGATCTGCGCAACAATCCCGGTGGACTGTTGGACCAGGCGGTCAGCGTGTCCGACACTTTCCTGGACAAGGGCGTGATCGTTTCCATCAAGGGCCGCCGGGACAGCACGGACCGCGTTTATGAGGCCAAAAAGCAGGCCGACGACGTACGCGTGCCCATGGTGGTGCTGGTCAACGCCGGTTCGGCCTCGGCCTCGGAAATCGTGGCCGGCGCGTTGCGCGACCAGAAGCGCGCCCTGATTCTGGGCGAACGCTCCTTCGGCAAGGGCTCGGTGCAGAATATCATTCCCCTGTCCGACGGGTCCGGCCTCAAGCTCACGGTAGCCCTGTATTACACGCCCAACGGCAGTTCCATCCAGGCTGAGGGCATCGTGCCCGATCTGGAAGTGGTTTTCGAGCCGCCGCGTACCGACGACAAGGACAATCCCCGCTTCCTCCTGCGCGAACAGGATCTCAACCGCCATCTGGAAAACGGCAAGGATAAGAAGGGCGGCCAGGGCAAGGTCAAGAAGGACGAAGGCAAGGAGCAACTGGCCCGTGACAATCAGTTGCGCATGGCCCTCCAGATCGTGAAGAGCCTGCCCAAGATGCGGGAGATCAGAAACTAGGCCGTGTCCCGATCCCTTGAAGGGGCGGGCTCCGCGAGACGGCATACGTTCGGCGTGCACAATAAGGGAACAGATACCGGCCCCCTGACCGGACCTGTGGGGTCCGGCGGGGGGCCGCGTGCTTCCACCCGCCTGGGACTGGGCGGTCTGGTCTGGCTGCTGTGCTCCCTGGCCTTTTCGCTCTGGCTGGCTAACGGGTCCATGTCGCCGGAGAATTTTTCCGGTTCCGCAGGCCCCGCGTCGTTGCTCCCGCGCGTCGGCGGAGGCCGGGACGCGTCCGAGGGGCCGGAGGCGCGGGCCGAACGGATTATGCTGGCCCGCCTGGACGCCCTGGTCATCCAGACGCTGCCTCTGGCTCTGCCTTTCGCCCGCTGGCAGCGCGAAGAAGGGCTGCCGCTGGAGCCTGGGGGGGCGATTATCCGCGCTTACCGGGTTACAGGGCCTTGCGCGCCGTTGCGCCTGGGCGTGGCCCTGTTGGAAAAACTGCGCCCCGCCGCAGATCCGGATTTCCCCCCTCTTTCCGCCGTTGATCCGGAGCGTTTACGCCCCCGCCTTGCCTGGACGGACCAGGGCGCGCTGGAGATCCGCCTGAACGGGCGGCTGACGCATCGTTTTCATTTTCCCGGCAAGGAACGGGCTCTGGCGGATCTGGCCCGACCTTTGCCTCAGGCCGCCCTGATTCTGGTCATCGATGATCTGGGGCAGAGTCTGGAGCCCGCCGAGGATCTGGCCGCCTTGCCCTTTCCCGTGGCTCTGGCCGTCTGGCCGCACGCGCCCAGGGCGGGAGCGACGGCCGATCTGGCCGGACAGATGGGCCTGGATTGCCTGGTGCATCTGCCCTTGGAGCCTCTGCCCCGCTCCGACGGCTTCCGCCCCAGGCCGGGTCCGGGTGCCCTGTTCGCGGATATGAGCCCGCACGCTCTGGCCTCCGTGCTGGAACCGGATCTGGCGGCGTTGCCCACGGCGCTGGGCCTGAACAACCATATGGGTTCCCGTTTCACGGGCAGCGCCGCCGCCTGCCGCCTGCTCTGCGCGCAACTGGCCGGGCGCGGTTTTTTTGTGCTGGACAGCCTGACCCAGCCCCATTCCCGGCTGGCGGAGGAAGCCCGCGCCGCCGGGCTGGTCAGCGCGGCCCGGGCTGTTTTTCTGGATACGCGCCGGGACGTTTCCGCCGTGCTGGCCGCCTTGGACGCGGCGGCGGCCAGAGCCCGCAGCGCCGGTTTCGCCGTCGCCATCGGCCATCCGTACGCGGAAACGCTGAGCGCCCTGCGCCGCTGGCAGGACAGGGCCGGTGTCGCCGTGCTGCCTCTGCGCCGCTTGGTCTGGCACCTGGCACAGCTTCAGACGCGGGACGGCGCGCGCGCCGACAGCCGTTGATTTTCACACATAAAACCAAGGAGCGGACATGCTGCAAACCACTCTTGCCATCATCAAGCCGGACGCCGTGGCACGCGGCCTTGCCGGGGAAATTCTGGCCGCCGTGGAAGCCGAGGGCCTCCGTCCCGTAGCTCTGAAAATGCTGCGTTTGAGCAAGGCCCAGGCCCAGGGTTTTTACGCCGTGCACAAGGAGCGCCCCTTTTTTGAAAGCCTTACGGACTATATGTCTTCCGGGCCGGTCGTTTGCGCGGCCTTGCGCGGCGAGGACGCGGTGGCCCGCTACCGGGCGCTGATGGGCGCCACAAATCCGGCCCAGGCCGAGCCCGGCACCCTGCGCCGCAAATACGGACAGAGCCTTGAGGCCAACGCTGTGCATGGTTCCGACTGCCCGGAAAACGCCGCTGTTGAGCTGGCATATTTCTTCAATGCCTTGGAAATGACGGAGTAAACATATGAGCAGAACAATCGGCTGCATTGGCTGCGGCAATATGGGCGGGGCCATTCTGGCCGGTTTCGCGGACAGGCTGGGGGACAAGGGCTATAGCTTCTGCGGCTATAACCGCACGCCGGAACGTATGCGCCCCCTGGCTGAAAAAGGCGTGCGGGTCATGCCCGACGTTCTGGAAACAGCGCGCAAATCCGATGTGCTGGTGCTGGCGGTCAAGCCTTACCAGGCTGCCGCTGTGCTGGAGGAAATGCGTCCGGCCCTCGACGGCGGCAAGGTGCTGGTTTCCGTGGCGGCGGGCGTGAGCCTGAAAAGCCTGCGCGAAGCCGTGGGCGGGCAATGCCCGGTAGTCCGCTGCATGCCTAATACCCCGGCACTGGTGGGGGAGGGGGTTTTTGCCCTCTGTTTTGAGGACCCGGCACTGGACCGGGAAGGCAAACTCGAATTGCTGGAACTTTTCGGGGTCCTGGGCCTTTGCCTGGAAATGCCCGAAACCCGCTTTACCGCCTTTTCCGCGCTGATCGGCGCGGGCCCGGCCTATGTTTTCGAGATGATGCAGGGGCTGGTGCAGGCCGGGGTGACTTTGGGCTTTCAGCACAAGGAGGCCCGGCGCATGGTGGCCGCCCTGTTTGCCGGTTCGGCGCGCATGGCCGAGCAGAACCCCGCGCCGCTGATGCAGTTGCGTGACGAAGTCTGTTCGCCCGGCGGCCTGACCATCGCCGGGGTCAATCATCTGGACCGCGTGGGCCTGCCGGGCCAATTGGTGGACGCCGTGCTGGCCGCCGACGCGCGTGGCCGGGAGATGGAAAGCTGAATCCGCGAGCTCTGAGGCTTACGCGGACCATTAGAACATTTCACCTTTGAAATGTAAATACATCAAAAGAAGGGAGTGTTAACCTATTGAAAAAACGCTATTTAATTTTTAGTCGAAATTCTTTCTAAATTTTCTCTTGTTTCGCATCCGGAAATCAGCTTAATTTGAGGGCTACCACAATCTCCAAAAGCTAGCAAGCGGAAATGGGAGGCCCTCATGTCCGAGATTTCCCAGCCGACCGGAAAGCGTATCAAGACGCAGTATGTCGGCGTCTATTTCCGGTACGGGAAGAACCGCATGTGCCCGGACGGCAAGCCGGACAAGTGCTTTGACATCACCTACAAAGACACTAACGGAAAATTCATCTTCGAGAAAGTCGGCTGGCGCTCCGAAGGCTACACGGTTCAGGACGCCCTGGACCTGCGGGGGGAGCGTGTGCGCAAAATCCGCCATCCCGAACTGTTCGGAGAAACGCCGCCCCCTCCTCTACCCTCCGGCATAACGGTTGATGAAGCCTGGGCAGTATTTAAAAGAAACTGGCTGCCGAATCTGAAAGATCAGTATGTGGTGGAAAAGACGTATGAGCATCATATCCGGCCCCGTTTTGGGCATCAGTATATTCTTGCCCTCTCTGAGCTGGATATCGAGAATTTCAAACAGGAGCTATTGACCAGGGGCGGCAAGCAGGGCACGGCCTTGAAAGCCGCGACGGTGGCGAAAATCCTTTCCGATTTTAAAAGGATCGTCAGCAGGGCGTTCAAATGGAATCTTGTTGAGGGGAAAAATCCTCTTGCCGGGGTCACTGTAAAAAATGCTTTTGCAAAAAGGGAGCGGTATCTGACGCATAAGGAGGCTGAGCAGATTCTTGATGGGCTCAGCCTTGTGTCATGCAACCTTTACCACATAGCAAAGATTGCATTGTACACCGGGCTCAGACTTGGTGAAATCCTGAATCTACGCGGAAGCGACATCAATATCGCTCGGGGAATTATGCGCGTCAGAGACGGCAAGGCAGGCGAGCGAACCGCATATATTCCGAAAAACTTTGAAAATGACCTCAAGAAACTCATACCCGCCGACAATGCCGCGTTCCTGTTCACAGGCAGCAGAGGCCAGAAACTGGCCTGTAATGTCACATCCAACGCTTTCGCAAAGTTCATGGAAGAAACCGGCCTGAATGGCCCAGGCGTTGAGAGTGAACAAAAAATTGTCTTCCATACGTTCAGACACACATTTTGTTCCTGGCTGGCCATTGAGGGCGTGCCTTTGTTTACGATTGCCAGGCTGGCCGGGCACAAGACGATCAGCATGACCGAGCGGTACGCAAAGCTTTCTCCGGCGATCCAGCGGGAGGCGCTGGAACATCTTTCAGTAAAATAACGTGCTGGGAGGGCATCCTCCACTTCCGCTTTTCCCTTCATTAAATTGCAGCGTAGGCAGATGGACAAAAATCTCTGCCTACGTTTTTTGTGCCCGCGCCCCTATAGACCTTTAGCAACTCTTGTCAACTTTGGGCAGCTTTGAGCAGCTCTTGAAATCTTTGAACAACATTGAGCGACATTGAGCGACATTGGTTCACTTTGAAAATATTTTAAAAGTATACCAATGCTGATAATACTGTGCTATAGTTGTCAAAATCAAAAGAAGACAGGACAGGTAAAGTGGTACCACTTTACGTCCTGCCCCCTCAACGCCGGGGGTGGCTTGCTTATTCGCCTTCGGCTCAACGCTAAAAAGCAAGGAGCAAAAAACATGGAAGACAGCCAGAACAGCGAACAGGAAATCACCACGCAACCCATTGAAAACATTGTTGAGATTGACGACGGCAAGATGTTCACCACATCGCTGATCGTCGCCCAGGCCTTCGAGAAGGAGCACAAGGACGTGCTCAAAGCCATCTCCAATTTGGAGTGCTCGAAGGAGTTCCATGAGCGCAATTTTGCGCCAATGGTCTATGAGGCGGAAATCGGCAGCGGAGCCAAGCGAGAGTTCCCCGCTTACCGCCTGACCCGCGACGGCTTCGCGTTCCTGGCGATGGGCTTCACGGGCAAGAAGGCGGCGGCCTGGAAGGAAAAGTTCCTGGAGGCCTTCAATGCGATGGAAGCGGCGCTGCTGGCCAGACAGCCGGAAGAACCGAGGCCCATCCCGGGAGAAGAGAAGGAAGCCATATCCTCTAAGGAGCGTGGTCTTTTTTTCAGACCTCGGCGAAAAATATCCAAGGGCAACGTCAAAGCCGTGTATGGTTTGCTCCATATGGAATCATTTGTTCAAGAAATGACTTGGGATGAAGCGGTGGCGCGGTTTTGCCGGAAAATGCATATTGAAAGGATTGAGGATTTGCCCCAATCCGATTTCATGGAGGCCATTACCAATACTTTTAAAAAGCTCTTTTTCCTGCACACCTGGGAGCGTCAAGAGAGCGATCCGGCTTCAGGGGAGATGAGGGATGCTTTTCAGGGGATGCTGACTTTCTGGCGTCAGGTGACCGATTTCTCGGAGACAGATATTCGCAACTATATTCTTAACCGTTGTGGTGTGGATAGCCTGGACGACATTGTGAGCGAACGGGACACCCTCAAGGCTCTTTTCGTTCTTTGGGGAGGGATTGCCAATCATACGCTGACAGCGCAGGGCTGGTAGCATGTCGGAAGGTATGGAGAAGCCCAGGCGCACGGAACAGGTCAAGGCTTATGTGACGCCTGAAGAGTTCACTCTTATCATGGAGTCCAGTGAGCGGGCCGGGCTGAGCATGTCGGAGTTCGCCCGGCGCGTGTGTCTGGGCTTCCGGGTGGAGAGTCGGGAGGACCAGCAGGCCCGGCGGGAACTGCTGAAGGTCAATGCCGATCTGGGGCGGCTGGGCGGCCTGCTCAAGCAGAGCCTGGCCACGGGCCACAAGGAGCAGATTTACGGACTGCTCCATAAGATTGATCAGCTTCAGGCCAGCCTGAAGGCAAAGATCAGGGCATTATGATCAGTAAACGCATTCCGTGTGCGCCCCAAAATGATAACTACGCCCGGCTGGCAAATTACATTGCCGCCGGGCGTGAACATGATGTGCGGCAGGAGTTGAACGATGGGCAACGGCACTACGATCCGCAGCGCCACTTTGAAGCAGGTAAAGGCCTTGCCGGAAACCGCATGCGCAGGCTGTCCGAATGCCATCTGGCATCTTATTCTCAAGGGCAAAAAAGAGGAGTTGCGAGTTTTCTGTCTGTTG
>NZ_JAGZUV010000054.1:0-21537 GCF_018379785.1 Desulfovibrio sp.
CAGCCGGCGCAGCACGGGCGCGGCAAGGCCGTAGCTGTCGCACAGCTCATAAACACGCGGGCAGAGAACGTCCACGCTGTCGAAGCGGCACACCTTGCCCTGACAGGTCAATCCGCCGAGAAAGACATCCGCCGCGCGTCCCCGCGTCTCTCCCCTGCCCTGCTGATATTGCAGGGCCATCTTCAGAGCCACTTCCACAGCCACGGAACCGGAATCGGCAAAAAAAACACGCTCCAGGCCGTGGGGCATGCGGCACAGCAGGCGCTCGGCCAGCGCCACCGCCGGAGCGTGCGTCAACCCGCCGAACATCACGTGCGGCATGCGTCCGGCCTGGAGCCGCAGCGCCGACACCAAACGGGGGTGATTATACCCATGCGCCGCCGCCCACCAGGAGGACATGCCGTCGATCAGTTCCCGCCCGTCGGTCAGGACAATGCGATTGTCGTGGCTGCGCCGGACCGCGCAAAGGGGCGGCAATCGCACGGCCGAGGCATAGGGATGCCAGACAGCGCCGTGGTCGCGTTCCACCAGGTCCGGAACTCGCGGAGCGCGCGCTTGCTCCGCCAGGCGGCGCAGTTCTTCAACCAGCGGAGCCAGCCCGGCGGACAGGATTTGCCAGCCCACGCCGTCCAGCCGTTCCAGGCGGGGCAGTTCCAGCACGGGCGCGCCGCAACCGGCCTGAGCCAGTCTCGCGCGCAGAATTTGGGGATTATCAGCCAGAATACAGGCTTCCTCGTCATTCGGCGCACCCTCGGCAGCGGAGCGCGTGGGAATCAGGGCCAGAGCACACAGCGGCAGTCCCCTGTCGCGCAGAGCGGCCAGGGAAAGCAAGGTATGATTCAGCGTGCCCAGCCCGTTGCCGCCCACCAGCAGAACAGGCAGATCCAGGGCGGCCATCAGATCCAACATGTCCTCGCGCTCATTGAGCGGCACGCACAGGCCGCCCGCGCCTTCCAGCAGCAGGATATCCGCCGCGCCGTCCAGGCTCTCCCAATGCTTCAGGATGGTCCGGGCCAGCTCCGCCGCCTCCAGGCGCTCGCCCTCGCGCGCGGCAGCCAAATGGGGCGAGGCAGGCAGGGAAAAACAACGCAGCACCGCCGCCGGAGCCAACTCCGGCAGGGACGTCAGATCGGACACGGCCGCCGCATATACCGGCGCATCGGCCTGGGGCGCGGCGTATTCATCTCCGGCGCGCACGCCGGTCTGAACAGGCTTTACAGCCTGGGCCGCCACGCCCGCCAGACGCAGGGCCCGCAACAGGGCTGCCGTAACCACGGTTTTGCCCACATCCGTACCGCTGCCGCTGACAAAAACAGCGCACAAGGGACGACGGCTCGCACCGCGCCCGGATGCAGCGTCAGTCATGACCGCCCGCCTCCAGGCCCTGGGCCGCGATCATAGCCAGATCCTCTTCAATGCCCTGCCCGTGGGTGGTAAGATAATCGCCGGTCATCAAGGCATTGGCGCCGGCGGCGAAAACTTCATGCTGTCGCGCCCCCAGAGTCGTGGGCCGCCCTCCGCAGATCCGCAGCGTGGCTTCAGGCAAAATATGGCGGAACAAGGCAATGATCCGCAGGGCCTCGCCGGCGGAGAGCGGCCGCTGACCGGCCAAAGGCGTTTCCGGGTGGGGATGCAGAAAATTCATGGGCACGTTGCGCACGCCCAAGGCCTTGAGACTGAAAGCGAAGGCAATGCGCTCTTCCCAGCTTTCACCCAGGCCGAACAGGCCGCCGGTACAGGCTGCCAGACCGGCGCGCATGGCGCGGGCCACAGTGTCGCGACGCTGTTCCCAGGTCTGAGTGGTGCAGACATGCGGGTAATGGCCTTGTGCCGTTTCCAGATTGTGGTGATAGCGCGTGAGTCCGGCCTGGGCCAATTGTTCGAGTTGGGCCGAACTCAGCCGTCCCAGCGAGGCGCAGACGCGAGGCCGCACATCGCCAGGCAAGGCGGCCAGCACGGCGCGCAGTCGCGCCAGTTCCGCTTCGCTGAGCGCGGCACCGCTGGTGACGATGCCGATATGGCTCACGGGCAGAGCGGCCAATTTCAGAATGCGCTCCCGTAGCGTTTCGTCCGGTAAAAGATCGAAAACCGCTATGGGCGTGTGATTGTGCCGACTCTGGGAGCAAAAGCGGCAGTCCATGGCGCAGTTGCCGCTACGGGCGTTGATGATGGCGCAGAGATCCACCTTGCGCCCGAAGACCGCCTCGCGCAAACGACCGGCCTGCTCGAAGAGCCGGGCGTCGGGCAAAGATAAAAGAACCTGGGCCTGGGCGGGCGTTGCCGCCGGGAACATGTCCATCGTACCAACCTTCGGAATTCATGAAAGAGCTCTCTTCCGCGTGCGCCGAAGAGAGCATGGGGACCTTGAATATTGTTTAAAAAGAAAATCGTGCCGCTGTTTGCTCACGCGCGACACAGACGTCAACGACCGACGCCGAACAGAGCAAGTTAGGCTTGAGAACAGATTACCTTTAAAGCGCTACACGTTTCAAAGGGCTCATTCCGGCAAAACTGTATTTTTTGCCGGAATCCACGCCGTTTCGCGGCATGCCTCACTGCGGCGATTGCCCAAGGGCAAACAACAATAGCAAACCTTCGGCAGACACGGCCGCAAACGACGCTCCGGCCGCAACACCGGGCATGGAAAAGCCCGCCATACGGCGGGCTCTTTTTTTCTTTCGTTTTATTTAACCTTGCGCCGCTTTTCCCACAGTTTCATATCTTTCATCTTTTTACGGCGCTCACGTTGCAGGGCTTTGCAGACAAGAGGCGCATCTTTCTTGAAGCCCCACTTTTCCCTGTACTCGGCGGTATCCATACCGTGACTGGCCAGATGCCGCTTGGTCAGAATTTTGAAGCTCTTTCCACATTCAAGGCAGGTAACGGATTTTTCTTTTACCGACTTGCGGGCTTCCTGAGCCATTTCCGCGCTGTCCAGCTCCACAGGAGCTTCGCCTTCGGCCACGGCACGGATGCCCACCGCCACCTTCTGAATAAAGGTTGCGATTTCCTCTTCGGTCATGATCCGCACACCGGCCTGCGCACGGGTTATTTCCAGCGCTTCTTTTAAATAATCATCCATTACCTAACCCCTTCTTGATATGTCTTCTGTTTTCAGCGCGACGCACGGTATCTTAGATGTAGAGCCGTGCCCCAGGACAGCTTTAGCCCCCACATACTACATGGTTTTTTAGCCATACACGCAGTTTTCCAACACGTCAATTGTATTGTGCTCTTTTGGGGTTGCTACAGCCATTTTTTATCCATTCAGAAGCGGATCAATTGCCGTTAAAAAAATCATACTTTGACACGGTGCCCAGAAAATTTTCATCCATGTACTGCCATTGCACGCCCTGGGCATAGCCCTGGCGCAACTGGGAAAGGTTGGAGGGCACGGGCCCCACGCTGAACGTTTCCCGAGCCCGTTGCTCAAAGGCTCTGAGCGTATCGGCGGCGCCCAGAGGCAGGGCCGAAAGAGATTCAATACCGGCGGGAAGCGGTTCGCGATATTCCATGATGATTTTGTCGTCATTGAAATTATAGCGGGCCGCAAAACCCCGCGCCAGCCAGCGCACGGGCTGTCCTGTCGTCGTCTTGCCGGCCACCAGAGCGCCGAAGGGGTCATGGCTGCTGTCCACAATATAGGTGCAGGCCTGATATCCCACGCCGTCGAAAACCTCCACGCCCTCATCCACGCTGAACGGGCGGCGCATGATGCTGTCCCAGTACCAGCCCTGCGGCACTTCGGCCTGGGCCACCACGGCCATGGGGCTGATGTCGCCGGTTCCGTACACGGCAAGCCAGACCCGGATGGGCAGACCGCCCATCATGCCGCTCCAGGTCAGATTGGTCGAACCCTGCCCCGCCGTGAGCAGCGGCATGTTTTTAGCCTCCACGGAAATAGCCGGACGGGTTGTGGAAACATACGCTGAACCCAACATGCCGCGTTGTTGCGCGGCATTGCAGCCGGTCATCAGCAACACCAGGGCCGCCATACACAAAAGATGCATGTGTTTTATCGCCATTGCGCAATGCTCCTCAAAATCGACGTTCCACCGCTGATCCGGCCGGACGCCGGGTAACTGTTTCTTGTTCACTACAAACATATGCCAAGGCCCGGCGACTGGCAATCAGTATTATGAGAACAGTGGAACGGGCGGCCGGGTGCGGCCGAAAGGATGCCATTTGCTGCGGCTGAAAAGAAGTGCGGAATCGGAGCGATTTCAGAATAAATTGCTCCGGCGACCGCGAAGGCAGCCAGCCGCCGCGAGCGTCGGCCGTTGGCGGCTATGCCGCTTTGCGGATGGCGACAGCGGGGGCAGGCACAAGCCTGACGCATATGCGCTGTTACCGCCGGAGCGGGCGTTTTCAACACGTTGGGATTGTAAAACCTCAAAGATAATCCGACAGCTATTGCCGCGTCTGCCGCTGTGCCGGGGAGGGTTGCTGTTGCGGCACGGCGGCACCGTCCGGCATGTAGTTCTGCAGATCGCGCGAAACCTCAAAAGTACGCAATTCGGCAGCCGCGGCTTTGGCAAAGGGCGAATCGGGGAAACGCCGGACAAGGTCCTCCAGCAGAGCCTGGGCGCGGCTGGAGTTGCCCAGTTTGCGGTAAAGGCGCGCCTCCCGGAAGCGCAGCCCCGGGTATTCCGGCGAAGTTTCCGGCACAAAATCATTGTAACGGTTCACCCATTGCAAGGCCTCGGGGATACGGTTGCCTACCTCGCAAATATCCATCAGCGCGGCCACGGCTTCCTTGACACGCTGCGGGTCAGCCTTGTCGGAGCGCTCATCCTGCAACTGGGTGAACAGGTCGATGACCTTGCGGTTGAGCTCGTAGGAGCTTTTGATATCCTTGCGGTTTTCCGCGTCACGGGCCAGAAAATAGGTGGCATAGGCCCTCTGGTAGAGTGGAATGTCGGGACGCGCCGCCAGTTGTTGCCACATGGCCAGCGCCGGCCCGGTCAGGTTCAGATTCTGAGCGGAGAGAGCCAGCGCGTAATCCAGTTGCTTGCGCAGCTGCGGCTTCATATCCCAGGTGGAAACCAGCTTGCCCAGATCCAGAACCTTGTCCCAGGCTCCGGCCTTGAGATAACGGTTGAAAAATTCCGTAAAGGCCGCTTCGCCGTACTGGGGGTCCATGGGAGACTTCAAAAACTCTCCCAGCAGCTCAAAGGCCTTCTGCTCATTGCCGCGCTCCAGCCAACCCTGGGCCAGAGCGTAGCGCAAACGCGGGTCCGGCGCGCCGTAGCGCTCGCGCACCAGGGGAAAACCGTTCCACAGGATCAGGATGCGGCCGTAATTCTGTTCGGCCAGGGAATTGGCCAGCTCCTTCTGAAAAGCCTGCCAGATGATTTCACGGGCCTGGGGCGCGTCGGGATGTTCGGGGTAGGCGTCGATGAAATCCGCCGCTTTGCCCATAGCCTCGGTGTATTGCTTGTCCCAGTACAGCCACATGGCCTGCTTGAGTCGGGCCAGTACGGCGTCCGGGGCCGTTTTGGAGGATTCGGCCAGTGCCGTGTACGTCTGCCACAGCGGCGGTTCGCCGCCTCTGGCAAAAACCTTGCTCATTTCCTCATAGGTAATGGGCGATTCGTAAATGCCCTTTTCCGCAAGGCGCAGCCGGGCCGTGGAGGCTGCGGGCGAGGCCGCGAAGCGGCGCTCCAGCTCGTGATAAATAAAATCAGCGGCAGCGGCATTGCCCTGGCGTAGATAGGTGTCGCCCATCTTGAGCAGAATCATGTCGTTGCCTTGGCGGCCGGGTTCCAGGTTGATGTAGAGCCAATAGAGATCCAGCGCCGTGTCGATTCTTTGCAGGGTCTCGTCATTACCTGCCTGCAACAGCAGAAAGGAGGGCTCGCCAATATAGTAGCGCGGCCAGCGCTTGCTGATGAAGTCCAGAATAATCTGGGCTTTGTCGTGTTTTTTCTGGTTGAAAAGAGCTTGAGCCAAGCCCACGGAAGCGGCCTGCAACTGGGAAGATTCGGGATATTTGTCCAACACAATGGAAAAGGACTGCTCCGCTTCGGCATTGAGCTTCCGCTTGAGCTGCGCCTGCCCCAGAGCCGTGAAGCCCTGCGCCACGCCGGGATAATCGGGATAACGCCGGAGCAGGGCCACAATATAACCTCCCGCGTCCACCAGGTTGCCCACATTGACGTTGGCAAGACCCAGGCGCAGCAGGGCGTCGGGTACGCGGGGCGAACGCAGGTCGGCGTTCATGGCCTCGTTGGTGGAAGAAACAATGGCCTCATAGCCCGCCAAAGGGTTGTCGGCATAGCGCGCCCAGAGGCAGTCGCTGATGTAATAGAGCACCTTTTCCCGCATTTCGGGCGTGATATCGGCCAGCGCGCGGATTTTCTCCAACTGCGGCAGGGCTTCATCAAATTTGTTCTCGCTGATCAGGCGTTCGGCCTCGGCCAGCATTTTATCCGGCTCCGGCGGTTTGGGTACGGGATTGCCCTGTTCATCCACGTAGATGACTTCCCGGGGTTTTTCCGCAGCCACGTCTTTTTTCTCGTCCTTCTTTTCGCCCACGGGCAGGCCCACGGCCCGCTTGTTCACCGCGCCGGAAGCCTCGGGCCCTTTGTTCCGCGCCAGAGGCGTCTCCGGGGAATTTTCCCGGGTTTCCCCCGAAACAGCATTCTGTGGAGCGGGCACATCCTGTCCGGTCTGACCGATTTGGGTGGTCTGGGGACTCCGCTCTTCGGAGGCGGCATCGCCTGCGGCCTTCCGCTCCGCAGCAGAGGCGGCGGGCGCTTCAGACGCACCGGGTGGCGCGGGCGTCAGGCCGCTTTCCCGCGCGGGAGCCCGAGGCGCGGCAACGGACTGCGGCGCTTCAGCATTCTGTGCCGGTGCCGTATTGCCGTCGGTTTCGGCGGGACGGCCCTCAGTCCTGCTTTCATTATTTCCGGCGGATGCGGCGGCCTCCTTACCGGGTTCAGGCAGTGTGGCCGTGGAGAGGCCGCCGGCTTCGGGCCAGTCTTCCGGGCCACCGGTATTGACCTTGCCGAGCAGATCCTGGCGGGAGAGCATCACCCCCCTGTCGCCCAACTCTTTGGGACCGGCGTTTTCCGGAACGGCGGCGGCATAGGCCGGTGCGGACCAGAAGCCTCCGCCCCCGGTCCCGGACGGGACAAAATCCGGTATGGATCGCTCCTCAACCGCAGCAGGAGCGGCCAGATCCGCCAGACGGGAATACGGCAAAGCGCGCAATCCGCTCAACTGGCGGCGCAAAAGATCAGAAGGAATCTGCCCGGCCGGAAGAGTTGCCGTGTTCTCCGCGTTCGCCAAGCCCGCAGAAGGCCGCGCCAGGGTATCGACCGGGGCCGCAAGCGGAGCGGCGGCCTGGGCAGACGAGCTCGGATCCCTCGCGGCCGGGGCGGCAAAGAATTCCACAGCCACCCTGTCAGGCGCGGGACGGGTCAGCACGTAATCGACGACGCGCGGGGAAAGGCGGATGCGCAGCCGCCCGTTGTCGAGCGCCAGAGCTTGCAGCAGCGCGCCGGGCTCTGGGGCAGCCCCGGCCCGGCGCAAGGAAAGGGGCGGACTGTTCAGCGCCAGCTCCAGATCCGTAGCGCCGATGCGCGCCACGCTGCGGGCCTGGCCGGGGCTGTCCAGCACCAGGATCAGCCGTCCGGCATCCGCGCCGGGCAGCCATTGCCAGAGCATGGCCCGCGCCTGCTCCGGCCGGAGCAGGCACACGGCCAACAACAGGCAGAGCCACGGCAAAAAGCGGCGGGACGCACCCTGCACAACGGCGCTATGAGACCGGGACATCCCGGCGCTCGGAATTCTGTTCACTGGCTATGGCAGTAAAATATGACGGATCAGGCATCCGCTCCGTTTTATGCAAGAAATATGCCGGTACAAAACGAAAAAGAAACTCTTTCGCGCTATCGACATCAGGAATTGCGCTTTTTGAGCTTTTCAATGAGGGTGGTGCGCTTGATGCCCAGATATTCCGCAGCCTGGTTCTTCACGCCCTCGGCCCGGTTCAGGGCCTCGTCGATCAGGCGGCTTTCCACGGCGTCCAGAAAATCCTTGAGATTCAGCCCCCGGGTTTCCAGTACGCCCAGATCCGGCCAGACAAATTCCCCGGCTGGGGCCGGGGCGTGCCCGGCCTCCGCAGGAAGCGGCGCGTCTGACGGCGATTGCGTGGGCGGGGCGAGAGGCACGGCGGCCTCGGGCGCGCTCTGCTCTTCCACTTCCGGCAGAGCCGACACATCGCCCACCTGGTCCAGGATCTTGCGCGGCAGATCCGAAGGCTGCACCACTGCGCCGTCCACCAGAATGCTCAGGCGCTCCATGAAGTTTTCCAGCTCGCGCACATTGCCGGGCCAGGCATAGGCCGCCAGAACGCGGCGGGTATCCGGCGCGAGGACCAGAACCGGACGGCATTTCTTGCGGCAGAAATGATCCAGAAAATGTCGCGCCAGCAGCAATACGTCGCCGCCGCGCTCGCGCAGGGGGGGCAGGTGCAGGGGAATCACGTTCAGACGGTAGTAAAGGTCCTCACGGAAGTGCCCGGCCTCCACTTCGGCTTCCAGATCACGGTTGGTGGCCGCCACAATGCGCACATCCACCTTTTTGCAGCCGCTGCCGCCCACACGCTCGATTTCCTTTTCCTGGAGCACGCGCAGAATCTTGACCTGAAGACTCAGCTCCATCTCGCCGATTTCATCCAGAAAAATGGTGCCCCCGTCAGCCAGTTCAAAGCGGCCCGGCCTGGAGCGGATGGCATGGGTGAAGGCGCCCTTTTCATGCCCGAAAAGTTCGCTTTCCAGCAACTCTTTGGGGATGGCCCCGCAATTGATGGGCACAAAGGGCTTGTCGGCGCGGCGACTGTTGGCGTGCAGGGCGCGCACCAGCAATTCCTTGCCTGTTCCGGATTCGCCGGTTACAAGCACAGTACTGTCCGTGGGGGCCACTTTGCCGAGAATTTTGAAGACTTCGGCCAGCGTGGTGCTTTGGCCGATAATGCCGCTTGTATTTAGCTCCATGGTCTCTTCCCCGCGTTACAGAGCTTTTCAGGTGTCAATACACTGACGCGCGCTGAATTGCCAGTGAAAAAAACAGGATGCCGGTTTGTTTTGCCGCACCGGCGCAACTTTTTTGCACAGTGCCCATGAGCCAGATACCTTCCGCCCCCACCCCGCCCGCTTCGCAAGAGCCAACCCGCCGTTCTTGTCCGCCCTGCCCTCCCTGTCCCCCCTGTCCCGTGGACGAGTTGCGTCCCGAGTTGCTGCGCCTCCTGGAGAACGGCGGCAATATGGTACTCAGCGCGCCGCCCGGCGCGGGCAAGAGCAGCCGCGTGCCCCTCTGGCTGCTGGACGCACCCTGGCTGGCAGGCCGCAAGATTCTGCTGCTGGAGCCGCGCCGCGTGGCTGCACGGGCCCTGGGCCGCTACATGGCCCGCCTGCTCGGCGAGGATCCGGGGCAGACCGTGGGCTGGCGCATGCGCGAAGAAAGCGTCATCGGCCCGGACACCCGCATTGAAGTCATCACCGAGGGGGTGCTGACCCGCCTGTTGCAGGCCGACCCGGAACTGCCCCAGGCAGCCTGCGTGATCTTCGACGAATTTCACGAGCGCTCGCTCCAGGCCGATCTGGGCCTGGCGCTCTGCCTGGAAAGCCGGGCCGCCCTGCGGCCCGATCTGCGCCTGCTGGTCATGTCCGCCACGCTGGACGTGCGGGCCGTGGCCCGTCTGCTGGGGAATTGCCCCAGTCTGAGCTGTGCCGGGCGCGGCTTCCCGGTGGAAACGCGCCGGCTGCCCTTGCGCGGCATGGGCACGCCCTTTGGCCCCGAACTCTGGCGGCATACAGCGGCGGTAATCCTGCAACTTTTGCGCGAGGAACCCGGCAGCCTGCTGGCCTTTCTGCCCGGCGCGGGCGAAATCCGGCAGGTGGCAGCCCTGCTGGAAAACCGTTTGCCGCCGGACGTGCGCCTCTGTCCGCTGTACGGCAATCTCTCTGCCCGCGAGCAGGACGCGGCCATTGCTCCGGCCCGGCCCGGCACGCGCAAGGTGGTGCTGGCCACAGCCATTGCCGAAACATCCCTGACCATTGAAGGCGTGCGCCTGGTGGTGGACGCGGGCCTGGCGCGCAGCGCGCGTTTTGATCCTTCCCGCGGCCTCAGCCGCCTGGTCACCGGCCGTGTCTCCCTGGCCGGAGCGGCCCAGCGCGCGGGGCGGGCCGGGCGCACGGAACCGGGCATCTGCTGCCGCCTCTGGGCCAGGGAAGAGGAAAGCGGCATGCGGCCGCAGATCCGGCCCGAAATTCTGGACGCCGACCTGAGCGGCCTGCTGCTGCAACTGGCGGTCTGGGGAACAGGCGGATCGGACGGCGTGGCCTCCCTAGCCTGGCTGGATCAGCCGCCCGCCGCCGGGCTGGCCGTGGCCCGGCAGACCCTGTGTGATCTGGGCGCGCTGGACAATCAGGGCCGTGCCACCACTCTGGGCCGAAACATGGCCGCGCTGCCCGCAAGCCCGCGCCTGGCCCGGCTGCTGCTCCACGGCAAAGAACGCGGGCACGCGGCCCTGGCCTGCTGCCTGGCCGCCCTCCTGGAAGAGCGCGACCCGCTGCCGCGCGCGGGCCGGGAAGCCAACGGCGAAGCAAGCAGCGATCTGGCCCGCCGCTTGGACTGGCTTTGCCGGGGTCGCGACGTGCCGGAGAAGGCGCGCCCGCGCCGCTGGGCCCGGCGTCTGGCCGGTCTGCTAAACGTCCGGCAAGAAATTTTCGAGGCGGCCCTGGCGGATCAGGACGCCTTGGGGCCGCTGCTGGCCCTGGCCTGGCCGGAATGGCCGGCCCAGCGTCTTCCCGCCCCCCAGCCCGGACAAGCCGGGGGGCAAGCCATGACTCCATTTCTGCTGCGCTCCGGCCGGGCCGCGCAATTGCCCGCAAGCGACGCCCTGGCCCGTTGCGAATTTCTGGCCGTGGCCGCCGTGTCCGGCAACGGCCCACGCGGGCGCATCCGCCTGGCCGCTCCGCTCAGCCGCCGACAACTGGAAGAACTCTTCGGCCCGCGGATCCGCACTGAGGACAGCGTCAGCGTTTCGGACGACGGCGCAGTACTGGCCCGCCGCCGTCAAACCTTGGGCAGTCTGCTGCTGCGGGACGAACCTCTGCCCCGCCCCGACGCCGGGGCGTGCGCCGAGGCCCTGTGTGAATTCATACGTCAAGGCGGTCCGCAGATATTGGCCCGTCTGCCCTGGAACGACGAATTCCGCCAATGGCGGGCGCGGGTAAGCCTGCTGCGTGAATTGGACGGCGACCCCTGGCCGGATCTGAGCGATGCCGCCCTGCTGGAACATCCTGAAACATGGCTGGCTCCCTATCTTACGGACTGCGCCGCGCTACGCCGGTTGACGTCCGGCCGTCTGCTGGAAGCCCTGCGGGCGCAACTGCCTTATGCTCTGGCCCGGCGGCTGGAGCAGGAAGCTCCTGGCAGCTGGCAGGTGCCCTCGGGCGCAATGCGGCCCATTGTTTACGGAGAGGAAGGCGGCCCCTGGCTGGCCGCCAAACTGCAAGAGCTTTTCGGCTGTGAGGAAAGCCCGCGCATCGCGCGCGGCCGGATAGCCCTGACCTTGCGGTTGACCTCCCCGGCGGGGCGGCCCCTGCAGGTCACGCGGGATCTGGCCCATTTCTGGCGCAACGGCTACCAGGCCGTGCGCGCGGAAATGCGGGGGCGCTACCCCAAGCATCCCTGGCCGGAAGATCCGCTCACGGCCCCGGCCACTGCCCTGACCAAGAAAAAGCTGGCTGCAAAAAACAAAGCCTGAGGGCAAGGGGCGGCCTTCACAGGAGGCAAGGTCCATGACCCTCAGGCCGGAAATGACGCTTACTCCGTGGCGCTTTTCGGGGGAAAGACCACAACCAGCAGCATTTTGAATGCCTCGGGGGCGCGCACCGCGTGCGGATGCCCGGCGGGCATGACAATGCAGTCCCCGGCATGCAGCATATGCCTGGTGTTATCAATAGTGATTTCGCCCGCGCCGTCCAGAGCAATGACCAGCGCGTCGCCCGTGGACCGGTGGGCGCTGATTTCCTCGCCCTTGTCGATGGCGAAAAGCGTCAGGCCAAAGGCGCTGTTCTGCGCCAGGGTCTTGCTGATGACCTGCCCCGGCAGATAGTCCACCTGCTGCGCCAGGGGCAGTACCGCCGCGTAATCCAGGTTTTTGAGATATTTTTCCATGCTAGGGCCTCCTGCATATATTCTTGAAGCATCGTCAGCCCCCAGACAGTGAAAACGGCATTTGTTCCCCTGCCTTCAGACGTGGGCGTCAGCTTATGCCGCCGGAGCATCCCGCCTTTTCAAGATGCGCATGCTCTGTCATTCCAGATAGGGCCGGCCGAGCCGAAAGCAAGCCCCGCGGTTCAACTCCAGATATCTTCCATAAACTCCAGGGTCCGCTGCTCGCTGTAGTACGGCTTTCCCCACGGCACAAAGCCCACGTGGCCGCCGTGCGGGGCCACTTCCAGACGCAGGAAGCTGTTTTCCCGCGCCGCGTCCCAAGGATAACAGGAGGGGGAGCAAAAAGGGTCGTCGGCGGCCATCAGCAGATAGAGAGGGATACGAACCGCGGACAGATCGGCCAGCACGCTGTTTTTCTCCCAGTAGTCGCGCGCCGAGGCAAAGCCATAAATCGGCGCGGTAAAGCGCTCGTCGAATTCCGCGAAGGTGCGGATGCGCTCCAGGCCTTCCACGGAAGGATAGTGCGGAAAGCGAGCCGCCTTTTCCCGTACTTTGCGGCGCATGGTGCGCAGAAAATAGGCCATGTACAGGCGGCAGGACGGCCCGTCCATGACCGGGGCCGCGCCCGCCAGATCACAGGGCACGGACACGGCCGCAGCCGCGCGTACCAGAGGCGACACCGGCCCCTGCCCCAGATAGCGGCAGATCTGATTGCCTCCCATGCTGAAACCGGCCAGTAGAATAGGCAGGTCAAAGGACTCCGCGTAGCGGATCACCGTATTCAGGTCGCCGGTTTCGCCCATGTGATAGAGGCGGTCGGTACGATTGGCTTCGCCGGAGCAGGAACGCATATTCCAGGCCAGCACCTGAAAACCGCGCGCCGTCAGCAGTTGCGCCAGTCCCAGAATATACTTGCGGCGGCTGTTGCCCTCCAGGCCGTGGGAAAGGACGGCCAGCCCACGCGGCGCGCCCGAAGCGCAGGGGTGCAGATCCAGATCCAGAAAATCGCCGTCCGGCGTGTCGATGCGGATGCGCCGCAGATCGGCGGGCAAGCGGGGCCAGGGGCGGAAAAGCACCGGCCAGATGGTGTTCAGATGAGCGTCGGCAAGGCCCGGCGGGGCCGTATAGCGGGAAGGAAGTATTGGCATGGACAAAGGCCTCGTGTACGCTTGCGCCATGTGCGCAAAGTATGACTTTAGCCTTCGCCGTGAAAAACTGTCAAATGTCGCCCCCCGGCGCGGCGACGTCAGGTCCCCGCGCCGATCGGATGCGGGCGAACGGGCGGATGTGCTCATTCTGGGGGCCGGGGCGGCCGGGCTGTTCTGCGCGCGGGAGGCGGCCGGACGCGGCCTGCGCGTCGCGCTGCTGGAGCGGGCCGCCGTGCCGGGCCGCAAGCTGGCGGTCAGCGGCGGCGGCAAGGCCAATTTCACCAATCGCGGGATTACGCCGCGGGACTATCACTCGCACCACGACAGTACCTTCTGTGCCCCGGCCCTGGCCGCCTTCAGGCCTGAAGACATGCTGTCCCTGGTACGCGCCTGGAATCTGCCCGTGGAAGAACGCACCCACGGCCAATTGTTTCTGACTGTCCCGGCCCAGCGTCTGGTTCAGGCCCTGATCCGTGACTGCCGGGATCGCGGGTGCCGTCTGGTCTGCGGCGCGGCCGCAACCAGCGTCAGCCACGACGGCGAGGGCTTCAGCGTGGAGGCCGGGGGCATGCTCCGGCGCGGCAAAGCCCTGGTGCTGGCACTGGGCAGTCCGGCCTGGCCGCAGGCGGGCGGCAGCGGCTCCGGCTACAGGCTGGCCCAAAGCTTGGGGCATACGGTCATTCCGCCGCGCCCGGCCCTGGTTCCGTTGCGCCTGCCCGCCGATGATCCCGACAACGCGGCTCTGTTGGAACTTTCCGGCATCAGCCTGCCGGTGCGGATCAGTCTGCCGGAGGCAGGCAATCAGGAGCGGACCGCTTCAGATGTGGGACTGGAGCGTGCATGGCCCGAGTATGCCTGGGAAGACGATCTGCTTTTCACCCATGACGGCCTGAGCGGCCCGGCGGCGCTGAAAGCCTCGCTGTTCTGGCGGGCGGGCGCGCCCGTGCGGCTGAATTTCCTGCCCGGCCGGGATATGAAGGCGCTGCTGGATGCGCCCGATGCCGGACGCCAGACCCCGCGCGCCCTGCTGGCCCGTCATCTGCCGCAACGGCTGGCGGACGCCCTGCTGCCCGCGCCTCTGGGCCGCCGCAAAATCGCCGAGCTGTCCCGCGCCGCGCGCAACAAGATCGCGGAGGCCGTGCAGGCCCGCAGGGTAACGCCCGACGGCACGGCGGGCCTGAAAAAGGCCGAGGTTTGCGCCGGAGGCGTGGATACCCGCGAGATGGACCCACGGAGCATGGCCAGCCTGCTGTGCCCGAACCTGCACATCGTGGGGGAACTGCTGGATGTCACCGGCCTGCTGGGCGGTTACAATCTGCACTGGGCCTGGGCCAGCGGCATGGCTGCCGGGCGGAATATAAAAAAGTGAATCCGTGCCGGAAAGGCCGCAAATAGAAAACACCCTAAGCCGGGCCTTGGTTATTGACACCGCAGCGGAACAAAAAGACTACAGCATGTTGCGTTTGAAATGTTACTCATTTCAAACCTGAATTGCTCTAAATTTTGAAGCGGCTCAAATCCGGTCGCAGTAGACATTTTCGAGAAAGCGCTCCATGACTTCGTCCGCCTGGCTGATATAGTCGTTGAGCGGAAATTGCGCCTTGCAGGCCGGACAGCGCATGTAGGCTTCATGGCAGGTGCGGGCGATGTGCAGGCGCGCTCCGCAGCGGGGGCAGGCGAGCGTGGTTTCAGCGTCACGGGGGGCGAAAAATGCCATGCGGCAACTCCTTTCAGGCCAGTGAGATGTGACGCCGCCTGCGGCGGCGCGCAAGCCCTTACGGCTTTGCGGCGGGTGTTGCTTGACGCGAAAACCACGGGGCGGATGCCCAAGGTTGCCCCCAAAAGGGTGTGCAAGTCAACGAAGCGCCGCAAAGTGAAAATCCGCTCTGTCTTTTGGGCAGAGCGGATTTTAGAGCAAATTAACTTTGAGATTATACAATCACAAAGTGTTGAGGACGCCCGCTCCGGCATTTAACAGCGCATAACTTGCGCTTATGCCTCCGCGGCGGACGGCTGCTTCCGCAGCCGCCGGAGCAATTTCATTTTGAAATTGCTCCGGCAAATTTTACGCCCCGCACTGGGAGCCCCCCAATGGGGCTCCCGGCGGGCATTTCAGGGCCGAAGAGGCAAGCCCTGAAAATTATGAAACAGAGAATTATGCAGCCTTAGAAGGAGTGTACTCTTCCGGTACTCGACTGGAATAAAAGGCGAAGTTCAACGCAGAGATAACCTGAAAGACACTCATGACGGCACCCTCTAGTCGGCCTGGGTCCGGATAAAGGTCGGAATTTCAAAATCGTCCTCGTCATAGGTGAAGTCGTCCTGGCCGGGGTTGTGCGGCCGACGGCGGCTCTGGCCCATGGCTTCGCGCTTGAGCAGGTACGGCGGACGATTGCTCTTTTCGTCGTACCAGCGCTCCACTTCCGAACGGCGGGTGGCGCGGGGCAGGCGCATTTCCGGCTCTTCCTGCGGCTCCTGCACCAGGTTGCCCTGCTGCGAGCGCCCGAGCTGGCGGCGGCGAGGTTCGGCCATGACGGCGTCCGGGCCGGGCTGGCGGAAATTGGTCACCGTGGCGGCCGGAGCCTGCACGGGCTGCACGGCCTGGGGCGATTCAATGCCGGTGGCAATGACCGTCAGACGGATTTCGTCGCCGATGTTGTCGTCAAAGACCACGCCGAAGATGATGTTGGCGTCCTCGGGCGTGGCATCGGCGATGATGTCGCCGATTTCGGCGATTTCCTCGGCCGTGATGTCCATGGGTGCGGTGATGTTGTAGAGCACTGCCTTGGCGCTCTCCAGGGAGACGTCTTCCAGCAGCGGACTCATGATGGCGCGCTGGGCCGCCTCGCGGGCGCGGTTTTCGCCCGAAGCCATGCCCGTTCCCATGAGGGCCAGACCCGCTTCTGACATAGTGGTGCGCACATCGGCAAAGTCAAGGTTGATCAGGCCGTCGCCCACAATCACGTCGGAAATGCCCTTGACGGCGTAGTACAGCACGTCGTTGGCCTTTTGCAGCATTTCGGAGAACGGCGCTTTTTTGGGCGCAAAAGCCAGCAGACGGTCGTTGGGGATGGTGATCAGGCAGTCCACATGCTGCTTGAATTCCTCCAGACCGGCCTCGGCCGCACGTTTGCGTTTGACGCCTTCAAAGCTGAAGGGCTTGGTGACCACGCCCACGGTCAGCGCGCCCATTTCCTTGGCGGCCTGCGCCACCACCGGAGCCGCGCCCGTGCCCGTGCCGCCGCCCATACCGGCGGTGACGAAAACCATGTCCGCATCGCCGATGGCCTCGCGGATGGCGTTCACACTTTCCACGGCGGCCTCACGACCGATGGACGGATTGGCGCCCGCGCCCAAGCCTTTGGTCAATTTTTCGCCCAACTGCACCTTGAGCGGGGCGGTATTTTTTTTCAAAGCCTGCACGTCGGTGTTGGCGCAGACGAACTGCACTCCGCGCAAGCCGGAATCAATCATGTTTTTCACGGCATTACCACCGCCGCCGCCTACGCCGATAACCTTGATTTTGGCGCTTCCGGCCAAGGAGGTGTCAATATCGTCAACGATTGACTGAGCCATGTTTCCTCTCCTGTTTTTGCTGTCCCCAAATGCCCGCTTGAGATTTATGAGATATCCGCGAACCATTTCTTCATGCGTGCGAGCACGCCGTCAAAGACGCCGGACTCGCTGCGCGTGGTGAACTTTTTCTGACCGGACATTTCCTTTTCCGCTCCGTAGCGCAACAAACCCACAGCCGTTGAAAACTTGGGGCTGTTGACCACGTCTTTGAGACCGCCCACATTGCGCGGATAACCGATGCGCGTAGGCAGATTGAAAATTTGTTCGCCCAGTTCCTGGCAACCTTCCATCAGGGCCGTGCCGCCGGTCAGCACCACGCCCGCGCCGATCATGTCCTTGTAGCCGGAGCGCACCAGCGTCTGGTCCACCAGATAGAGGATCTCCTCCATGCGCGGCTCGCAGATTTCGGCCAGCACCTGGCGCGAAAGGCGGCGCGGCTCGCGCCCGCCCACGCTGGGCACTTCGATGAATTCGTCGTGGCGCACCAGATCGGCGAGGGCGCAGCCGTACTTGATCTTGATCTTTTCCGCCGAAGCAATGGGCGTGCGCAGGCCGAAGGCGATGTCGTTGGAGAGGTTCTGTCCGCCCAGAGCCAGCACCGCCGTGTGCTTGATGGCGTCGTTGGCGAAGACCGCGATATCCGTTGTGCCGCCGCCCAGGTCCACCAGGGCCACGCCGATCTCACGCTCCTCCTCGGTGAGCACGGCCTTGGCCGAAGCCAGGGATTCCAGGGCGATGTCCGACACTTCCAACTGGCTGCGGTGGCAGGAGCGCACGATGTTCTGCGCCGAAGACACGGCCCCGGTGACGATATGCACCTTGACCTCCAGGCGCACCCCGGCCATGCCCAGGGGATCGGCAATGCCGCGCTGGTTGTCCACAATGTATTCCTGCGGCAGGATGTGGATCACCTCGCGGTCCGCCGGAATGGCCACCGCCCGCGCCGCGTCCAGAGCGCGCTCGATGTCGCGTTGGGCAACTTCGCCGCCCTTGACGGCAATGACGCCGTGGCTGTTGATGCCCATGATATGGCTGCCGGCAATCCCCACGTAGACCGAGTGGATCTCGCAGCCGGCCATGAGCTCCGCGTCTTCCACGGCCTTGCGGATGGACTGCACGGTCTGCTCGATGTTGACCACCACGCCCTTGCGCAGACCGGTGGAAACGCTTGTGCCGATGCCCACCACATCCACCAGACCCGACTCCGAAAGTTCGCCCACCACGGCGCAGATCTTTGTGGTGCCGATGTCAAGGCCCACGATGAGCTCGGACTTATTCATTATGTTCTCCTCACAACCGCCCGTCACGCGCCGGCTCAGTTTTGCGCGGACTGATTAAGAATGACCCAGACATTGCCGTTGACGGCGCGCACTTCGCGCACGTTTTTCAGCTCGTGCCGCCGCGCCAAGTCGCCGAGCGTCACGCTCATCCGGGCCAGATTGCCGCTCCAGTCGTCAGTGGCGATGGAAAGGCGCATTTCCCGGTCTTCCAGATAAATCTCCACGCCCCTGCCCGGGCTCACGGTCACCGAGGCAATGGCCCCGGCCTCTATGGGCAGCGCGCCGCTCTGCATGTCTTTCATCAGGCGCGAGAGGTAGGGCGCGGCGTCCTCGGCTCCCGGTTCGATGCGCAGGGTGGGCAGGGAGAGAAAATTCTTGCTCTCCACCGGCGCGATAATCCCGCCGCGCTCATTGGCGTAGTACAAGACGCCGTCCTTGTGCACCCAGAAGGAGGGCATGCGCTCCTTCAATTTGATCACGAACCTGTCGGGCAGCAGGCGCTTGACCGAAACTTCCTCCACCCAGGGGGTCTGGCGCAGATTCCGTTCCACTTTGGCGATGCTCACGGCCAAGCTGTTGTCGCCCTCTTTGATGCCGCCGTATTGCAGCACCATCTCGCGGGAAAGCCGCACATTGCCGGTCACATCCACATGCCTGGTGATGAAAAAGTCGCTGGTGACCGCTTTGTTGTAGAGCCAGAGGGAGACCGTGCCCACTCCTGCCAGCACCAGCATCGCCGCCAGCAGCAGGCCCGTCAGGGCCGCGAGGCTTTTCAGCCCGCCCAGACGCTTGAGCCAGCCGAACATCCCGGCAAGGAATTTCGGGAGGCGGACCGAAGAAAACAGACTTCCTTTCGCCCTTGAGGGCTTTTCCTTCGTATAGGCATTGCGGGCCTTGCGGCCGTTTTTCTTCAAGGCAAGCGGCACGGCACTATCCTGACCTCCGGCTCAAGCGCATAGCCGAAACGTTGCCGCACAGCCTCTTTGGCTTCATGCAACAGGGTCAAAGCCGCTTCCGCGCTACCCCTGCCTTCATTGATCAAAAAATTGGCGTGCACGATTGAAAAGGCCATGCCGCCCAACTTCTTTCCCTTGTAGCCGGTCAGTTCCAAAAGCTTTCCGGCGGACATATCCGGCGCGGGATTTTTGAATACGCAACCCGCGCTCCAGGCCGTCACAGGTTGTTTAGACTTTTTCTCAAAAAAGTTGTGACGCATGCGTTTAGAGATGCCATCCCTTGCGTCTTCGGTCAAGCCAAAAGTGGCTTCAACTACTATGAATCCCTCTTTTTCTTCTGGAATGGAGAGACTACGATAGCCGTATTGCAGTGCATCAACAGTGACCAGTCGCACTGTTTCATTGCTAACTATCTGAATGAATTCGATATTTTTGCATGTTTCCGTGCCAAAGGAGCCGGCGTTCATGGCCACGGCCCCGCCCACGCTGCCGGGTATGCCCACCAGCCCTTCCAGGCCGCTCAGCCCGTGTCCGGCGCAAAAACGCAACAGGCGCGGCAGGGGCACGCCCGCGCCGACCCGCACCAGAATTTTACCGTCCTTCCCGCCCGCGATTTCCGGCCCGCGCATAAAGCGCGGACGCAGCAGCACCAGGGGCAGTTCACCGTCCCGGGCCAGAATGTTGCTGCCCGCGCCCAGGATCAGCGGACTGCCGCCCAAGGCGCGCAGCCGTTCGGGCAGAGCCGCCAGATCCGCCGCATCTTCCAGGATCAGCTCGGCAATGGCCGTGCCGCCCAGACGCAGGGTGGTCCGCTCCGCCAGGCTGGGGCGCATGATTTCACGCATGGCCGCGCCCCTCCAGCCAGGCCGGACCGAGACGGGTGATGGAACCCGCGCCCAAGGTCAGCAGCACGTCGCCGGGCCGCAGCACTTCCGGCAGGGCCTGGGCCAGGGCGTCCAGCGTCTGGAAATACCGTACCGGCGTGGCGGAAACCTGCTGCACGCCCTGCGCCAGGCTCTGGCCGGAAACGCCGGGAATGGGCTTTTCCGAAGCCGCGTAAATTTCGGTCAGCAGAACTTCATCCACCTGATCAAAGACCTTGCAGAACTCGCCGAAATGGGCCTGCGTACGGCTGAAGCGGTGCGGTTGAAAGGCCGCCACAATGCGCCTGCCGGGAAAAACCTGGCGGGCCGTGGCCAGGGTGGCCGCGATTTCCGCCGGATGGTGGCCGTAATCGTCCACCACGGTCACGCCGTCCTTTTCGCCCTTGAACTCGAAACGCCGTCCCACGCCGCCGAAACCGCCCAGGCCCTGGGCGCAGCGTTCAAAAGCGATGTCCGCCTCCATGGCCGCGCCGATGGCGGCCAAGGCGTTCAGGATGTTGTGGCGGCCCGGCTGGGGCAGGCTCACTTCGCCCAGTTTTTCGTCTTCGCGCCAGACCTCGAAGCGGCTGCGCAACCCGCTTTCCAGGGGCACGGCGCGCAGATGATTGTCCGCCGCGAAGCCGTAGGTCAGCACCGGACGCTTGACGCGCGGCAACAGGGCCCGCACGCCCGGATCGTCGCCGCAGACCACATTGATGCCGTAGAAAGGCACATTGTTCATGAACTGCACAAAGGCCGCGTCAATAGCCTCGCGGCTTTTGTAGTGGTCCAGATGATCCTCGTCCACATTGGTGACCACATTGATGATGGGCAGCAGGCAGAGAAAGGAGCCGTCGGATTCGTCGGCCTCGGCGATGAGGTAGTCGCCGTGGCCCAGATGGGCATTGGTGCCGTAGACGTTGAGGCGGCCGCCGATGATCACTGTGGGGTCCAGCCCGGCGGTGTCGAAGATGGAGGCTGTCAGCGAGGTGGTGGTGGTTTTGCCGTGGGTGCCCGCAATGGCTATGCCCTGGCGCAGGCGCATGAGTTCGGCCAGCATTTCGGCGCGCGGGATGATGGCGATGTTCCTGCGGCGGCCTTCCACCAGTTCGGGATTGTCGTCGCCGATGGCCGTGGATTTGACCAGCACCTGCACGTCGCCCACGTTTTCGGCGGCATGGCCCACGGCCACGCGCGCGCCCAGTTCGCGCAGGTGCCTGACCACCGCCGAATCGCTCAGATCCGAGCCGGAAATCTCGTAGCCCTGATTGAGCAGCACCTCGGCAATGCCGCTCATGCCCGCGCCGCCGATGCCTACCATGTGAATATGCCGGATTTTGCTGTTCATATCTTAAACCTTTAGAAAAAATCTAGATATTTTGCGGAGATGCCGCCGCCTTTAAAAACGTTTTACACGAATGTAACTAGGCTCAGGACTCATTAAAGGTAAAAAATGACAATAGCTGCGATGCAAATGGCGGAGAAGAAAGTGTGGGCACACCGATCATAGCGCGTGGCAATT
>NZ_JAGZUV010000055.1:0-21514 GCF_018379785.1 Desulfovibrio sp.
TCCTTGACGTCCCCGGCCGGGGTGTAGACATAGACCTCGTCCTTGAAGAGGTCCATTTTCAGCGCGTGCATGAATTCGCGCGAATCCGTCTCGTCGCCCTGGCGTTCAAAAATTTCCCGCAGCCAGGAGAACTGCTCCAGATCCTTGCTGTTGACCCGGCCCTTTTCCTTGTACAGCCAGTGCGCGGCCACGCCGTGCTCGGCCTGGCGGTGCATGTCCTCGGTGCGGATCTGAATTTCGATGCGCTCGCCCTCGGGCCCGATGACCGTGGTGTGCAGGCTCTGGTAGCCGTTGGCCTTGGGCATGGAAATATAGTCTTTGAAGCGCCCGTGCACGGGCCGCCACTGCGAGTGCACCAGACCGAGCACCGCGTAACAATCCTTGATGTCCTTGACCAGCACGCGGAAGGCCATGATGTCGTGCATTTCATCCAGGGTCAGGGACTGGGACTGCATTTTCTTGTAAATACTGTACTTGTGCTTGATGCGGCCGTAGACTTGGCCCTGGATATGGTTGGAAGCCAGCAGATCCAGGATCAGCCCCACCACCTTGTCGATGATGTGCTTTTCCACCACCTGATGCTTGTCCAGCCAGTGGTCGATCTGGTTGAAGACATCCGGCCGCAGATATTTGAAGCTCAGATCCTCCAGGTTGCGCTTGAGCATATAGAGGCCCAGACGGTTGGCCAGGGGCGCATAGATGTCCATGGTTTCCTGGGCGATGCGCTTCTGCTTGTGGGCTTTCTGGAAATCCAGTGTGCTCATGTTGTGCAGGCGGTCGGCCAGCTTGACCATCAGCACGCGCATGTCATGGCTCATGGCCAGGATCATCTTGCGGATGTTCTCGGCCTGGGCCTCCTCCTTGTTTTCAAACGGGATCATGCTGATCTTGGTGACCCCGTCCACAATGTCGGCCACTTCCTCGCCGAAATTCTCGTCGATCTCCTCAATGGTGGCCTTGGTGTCCTCCACGGTGTCGTGCAGCAGGCCCGCAGCCACCGTGGGCTCGTCAAAACCCATTTCCGCCAGGGTGTCGGCCACGGCCAGGGGATGGGAGAGGTAGGGCTCGCCGGAAAGACGCGTCTGCCCGGCGTGGGCCGTGGCGGCGAACACATAGGCCTTCTGGATCAGCTCCAGATCGGCGTTCTGGTTGTTGGCCGCCACTTTGTCGAGAATTTCCTGAATGCGGATCATGGGTCAGCCCTGCCAAGCTGTGAAAAGTGAGCGGGATGAGGCACTTTTTTGACTATGTTCCGACAAGAGCGGCCTTGTCAACGGCGTAAAAGCCCCGGCAGAGCACGGCCCGCCCGTCAGGCTTCGCGGTCGCGGACAGCCCGCCGCAAACCGCCTGCCGGACGCCCCTACTCCACCATCTCATAGCGCTGCAATGCCTTGGGCACCCACCACTTGTCGAAATTGTACATGATTCCGGCCAAAGCCGGTTTGATGCCCATGAAGCGCCGCTGCACCACGGGCAGGGCATAGGGTACGAACAAAAAGCAGTAGGGCTGGTCATCGGCCAGGATTTCCTGGACCCGCGCGTACAGCCGCGTGCGCACGGCCTGGTCCGGCGTGGAGCGCGCCTCTTCCAGCAGGCGGTCCAGCTCCGGATTCTTGTAGTGGGTGAAATTCAGGCCGCCGTCATGGGCCTGCGAGGAATGCCAGACCTGAAAGATGTCCGGGTCCTGGGTAATGGTCCAGCCCAGAATCACGGCGTCGAAACGGCCCTTGTTCACGAATTCGCGGATAAAGGCCGCCCACTCCACAGTGCGGATGCGCACGTCGATGCCCACAGCCCGGAGCTGGGACTGGATCACCGTGGCCGTGAGAATACGCTGCTCATTGCCCTGATTGGTCAGGATGGTGAAGGCCAGGGGCCTGCCGTCCTTGGTCAGCACGCCGTCGCCGCCCGTATCCCTGAAACCGGCCTCGGCCAGCAGGGCGCGGGCCGCCGCCACATTCTGCGCCACGGGCTTGAGCGTGGGATGATAGGCCCAGGAGCCGGGCTTGAACGGCCCGAAGGCGGGCACGCCCTGCCCCAGCAATACGCCCTTGACGATTTCGTCGCGGTTGATGGCCATGGATATGGCCCGGCGCACCCGCACGTCCTTAAAGAAAGGATGTTCCAGGTTGAAGCCCAGAAAAACATAGACCGAGGCCAGATAGCGATATTTGTGAAACTGCTCTTCCCAGAGCGGGCCGGAGGTCTGACGCAGATACTGCAAGGGGTTCAGGTCCATAACGTCCAGCCGGCCCGCGCGGGTTTCCATGAACATGGTGGCGCTGTCCGGAATAATCCGGTAGACCACTTCGCTGATGTGGGGCTTGCCGTCGAAGTAGGTGGGCGAGGCCGTGAGCGTGATGCGGCTGCCCGGCTCCCAGGATTTCAGACGGTAGGGCCCGGCCCCCAGGGGTTTGCGGGCAAAGGGGGTTTCGCGGATGTTCTGCCCTTCCAGAATGTGCTTGGGCAGAATGGGGCTCATCCAGGAGGAGACGGCCCTGGCAAAGAACTGTTCGTAGCGCGCCTCAAACGTATAGCGGTCCAGCACGCGCAATTCCTTGATCCGCAGAAAATCCTCGGCATAGGGGCTGCCCGTGGCCGGGTCAATGATCAGCTTATAGGTAAAGGCCACGTCCTCGGCGGTGAGCTCCCGCCCGTCCTCCCACAGAATGCCTTTGCGCAGGGTGAAGCGCATCAGCCGTCCGCCCTCCTCCATGCTCCAGGATTCGGCGGCCCAGGGCTCGGGCTGCAAATCCTTGTTGTAGCGCAACGGGGCCACATAGAGCATGTCGGCCACTTCATGCGAGGCCGAATCCGAGGTCAGGTAGGGGATCAGATTGGATGCCTCGCCGATGCTGCCGAAGAGAATGCGGTCGCCATAGGCCGGGGATTCGCCCTTGCCGGAAGACGCAATATGGGGCGCGTCCTCCATGGGCATGTCCTGCGACGGATCTTCCGCCGCTGTCGCGGAACGGGCCGCCGACGGATTGAGGGCCGCCAGCCAGGGCAGCATCATGACCACGGCGGTCAGGAATATTTTTTTCATAATTTGCGCGCTTGCGGTTGCTTTCATCCTGTAACCTGTGCTAGTTGTCACAAATGTCAGAACAGCGCCCTGCGTCAGGCGGCTCCGGGGGGAACGCCCGGCGCGGGACTATCTTGAGGGATGCATGAGCCGATCAGAACAAAGCGTCGTCCGTGAAATGTGTCAGGCGTTTTTGCACGACAGCGTGCCGGAATATATCCGTGACGCCGCCTACTATATCCTGTCCGACGGCGGGGTGCAAAAAATAAATATTCAGGAAGGCGAGACCTGGGACGTGCAGGGCGTGATCCAGGGGGAAGATCTCCAGGTCTATACGCCGAGCCTGAGTTTCACCATCACGGACCGCAGCACGCGTCACCAGTGCAATTGCTCGGACGCCTTCACCGGCGTCTGCCGGCATGTGGCGGCCCTGGCCCTGCGCCTCATTGAAGAGCTGCGCAAGGAACAGGGCGACCCCGAGGAAACCCCGTCGCCCACCACGGACTGGAAGCAGAGCTTCCGGAATTTTTTCTCCACGGACATGGAGCCCGAGCCGGGCCGCCATTACCTGATCTTCCGCTTCGCGCCGGAGCAGGGACGGCTGCTCGTCTCCTTTTTCCGGGGCAGGCAGAACAAATCCGGGCTGTCCAGCGTGCACAATGAAGTGACCCTGGAGCAGATCATCCAGAATCCGGACTGGTGCGAATTTTCGCCCCAGTTGCCGCACGTGGCCCGCCAGATCGGCCAGCACCTCGACTATTACGGCCACCGGGTGGAAATCCCCGACGGCCTGACCTCCTGGTTTTTCTGGTCCGTGCGCAAGGAATATTACCTGCTCTGGAAGGATACGGACAAGCCCTGCCGCATCGAAAGCACGCCCTTCGCCCTCAAGCTCAAGCCCAATCTGGACGATACGGGCTTCAGCTTTGAAGTGCTGCTGAAACGCGAAGGCCGCCCGCCTCTGCCCATCCGCGCGGGCAATTCCGCCGGGCAGGGCGCCTCCGGGCAGGCCAATCTGGAGGATGCGCCCATTACCTTCCACGGCCAGATGCCGCTCTGGGTCTGCTACCAGCACAATTTCTACCCCGTGCAGACCGGACTTTATCCGTCCCTGGTGCGCAACCTGATTTACGAGCGCCCGGTGGTGCCGCACGAGGAAATCTCGGAATTCCTGGACCGCGTCTGGACCCGCCTGCCCGCCTCGGAGCTCTATGAGCCGCAGGAATTCCTCAAGCTCATGGAGCCGGTCTTCCAGCCCGCCACCTACAATCCGAAACTCTTCCTGGACGAGGAAGGCAGCCTGCTGACCCTGGAAATCGACAACATCTACGAAACCAAGCACGGGGAATTCACGCTCAACGGGCCCAACCCGGACTTCCAGACCGGCAGCTACAGCTATGACGGCCAGACCTATCTGGTGCGCCGCCATCAGGATGAGGAAGCCCAGCTCATGAACGAGCTTTCCGGCATGGACTTCCAGGCCCGTTCCAGCAAACTCTGGTTTCTGGAGCCGGAGGAAGCCATTGCCTTTCTGCTCGATTCCTACCCCAAGCTGGTGGAAAGCTACCGGGTCTACGGCGAACGCGCCCTCTCGCGCTACAAGATGCGCACGGCCAAGTCCACCATCACGGCCCAGGTGACCAGCAACGAAAAAGAAAAGTGGTTCTCCCTGGACATCAGCGTGGACTACGAGGGCCAGACCCTGCCCCTGGAAAAAATCTGGAAGGCCTGGTCGCGCGGCAAGCGCTATGTGCAGCTCAAGGACGGCTCCTACACCAGCCTGCCCGAGGCTTGGCTGGAAAAGCTCTCGCACAAGCTCACGGCCCTGGGCCTGGATCCCAGCAAGCCCCCGCAGCAGAAATTCAAGCAGTTCGAGGCCCCGGTGCTGGACAGCCTGCTGGAAGACTTGCCCGGCGCGGCCACGGACTCCTTCTGGAACAACCTGCGCGAGAAGATCCGTTCCTTCCGCGAGGTGCGGCCCATCGACCCGCCCAAGGGCCTCGACGCCAACCTGCGCGCCTATCAGGCGCAGGGCCTGTCCTACCTGAACTTTCTTTCGGAATACGGCTTCGGCGGCATCCTAGCCGACGAAATGGGCCTGGGCAAGACCGTGCAGACCCTGGCCTTTATCCAGTACATGGTGGAAAGCCATTACGAAGGCCCCAACCTCATCGTGGTGCCCACCTCGGTGCTGCCCAACTGGGAGCGCGAAGCGGAAAAATTCGTGCCCGGCCTCAAGCGCCTGACCATCTACGGCACGCGGCGCGAGGGCATGTTCAAGCACATCGCGGGTTCGGACCTGATCATCACCACCTACGCGCTGTTGCGGCGCGACCTGGAGGAGATGGAAAAGTACGAGTTCAACACCGTGATCCTGGACGAAGCCCAGAACATCAAAAATCCCAACACCATCACGGCCCGCGCCGTGCGCCGGATCAACGCCCGCATGCGGCTGTGCCTCTCGGGCACGCCCATCGAGAACAATCTCTTCGAGCTCTGGTCCCTGTTCGAGTTCCTGATGCCCGGTTTCCTGGGTTCGCAGCACGCCTTCCAGCGCGGCATCGTCAAGCCCATCAAGGACGGCGACGCCGAAACCCTGGACTATCTGCGCACCCGCGTGCGGCCCTTTATCCTGCGCCGCACCAAGGCCGAGGTGGCCAAAGACCTGCCGCCCAAGGTGGAAAGCGTCACCTGCTGCGCCCTGGAAGAAGCCCAGGCCGAACTCTACGCGGCCCTGGCCCGCAAGCTGCGCGCCCAGGTGCTGGCCGACGTGGACCAGAAGGGCTTGGCCAAGAGCCAGATGTCCATTCTGGACGCCCTGCTCAAGCTGCGCCAGATCTGCTGCCACCCGCGCCTGCTCAAGATGGACCTGCCCGGCTTTTCCAACAATCTGCCCTCGGGCAAATTCGACGCCTTCAAGGATATGGTCATGGAAATCGTGGAAGGCGGGCACAAGGTGCTGGTCTTCTCCCAGTTCGTGCAGATGCTGCAAATCATCAAGCAGTGGCTGGAATTCTCGCAGGTGCCCTTCTGCTATCTGGACGGAGCCAGCAAGGACCGCTTTGATCAGGTGGACCGCTTCAACAACAGCCCGGACATTCCCATTTTCCTGATCTCGCTCAAGGCGGGCGGCACAGGACTGAACCTGACCTCCGCCGACTACGTCATCCACTACGACCCGTGGTGGAACCCGGCCGTGGAAAGCCAGGCCACGGACCGCACCCACCGCATCGGCCAGACCCGCCAGGTCTTTTCCTACAAGCTGATCTGCCAGAACACGGTGGAGGAAAAGATCCTCAAGCTGCAGGAAGCCAAGCGCGGCGTGGCCGAAGCCATTATTCCGGGCCAAGACACCTGGAAATCCCTGACCAGGGAAGATCTGGAGATGCTCTTCGAAGTGTAGGAGCCGACTCTGAAAAGCACCGTCAGCCGTAAGGCCCTCATGGGCCAAAACCGGCTGACCGCGCATTCAGGCCGCAATGCAAAAGGCCCGTGCCGGGAATCCCGGCACGGGCCTTGTTTATACCGGACGCTGTCCGGCTGTATGCGTTATCAGCTGTTTTCCATCTGCACCTGGGTCATAGCGTGTTCGGTCTGCGCCTGCATCGTATCCACATGCACATCCGAACCCACAGTCACGGTCACGTCGCCGTTGGTATAGGCGTGGTAGCCGTCAGGAGCATCGTCCGCCTTGGTCCAGCCGTCGCCCAGCGTCAGCGAGTTGTCGTTCACGGTGATGCCGATGTTGCTCAGGGCGTCCATATTGGTCAGATTGGAAACATCCTCGCCGCTGATGATCACTTCCACATCGGTGACGTTGGAATCAAGATGCCCGCCCTGGAAGAGCGAATCCATATTCTCGTTGCCCGCCACCAGCAGCACGTCCATGCCGGAACCGCCGTCAATGACGTCATTGGGGTGATACATCATGATGTCGTTGCCGTCGCCGCCGTAAAGGTGGTCCACGGCCGCGTCGTCGCCGCCGTCCAGGAAGTCGTTTCCGGCTCCGCCGTAGAGGTAGTCGCTGCCCGCTCCGCCATACAGGATGTCGTCGCCCTGACCGCCGGAGAGGATGTCGTCGCCCTCGCCGCCGTGCAGGGTTTCCGCCCCCTCGCCGCCGAACAGCACCTGAGCGGCGTCGGCATGGGCGTCGCCGAGGCTGCCGCCGGCGCTGGGTGAAGGTGCGGCAAGGTCGACGTCCACATGGCCCGAGACGGGATCGTTAAGGTTGTCGGACACCGTGTAATCAAACTGTTCGGTCAGATCATGGCCTTGGGCGTGAGCAGCGGCCAGATCCTTGAGGTTATCCGCCGAGGTATCCAGCGTATAGCTGTATTGGCCGGTATTCGCGTCAAAGTGCAGTGTGCCGAACGTCCCCTGCACGTCGCCGTTTCCGTCTATCTGCTCAAAGTGATAGGTCAGAGGATCGCCATGATCCTGGCCATCCAGCTTCACATCGTTGAGCGGCAGGCTGTTGTCGTGCGGGTCGGCGTTATTGTTGTCGGACGAGATGCTGAAGTCCGCGTCCGGCACCAGGCCGGTCAGGCCCAGCACCAGGGCCGCCTGGCCGATCTGCGGGGCCTTGTTGGCGCCGTCGATGGTCACATTCAGATTCTTGGACGTGTCGCTGCCAAGCCCGTCGCTGACCTTGAGCTGGAAGTTCAGGCTCTCCTTGTCGCCTTCCTTCATGCCGGCCCGCACGGCGGGGTCGGCCTCGAACCTGTATGTCCACTTGCCGTCCGCGTTTTCGGTAAAGCTGAACGTGCCCTTGCCGCCGATGGTCACAACGCCGCCCTTCCCAACCGGGTATTCCTGGTTGCCGATCACCACGGACAGGGTGTGGCTGTCGTTGGCGTCCACGTCGTGGAAGTTCAGGGAACCGGCATTGTTGGCCGCCGTGGCCGTATCAATGACCGGCGCGTCATTGGTGCCTTCAATGTGCACGGTCACGGTCTTTTCCGTGGTCGCGCCTTCCGCGTCCGTCACCGTAACGGTGAAGCTGTCGGTCCTCTTTTCACCTTCGCCCAGGACTTCGGCCCGTTCGTCCAGCGTGTACTTGTAGGTCCATTGGCCGTTTGCACCCTGAACCAGTTCCACCGTGCCGTAGCCGCCGTCAGTAGCGGTGACGGAGGCCACCGTGCCGTCCACATCCTTGGCAGTGAATGAGCCGGACAACGAATCCGCGCTGTCCGCGCCGTTTTCCACCACCGGGCTGTCGGCGTTGGGCTCCAGCTCAATGGTCAGGTCCGGCGCGGTATTGGTGCCGGTAATGTCCACCTTGATATCCATACTGGTGTGATTGCCCTGACTGTCGGTTACCGTCAGGGTTACCGAGGTTTCCGTCAGACTGCCGGAAGTCAGGGCGCGCACGGCGTCGGAATCATTATTCAGGGTGAAGGTATACGTGCCGTCCTGATTGACGGTGAACGTACCGAAGTCATTGGTAATGCTGCCGTCGGCATTGAGCACCGCATTGTGCAGGGGATTGCCGTCGGCGTCCGTGGGCACCGTCAGGCCGTAGTGCAGCGCGCCGCCGGACTGATCCACGCTATCCGCATCATAGGCTGTGGCCTGACCGCTGTCAGAGTTTGTCGGGTCACCCTCGCGCACGGTCAGCACCTTGTCCACGGAGAGTACCGGCGCGTCGTTCTCGCCGGTGACGTTCACCGTGATCTCCACAGTGCTGGTCTTGCCGTGTTGGTCCGTGGCCGTGATATAGAAGGTGTCCTTGCCCGGATGGTCGGCGTCCAGGCCCTGCACGGCCGGATCGGCGTTGTTCAGGGTATAGACATACTTGCCGTTCACCAGCTGCAACGTGCCGTACGTACCCTGTACCACCGTGCCGCCCTTGCCGTTCTCGGTGGTGCTGGCGGTGAAGATCAGGTTGTTCGTGCCCTCGTCGTCATGGAACAGGCCGCTCAACGCTCCACTGTCCGCCAGAGTTCCGTCTTCGGCCACGGCCAGGGTCACGTTGGTCGCCACCACTTCCGGACCGTAGTTGGTGCCGTTGATGGTGACGGTCACATCCTGCGGCTCGCTGTGGTCCTTGCCGTCGTAAGCCACCACCTGGAAGGTCTCGCTCAGATGCGTACCGGCGGTGAGATGCACGATGCCGCCGGGATAGTTCTGTACCAGGTCCTGCGGCAGCTTGTCCGTATCCAGATGGAAAGTGTACGTGCCGTCAGGGTTGATTTCGATGGTGCCGTACGTAGTCGGCATGGACGTGACATGGTTGCCGTTCTGGTCAACGAAGTAATACGTCACCGATTCCGTGCCGCCGCTGGGCTTGCCGTCCGCGTCCAGCGCGTGGTCAATGTCCGTAGCCGTCACCGTGCCCGTGGCCGTCATGTCGCTGGTCAGGCCGTCGTGGCCCGTCTCACCGATGGACGCATCCGTCGCGCCGATGATGACCGGGGCGTCGTTGGTGCCGTAGATGTCGATCGTGATCTTGGCGGCCGAGCCACCGGCTTCCACCACTTGGCCATTGAGCATCAGGGTGAAGTCCTCGCTGACCTTTTCGCCGTCGGCCAGGCTCTGCACCAGGCCGGGCTTGCCGTCCTCGCCGTTGTACAGGGTATAGGTGTACTTGCCGGTGACCGGATCAATGATCAGATAGCCGTACTGGCCGTCCACATGGATGGCGCCACCGTCCGCAGCGCTGCTCTGGACTTGCTGGCCGTTCGCCCCCTGGATGCCGAAGACGCGGTCCGGAGCATCAGTTCCATCATCCCACTTGGCCTCAAGCTGGCCTTCAAAGGTCGTCGTCTCCACATGATCGGTGGCGCTTATATCCCTGCCGTCTTCCGAGACGGAGCCGTGCAGAACGCTGCTGTCGTCAAATACCAGACTGAGGCCGGGATACCCGCCGTCGCCCTGATTGGGATCAGCCGGGTCAATAGTGACGGTGATGTTATGACTGTTCTCGGACATGGCCCCGTGCGGGTCCACCACCACGACCTTGGCCCCGTCGGTCAGACTTTCGCCGTTCTGCAGGGCCTTCAAGGCCTCATCCAGAGAGGAGCTCTCATTATCCAGCGTGTACCTGTAGTGGGTGGTGATGGTACCGTCCGTCGCGGTTTCATAGGTCAGGGTAATCGTGCCGTAGTCGGTCTTGAGCTCGGTGACGGGATTGCCGTCCTCGCCCACCAGCATATAGCGGAGACCGGTCTGGTCATCCACGTCGCTCATGGCGTCCTTCGGCAGGGTGCCGGTAAAGATGACGCCCGGATGGTCCGTGTCGGAGGTCTGGCCGTCGTCTTCAAAGACGTCCTGCTGCACCTTGCCGATGAAGGCCGCCTCGTCATTCCCGCCCACGGTCAGGACCGGCTTGTCATTGGTGCCCTTGATCTCGATGGTGATTTCCCTTTCGACGGTCTTGCCGCCTTCGATCACCGCCTGGACCTTGAAGGTTTCGTACTTGGATTCGCCGTCGTTCATGGCCTGGACGAGAGCCGAGCCGTTTTCACTCAGGGTATAGGTGTAGCTGCCGTCGGAGTTGACCGTGAGCGTGCCCAGCGGCTTGCCGTCGGCGCCGTCCGCGAAAACGGTCTGGCCTTCATTGCTCCAGGTCGCATGGCCCGTATCCTCGGCGTCCACGATGTCGGCGAGGCCGAGCTGACCGTGGATGGCCGGGTCCTGGGCGGCGTGGTTGATGTCCGCACCACTGTCTTCCCGGATGGATGTCTCGCCGCTGACGGTGATGACCGGATTGTCCGCCGAGCCGGTGACGTCGATGACCAGCTTGCCCGAGGTAAAGGCATTCTGCGGGTCGGTGACGCGGATATCGAAACTTTCCTGCTTCAAGGCATCCAGTTCCGACAACTTCTGGCCGGGGTTCAGGGATTCCAGCAATTCGGGATGGGTCAGGGTGTACTTGTACGAGCCGTCCTGGTTCAGTTCCAGCACGCCGTACTTGCCCTCCACGACCTGCACCAGCTTGCCGCCATACTCGATGCTGAAGCTGAGGTCGCCGGGGTTGTGCTCGGCGTCCGGATCGTCGGCAACCAGTTGGCCGTGGATCACCGCTGTGCCGTTTTCCACCAGCCCGTCCGCCGTGATTTCGTTGCTCTCCACCCCATCGACGGTAAAATACGGCCGGTCGTTGGTGCCGTGGATGTAGAGATCCAGCTTCTGGCTGGTGACCATGTCGTCGGCATGCCGGTCGTCGCGCACGGCCAGATCGTAACCGGTCAGCTTGAGCAGCTCGCCCGCGTTGAGGGCGTTGACGTCGGCGTTGTCCGCCAGGGTAAAGGTATAGTTGCCCTCGGCGTCGATGGTCAGGGTGCCGTAGAGCTTGCCGTCCTGCATCACCTCAACGGAGCCCGCGTGGAACGTGCCGTCGGGGCCGGTAAAGCCGTAGACCAGATGGTTGACGCCGTTTTCGTCCACGGGATTGTCCACCGGCGTGACTTCAAACGTGCCGCCTGCCTTCTCGGACGCGTGGTTGTCCACGTTGGTGTTGAACTCCACGCCCGCTTCCGTGGTCTGGATAACGTGGCAATCGGTGGAATCAAGACGGATGGCGTCGTCCTGGCCGTGGATGGTGACGGTGACTTCCTTGATGTCGAACGCGCCCTGCGAGTCCTTGACCACCACGTGGAAGGTTTCGGTGCGGGTTTCACCCGTGCGCAGTTCCTGCACGGCATTGCTGCCATTGTTCAGCGTGTAGGTGTATTCGCCGGTCTTCGGATTAATGCTCAACGTGCCGTAGGTTCCGTCCATACTGGAAGACATGGCGGGCGTGCGGCCCTGAGCCGTATTTTCCATATCATTGGCCGTGATGCCGAAGGTGAAGCTCTCGCCCCTCGCGCCGCCCGAATCCGGGTCGGTCACGCTCACCGTGCCGGAGGCGGTCAATGTGCCGTCTTCCGCCACGCCCAGGTCCGGCTGGTTCACTGTCAGCTCGGGCTGGTCGTTGGTTCCCTTGATATTGGCCGTGACCCAGGTGTTCAGCACGCCGCCCTTGCCGTCCGATACCGTGAACTCCAGATAGCGGGAGATGGTTTCCCCGGCATTCAGTTCCTGAACCGTCTGCGCGTCATTATCCAGCACAAAATAGTACTTGCCCGTGGCGGGATCGAGATGGAAAACGCCGATGTCGGTCTTGTATGTCAGCCAGCCCTGATCGTCCGTGCCGGTTTCGCCGCTCCAGGCACCGGGATTGCGATTGTCGGACGCGCCCTCGTTGATCGAGTATGTCAGGTCGTCGCCTTCCCAGTCCTTGATGTTGCTCTGGCCGATATCGCTCTGTTCCTTGCCGGCCGTGGCGGTATTGCCGCCCGGAATCACCCCGGCTTCCACCACGTTCACCTGGCTGCCGTTCACCTCATAGGGGTTGTCGTTGGTTCCGGTGATCTCCACCTCGACATGCTGTTCGGAATACGCGCCGTGCTCGTCGGTCACCCGGATGGTGTAGCCGTTGCCGTTGGTGGGATCCACCTTCTGGCCTTCTTCCAGCGCCTGGGTATCCTTCGAATTGTTGTTCAGTTCGTACCAATACCTGCCCGTGTTCGGGTCGATGTGCATGGTGCCGTACTGGTCGGGAACCGAGGTAATCGGATTGCCGTCGGCGTCGTTGCCGAAACTGTAATGCAGTTCCGCGCCATGGTCGGCGTCCGCGCCCGCGGCCTGACCGCCGTCAGTATTGGTATAATCGTTGCCGGAATTCGCGCCCTTTTCGGTCACTTCCAGCCTGGTGTTGTCCACGCCCAAGGTGGGCTGGTCGTTGGTGCCCTCAACGGTCACGCCCAGCATGTGATGGCCCTGCGCGCCGTATTGGTCCGTCACCGTCGTGGTGAAGTGGAAGTCGAACTTTTCGCCCTGGGCCAGATGATTGGCGGCTTCGGCATTCAGAACAAAGGTGTAGTGCCCGGTCACGGTGTCCAGGGTCAGGGTGCCGTAGTTGGTTTCGATGGTCTGGATGGCATGGCCGGTCGCCGGGTCGGTGGACATGGTGCTGCTGTTGATGAGCAGGGCTTCCGTCACCTGCTTGCCGTCGGCCCCGACAACAGGCTGGGCATTCTTACCTTCACCGGTATACAGCTTGACCGTAATGCCGGAGTCGTCGATGCCGCCTTCCCTGCCGCTGCCGTTCACGTCGATGCCGTAGGTCAGCCGGGCGTCATTGTCCCGGTCGCTGCCCTGCAGAGTGCCTTCCACCTCGACGCGATGGTGATCAGGAAAGACATAACCGTTGTCCTTGCCGTCGGGCGTGGTGGATTCGTTGCCGCCCGGGGCCACGCCGTCCTCGCGCACATGCACCTTGCTCCAGCTGATGGTCGGCGCCTCGTTGGTGCCTTCAATGCAGATGGTCAGGCTGCTGTTGCCGGTCAGTTCGCCGTCCGAGGCGCTGACATCAAAGGTCAGGTTCCACTTGTCGCCCTGGCCCATGGAGTCCACAAAGCCGCCCGCGTCGGTATTGAGCTCAAAACTGTAATGGCCGTCGGCGTCCAGCGTAAAAACGCCCGCTTCGGTAACGATGGTGGTCGTGCCCGCGTCGTCGGTGCTGACGCTGAGAACCTTGAGCGTCGTCGTTTCAGCGGCATTATCGGGATTGGTCAGGGTCAGGCCGCCGCCCGCGACGATGCCGGAGGTGACCACGCCGTAGGTCAGATCCGTCCCTTCGTGGTCAAAGCCCTGAAGCTGTCCCTCAAAGCCGAGACGGTGCTCGCCGCCGGGGATATGGCCTTCACCGCCGGTGTAATCCCTGGTGGCGGTATTGGCTGACGCCGCGTCCTCGCCGAATACGCCCATATCCTTGACGTGCTCGGTCACGGCCGTGATGACGGGCGTATCGTTGGCGCCCTTGATGGTGATGTCCAGCGGAACTTCCGCATGCGCGCCGTGTTCGTCCGTGACCACCACGGTCACGCGCTGGGTCACGTCGTCGCCGTTGCCGGTAAGCTTCTGAACGGCTTCGCTGTTCTTGTCCAGGGTGTAGGTGTATTCGCCGGTATCCGGATCAATGGTCAGTGTGCCGTATTCGTCCGTAATGCTGGTAACGGGATTGCCGTCGTCGTCCGTGCCGAAGCTGTAGCGCAGGTCATGCCCGGCGTCCGGATCGTCGCCCCGGGCCGTGCCGCCGTCGGTGATGGCGCCTTCCACCGCATTCGCGCCGTCGTCGGCGACGGTAAGGTGGTCCTTGCCCAGTGCCAGCGTGGGAACGTCATTGCTGCCCGTCACGTTCACGGTGACTGTGGCCTGGGCCGTGCCGCCGCGTCCGTCGCTGACCTGGACGGTGAAGTTTTCGTTCACCACGTCGCCCTCGGCCAAGCCGTTGGCCTTGTCGTTATCCAGCACATAGGTGTAGGTGCCGTCGGGATTGATGGTGATGGTGCCGTATTCCGTGGTGATGCTGGTAACCAGGCTGCCGTCGGGAGCCACGAAAGCGAAGTTCAGCGCGTCGCCGTCGGGGTCATGGGCATTGATCTGCCCGCTCGCCGTGGGGACGCCCGCCTTGGCCTCGTTGCCGCCCACGAACACGCCGGCCTCCACCACGCTGACCACGCCGCTGATGGAAATCACGGGCGCGGCGTTGGTCTCCCCGGCGTCAGGGCTGAGCACGCCCAGGGCGTCCACGTCCTCTGTGGTCGGATTGCCCAGATTCATGCCCCAGTCCAGCTCGTTCAGGTGGTTAATGCCGTCGAGCAGGTCGCTGTTGCCGAAGTCGTTATAGCGGGCGGCGCGGGCGGCCGCACCCGCCGCCGGACCGGCGGCGGGCATCAGGTCAGGGCCGAAGGCGCTGAAAAAGTCCGCCCCGGCCACCAAGGTGCCGTCCACTTCAAAGTCCGGCATGCTTTCCTGGGAATACTGGGTGTAGAAATTGGTAAGCTGGATGCTGGAGCCGTCGTCAAAACTGAAGACGAGGTTGTCTCCCGCGCGCTCCATGGTGGCCTGATCCGTGGGGAATTGCAGGACCAGGCGGGAATCGGCCACACTTTCCAGAACGGTATGCTGTCCCGCTTGCGGACGGGTAAGGATGATATCTGCCATTGTATTTGCCTCGTTGGTTCGCGGGAAAAGGCCCAGAGGCCGTCCCGTCAGTGCTTGGCGATTTGTTCCAGGATGCAAAACGCGCGCCGTCGGAAAACCGACGCCAAAGTAAAGCGCAATGTTGCTCTCTGGCGACGAAAACCAGAAGATTCATGATAATTCGGGAATTCCGGCGAGAAAGAAAGGCAAGCTTACACGAGGGAATGGATAGCAGACAAAACGTGCGTACTTTTCCGGGCTTGCACTACGAACTCCCTGGCCATCCGGGAATGGCTGAAGATCGTATTTTCTCGGGACGCGGGGAGCGTCCGTGAAAACATGGGGGGCGGGTCCACGGGCAACCCGCGCTACGGAAAATGACAATATTTATTAATTATCATTTTCCATGCAATTTTTTTTTACGTTTTCAAGTAAACAAAGTCAATAACAATCATAATATACTATACTGATCACAAACATCGAAAAGTAAATAGAAATAACTTAGTAAAATTCATGGCAATGACGGGAAAACAGCCGTAACGGAAAAAAGAGCGTCTAGGTTCAGGACTCATTAAAACGCCGGCTGCAACGTCGCCGCACGGAAAAAGGCAGCTTTTCATCGACGGCATGTTAATGAGGGCTGACCCTACATGAGATTCCATTTTTTTGCGGGCAGACTCTGCGGATCGCAGCGCCGTGAGGAACAGAACCTTGTGCATATCAGACGCTGGCGTAGCGCCGGTATTGCCAACCGGCGTTTTCCAGCTGCAAGCGCAAGGTTGGGCAGTCCGTTATCTCGCCTATTCGCAGAAGCGGAACTTGCGAACAAGGGCGAGCGACGAAGGCGCTGCCGCTCCAGCCATCCCAGGAGAAAAAATCTTCATTTTCCCCGTTGCCGTCTTGGTTTTGACAACTATACGGATAAACACTAATCAAGCAATACAATGGATAAGAAGTTACGTGCACCAGGCGAGCCGGCGGCGGGCTGTCCCGGCTCTGATTCATCTTCCGTCATGCGGCGGCTTGCAAAGCGGTTTTTGCGGCTGTGCGGTCTGGCCTTAAGCCTTATCCTGTTCTCCACGCACTCGCCTGCAGGGCCGGCAGCCGGGCTGTTACGCGGCGAATTGACGCTATACTCAGAATCTGGGCCAAACATCTGGGCGCAAGGCCCTTTCCGGATCAACTTCATGCGCACCGGCGGCGAATCCGTGCCTCCGGCTGACGCCAACGGCAATAATTGCCCAGATTTCATTGAAGACATGGCAAAACAGCTTGTTGCGGCCCACCATATCTTTATCAACAAAGCGGGATTTCGCAGCCCCTTTGGCTCTCCACGCTACAGCGGCCTGGAATACATTCTTGTTGTCGTCAGAGCCAAAACAAACAAAATTTTAAAAGGAAGCAACGGAAGATCCTATGATGAAATGACCCGGGCAAAGGCGCTTGTCATGGCTATCGCCAGAGAGATTGATCCGGCCGGGAATGCGACGCCGGCGCATGAGTATTTTCATTGCATTGAAAATGGCCTGACCTATTTCAAAAATACGTGGTATTCGGAAGGAATGGCACGCTGGGCCGAGGATGCCGTATCCGCCGTCCGGCCCATACTGCGAAGCGGAACCGAGATAAAGAAAATGCTCGACGATCCCGCTTTGTTGCGCATTCTCTACGCATCCTCGTACAAAGCGGCCGATCTGCTCTGGAGGCCCCTGGCTCATCTCTGCCCGGAAACAGGGGCGGCTCTGGCCCCCGATGATCCGGTCCTGTCTTTGAAATACAGCAACGGCGCGCCGGTAGTGCGGGGCGTCAGCCTCCCCGGCGCTGCCTTCATGAACTTGCTGCTTCAAAAATTCGGGGAGCTGGACGATACGGCTTTCGTGGACAACGGCTATGGCTCCTGGTCCGAAGCCAATCAAAAAAACCCAAAAAACAATCCGTATATTGTGGAAGCCGTTAAAGAACTTCTTGCTTCAACCTGCGGACAGCGTTGACTTTTCCCGCGTTTGTTGCCCCGGGGAAGGGCACGGGCGTCTGGAGCGGGTTGACTTCGGAACGCTTCAAGATTTCATAATGAAAATGCGCTATCCCGCTTCCCGTTCCAGCAATGCGACAAATTTCCAGATGCCCGAACCGTGCGACCCTTTTGCCAGAATACGGTCCCCGTCCCGGATCCACGGGCGGATTCCGGCCAGCAACGCGTCGATATCTGGGAACCAGCGTGCCTGGTATTGGTCCGCGACTATCTTCCAAAGGGCCTCCATTTCCGGGCCGCAAAGCAGAACCCGCGAAGGCCGCAATGCCGCAAGGCACTTGGCCAGTTCCTCGTGATAGCGGGAGGAGCCGGAGCCGAGTTCCAGCATGTCCCCCAGAATCACGACATCGGCAACGGCACCATTGCCCGTGAGCGTCATGGTTTCAAGAGCCGCGCGCATAGAGGCGGGATTGGCGTTGTAGGCGTCGTCAATGAGCGTAATTTCCTTGCCGTCATGACGCAAGTTGACGACCCGCCCTCTTCCCGCCGGAGGCGTAAATGAGGAAAGGCGCTCGAAAAAATCCTCCACCGGCAGCCGAAGAGCCCGCAGGACGCCAACGGCCCCGAGCGCATTCATGGCAGCGTGCCTGCCGAAAGCGGCGAGGGGCAGTTCGTGCTCCTGTCCTTCCATCTCGAAGCGCATCCCCTGCGCGTCAAAGGCGAGAAACCGCAGATCCGCCTCGGCATGCGCGCCGAAGGTGAGCACGGACAGATTTTTTTTCAGAGCCGCGTCTCTGAACACGGCATAGTACTCCATATCCCTGTTGAGCACGGCCGTACCGCTACTTTCCACACTCTCGAAAATCCGGCTTTTCATCCGTGCAATGTTTTCGATGGTTTTCCAGTGGATGAGGTGCGCCGGGCCGACATTGAGCACCACAGCCAGATGGGGACGGGCCAGCCGGCTGTTTACGCTCATCCCGCCGATGGCCATTTCCACCACCCAGGAATGCGCCTTCTGCGGCATGGAAGCCAGATTCCAGGCTACGCCGTACGGCAGATTAGCGCTGCCCCGGCTGTAGCCCACGGCCCCAGCTCCCTCGAGAACATGGGCTAACAGCATGGTAAAGGAGGTTTTGCCGCTGGTGCCCGTGACGCCGATGACCTTTCCGCCATAGCGTGCACGCGCTGCCTCCGCCAGCGGCATCAGAGTTTCTCCGGCGTCAGGGACAAGCAGGCAGGGTTTTTCGCCGAAGCGTGCCTCCTCCCGGCAGATGATCCCTGTGGCACGCGGCAGCAGCCGCGCCGCAATCGAAGGAAGAATGCCCCGCTTTTCACCGGGGGAGCGGATAAGAAGCATCTGCCCCGGCTGAAAGGCAGGCCCCCAGGAACATACGCCGCTCGCCCTCCACGCGGCTGGTGGTTCCGCAACCCAGCGTCCGCCGGTAATCCTGGCGAGATCGCCCGCACTCCATCCCATACACGGAGAAAGAGCCGCCACCGTTTCGCAAGTCCCTTCCGTGGCGGTTTTCCGGCGTAGATACCCCAGATAGGCAGTCAGACCGGACAAATAATGCTCCACATCGTCAATACGCACGCGGAAGCCGTGATGCCGGATAAAGAAGCTCCCGGCGATCCTGGCGGGATTCTTGAAATACATGGCCGTTTCCGGCCAGAAAAAGCCGTTGAGAAGGTAGACCGCGCGATACTCCAGCGCGGCATAAAAATGCCTCCGATCCACGCGCTTGAGCAGTGCCGCCATGTCCGGCATCGTTTCCATGCGCCGCAGCATTTGTTCCGCGGCCATCATCAGCTCCAGCAGCGTGGGAAAGGTCGTCTCCCGTTGGCGGATGAAGGGAAGATAATCCAGAAAGTTATTGATGCCGAATTCAAAATAGGCGGCCTCCGGCTTCCAGCGGGTTATTTCATTTACGCTGTAAGAAAGCCAGTGGTCATGGTATTTCCAGTGGTCATCGGCAATAAAGGCTTTGAAAGCCAGCTCCGCCGCGCGCAGAAGTTTCTCCTCGCGGGTGACGGCATACAGCCTGAGCAGACCGAAAACCGCCTCCCCGTCATAGTAGACAATGCGGAAAGCGTTTTTGACGGAAAGATCGGCGCTGTGCAGCACATGCACGAAGGTTCCGTCCCCGGCATTCTGCATATGCAGGATGCCGCGAGCCACGGCCTTCATCAATGGAATATATTTCTTCCGGTGGATCAGTTCCGTGTATTTCGTGAACAGCAGCAAAGCCACGCCGCTGCTGCCCAGTTTGATTTCCCGGCTTTCGACATCCTCAAAAAAGACGGCTTCCTGTCCGTCAGGCAGGCGGTGCCGCCGTGTGAAACGTTCAAGAATATGCGCGAGGGAGCGTTCGATGGCCGCGCGTAGAGCCTGGCCGCCCAGAAGGCCGTAAACTTCCAGCATGGAATACGTCGTGCTGATGTGGCGCAATGTGTTGTAAGCGGGGACAGGTTTGTCGAAACAGGGAAACCAGCCGTAGGCGAAGCGGCCGTCCGGCCCGCACTGCCGCGTCAGATACTCGCTGCCCGACTTGACCACTTCCTGTATCAACGCCGCAGCGGGGGCGCCGATATCTCGCCGCCCGGCGTCAAGACCCGTTCCGCTGATGCGGACGGCGTGTTTCGGGCTGGCGCAAAAGACGCCCTGAGTCGCAAAAAGCGCCACTTCGCGCTCCGGCCGCAATTCGGGAAGTGCACGCCCGAAACGCACCCGGCAGTAGGCGGCACTGTTTTTCGCGTTGAATGCCGCCTTGGCCCTGTCCCCTCCCTGGTAGAGCATGGCGTTGGCGTTGCATTCCTGTTCCGTAAAAGCCAGACCGTAGTCCGGATCCAGGGCGATGCCCCGCCGGAAATAATTCCGCCGCGTGGCCGCAAGGCTTTTTTCCAGTTCCTGCCAGCTCAGGAACTCTTCTTCCGTCACCCAGTCCGCTCGCATTACAGTGGGCTCGATACCCTCCGCTGCCAGTGCCTCTTGCAGAGAAGCCAACGCAGACTCCCAAGCTTTTTCCGGCTGCTTTGCGCAGGCATGGCGCACTATGGCGCGCCGCTTCATGTCGCCGGAAGAAAGGAAAAGGCGGCACGGCTTTCCCACCGGGCCGGAAACATTACGGAGAAAAGCGGCGCGCAAGGTGCCGGCAAGGCTCTCAAAAGACATGGCCTTCCTTATTTTATCCGAAAGTCAGCGTACTTGCGCGGGCAAACAGAAAGAGCAGTTCCACGCCACGGGGACCGGCCCATGCGGACCGGCCCCCGTAAAAATGGGCGGGCCATGAAGGCCCGCCCGCCTGTTAGCTGTTCCCTTCCGCTATCTGCGTTATGGTGACCTGAAGATCGGCCTCCGCGCTCACTTCCACGGTCACGCCGCTGCTGTTGCTATAGGCGTCATAGCCTTCGTGGGCGCTCTCCGTCTTCTGCCAGCCGTCGTCGAGGGTGACGCTGTTGCCGCCCACGCTGATACCGATGCCCTTGAGGGCTTCCATACTGGTCAGATTAGAGACATCCTCGCCGCTGATGATCAGATCCACATCGGAAACCTTGTCCATGCCGCCGGCGAAAAGCAGGTCCATATCCTCGTTGCTGCCCACCAAAAGCACGTCTGTGCCCGAGCCGCCGTCAATGACGTCGTTGGAATGGTACATGAGGATATCGTTGCCCGAACCACCGTAAAGGTAATCCACGACCGTGTCGTTGCCGCCGTCCAGGAAGTCGTCGCCCGACCCTCCGAACAACGCATCGCTGCCGTCACCACCGAAGAGCTTGTCGTCGCCGCCCATGCCGAAGAGCATATCGTCGCCGGAGCCGCCGAAAAGGTGGTCGTTGCCGTCGTGATCGCTTTCCAGGCCGGGATGCTTCGCGCCATCGGCGTTGCCCTCGATGCCTTTGAGGAAGGCGTCTATCTCTCCGGCCCCCCCGTGTTCGATGAGATCATGCACGCCCGTAAAGAGGTCCGCGCCCTTGTCGTAAGCGCCCAGCAGATCATGGATGGCGTCCGCGCTGTGATCGCTCGCCTTGTCCGCGCCGCCGTCGCCGAACAGCGCGTCGTTGCCGCCCTGGCCGGCCAGGATGTCGTCGCCGCTGCCGCCCACGAGCAGGTCCGCCTGGTCGCTGGCCGTGTTGGGATCCTGGAGGGTATCCACAAACCCGGGGTGCTCTACCAGGAATTGATGGATATCGGCGCTGGTGGAGGTATCCCAGTTCGGGTCCATGGCGTGGATAGCCGCGATCAGGGCCGGCATGCCGTCCAACCCGTTGTAGAAGACGTGATCCCCGAACAGAACGTCCTGGCCGGCACCGCCGTAGAGCGCGTCCCTGTCGGCAAAGACCGGAGGCACCACCTTGCCGGGTTCCAGGAAATCCTGGAGCTGATCCGGGCGGGTCAGGATCTGGCTGCCGTCGGTATTGTCGAAGCGATCCAGTATGCCCGCATTCAGGCCCTTCTCGTCCACTGTCACGCCCTGAATGAAGCCCGCATCAGGCCCGGCCGGATTGACGTCCACATCCAGCTTGACGCTTGCGGAGTCGCCGTC
>NZ_JAGZUV010000056.1:0-31138 GCF_018379785.1 Desulfovibrio sp.
CCCAGAGAATTCCGCAGGCCAGGCAGAGAACGGGGGCGCGGCACAGGCCGCGCCTTCCTCGCTGTTCCGGAAAGCGGGACATTGCTATCCGTGGCCCGCCAGCCGCAGGATATGGGGCAGGCTTTCCCTGAGCGCCAGCAGAATGAGCCCCAGGCCGATGAGCCAGGCCCGGCGCAGCGGTCTGGACATGGCCAGCAGCGCTCCCCAGCAGGCGATGGCCGCCGTGAGCGGAATCAGGGCGTAGATCTGGGGCATAAGCCGGTCCGGCACCGCGCCGCGCAACAGGTAGCCCAGGGCCAGACCCCAGCGGTCCAGGCAGAAGGGGATATAGCCGATTGTGGCCCAGAGGGCGCACCAGCGCGCGGCCCGCTCAAGTTCTTCCTCGCCGAAACCGGCGGCCGCCGCGTTCCGCCGCGCGCGCAGCAGGAAGAGCAGGGCCAGGGCTCCGGCCGGGGCAAAGGCCATAAAATAGTTGTGCAGGGCGTCGGCAAGGATAACGGATGCCGCCTGGCCGAGATCCATGCCCGACGGCAGGGCGGCGAAGGGCCAGTAACGGCTGATCCAGGTGGCGAAGAAACACAGGCCGGCCAGCCCGCAGAGCCACAGGCGGCCCTTGACGTCCCCCGCCGTGTAGCGGTCCTCTTCCGGCCTGCGGCGGACCGGGGGCAGGGGCGCGCGGGCGCAGGCGCGGCTGAGCAGTCCGGCCCAGAGCATGCCGGTCAGCCAGAGCAGCAGCGTGAGGCTGTAGGGCAGCATGACCGGGGTCCAGGGCGAGAGCGCGCCCGGCGCGTAGCCCGTGTCGCGCAGGGTGTACAACAGGCTGAGCAGGCCGCCGAGCATGACCGGCAGGCCCAGCCAGGACAGGCCGAAACCCAGGCGGGCCAGCAGTCCCGCGCCGTAAGCGCAGAAACGGGCCCGGCCGCGCCGTCCGATCAGCAACGTCAGCGCCGTAATCAGAGGCAGGGCCGCCGCGGCGTTCACGCCGATGAGCAGCAGGCCGCTGCACCATTGCCAGATGATGAGCCAGGATGGGAGAATGTGCATGGGCGTTTTGTACCCCGTGACGGGGCGGTCCGCAAGCACGGGCTTGCTCCCGGACGAGGCTTTATCTATACTCTTCTCCCCGTATTTGTATGGATGCGCCGCGACGCGCCGTGGGGATGACGCATGCCTTTGTACACTGTTTTTCTGCTGGCCGTGGCCCTGTCCATGGATGCTTTTGCCGTGGCCGTGGCCACGGGCTGCGCCGTGCGCGCGCCGCGCCTCAGTCATTACGCCCGGCTGGCCGCCTGTTTCGGCGTATTTCAGTTTCTGATGCCCGTGCTGGGCTGGGCCCTGGGCCTGTCCGTGCGCGGCTATATGGAGGCCTGGGACCACTGGATCGCATTCGGCCTGCTGGTCTGGGTGGGCGGCAATATGCTCCGTTCCGGCCTGGCGGCGCTGAAACACCGGGAGACCTCCTGCCCCGCCACGGACCCCACCGCCGGGCGCAATCTGTTGATTCTGGGCGTTGCCACCAGCATTGACGCCTTGGCCGTGGGCCTGTCCTTCGCCTTGCTGCAAACGCCCATCTGGGGGCCCGCGGCGCTCATCGGCGCGGTCTGTGCCCTGATCACGGCCTGCGGCGTCTATCTGGGCAAAACCCTGGCCCGGCTCTGCGCCCTGAACGGCTGGGCCGAACTGCTCGGCGGTTTGACCCTGCTGGCCGTGGCCTGCAATATTTTACGTGAACATCACGTCTTTGACTGAACGATCCTGCGCCGACCTGCAACCATAAGGAGAACGCATATGGCTACCATCAGCGCCACGTATCTGGGAGATCTGCGCGTAGAATGTACGCATAATCAAAGCGGCACGAAAATCATCACCGACGCTCCGGTGGACAATCACGGCAAGGGCGAGGCCTTTTCGCCCACGGACCTCTGCGCCACGGCGCTGGGCACCTGCGCCATGACCATCATCGGCCTGTACTGCCAGAATCACGGCGTGGACGTGACCGGGGCGAAAATGGAAATCACCAAGACCATGGTTACGGAACCGCGCCGCATCGGCAGGGTGGAAGTGGTTTTCATCATGCCTGACCGGCCCTACAGCCAGAAGGAAAAAACCGTTATAGAACGCGCCGCGCAAACCTGCCCCGTGCATCTGAGCCTGCATCCGGACGTGGATCAGATCTTCAGTTTTATCTGGCGGCAGTAGGCGGGGTTTTCTTTGATTTTCCCACGGCGACCCGGCCTCCGGATGAGGCCGGGTCGCGCGCCCGGAGTGGAAAGCGGGCCTTTCCTGTGATGATCCTCGGATAAGAATGCCGCTGACCCGCCCTAGGCTCAGCCCTCATTAAAAGTGCCTGCCGCAAAGCCGCCTTTTTCCGTACAGCGGCGTTGCAAAAAAAATTGACCTCGCGGTGTGTTCAATACAGCTTCGTCCAATTTCTCCCTTGCGCCTTGCTGTCCGAAAAAATTCAGCTTTTCGCGGACGGCGGTTTAATGAGTCCTGAACCTAGAGCAGATTAACTTTGAAATTTTACAAATTTCAAAGTCGGCATTCTGGCGAAAAACGTGGTTTTCACCAGAATCCACGTCACTTCGCGGCGCGCCGCACCGTGTGCGGCGTTAGAGCAATTTCAAAATGAAAATGCTCTAAGCGGCGCGGTTCATACCGGTTTACGAGAAGGCTGGTGGCTATGACGTCTTTGCGCGGCGCGCATTCCGGCACGGAGGAACTGCTCCGCCTTTTTCCCTGTCCTCTGGTAATTCTGGACATGGAACAGCGCGTGCTTTTCGCCGGTCCGGAACTGCCGCCGCCTTTCAGCGCGGACCGTTTTCCCGTGGGCGGCTTCTTCGGCGCGGCTCTGAACGGCCCGCAGCGGAAGAGTTTCCAGGCCGCCTGGGAAACGGCCCTGACCGGAAGGGCGGCTGAAACCCTGCTGGCGATGGGCGGCGGCGCGAAAGAGCGTTTCTTTTTTCTGCGTCTGGTCATGCGCCGCATGGCCGGAGAGCTCTGCTGCTGGCTGATGCTGCACGATGTCACTTCCTTCCGCGCCCATGCCTCCGAATCCCTCAGCGAGCGCCTCAGGCAGTGCCTGGATGCCGCTCCCATAGCCTACAGTCTCTGGGACGCCCACATGCGCGTCGTGGACTGCAATGAGGCGGCCGTCCGTTTATTCGGCCTGCCGGACAAACAAAATTTTCTGAAACGCTTTTTTGAGCTTTCGCCGGAGCGCCAGTGTGACGGAAGTCCTTCCGAGGCGACGATTTTGCAGAAACTGCGGCAGGCTTTCATGGAGGGACATGCCAAATTCCCGTGGACCCACTGCACCATCACGGGCGATCCCATGCCCGTGGAAGTCTCGCTGGAGCGGCTGGAAATCCGGGGCGAGTGCTATGTTGCCGGTTATGTCTATGAACTGCGCGAAATCCGGCGGCTGGAAGAGGCCCTGCGCAAACGCAACGAGGACCTGCGGCACAGCAACAGCCTGTTGCGGGTGGTCAACAAGGCCGCCGAGATGCTGCTGGTGGGCGAGGGCAACGGGGACATCGGCGGAACGGCCTACCGGATGCTGGCGGCTCTGGGCACGGCGGCCAGGGTGGACAGGGCCTATGTCTGGGCCAACCGGGTCGGCGAGGACGGGCGCCTCTACTGCGACAAGCTCCATGAATGGTCCGGCGGCGCGGGGCCCCGGCAGCAAGAGGAACTGCTCAAAAACGTCTCCTATGACGACGTGTTGCCCACCTGGCAGCGCGCTTTCAGCGAAGGCCGCGCCGTAACGGGCCTGGTGCGCCGGATGTCCCCGAAAGAGCGGGAAATCCTGGAACCGCAGGGCGTTCTTTCCCTGCTGGTGACGCCCATTTTGCTGGACGGCGGCGTCTGGGGCTTTATCGGCTTTGACGACTGCCATTGGGAACGGCAGTGGAACGGCGCGGAAGAGGAAGCCCTGCGCGCGTCGGGCATTCTGCTGGGCGCGAGCATCCGGCGGCGCGAGCTCAACCGGGCGTTGCGCCTGGCCAAGGATGAGGCGGAAGCGGGCACCAGAGCCAAAAGCGATTTCCTGGCCCGCATGAGCCATGAAATCCGCACGCCCATGAACGCCGTTCTGGGCATGTGCCATCTGCTGCTGAACACCGGTCTGTCGGAGCAGCAGCGCGACTATCTGGGCAAAACCCGGCAGGCGGCCCACAATCTGTTGGACATCATCAACGATATTCTGGATTTTTCCAAAATTGAATCCGGCAAATTCGATGTTGAAACGGCGCCTTTTTCGCTTGCGGACATGCTGGACGGCATCCGGGACGTGGGCGGCGTGCGCGCCGCGGAAAAAGGCATTCGCCTGTCGGTCGCGGCGTCGCCGGATATGCCCGGAGAACTGGTGGGCGATGCGCTGCGGGTGAGCCAGGTGCTGATCAACCTGGTCAGCAATGCCGTGAAGTTCACGGAGCGGGGAGAAGTGGCGGTATCGGTATCTCCGCGACACCGCCGGGAAGACAGCCTGCTGGCGCTGTTTGAGGTGCGCGATACGGGCATCGGCATGAGCCGGGAGGAAGTGGCGCGTATTTTCCGACCCTTTGCGCAGACCGATACCTCCATCACCAGGCGCTACGGCGGCACGGGCCTGGGCCTGGTGATCTGCAAGGAACTGGTGGAAATGATGGGCGGCAAGATCAGCGTGAGCAGCGAACCGGGCCGTGGCAGCATTTTTTGTTTTGAGCTGCCCTTTAAACTGCCTGACGCCGCTATTCCGGCTGCGGTCTGGCCGGACGGGGAGACCGCGCCCGCCGTCCAGCTGGCGGGCCGCCGCGTTTTGGTGGTAGAAGATAATGAAATCAATCAGGAAGTGGCCACGGCCATTCTGGCCGAGGCGGGCCTGGAGGTGGGCATTGCCGCCAACGGCGCGGACGCTGTGCGGGAGGCCGCCGCGAACCGCTACGATCTGATTCTCATGGACGTTCAGATGCCGTTGATGGACGGCCTGGAGGCCACCCGGTGCATCCGCGCCCTGCCGGGCCTGCCCGCTGATCTGCCGATCATCGCCGTAACGGCCCACGCCATGCGCGGGGACTGGGAAAAAAGCCTGGCCGCCGGCATGAACGACCATCTGACCAAGCCCATTGATCCGCGTCGCCTGTTCGCGGTTCTCGAACGCTGGCTCAAAGGGTGATCCGCCTTCCGGAACCGTCCGTCCTCATTCCGGCTTTCTGGCCTCCCGCAACAGGGCGGCCAGATCGCCCGTCATCCTTACGAGATATTCCTTTTCCCGCGTATTGAGACCGGCCAGGGCGTCCTCCAGCGCGCGCGTCAGGGCATGGTCGTCCGCGCCCGACGCGCGGAAAAGGTCCGCCACGGAGCAGCGTAGGGTGGCGGCCACATCCGGCAGGCGCTCCAGCTTAGGGGCGATGTCGCCACGCTCCATACGCGAAAGAGACTGCTGGCCCACGCCGATTTTTTCCGCCAGACATTCCTGAGTCAGTCCCAGCTTTTTGCGCCGTTCCTGAATGTTGGTTCCGACCAGTTTGGCTAATTTCCGAGTCGCCTGGGACACCTGAACCTCCTGCGTATCCTTTTTACGCATACTTTCAGTTGGAGGCGTGAAAAAAAATGCACTAAAACACGTATTGACTATATCTAAAAACTGTATTAGCAAAAAAAACGGCACAAAAGGCGTATTTTCGGCGTTGCGTTTTTTTTCGCCCGCCGGTTCCGGCGGCAGCCCCCGTGCCGTGCCGGAAGGGCGCCCGCGCCCCGGCGGCGAACAATCAACAACTGCTGTCATTGTGCTGAAAAAGAGCTTTCCCGCGCAGGATTTCCGCCTGCCTCCCGCACCGGGCTATGACAAGATTCCCCCCAGACTTCCATTGGAGAAGGTCTATTTTGCGGCCTCACGGGTTTTCAACGCCCTGCGCTCCTTTTGCGGCGACATGCTGCGGGAATTCAACACGGCGCGGCAGCCGCCTCTGGAGCGGGCCCGGGCTCTGCTTGACGAGACGGCCGTTGTTCTGGGCCTGAATTACAATGCCCTGCTCGGCGTCATGATGGGCGACCTTGACGGGGAATACAGACCCGCCCATTGCGTGCGTACCACCATTCTTGCTCTCCTGACCGGGCTCCAATTCGGACTGTCGCCGGAACGGGTGCGGAATCTCGGCTTGTCCGCCATGTTCTGCGATGTGGGCATGGCCCTGTTGCCGGATATTTCCGATTGCCCGCATCCTTTGACGCCCCCGGCGGAAGGCGGCGCTGACGCTTTGCGGCAGCACCCTGTGCTGGGCCTCGGCTGCCTGGCGCACAACGTCCGGTGCCGGGAAATATTGCGGGGCATTGCGGAACACCACGAACGGGTTGACGGCACGGGCTATCCCGTGGGCCTGAGCGGGGAACGGATCAGCCTGGCGGGAAAAATTCTCGCCGTGGCGGACAATTACGACGCTCTGATCTGTGTTCATCCGCACAGCGAACCCCTGCCGCCGCATCTGGCTCTGGCGCGTCTGCGTTGCCTGGGCGGCGCCGCTTTTGACCGGGATGTGCTGGAACATGTCATCCGTTGCCTGGGCGCGTACCCTGTGGGCAGCGTAGTGGAAACGGACGGCGGCCGACGCGCCGTGGTGGTGGGAAACAGCCCGGATACGCCCCTGCAGCCCGTGGTCAGGCCGTTGCGTTCCTTCTCGGAGAATGCCGCCGGGCCGGATGCTTTTCGCGTTCAAAGGGCTGAGCGTATCACGACTGTTTTTCCCTTGAGCGGCCAATGGAGCTGGGCATAAGCGATTTTGCGCATCGGTTAGCCGCTGTGGACCCCTTGCCGTCCCCGTCCGGTCAGCGGCGTTTCGCCGCAAAGACGCAGGCTCAATCCGTGTACGCCGCTATACGCTCGGCGCGAGCGTGCCTTTATGGCGTAATTGGGGCGCATTTCCTCTTGAAATCCTTGCTTGAGGCAGTCTTTTAGCCGGACATAAATGTGACCGGCCATTGCCCATATATTCTATCGATAGGCATTTGTGTTGGTGATACCTAATGAATAAATAAATATTATATTGATTTATTTATGTGATAAATAGAATATGAATATATGCAGAGCTGTATATGCAATTATAATATAGTGTGCATCTACATTTTACCTGCATTACTGTCAATTAAAAAATTGAGTCATCATACTATAAAAATATATATTTATTTTTTATGCCTGCATTTGCTTCGAGCGGATGATGATTTCGGAGTGATTTTAGGGGAATAAAGTTTTTTAAATTATAAATGGATATAAAATATATAAGCTTATTTATACTTGTCCGTTTTACATTTATAATGTTAATTCCGCTGTATGCCTTGATATTGAGAAAAAATATATTTTATTTTTATACAATATTTCTTCAACACAAAGTAGTTATGACTTTGCCGGGGTGCGCTGATCGCTTAAACTGTGAGCAGCGGCATTCACATTCTTTCTAGAAAAAAAATTCTTTTGCCCTAAACCTTTTCTAGAGAAAAAACTTTTCTATTTGTGGACTTTTTTATTCCGTTTGTGCTAAAGCTAAGCCCAGCACTTGCCGTATAAGTGTTCAGGCCGCCATAAAAACAGTGGCGGTGGCATGGCATGTCGTTGCCGGCGCGGGATTGACGGACCCCGCCTGTTCCGGCGGTAATGTGGGCCATAGTGGCTGGCATGCCATCAGCGGGAAAACGCCGCAACGGGGTTGTTTTCCCTTATTTGGAGTGAACCGTGAAACTGTTATCCTTCTCCCTCTCTGTTTTGGCGCTGTTGCTTCCCGTAGCAGTAGCGGCGGCGGAAGCCGCCTACCCCCCTCCGCCTCCTCCCGGTCAACCCATTACCGTCGAGGACACGGTATACGGCGTTTTACGCACTCATCGCAGCCTGCGCGGCATGCTGGAAAACCGTCAGGTGCTGGAGCATGAGGTGGACCGGGCCAAAGCCGGTTTCGGCCCGCGCGTTGACGTCACCGGCCGGGCCGGCGGCAGCATTTTGAGTGATTCCACCACCAGGGGCCAGAATCTGGACGAGCAGATGTGGGGTCTGGCCGGTGTCAGCGCGAAGCTTGTCCAGCCCATCTGGGACGGCTTCGCCACCCGTTCGCGCGTGCGTAGCGCGCAATCCACTCTGGATTCGGTCAAAGAGCGGGTTTTTGATACCGCCACCTCCCTTTCCCTGGACGGCATCATTGCCCATATTGACCTGTTGCGCCGCCGCACTATCTATGCCCTGTCCGAGAAAAACGTGGCCCAGCACAAGGCCATTCTGGGACAGGCCCAGGACCGCGCCAATCTGGGCGCGGATACGGCGGCCGACGTGAGCCAGGCGCAATCGCGCCTTTCCCGCGCCTTGTCGAGCCTTTCCGAAGCCAAGGCCTCCCTGCTGGTGGCCGAGGAAACCTATACCCGGCTGACAGGCATGCAGGCCTTCGGCAAGCTCGCGCCGGTGACCATGCCGCCCGAGATATTCAAGGGCCCTGAGCCGGTTTTTGATCTGGCTGAGAAGAACAATCCCAAACTGGCGGCCTACATGAAGGATATCCGGGCCGCCCGGGCCGAACGGGAGCTGGCGGATTCCGCCTTTTATCCCACTTTTAACCTGGAGGCCGGGCCGGACTATACAGACCGGGGCGGTTCCAGTGACCGCTGGATCTACAGCTTCGACGTGCTGGGCACCGTGCGTTGGAACATTTTCAACAGCGGGGCCGACCTGGCCGAACGGAAGGCCGCTTCGGCGCGCATCCGCCAGTCGCGGCAGGTGATGTACAATTACATCGACGACCTCAAACTGGATATCGAGAGCACCTGGACCAACTATCAGGCCGCCCAGGAGCAGTACAAGCACTACTCCAAGGCCATTGAATACAACAAATACACCCGCACCGCCTATCTGGAGCAGTTCCAGATCGGCAAGCGCAGCCTGCTGGACGTGCTGGACACGGAAAGCGAGCTGTACAATTCATCCACGCAGGCGGAAACTGCGCGCGGCAATATCCTGGTGGGCGCATACAGACTGTGCGCGCTCACCGGCAATCTGCTGCCGCAGATGTCCATAAACACCGGGCCGCTGGGGCAAAAACCTCCGGAGGACCGCGAGGATCCGCGCGAGGCATTCGCGCCCGGTTGGTTTAAGTAAGAGGGGATTCAGCCCGGTGCGCCAGCGCCGGGCTGAATCCGGTTTTGGCCTTCCCGTGTGCGCGTATGGCGGCGTATGCGTGGAAGGGAGCTTGTGCTGCCTCCCCCCTTGGGATAGGCTTTTAGAGCAAAGTAACTTTGAGAAGCCACTTTGCTCCGGCGGCTGCGAAAGCGGACGCCCGCGCCTGAAGCCAAGGCGGGACCGCGTTCCCGGCGCGCGTCAGCCGTTGCCGCTGGGCGGCTTGCTTGAGCCGTTCACGGCGAAGCCGTGTTACGGATCAAGACAGCAGCGCTACGGATGACGACAGCAACGATAGGCTGAGGGCAGCGTCAACTTTGAGAATGCCAATTCTCAAAGTTAATCTGCTCTGGCGGTTGACTGCCTCCGGCGTTCAGGCCGCCGGAGTTGTTGACGGAATCAGCATTGCCCCGCGCGGATGGATTTCACTTCCGGGCAGGGGCAATGGGGCGGCGACAACACCGCTCCGCAAAAGCCCGCGGGCTTTTGCCCCACAGCAACGGAAAAATCATGGATAAGCCCAGTACGACACACATCGGGCGGATGCCTTCCGCCGTTCCCGGCAATCTTGAAGAACAGAATCCCCGGACCGACCCGGCGCGCACGGAACACCCCGACAGCTCGAATCGCCGGAATCATACGGATCACGCGGACCAGGCAAGCCGCGCGGCGCATTCGGATCAGGCGTCGCGGTCCGTCTCCGGCCACGCCGATTCCCCTGATACGCATGATGCGCATGGCGCGCCGCATCAGGACGGGCAGGCCGCCGCGCCGCATGCCGCCACGCTTACGGGATCCGTCGCTTCAGCCCTGCGGGCGCGTTCCGCTGTGGCGGGCAAGGCCGCCCCGGCTTCCGGTGAGGAGCCCAAAGCCCCTCCGGCCGCAAGCGGCAAGGCTGCCGCTCCCCACTCCGGCGGGACCGGCGCGCCGCCCGTCCCGGATGCCGCTGCCCCTGATGTTCCCGACGCCCGCGACTCGGCGGAGACTCCGGCCAAGGGCAAGGCCATGGGGCCGTTGCGCCCTTCGGATGTGGACTTCATGCCCGGTCTGCTGCGCAGCCTGTCCGTGCTTTTGCGCCTGCGGGGCAAGGCGGTTTCGCCGCAATTTCTGATGGCCGGACTCACCGGCAGCAGGGTGACGCCGCAGGCCTGCCTGCGCGCGGCGCGCAAGGCAGGGCTTTCGGGCCGTATCGCCTTCCGCCCCGTGCTGGAAGACATCCCCTCCCTGGTGCTGCCCTGCATTCTTCTGCTCACCAAAGACCGCTCCTGCGTGCTCACCGCCTTGCGCGGGGACACGGCGGAAGTGATCTTTCCCGAAATCAGCGACAGCGCGCAAAGCGTGCCCCTGGCCGCCCTCAAGGAGGAATATTCCGGTTACGCCCTTTTTGCAGCCGTCCAGGCCGCGCCCGACGAGCGCGCGGAAAAGCTGACCCTGTCCAAGGGCAAGCGCTGGTTCTGGGACGTGTTGCGCTATTACGCGCCCATTTACCGCCATGTGGCCCTGGCAAGCGTGGTCATCAACCTCATCGCCGTGGCCAGCCCGCTCTTTGTCATGAACGTCTACGACCGTGTGGTGCCCAACAACGCCACGGAGACGCTCTGGGTGCTGGCCATGGGCATTCTGATCATCTACCTGTTCAACTTCCTGCTCTCCTCCCTGCGCACCCATTTTGTGGACGTGGCCGGGCGCAACGCGGACATCGTGCTCTCCAGCAGTCTGGTGGACAAAGTGCTTTCCATGCGGCTGGACGCCAAACCGGAATCCACCGGGGCCATGGTCAACAACTTGCGTGAATTCGAGCAGTTGCGCGAATTTTTCAGCTCGTCCAGCCTGCTGGCCTGCATTGACCTGCCGTTTCTGGTGATCTTTCTGCTGTTGATCGGTTTTATCGGCGGCCCGCTGGTCTTCCTGCCCATCGCGGCCATCCCCATTCTGCTGGGCGTGGGCCTGCTTCTGCAACACCGCTCCCGCCGGTGCGCCGAAGCCAGCTACAAGCAGAACATGCAGAAAAACGCCTTGCTGGTGGAAATCGTGGGCGGTCTGGAAACCCTCAAGTCCTGCATGGCGGAAAGCCGCATGCAGCGGCTCTGGGAGTCGGTGGTGGGCCTTTCGGCCAAATCCACCAGCGAGGCCCGCAAATACAATAACCTGGCCATCACGGCCTCCATGCTCATCACCCAGATCGTGACCGTGGCCATGATCGTCTGGGGCGTGTACCGGATCACCGACGGCCTGATGACCATGGGCGCGCTCATCGGCTGCAACATTCTGGTGGGCCGGACCATGGCTCCGTTGCTCCAGATGGCTTCGCTGCTCACCCGCATGCAGAATTCGCACGTGACCCTCAAGGCTCTGGACATGCTCATGGAGCTGCCGTCGGAAAATCAGGCCGAGCGGACCTGCATGGATTTCGGCATGCTGCGGCCTTCCTTCACCATGGAGAACGTCTCCTTCGCCTATCCCCGTTCCGAGCGGCTGGCTCTGGACCGCGTCTCCCTGCACATCGAGCCGGGCGAACGGGTGGGCATCATCGGGCCTATGGGCTCGGGCAAGAGCACGCTGTCCAAGTTGCTGATCGGCCTGTACCAGCCCAAGGAAGGGGCCGTGAAATTCGGGGATGTGGACATCCGCCAGATTCCCAGCTCGGACCTGCGGGGCAGGGTGGGCGTGCTGCCGCAGGACGTGGTGCTTTTTTACGGCAGCGTGCGGGACAATATTGCCCTGGGCGATCCCTCCATCAACGATCACCTGATTCTGCGCGCCGCGGCTCTGGCCGGGGTGACGGACTTTTTACGCAACAATCCCGCCGGCTTCGCGGCCCAGGTGGGCGAGCAGGGCAAGGCGCTTTCCGGCGGGCAGCGGCAGTCCGTGGCCCTGGCCCGTGCCCTGGTGCGCGATCCGGAAGTGCTGATCCTGGACGAACCCACCAGCAATATGGACACGGATTCCGAACTGATGCTCCAGAAGCGCCTGCAAACCGTCATGGACGGGCGCACTGTGGTGCTGGTCACCCATCGCTTGTCCATGCTGCGCATTGTGGAACGCCTTATCGTTATGGAAAACGGCCAGATCAAGATGGACGGCCCGCGCGACATGGTGCTTCAACGCCTGCGCGAGCGCTCCCGGCAAAGCATGAACGCCGCCGGCAACGGGGAACGGCCCGCGCGGATGCGGCCGGTGGAGAACTGAGATGCAGTTGAGTTCCGGTAAGAAGAATGCTCCGGCGCCCGTGGAGGAAGAACGCCGTCCTCAGGCGGAGGCGCGTCCCGGCGGGGAAATGCCCGCCATGCCCGGCGCGGCTCATGCGGCTGACGCCGCTACGCCTTTTGCCGCCATGCTGGACGAACGTACCGCGCGCGCCACGGATCTTGCCGCCTGGAAAGAGGAAAAATCCCCGGCTGCGGAGCCTGCCCCGACGGCATGGGCTCCGCAGCCGGGCGGTTCCGTGCCGGAACCGCCGCTGGACGTTCCTGAAGGCGGAATTCCGCAAAAACTGACGGATGTTATGCCGCTGATGCCCGGCGCGGCGGAGAAGAGTGCTTCATCTCCCCCGGCCCCGCAGGGCTCTGAGCCTGGAACCGGCCTTCCGCCCATGCCCGAACCCATGCTGCCGTCCGAGGATGAGCTTGCGGCCCTGGCTCTGGCCGGGGCCAAGGACTCAACGGCAAAGGGCGGCGGCGCGCTGTCATTTCTGCGCGCCCTGTTCGTGGGCGACGAGAATGAGCAAAGGCCGGACCATAGTCTGATCCAGTCCATCCGCGAGGCCGTGCTTCACAAGGGCAAAAGCGGCGAGACCGGCGGGGAGGACGGAACTGATGCGCCCGCCGGGCCCGGAACGCCCGGAGCCGGGCCGGGTTCCCATCCCGGAGCCGGTTCCGGTCCCAATGCGGGCTTATTCGCGGCCATGGACGCGCCCCTGCATGGCCTCACCCCCGACGACATCCAGTTCGCCGGCGAGGTGGACGCCGCTCTGGCCCGGCGGCCGCGTTTCGGCGTGCGCGCCCTTTCGGTCACCGTGGCCGTGATGTTCGCCTGCCTGCTGGTCTGGGCGGCCTTTGCCAAGATCGACGAGGTAACCCATGCCGAGGGCCAGGTGGTGGGCTCGCAACGCACCCAGACCATCCAGAACCTGGAAGGCGGCATTCTGCGCGCCGTGCTGGTGCGCGAAGGTCAGATCGTGGACAAGGGCGACGTGCTGGCCCAACTGGACAATGAGCTGGCCGAATCCTCCTACCGCGACGCCGTGAACAAGGCCATGGAAAACAGTCTGGCTATTGCCCGCCTGGAAGCGGAACTCAAGGATCAGCGGCCGGTTTTTCCCGAAAATCTTCAGGACTGGGCCGCCAAGCTCATCGGCCACAAGGTGGACGAGAACACGCTGGCCCGCGCCCGGCAGATCATCCGCGACCAGGAAAACGCCTGGCAGTCGCGCCAGAACCAGCTCAATGCCGAAATCGAGGTGCTCAAGTCCCAGTATGAGCAACGGCGGCACGATGTGGAAGAGCAGGTCGCCCGCAAGACCCAGCTGGACCGCAGTCTGGCCCTCTCCATCGAGCAGCGCGACACGGCCTATGCCCTGGTGCAGCGCAACAACTTTTCGCGCATGGAATATCTGGGCCTGCAACAGAAAGTCGTGGAGCTCCAGGGGCAGATCGACATGCTGGCGGCCAGCATTCCCAAGGCCCAGGCCGCTGCCGAGGAATCGAAGCAGCGCATCGCCTCGCGCAGGGCGGAGCAGAACGCGGCCATCACCGAGGAAATCAACAAGCGCCGCCTGGAGCTGAACTCCCTGCGCGAAACGCTGGCCGCAGGCAGCGACCGCGTGACCCGCACGGAACTGCGTACTCCGGTGCGCGGCACGGTGAAGCAGATTTACATCAATACCGTGGGCGGTGTGGTCAAGCCCGGCGAACCCATCATGGACATTGTGCCTCTGGACGACACCCTGCTGGTGGAAGCCAAGGTCAGTCCCAAGGACGTGGCCTTTCTGCGGCCCGGCCAGGAGGTGATGGTCAAGGTTTCGGCCTATGATTTCTCCATTTACGGCGGCCTGGAGGGCAAGCTGGAGTCCATCAGCGCCGACACCATCGAAGACAAGAAGGGCAACTATCATTACCTGGTCAAGGTGCGCACGCAAAAGACGGCCATCACCTACCACAATGAAGTGTTGCCCATTATTCCCGGCATGATCGTGACCGCGGACATTCTGATCGGCAAGAAGACGGTGCTCGACTATCTGCTCAAGCCCATTCTGAAAGCCAAGCAGAACGCCCTGCGAGAGCGTTGAGTCGTTACGTAAGGAAAACATCATGGCACAGGATTCCTCAACTCAAAGCTCGCGCCGCAAACGGCGCACCGCGCTGATCATGCTGGCGCTGCTGGCGCTGGTGGCGGTTGCCGCGGCCGTGGCCTCGCACTGGATTCTGCAGACTTCCCAAAAGCGGCTGCTGCGGGACATGGAACAGGACATGAGCACCCAGGCGGGCAACAAGGTGGCTTTGCTCACGGTCTGGTCCGGCACGCTCAAGGGCCAGGTGGAAGCCTTTACCGGCCTGGATCTGCTGCGCCTGTTCGCGGCCGAGGCGGACGCCTCCAAGATCCCGGCGGAAAAATTGCTGGAACTGGCCCAGCGGCCGGAACATGACGTCCCGCCGCCGGAAATTCTGCCTGAAACGCCCTCGGATATTTCTGTGGAACAGGCAGAAGCGGGCGGCTACGCGGGCGATCCCGATCCTCTGGACAGCCTGGCCCCGCGTCTGCCCATGATGCTCAGACAGTTGAAGGACTTTATCGAGAAGAACAGCCTTTGGGGCGCGTATCTGCTGAACGCGAATCTTGAGGTGTATCTGGCTCCGTCCGATGCGCCGCAGTTCAGCGAGGACCAGCGCTCCTTTCTGGCAACCGTGCTGCAGACCCGGCGGCCCGTCATGCTGCCCGTGCGCCGCCAGGAGGGCGAGCTGGTCATGGACATGGCCTTTCCGGTCTTCGCGCCCCTCTATGTGGACGCCTCGGGGGAACGGGTGGTTTCCATCCTGGTGGCTACCTACAATGTGCTGCCCGTGGCCAGGGCCATTATCCGCACCGGCGACGACGGCATATTCAGTTCCGGCATCCTTCAGACCCACCGGCAGGACGTGCAGCTCATCAATCCCGCCGCGCGCTCCGGCACGCTGAATCTGCCCGGCTGGCGGCTGGACGGCGGCCGTCTGCCCCTGAGCCTGCGTGACGCGCCCACGGCCAGGGGCGGGGAAGTGCGGGCTTACACCCTGGCACTGCCCGTGCCGGGCATGCCCTGGCTGGTCATGCAGGGCGTGGACGCGGCCCAGGCCGAGGCGCAGTACGCCGCTTTCCGCAAAAACGTGCTGATCGCCGCCGGACTGGTGACGGCCTTGGCCGGCATCGTACTGGTGGCCCTGTGGTGGTGGCTGGTAGGCCGCCAGGAACGCGCCGTGGCGGACCAGATGCGCCGCCTCTATCTGGTGGTCAACCAGCAGAAACAGATCATGGACGGGGTGAATTCCGCACTGTCGGCGGGAATTGTGCTCAACGACCTGAGCGGCGTGATCTACTACGTCAACCAGAGTTACGCCCGGATGACGGGCTTGAGCGTGGAGCAACTGCGCGGCCTGCCCCACAGCCGGTTGCCGCCGGATCTGGCCCGCAGCCTGGTGACGCATACTCTGGCCGTGAACCAGACGGAAGGCATGGCCAGCTTCACCGAAGCCCTGCCCGTGGAAGGGCGGACGCGCCACTTCCTGACGGCCTGCTCTCCCTTCCGGGACGACAAGGGGCGGATGTCGGGCGTGGTTTCGGTGTACAGCGACATCACCGAACTGGTGCTGGCCCAGCAGCGCGCCCAGCATATGATCACCCAGACCGTGGCGGTCTTTGTGCGGGCTATCGAAGCCGTGGACCCCTATCTCTGCGGCCAGTCAACCTTCACGGCCCAGCTTTCCGTGACCCTGGCCTACTGCCTGGGCCTCAACGACGCCGAAACCCTGGCGACCCTGCGCACGGCGGCCAGCCTGTCCCAGATCGGCATGATCCAGCTGCCCAGGGAACTGCTGACCAAGACCGGCGCGCTTTCCGCCGAGGAACGGGCCCAGTTGCAGCGGCATGTGGAATACGCCCGGCGCGCCCTTACCGGCATCGATTTCGGCCTGCCCGTGCTGGAAGCCATCAGTCAGATGTATGAACGCCTGGACGGTTCGGGCTATCCGGACGGGCTCAAGGGCGACCATATCTGCTTTAACGCCCGCATCCTGGCCGTGGCCAATACCTTCTGCGCTTTGGTGCGGCCGCGTTCTTATCGCATGGCCCACAGTATGGAGCGGGCCCTGGCAATTCTCAACGAGACGCCCCGCAAATACGATCCGCAGGTGGTGCGTGCCCTGCAGGGCTTTTTGCAGACCGGCCAGGGCCGGGAGTTTTTGCAGAAGCTGCGCGATGAAAAGAGCGACGGCGGGGAGGGCGGGGCCCGGAACAGCGAGGGAGAAGAGAGCGCCCGGCATGGGGCGGGGGGCATTCCGACATAAGGCGGCCATATGCGCATTCTATTTCTACACGGTTCCTTTCCCGGCCCGTTCCGGCTGCTGGCCCACAGCTTCGGCACCGAGCAGGAAAACACGGTGCTCTTTCTGTCCGAAACCGGCCAGAAGGGAGGGCTGCCCGGCGTGCGCCGTCTGCGCCTGGCCCCGCCGCTCAGCCACGCCGGCGACGATCCGGCCGAGCGCGAGGCCGTGCTCCGTTTCCGGCGCGGGGCCAGGGCGGGCAACGCCATGCTGGGCCTGCGCAAAGACGGATTTGCGCCCGATCTGGTCTGTGCCTCGTCTTCCGCGGGCGGCAGCCTCTATGTGCGGGATATTTTTCCCGAAGCCTTCTACTTGGTGCGGGCGGACTGGTTTTACAACCAGGGGGAGAGCCATTGCTTCTTCAACCGGGGGCGGCCCCGTCCCCCGGCGGATTTCGCCCCGGCCAGGGTGCGCAATCTCTGGGAATACAATGCGCTGGGCGATGCGGATCTGGCGGTGATCTCGTCGGAATGGCAACGTAGCCAGTATCCCGAATTTCTGGCGCAAGGCCTTCGGGTACTGCACAGCGGCGTGGACACGGCCTTTTTTTCGCCCGCGCCGGTGGCGGGTTTTGCGGGCGGCGGGCTTGATCTTGCCGACGCGGGCGAACTGATAAGTTTTTCCGGCCCGCTGCACGACACGGCACGTGGTTTCGCGCAGTTTGTGCGTTGTCTGCCGCGTCTGCTGGAATTGCGTCCCGCCTGCCACGTGCTGGTGGCCTGGCCCGCGCCGGGGAACCACGGCGGCCGTTCCGGCGAGGAAACCCGGCGGCGCGAGGCGGAAGCCCTGTGCCGGTGCCGCGAGGATCTGCCGCTTTCGCCCGAGGCCCGCGCCCGTGTGCATCTGCTGGGGCCGCGCCCGCTGAATGAGTACCGCCGGATGCTGCGGGCCTCCACGGTGCACGTCTATCTGACGGCCCCATATGCGCTGTCCACCGGCATTCTGGAGGCCATGGCCTGCGGCGGCCTGGTGGTGGGATCGGACACCGCGCCCGTGCGCGAAGTGCTTCGCCACGGGGTCAACGGTTTTCTCTGCGATTTCTGGGATGCGCGGGCCATGGCCGAAACCGTGGCCGGTGTGGCGGCGCGCGCCCCCCGGCTGGCCTTTATCGGACAGGAGGCGCGCAACGCCGTACGGCGGGACTACGATGCCGCCGCCCAGGTGGAACGCCTGCGAAGTTTGGTTCTGGAAAGCATGGCCGCGCGGAACGGAATCGCCTGATGATCTCCCTCGCCCGGAAGCGTCTGCCTTGAAACGTTGAGCCGCCCGGCACGGATTCGGAAAAATCCGTGCCGGGCGGCGGCAATTGAGGCATCCCGCGCGCCAGGCTCAAGGCGGAACGGCTCCATGATGTTTATACCGGCAGCCGGGCTCCTTTTTGCAGAAGCTGTTCAAAATCCCGCCTGGGCATGGGTTTGGCGTAGAAAAAGCCCTGGGCGTTGCGGCAGCCCAGCTGGATGAGGATATCCGCCTGCTCCCCGGTTTCCACGCCTTCGCAAATGACCGACATGCCCAGTTCCGTAGCCATGCGGATGACATTGCTGAGCACGATCTGCTCCCGCGCGCCGAGGATGTTGCGCTGGACAAAGCTGCGGTCCAGTTTGAGCACGTCGGCCATGATCTGCTGGATCTGGCCCAGTGAGGAATAGCCGGAACCAAAGTCGTCGATGGCAATCAGGAAGCCGCGTTCCTTCAACTGCATGATCTGGGCGCAGGCGGATTCCGGGTTGCGCATGATGGAACTTTCGGTGATTTCCACCTCCAGCAGCGCGTGGGGCACTTCATAACGGGCGGCGATGTCCGCCAGTTGTCGCGGAAAATCCGCCCGGTCGAAATGCAGGCTGGAAAAATTGCAGGATACCGGATGAACAGGCAGGCCTTGCTTGTTCCACTGGCTCAGAGCCTTGCAGACCTGTTCAAAAACGTAGATGTCGATCTGGACCACCGCGCCGTTGCGCTCAAACAGAGGCATGAAACTGCCCGGCATGAGCAGACCGCGCGCCGGGTGATTCCAGCGCACCAGCGCCTCGCTGCCGATAATTTCGCCGCTGGGCATGTCCACCTTGGGCTGGAACCACGCCGTCAGTTCGCCATGTTCCAGGGCGCTTTCCAGGTGCCCGCTCAATTCCTGCTGCAACAGGGCGTCCTGGCGCATTTTTTCGTCATAGAGCACCAGAGGGCCGCGCATGGTCAGTTTGGCGTTTCTGCGGGCGTAGTTGGCCAGATCCAGCATGAGGTGGATATTGTGCTTTTCCGTCTTGTTCACCAGATAGACGCCGAAGACCGTGCCGATTTTGTAGGGAAGGCCCTGGGCATAGCGCCAGACGTCCAGGGACTGGGCCATGTCTTTGGTGCGCGCCAGCAGTTGTTCCCATCCTTGGTAGCGCAGCAACAGAATGAAGTGGTCGGCGGAAACGCGCGCGCAACGCTCGCCCTGGCCGACGCTGTCCCGCAGAATGGCCGCGTAAGCGCGGAGGAGTTCGTCGCCCACGGCAAAACCGAAGTTGTCGTTGACGATTTTGAACTGGCTGATGTCGCCGTAGAGCAGGGCGTATTCATTTTTGGAACCGGCCAGCAGGCGGTTACATTCCACGTAGAACTTGTCGATATTGTCCAGGCCGGTCAGCCGGTCCCGGTAGAGCAGGGATTGGATCTGCACATTGTGCCTGGATTTCATGGCCAGGCTGTATGCCAGCAACAGGATGATCAGGCCGAATACGGCCACAATGCCGCTGATGACCTCCGCCGGATGCTCGGCCACAAAATCCCGCAGGCGGATGCTGCGGGGCTTGATGGTGTTTTTCAGCACCAGGTCGTCCATCTCTTCCATGGAGATGTACTGGACGCACTTGTCCAGAATGGCGAACAAGCGGGGATCGGCATGGCGGGAGACGCCGATGCGCAACTGGCTCGTGTATCTGCCCAGGGGCGTCGCGTTCAGTGTGGCGTAACGCGGTTCGGCCCGCAGGTAGTTGACGATATGGGCATTGGCGTAGGTGGCGTCGGCCTTGCCTTCCAGCAGGGCATTGAAACATTCTTTCACGGAATCGCAATACAGAATTTTTTTGCCGGGATTCTCCTCGGCGATGCTCTTGGAAAGCCAGTAATCCCGCTGCAGGGCAATGGTTCTGATCTCTCCTCCCTGCCGGGGGCGGACCAGAAGGGCCGGGCTGCTCAGATATTCGCCGGTGGTATTGAGGTTGTAGTGTTCATTCCAGAGGTAGTCTCCGTCCAGCACGCAAACCACATCTATCTCGCCCTGGGCGGCCATTTCCAAACCCTTCTGCTGGGGCAGCGGTATAAAGTCAAAGAGCAGGCCGCTCTCGCTCTCGATATGCTTGAAAAGGTCCGCCACCACGCCGGTAAAGCGGCCCGTTGCGGGATCCGTATATTCCAGAGGCGCCCAACTGGGATCATACGAGGCTTTGATGATTTTTTTCTCGGCGATGAACGCCTCTTCCTGCTCGGTAAAAACGGGTTTCTGCTCCGTGCTGACCGAAAAATACTTGGCGTGCAGGCGCATGGCGTAATAGGGATCGCGCAGGTCGATGATGTTCATGGCCTTGTTGATGCGGGCCAGCAGGTCCGGCCGGTCCTTGGCCACGGCAATATACATGGGCTCCGGCGAAAACTGGGCCACGCTGCGGAAAATGCTGTTGCGGCCCAGGTGGGTGATGGCCACGCCGTCCAGGGTTTTGTCCGCCAGCGCGTCAAGCAGGCCGGCGGTTTCCGCATAGGGAACAATGATCAGGTCCAGGCCGTTGTCCCGGCAGTACTGGCGGAATTTTTCGCCGTCCTTGCTGTTGGCGATGATGCCCACCTTCATGCCCCGGAAGGAGGGAAAGTCCTCATAGGAGTAACGCCCGTCGTCCGCCCGGACGTTGAGCGTGGTGTACAGGCTCAGCATGGGCAGCTCGGAAAAAAGCATCTTTTTGGCCCGTTCCGGCGTGTAGTACACGGCGGGCAAGATGTCGATTTCGCCTTTTTCCAGCATCTCCAGGGTATGTTCCCAACTCACGCCGTCCACCACCTGGTAGGTCAGGCCGCTGAATTTGGAAATCTCCTGCAGATATTCAAAATTGAAGCCGACATACTCGCCGCTGTGAGTGCGGCGCATATAGTCGCCGTCTTCGTAATAGCCGACGCGGGCCGTTTCCGTGCCTTCCATGGCGCGCAAGGAGAGAGGATCCGACAGAAAACAGATGGTCAGAAGCACGCTCAGAATGCGCGAAAAGAGAGACGTCATATGCTGGCTCTCTTCACGATGCTCTCTCTCTCTCTCTCTCTCTCTCTCTCTCTCTCTCTCTCTCTCTCTCTCTCCCTCTCTCCGCTTGCAGATGGCGGTAATCACGTCGTGGATTTCCATGAAGACATCCACCAGTTCCGGGTCGAAATGGCTTCCCGAGTCGTTGCGCAGAATGTCTAGAGCGTCTTTTACATCCCAGGCTTCCTTGTAGCAACGCCGGGAAATAAGCGCGTCATAGACGTCGGCAATGGCCGTGATCCGGGCTTCCAGGGGGATGTCCGTACCGGACAGCAGGGGATGCTTGTCCGAACCGGTATAGCCTGAGCCGTTCCATTTCTGGTGGTGGTGCAGGGCGATGGTATGGGCCAGCATGTCCACATCCTGAGTGGCGTTTTCAAACAGCCTGGCGCCCATGACCGCATGCTTTTCCATGATTCTGCGTTCCTCGGGCGTGAGGCGGCCGGGTTTTTTCAGGATGGCGTCGGGTATGCCCACCTTGCCCACGTCATGGAGCATGGCCGCCAGGCGCAAACGGCCCTTGGCCGCGCGGATTTCCTCGGCGCTCAGGCCGTGTTTTTCCGCCCAGCGGTGGTAGATTTCAGCGGCCATGGCCCCCACCCGGCGCACATGGCTGGCCGTCTCGCGCGGGTCGCGCAACGAGGCCGTCCTGAGCATGCGCAGAATCAGGTCATTAGCCAGGCGTGCCCGTTCCAGGGAATTGCCGGCCAGCATCACCAGGCGGCCCACATAGCGTACCGTGTTGGGCGGGAAGGCCTGGATCCGGCCGTTTTTTACGCTGTTGATCAATTGCAGGACGCCGAGAATCCTGTTCTGCACGTCCGTAAAGGGCACGGTGAGCATGGAAACCGTGCGATATCCCGTGGCAAGGTCAAAGGCGTCGTTGAAGGTATAGGGCTCGCTCCGGGGAATGGCGCGCACGTCCGGGATGTTCAGGACACGGCCCGTACAGGCCACGAAACCGGCGATGGAAGCGGTGTCCAGGGGCAGGCTGGCGTTAAGGTAGGCGTATTTGTTGGCTTCCGAGCCTGGAAACAGCGTGTCGTTGGCCGCGTAGGAAAAAACCAGGCTGTTGTTTTCCAGCAGGTAGATGGTTCCCGCATCGGCGTTGCTCAAGGCGCGGGCCTGATTCAGGACGCTGTCCAGAACAACGTTGGTGTCGGAAAAGTGTGAAATGCGATGGAAGAAATCGCAGAGCTTGCAGTTGATGGATTCCAGGCTTTCTTCCCGTTCTTCCGTTTCGCCGCCGTCAGCCGTGATCAGCATGCCCTGGCAGCCCAACTGGAGGGAAATCGGGAGGCGGCAGTTTTCACGCAGGGCGTCAAAAACCTTATCCAGCTCTCTGTCGCAGTAGGAAGGGTCGTAATGGGTGTAGATCAGGTGTTTGACGCCGCGTCCGGCCAGGAGCGCGGGCCACTGCTCCAGGGCGCTGTGCCCCCAGCCCTGGTGCAGGGGGTAGTCTTTGAGAAAATAATGCCCGTCCACCAGGGCCACATCCGCTCCGGCCATGAAATCCAGCAGGCGTTTTGTGGCCTCGCTGTCGCCCTTGTCGCCGCATTCGTGGTCGCCGGTAAAAACGAAGCTCCAACCGTCGGCCTCAATGCGGTAGGCCGCGCAGGAACCGGGGTGGGCGGTGGGACAGGTCTTCACCGTCATGTCGTCCACCTGGAACTGCTCGCCGGGCGTGAATTCCAGGATGGGCCGCCGGGGCAGTTCGCGCCAGGGCACGGGAAAATGTTTTTCGTCAAAGATTTCCAGCAGGTTTTGGGAGAAAGGAACGTCCCCGGCAAGAACGGGGCCGCGCAGGTTCAAACGCCAGTTGGGATTGTAAAGCGGTTTGAAATGGGGCAGGCCCTGAAGGTGGTCCCAATGGGCGTGGCTGAAACAGATGGTGCAATCCGTGGGGATTTCATGATCCATGCTGTCGCCCAAGGCGTGGATGCCGGTACCGGCATCCAGAATCAGGCGGCCGCCTGATTCGCTCCTGACTTCAATGCAGGTCGTGTCGCCTCCGTAACGCGTCATTTGCGGCGAGGACACGGGGACGGAACCTCGCGTCCCCCACAGCCGGATTTTCATGTCAATCTCATTTGCTGTTAAACGTCCAGATGCCATCCCAATTTTCGGGCGGGTCCGCACAAAGCGCCGCGCAACGGCCGCTGTATAATTCGTAAAGTACGTTACTCTCAGTGGAGGATTCGCGCAAGCGCCCGAATAGTCTTCCGGCAGCGGCGAAATCGCCCTGCGCGTAGCATTGCAGCGCGTCCCGCGCGGTGGCGAATTCCGCTTCGCGGCGTCGGGCTTCTTCCTGCTCATGCACGGAAAAGATGGCTACCGGCCTGGATTTGCCCTTGACCCGGATGCTGTCCAGAGCGCGGAAGTAAAAGGCCGCGCCGCAACGCTCCGCCACGGCGCCGCTGACCACGACGCTCGCCCCGTACTTGGCGCACATGCCCTCCAGGCGCGAGGCCAGATTGACCGTGTCGCCGATGCAGGTGTAGTCCAGCAGATCCTCGGACCCCATATTGCCCACGTAGACCGGCCCGCAGTGCAGGCCCGCGCCGATGCGCAGGCGCACGCCGAATTCTTTTTCCAGCGCGGGATTGAGCCCGCGCAGCAGGGCCTGCATGCGCACGGCGGCGGCCACGGCGCGCCGGGGATGGTCCGGCACGTCCAGGGGGGCGTTCCAGAAGGCCATGATGGCGTCGCCGATGAACTTGTCCAGAGTGCCGCCGCTGTCCCGCACACAGGCGGTCATGGGCGTGAAATAGCGGTTGAGCAGAGCTACTACCTGTTGTGGCTCCAGTTTTTCCGAGAGGCTGGTGAAGCCGCGTATGTCGGTGAACAGCACGCTGACGTCGCGTTCCTCACCGGCGAAGATGTCGCCTTCGCGCGCGGCGATGCGGGCCACTACCTCCGGCGCCACATAGCGGCTGAAAGCCTGGCGCAGCATGCGCTTCTGTTTTTCCTCCTGCCAGAAGCGCACGGGCAGGATGCACAGCCCTTGAGCCAGGATGGTCAGCACCACATAGAGCGGGGAAATGAACTGACCCTGGGCGAAAAGATGGCCGGAGCCCCAGATCGCGCCACCGGCCAGGAGCAGGCAGGCCGGGCCGTAAATAAAGGCGCGGGTGAAGCTGAATACCAAAGCCGCGACCAGTCCGGCCAGCAGAATCGCCAGGGCCTGAATGCCGGGCGTGGCGTCCGGCTGCACGATGTGGTCCTGGTTCAGGATGGCGTCCACCACAGCGGCGTGCACTTCCACGCCGGGATAGACCGTGTCGAAGGGCGTGGCGCGAATATCCTGAAGCCCGGCCGCGGACGTGCCCACAAACACGACCCGCCCCTCCAGTTGCTCCGGCGGCACGCGCTTTTCCAGAATGTCCACGGCGCTGTAATAGGGGTAGACGCCGCGCGGACCCTTGAAGGGCACGCGCATCAGGCCCCGCGTCGAAACCGGGATGCGGTAGGGCCCCAGCCGGATTTCCGTGAGACCCTCGGGGCCGGAACGCAGAATCATGGTTTTGACGTCCAGGCCGCGCATCAGGGCACGCAGGGAGAGATTGGCGTAAATATTGTCGCCCAGGCGGTAGAGCAGGGGCACTTCGCGCACCACGCCGTCCGTGCCGGGGGCCACGTTGATGGCCCCTGCCGGCGCGGCCCGGCTGAAAACAGGCAGGGGCAGCAGGGCCGACGTGGCGCGCAGCACGGTATCGCGCGGCGGCGGCGCGCCTGCGGGCGTCTGCTCGGCCAGACCCGTGGGGCGGGGCAGGGATGAGGGCGGGACTTTATATGGGTCGAACTGCATGAATACGCCGAGCACCGCGGGACTGCGGGCCAGCGTCGCCGCCAGCATGGCGTCGTTGTCCGCCAGGTCGGGGGGCAGTTTTTCCAGGTCGAGTTCCACCCCGAAATCCTGGCGCAGCCGCTGGCGCAGCAGGTTGGGCGAACTGCGGTCCGGCTCGGCCAGCAGAATATCCAGAGCCACGGAGGCCGCGCCGTTTCGGGTCAGATTGTCGATGAGCCGAGCCACCAGGTAGCGGGGCCAGGGCCACTGGCCGTATGCGGCCAGGCTTTTTTCGTCGATGTCCACCACCACGGGCGCATCCGAGGGCGGCGGCGCCTGCCGGGAAGTCAGAAAAAGATCGTAGATTTCATTGTCGAGCTGCCGGAGCAGGGGCGGCTGCAACAGGTACAGCAACAGCATCAGGCCGCTGACGGCCAGTCCGGGCAGCAGGGCCAGGGCCGCGCGCCGCAAGGCCGGATGTCGGGATAGTGGTCTGGGCATGCTCCTCCGGCCCTCCTGGTGGCTGGTGCCTCACTCTGCCTCAAGGACGGCGAAGGTTCAAGGACGCGGTTCGGATACTCCTGAAGCCAAACTTGGGACGGGCGCGTAAAACTGGGGATAAAGGGTATGGAGCATTCTTGCACGCTGCTTCGAGCCGTGCGGAGATACCTGTTCCGATACGGCGCATGCGAATGCGCAGAGAGAAGCAGGCTCTTTGATGTGACAGGCAACGTTCCCTATGTGCAGTGCGTTATTAAGCGGCGGAGTCCTTTCTGCCCGGTGGTTCTGCCGGGATGCGGGATAGTTGACAGTTTTTGATTTGTTATTCTATAATTATACAAGATGTGCTACTAGGCTGTGATTATGTACTAAAATTTTGAAGTACGGAGGCCGCCATGGAAAACGCCCTGGAATTCAAACCGGCAAGTACGCGTTATGATACGGGCAGAAAATTTAACGGCCGCATCATCTGGGGGCAGGATTTTCATTGTCCCCGCCTGCCCGCCTTTGCGGAAGGCGGTTTCGCCCATGGCATTGACGATGCGTATTTTTTCTGCGGCGCATCCGGAATCGGGCTGAGTTCGGTCAATGGAGAAAGTTTCATTTTCCCCTTTGCCGCGCCCGCTGATGGTGAAAATGTGGGCCTTATCGCAACTCCTACCCATGTTTTTGTAACTGTGGGAAGAGATCGCTCGCGATATTCCGCCTGCATCAGTGTCTTTTTCGTCACCAAAGGCGACTGATGTCGGAGTGAAAACGTGTCTTTTATCGGCGTGACGGCATGTATCCTCATCACACGGGCGGGGCCCGCGGCTCCACCTTTTTCTACCGGTGCGGCGCTGAATAACGCCGTACTGTTCCAGAGAGCGGACACGCGAGGTCGTCTCTGGTTTTCAGTGCGCCGCCTCCGCGCCGTCAGCCTCAGAACGTCCAGGCCAGGCCCATATTGAAGGTATACTGCCGGTAAGTATAGAGCGGGGAGGATGAGCGGGTGTCCACATACTGCACGCCGGCCTCCGCCTGGAGGCTGGAGGTCAGATTGTACAGGGCGAACAGCCCGGTACGGCAGACCGTGTCCCGGCGGTATTCCTGTTCCAGCACGGTGGCCGGGCCGTCATAGTTTTCGCGGCGCATGCTGGCAAAGGGCAACAGTTGGAACTTGTCCGTAACTTTGAGGCGCAGGCGCAGGCTGGCCTCCAGGCCGTGGTAGCTGTAATCGGCATCGTCCACGGCCGAGCCCAGGGCACGCAGCCCCAGGGTCATCTCATGGCCGGACGAGCCCAGCAGCACGCGCATGTATTCCCCCACCCACCAATAGGTGCCGTCGCGGCCGATATCCAGGGTATAGGCGCGTTTTTCAGCGGCGGCGCGGGTAATCAACTGCAGATTGGGCAGCACCGCCCAGACGAACGTGCCCTCAGGCCCCAGCACGCTCACGCGCTGGTCCAGGCTCTGGTCGGCCATTTCTCCCTTGACGCGCAGTTCGGTGAGGGTTCTGGAAGACATATGCCGCAGGCCCAGCGCGGCCCGGCCCCAGGAAAAGTCGTTGTTGACGGGTAAATTGGGATTGCCGTTCCAGCGCTTGAAAAAAGCGATGTCCGAGACGAACCACCAGGGGCTGTCCTCTTCCAGCCGCCAACCTGCGTCCAGCATGCCGTTGAGGTAGGAACCCCAGCTGTCCACGGCCTTGACCCCGTGCACGGTCAGATTGTCGAAAAGCCCGAGGCTCATCTTGTCCGAGGCCGGACCCTGATTGGCGTTGGAGTCGTACATGACGCCGCCGCTGACCCGGCCATGGACCTGAAAACGGGATTGAACGCTTTCCAGGCTGTCCAGCACGCGAGCGATACGCTCTTCCGTAAGGGTCGGGTCGTACTGGCGGGCCATATCCAGTTCGCGGCGGGCCGCGTCCCTGTCGCCCAGGCGCAGATAGACGTCGGCCAGGGAGCGGCGCAGCTTGGCGTCCGCCGGATAGCGGTCGATGAGTCGTTCAAAGGCCAGCAGGGCCTGGGAATAGCGCCGGGTGCGGGCGGCGGCCAGAGCCAGCCCGTAATTGGTTTCGTCATTGTCCGGCTCTTCGCGCAAGAGGCGCATGTAGAACTGATAGGCCTCCTCGTAGCGGCCTTTGTTGACGAGCGTTTTGGCCAGGGCGCGGCTTTGGACCAAAGCCAGATGGAGTGCGGGCAACGGCGCCGCCGTTGCCCGCAGGGGAAAAAACAGTAAAAGAACAACCCAGAGCGCGCAGAGATGCGGATGGCGGAGCATACGCGGACAAATTTTTATTGACGGGTACCGCAGCCGCTGTTGCCCCCGATGGAGACACCGGGTTTTCCGGTGTCCACTCCCCAATTTGTGATATCCACGTTATCGGGTCCGGTTTGCGCGTTTCCGCCGCTCAGGCTACCATTAATGTTGCCAGTAATGTTGCCGAGTTCGGTACTATCCGTCGAGGTCATCTGATTGAAATTCAGATTAAAATCCGGGCCGTTCATGACGCCGATGCCATTGTTACCATTATATTGCGTTCCACTTTGGTGGTTTACAATCATAATGCCGTTGCTTAGTACGCCTTTGCCCAAGTTGAGATCAAAACCGAATGTGCCGTTAGCTGTAGAAGAAAAAAGCTTACCCTTATAACTGGCGATGATTCCGCCGGGATTGTCACCTGCCCCGGGCGTGAGATCGCCGCCGGGAGCCAGGCTGTCGGCCAAACCGCCCGTTACGGCGTCCTGCAGCGTCTCTTCGCTGCTCTTGGGAGCGGTGGCCACAACCTGGCTGACCGTAGCGTCTCCCTTACCGGCCACGCTGTGGCCGCCGGAAGGGTCTTCCACCCCGGCCGCGCCCATGGAGGCGGGACTGTCCGTTGTCGTCGACGCCGGATTTTCCGCAACCTCCGACGATGATTGCGCCTGGACCGGAGACACGGCTTCCGTTGCCGCTGGAACGCCCCGAGCCGCAGAATTGCCCGTAGCGACGGTTTGCGGAGCTTGGCGGGTCTGGCGCGTCACTGTCTGAACAGTGTTCATTTCAGCGGGCGTGGCCGGGCGCAGCACATTGCCCGTGGCTCCTACTTCCGTGGTCAGACCGGCTTTGGGCATTTCCGTGTGCTGGCCTGTGGCGGTATTGAGCACACTGACGGTGTGGCCCGCGCCCAATTGGCTGAGGATGAATTTGCTCTGGGAGGGACTGCGCACGTCGGCGGTCAGAATAGTGCCGCGAATGCCCACCGTGGCGTGTGGCGTGGTGACTTTGAAACCTTCGCGGTTTTGCTCCACCACCTTGCCGGTGACCACCCGGGCCAGGCCCCGGCCCACGCCCAGGGCGAAGCTGGCCTTGGCCGGTCCGCCGAAGCTGAAATCAGCGATATTGACCATGCTGTCCGGTGCCACGGCCACCGTGGTGTCGTCGGCAAAAAGCAGTTGCAGCTTGCCGGTGGCGTCGGTGCTGACCTGATCCTCTTTATACAGCGGATCTTTCAGTTTGAGGGGCGCGCGCGCATTTCCGCGCTGCACAAAGGCCCCCGGCGTCACGGCGATGACCCGCGCGGCTTCGGCGGGCCGGGAGGAGGCGGCAAAACCCGGAGCGGCAAGAATCAGACTGAGGCAGCAGGATGCTGCCCAGAAAAAGAGGCGCTGGATAAACATACATGCCTCCGCGAAGGAGAAAAGTGTGGAGCACGTTCGTTTCGAGGGAAGAAACGGCAACAATCCGACATTATTAGAGCAAGTCACGGTTGAAATGATTGAATTGCTCTGGTGGCCGTGTAAGCGGACACCCGCGCCCCATTGCAAGGAAAAACCGCGTTTTTTTCGCAGCACGCGGGCGGCGTGGAGTTTGAAATTATAACATTCCAAACGTAACATACTAATGAAGGAAGGCCCGTAAGACTCCGCCGGTGCCGCATGAAAGTACGCAAATCACGGCCGCAAAGCCGGAACGGATAGTTCTTTGAAACCTATGCCCGGAACAGAGCCGTGTCAAGGCGGCGTGCCGGACGGCGGGAAACCGGGCTCCGGCCCGATCCCCCGCCGGGCGGCATCAGCTCTGCTTCATTTCCTGGATCAGAAGCGTGAGGCCCTGCGCCTGGGCGGCCAGGTCAGAAACGGCCTTGGCCGCTTCAGCCATGGCATCGGCCGTCTGCCGGGACATGTCGTTGACCTGGACGATGGAATGGTTGATTTCCTCGCTGGCCGCCGACTGCTCTTCACTGGCCGTGGCAATGGCGTTGACTTGGTCCGCCGTGCCCTCCACCGTGGAGACAATGGCTTCCAGGGCCTGGCCCGAGGCATTGGCGTATTCCGTGGCCTCTTCGATCCGGACCACGGCGTCGTCCACCGAGGCCGTGCTCTTGGCCGTGCTTGCCTGAATGGCGCTGATGGCGTTGCCCACATCCTGGGTGGAACTCATGGTCTTTTCGGCCAGTTTGCGCACTTCGTCGGCCACCACGGCAAAGCCGCGTCCGGCCTCGCCCGCGCGGGCCGCCTCGATGGCGGCATTCAGGGCCAGCAGGTTCGTCTGGTCCGCAATGTCGGAAATCACATTCATGATCCGGCTGATGGCCTGGGCATGTTCGTTGAGCTGGACCATGTCTCCTTTGAGTTCCACGGAAACCTGGTGCACCTTGTTGATGCTCTGAAGGGATTTTTCCACAATGCGCGCGCCGTCCTCGGCCTTGGCCTTGGTTTCGGCGGAAGCGCCGGAAGCAGCGCCGGCGTTTCTGGCGACTTCCTGCACGGTGGCGTTCATTTCGTTCATGGCCGTGGCCGCTTCCGACAGACGCTGGGCAGATTCCGCCGCACCCCGGTCGGATTGCTCGATCTGGGCGGAAAGTTCGGTGGAGGCCGAGGAAACCACGTTGGCGACTTCTTCCAGCCTGTCGGCGGCGATCAGCATGGCCTCGGTCTTGGCCCGGGCCTGCTCGCTGGCGGCTTCCGCGCGGCACATGGCCTCCTCGGCTTTGCGGGACTGCTCCCTGGCGTTTTCCGATTCCCGGCGAGCGGTTTCGATATGGCCTTCCAAGGCTTTGACCATGGCCACGATGGAGCCGTACACACCGATTTTGGGGCTGCCGTCGTCAATATTGTAGTCGCCGTGCTCCACGCGCATGGCGATGGAGTTCAATTCACCGGGATCCTTGCCGAGTTGGCGGATGACGTTGCGCACGATCAGCACGATCAGCACGATTGCGGCAAGGATGGCCGCGATAGTCAGGCCGATGCCGATATTCCGGGCCTGCGCGTAGACCTCGTCGCCCTGGCGGTTGACCATGTCGGCGTTGTCCGTGGCGTAGGCCACCAGGGCATTGATGGTGTCGCAGAGTTCGAGATATTCCTTGTGCGATTCATTAATCAGGAAATTCACGGCCTGCTCGTTTTTCTGTTCCCGCGACATGGCGAGCATCTTGTCCGAGCTTGCGAAGTAGTCCCGGCTTTCCTTTTTGACGCTATCCAGCTTTTCCCTGCCTTCCGGGGTGTGGATCAAGCTTTGCAGGGTGTTGAGATACCCGGAGAGCTTTTCCCGCCATTGGACGATTTCCTTGTCAATGCGGGCGATGATCGCCGGGTCCGTGGCGTAGACGTGCCGCACTTCAGCGATGCGATGTTCCGACATGTCGTTGTTATACTGACCGGCGACACTGATGGTGGGGATGTTGCGGTGGGCCAGGGTGGTGACGAAATCGTTGACCTTATCCAGCTCCATCAGCAAAAATCCCGCCAGAATGGTCATCAGGACCGTCAGTACGGCCATGCTCAAGCAGATTTTTGTCGACAGCTTCATGGCTGTTCCTCACTAGGGCCTGTTAACACTATTTGAGAGCCTCGACGATGAGAGCAAAAACGATAAAAGCAAGGAAAATGACATCCAGCTTGTCATATCGAGTTGCTATG
>NZ_JAGZUV010000057.1:0-39797 GCF_018379785.1 Desulfovibrio sp.
GTTGTAGAGCACCAGGGGCAGGTCCACGGTCTCGGCAATGGCCTTGAAGTGCAGGTACAGGCCTTCCTGGGTGGGCTTGTTGTAATAGGGGGTGATCAGCAAGGCGCCGTCGGCCCCGGCCTTTTTGGCAAAGCGGGCCAGGCGGACGGCTTCGCTGGTATTGTTGGAACCGGCCCCGGCCAGCACCGGCACCCGTCCTTTGGCCTGATCGATGCAGATTTCAATGACCCGCTCGTGCTCCTCGTGGGACAGCGTGGCGGATTCGCCGGTGGTGCCGCAGGGCACCAGGCCGTGGATGCCTTCGGTGATCTGGCGTTCGATAAAGGCCCGGTAAGCCTCTTCATCCACGGCATTATTCTTGAACGGGGTGACAAGCGCTGTCATCGCACCGGAAAAAAGCATGTCCGACTCCTTATGTCTGCGCCCGCGGCGTCGTGGGGAAATACTCCGGAACTGTGCATACGGGCGGCGGAAGGCGTGATCCGGATCATACCGGCGTTACGCGGCGTTGAAAACGCGTACCGTTCCGCTTACGGCTGACAACCGCGGAACTGCCCTGTCCGGCACAGCCTCGGGCGTGGCTGCTACTGATTGATGAATTCCTTGAGTTCCTTGCCGGCGCGGAAGAAAGGCAGTCGTTTAGGAATCACCGAGACGCTTTCCCCGGTTTTGGGGTTGCGCCCGGCGTAGCCACCGTATTCCTTGATTTTGAAGCTGCCGAACCCGCGGATTTCTATTCGTTCCCCGGCGATCAGCGATTTTTTCATGGCGTCGATGAATGTGTTCACAACCAGTGACGCATCATCAAAGGGGATATTGGTCTCTTCGGCCAAAGCCTTGATCAGTTCGCTTTTATTCATCACGCCTCCGTTGACACGTTATACTATTATCCCGTGGGGGAAGGGCGACAACGCGGGAACTCAGCCAGCTTCATTATACCTATACCTTTTATGCAGTAAGGTAAACCGCTTACTTAGAGCAATTCACGTCTCGAGCGGGTGAATTGCCCTGGTGGCCGCGTGAGCGGACGCCAGAGCCCAACTATGAGGAAAAACAGTATGTTCCCCGCAGCGCGCGGGCGGCGGGGAGTTTGAAATGTGTATCTTTCAAATTCAAAATACTGCGGGCGGCGCCTGCAGGACGCCGCGCGGGGCCAGCCAGTCGGCCATGCTCAGGCGCACGCGTTGCAGGCGGCCCGCCAGAGCCTGGATATCCTGGGCCGCCGGGCTGCCGGGCGCGTAGCGCAGCAGGGCCTGTTGACGGCAGACGGCCTCAGGCAGCTTTTTGTCCATACGCACGTGCCCCAGCAGCACGGGTTCCAGATGCAGGAAATGGCGGCAGGCCCCGTTCAGCTTTTCAAAGGCGGCCTGGGCTTCCTTGGCCGATTCGGCCTGATTGACCAGCACCATGAAGTCGCGCATGCCGAAGCGGTTGTTGAGCACCTTGATCAGAGCGTAGCTGTCCGTAAGAGAGGTGGGCTCGGGCGTGATGATGACGATGCGCACGGCGGCCATGGCCGCGAAGGTCTGCACCGTTTCGGAAATGCCCGCGCCCAGATCCATGAAGATGTAATCGTATTTGCCGAGCACCGGCTCCAGGCGCTCCAGCAACATGTCGCGCAGATCCGGGCGCATGTCGTTGAGCTCGGGCACGCCGGAGGCAGCGGGCAGCACGTCGAAGCCCTTGGGTTCCAGGGGATAGAGCACGTCGCTCAACCGCGCGTCGCCCAGCAGCGCGTCCTGGAGATTGCCTTCCGGGGTGATGCCCAGCAGCACGTCCAGATTGGCAAGGCCCATGTCGCAGTCCATGAGCAGGTTCTTGAAACCCGCCTGGTAGAGCGCGCAGGCCAGATTAAGGGACAGGTTGGTTTTGCCGACCCCGCCTTTGCCGCTGAGCACGGCAACGCTCAAGGTGCTGTTCATACTTATTCTCCGCCGAAAAAGAGAAAGCGTTTTTCACTGGAATGGACCAGGGTGGTCCGTTCGCCCAGAGGAGTGGGCGTCTCCTGGTGGATATGGCCGTGTTCCTGCTCCAGGGCCGCGTTCAGGGCCGCCTCGGCCTTGCCGAGCAGGTCGGGGGCGCGGCATTCCGCGCCCTGGCTGACGCAGACGATGCCCAGGGCGCAACTGGCCCCGGTTCCGGCCGAGATGCCGCCCGTGGGGAAGAGCGGCCTGGCCTGCTCCTCAAAGGCATGTTGCAGGCGTTCGGCCAGCCGCCGGGCCTTGAGCTGACCCATGCCCGGCAAAAGGAGGGCATAGCGCCCGGAGGCCATGTCGCCCAGGCTGTCGCAGGCGTCCAGATTGTCGCGCAGGATTTCGGCCAGCAGCCGCTCCAGGCGTTTCACCGTGCCGTCGCCCAAGGCCACGCACAACCTCCGCCGTTCGGACAGGGTCGTGCAGATCAGGCTCAGACCGCCGCCGTTGCGCGCCAGGCGCAGCAGTTCGCGGCTCAGCTGGGCCGCGAACAGTTCGGCGCTCAGCGCGCCGATCAGGGCATCCGGCGGCATGTCCGGCGGCAGCGGCGGCTGGACGTCGGAGCGCAGATCCGCGACCCGCCCCTCCGGGGCCGCGCCGGGCACGGGCAGGGCGCACCACTGGCTCAAAGGAAAGGCGCGGCAGAATTCCTGCCAGCGCTGTCGGGAAAGGCCGCGCACCAGCCGGACCACCAGCATTGCCTCGCGGGTCCGGGCCACGGCGTCGCCGCAGCCTTCTTCCCGCAGGGCGCGCAGCTCGCGGGCCAGGGCGTCAAATTCAGCGTTGTTGCTCATGGCGATACAAAAGGTAATCGTGTTGGAACTGGTCGATCTGACCGTCCAGAACCGCGTCCACGTCGCCGGATTCCGAGCCCGTGCGGTGGTCTTTGACCAGGCGGTAGGGCTGGAGAGTGTAGGTGCGGATCTGGCTGCCGAAAGCAATGGCGTCCTTGCCCGCGTATTCCGCCTGGCGCTCGGCCTCGCGTTTCTGCAATTCCAGGTTGTAGAGGCGGGCCCGCAGGACGCGCAGGGCTGTCTCCTTGTTGTGGTGCTGCGATTTTTCGTTCTGGCACTGGGCGGAAATGCCCGTGGGCAGATGGGTGACGCGCACGGCGGAACTGGTCGTGTTCACGCTCTGGCCGCCCGGCCCGCTGGAACGGAAGATGTCGAAACGCAGGTCCGATTCCCTGATATCCAGTTGAATGTCGTTGCCCGCGTCCGGGATCACGTCCACCGAGGCGAAGGAGGTGTGGCGGCGGCCCGAGGCGTCAAAGGGCGAGATGCGGATCAGACGGTGGATGCCGCGTTCACTCTTGAGAAAGCCGAAGGCGTGCGGCCCGGAGATGCGCAGGGTCACGCTTTTGATGCCCGCCTCGTCGCCGGGCAGAAAGTCCATTTCCTCCACCGCGTATTTGCGGCGCGCGGCCCAGCGGGTGTACAGGCGCAGCAGCATTTCGGCCCAGTCCTGGGATTCCGTGCCGCCCGCGCCGGGGTGGATTTCCAGAATGGCGTCCTGGCTGTCTTCCTCCGCCGAGAGCAGCATGACCAGTTCGGTCTCGTCCAGCAGCGCGGCCAGTTCCTTCTGTTGCTGCTCCAGGGATTCCAGGGCTTCCTGATCCTCGCTTTCCGAGGCCAGAACCAGCCATTCTTCCATGTCGTCCCGGCAGGTTTTAAGGCGGTTCAGGCGGCCCACCTCGTCTTCCAGACGGCTTTTTTCCTGTAAAATAGGGGTAAGAGCCTCGGGTTTGTCCCAGGCGCCGGGACGGGAGAGTTCCGTTTCGATGTCGCGCAGGCGTTGTTCGCTGGACGCGACGTCAAAGACGCCCCCAAAGGTTGTCAAAACGCTGGGACAGGGGCTGACAGGCGGCGCGCAAATCACTGAGATGCAGCATGGTCGATTCTGTGGGGTTGAGGGTGAAGATTCCGTTTTATCCGGTGTCGTGTGACGCTTACGCGTTCACGGCACCGGGATTATCGGCGTTGTCAGCGGCTCCGGACAGCGGGAGCGGGCTGAGGAACGGCCGTGGGGACGGCATGAACCCCGCGAAGCGGGGGCATCAGTCTGAAGCTCCGGCACCGCGTGGCCTGCGGACCAGCAGGGCCAGACAGAACAGGGCCGCTGTGGGAAGCAGCCAGGGCGCGAGACGGTGGTAGAGGCTGGGCGTTGTGCTCAGCCCGGCCCGGGCCCAAAGGCTTTCGGCCCGGAACTGGCCGCCGCGCGCGGTCAGACGTCCGCGCGGGTCCACCACCACGGAAATGCCGGTATTGGTGCCGCGCAGAATCCAACGGTTCTGTTCCAGAGCACGCAGCACGGTCAGATAGAGGTGCTGCCGGGCTGCCGGGGTGTTCTCGAACCAGCCGTCGTTGCTGATGTCCACCAGGATATTGGCCCCGTCCGCCACACGGGCCTGGGCAAGCCAAGGGAATATGCCTTCATAGCAGATGAGCATGCCCAGAGCAAGATTTTCGTAGCGCAGGGGCGCTACGGCCGTGCCTGTCTCATAGATGCCCACCCCCTGGAGCAGGGCTTCGAGAAAGCCCCAGTTCAGCCACTTCGGCAGATACTCGCCGAAGGGCACCAGATGTTCCTTGTCATAATGCCCGATGGTTGCGCCGTCCGGGCCCAGCAGGAAAGCCCGGTTAAAAATGGCGGGTTCCGTTTGGCCCGGCCGTCGCTCCACGCCGGGCGCGCCGAAGAGCAGAGGGCTGTGGGCCTCCAGGGCCATGTCGCGTACCAGGGCGGCCAGGGCGGGTTTGGTTTCGAAAAAGAAGGGCAAAGCGGTTTCCGGCCAGATGATGAGCGGCTTTGCATCCCGGTCCGCGGCGGGCCGCGCGGCCAGGCCCGCGCGGGTCAGTGCCAGATAAAGGTCCACGGTCTGCCTCTGAAAGGCGGGCAGCCATTTCCGGTTCTGGTCCACATTGCCTTCCACAAAAAGCACGGCCATGCTTTCCGGCCCGGAGGGTTCGGCCCGGAACGGATGAGCGTCCAGCCGCCAGGCCCCGTAAGCGAGCAGCACCGCGGCCAGAGCCAGACCCGTCGCCAGGAGGCGCGGGCGAAAGGCGCGCCGAGCGGCTGCTTGCGGGACCAGGGGCAGGCTGAACAGGCAGAAAAGGGCTGTCAGCAGCCAGAGCCCGCCCAGGCCATACGCGCCCACGAGATCCGCGGCCTGGACCAGCACGGGCCAGACGGCCAGGGCCCCGGCCAGGGGCAGCCAGGGAAAGCCCAGCGCCAGAGCGTAGACGGCTTCCAGCAGATACCAGAGCAGGGCCAGCAGCAGGGCCAGCAGCACCGGCGGCCGGGCGCGCAGAGCCTGCGCGGCCAGCGTGAACAGGCCGCCCGCGCTGGCAAGGCAGGCCGCGATGAACAGGGCGCAAGGCACGGCCAAAGGCCAGGGCAGGCCGCCCACATTGTGCACGGGCAGGGCCAGCCAGTAAAGGGCCGCCGTGCCGCCCGCCAGGCTGACCAGCCAGCCCCGGCGCAGCGCGGCCATACGGCCGGGCGCGCGCAGGCCCAGCAGGGCCAGGGCCACGGGCCAGAGCAGAACCAGGGGCGGCAGGTTCAAGAAATCATTGGGAAAACCCAGCCAGAGCGCCAGAGCGCCCGTCAGGCCCAGGAGCAGGTCCGGATGCGGTCTTCGGAACGGCGGCAGTCCGCCCGCGCGCGCCGTGTTCATGCTCCGGCACTGTCCCCGGCTTCGTCCAAAGCCTGCGCCGCTCTGTCGGCGGGTTCCATGCGCAGGCGGCGGATCAGCTTTTTGTCGGCGTCCAGCACTGTAAAAGTCCAGCCGTGCAGGGTGAAGACCTCGCCGGGGCCGGGCACATGACCGGCCTCCATGCTTAGATAGCCGCCGATGGTGTCCACCTCTTCGGAAACCAGGTCAACGCCCAGTTCCTCCAGATCCTCCAGCAGGGCGCGGCCCGTGAGCTCATAGACATTGTCGCCCAGGGGACGGATGTCCTCCTGGCGGGGGGTGTCGTGCTCGTCCTCGATGTCGCCCACGATTTCTTCCAACACGTCCTCAATGGTGATCAGGCCGGAGGTGCCCCCGTATTCGTCCAGGGCGATGGCGATATGCTGCTTGCGGGCGCGGAATTCCTGCAGAAGCGCGCGGATGGGCTTGGTTTCCGGCACGAAAAAGGGCTCGCGCATGACCTGGGCCACCGGGGGATGCTTTCCGGCCGGTTCAATGAGGCAGCGCAGCAAATCCTTGGCATGCAAAATGCCCACCATATTGTCGCGGGTGTCTTTGTACACGGGGATGCGGGAGTGCCCGGAATCCACGATGACGCGGGCCACCTCGGGCAGGGGCATGTCGTCGGGCACGCAGTCGATATCGGTGCGGGGGATCATGGTGTCCTGCACCTGAAGATCGTTGAAGCGCAGGATGCCGAGCAGCATGGACTCCTCGTCCGGTTCGACCTCGCCGTCGGCTCTGGCTTCAAGAATGGCTTTTTCCAGGGATTCTTCGTCGTCGTGCCCGAAAAATCTGCTCAGGCGCGACCAGATGGTACTATGACCGTCGGAGCCTCCGTCCAAAATAACCTCCTTGTTTGGGCGCGGATCTGCGGAGTTCGGTTCCGGGGCCGCGCCTCCTGCCGCGAAGCGGCGTAACCACAGCAAAAACCGCGCTTTTTGCTATGCGAGCTTCACGCCGAACCTACAGGTGAGGCGTGACATCGTGAACAAGCTGAAAGCTGCTAAAACGAAGTTTTAGAGCGTGTTGATATTGAAAATACCTCAACGCTCTGTGCGGATTTTCCGTGAAAATCCGCACCGCGAAATTATCGCAAGGCGAATTTACTTCGCCGTTAAGCGATACTTTCAGGCGCAACATGCTCTAACTGCTACATGGTACTGGAAAACAGACCCTAGAGCAGTTTACGCTGTTCCATGTCCATGCGCATGACCCACTGGGTGATCGGCCCCACGCCCCGGGATGTGGAGCTGTGAAACCAGTGGATCTCGGACTTGCCCTGTTCCAGCACGGCCCAGTTGGTGAACTCCACCCCCAGGATCAGGGCGGGCGAGGGGGCTTCGGTCGTGCGGGTGTTGATCACTTCGCAAGTGCACCAGAAAGTAATAAGCTTCTCGCCCTTTTTGTCCATGGCATAAATGACGAGACAGAGTAGCTGTGAACCTTTGTCCAGGTCAACAGGCCGGGTTTCCGAGTCTTCCATCTGAAAACGCAGGGCCATGCCCGTGGCGGAGATGTTTTCCACCTGCACGGGCTCTTTGTTCATGCCCAGCTTGTAGTGGATGACCGGACGGCCGATTTCCGCCGTGGTGCGGGGAATGGGCTTGCCCGGATCAATGGCCCAGACGCCGATGACCCGCACCGCGTCCTTCTGCGGTTTGATGCGGATGAAATTGCGTTTTTGCCCCACTTCCAGATCCCGGGGCGCGGTGAGAAAAACACGGGATTTTTCACGCGAGGCTTCCACCCTTTGGATGGCGGCCCGGAATTTATAGAAAACAGGGCCTTCCGGCAGGCTGACGCGAAAATAGACGTCCACCTGGCTGTCCGTCCATTCCTTGGAGACGTAAGCCAGCACTTCCACGTCCAGGGTTTCGGGGGTCAGCTTGACCAGGGTGGCGGACAGGCCGTTTTTTCCGGCTTCGCTGTCCAGCATTTTCAGATCGAAAATTTCGTTCTGTTCCTGAGCGGTTTCAAGCATCCGGCGAACCACGTTTCTGCGGCGCTCCTCCTGCCTGATCTTTTGCAATCTGGTGCGCAGGCAGACAAGAAGGATGCAGAGCGCCACAAAGAGGGCGCCGAAAATCAGGATGTATTCTTCTGTGCTCATGAGGGGGCCACCGGAGTAGAATCCAGGAACACGTTGCGCGTGAGCCCTGCGCTCGGCTCGCGGTCGGAATTACGAAAAAACGTCGCCACTGCGCTCTTGACGCCGGACAGGACGCAAGAGACCCAGTTTGTGCAGATGTATTTCCAGGCAGGCCACGGCCGCCGGGGTCACCCCGGAAATACGGCCCGCCTGCCCCAGGTTCAGGGGGCGCACGCGGCTGAGTTTTTCTTCCACTTCACGGGACAGTCCGGCCACTCTGGCATAATCCAAATCCGAGGGCAAGGCCGTGGTCTCCAATCGGGCTGCACGCGCGATCAGCGCGCGCTGGCGTTCCAGGTAGCCGGCGTATTTGATGTCCGTCTGCACGCCGCCGTACACGGCCCGCCCGCAGCGCTCCAACTCGGCGGCCAGCTCCGCGCCCAGCCCGGCCAGCGGGCCCGGCGAGGCCGCAAGCACGGTTGCCAGCCGCTCCAGGTCCATGTCCGGGCGGCGCAGCACGTCTTCCAGGCTGCGGCCCGACGGCAGGGCGGCGTCGCTGCTCTCATCCTGCTTATCGGCGGGAATGCGCACATTCTCAAGGTGTTTTTTGAGTCGTTCCGCATTTTCCCGTTTTTTACAGAAGGCGCGCCAGTGGGCGTCGTCCACCAGGCCCAGGCCGCGTCCCAGCGGAGTCAAACGGGCGTCGGCATTGTCCTCGCGCAGCAGCAGGCGGTGCTCGGCACGGGAAGTGAACATGCGGTAGGGTTCCTGGGTGCCCAGAGTCACCAGATCGTCCACCAGCACGGCCATGTAGGCCGCGTCCCGGCCCGGCGCGAAGGGCGGCAGTTCCTTTTCGGCGCAGGCGATGTTCAGGGCGGCCCAGAGGCCCTGGGCCGCGGCTTCTTCATAGCCGGAGGTGCCGTTGATCTGCCCGGCCAGCCAGAGCCCCGGCACGCTCTTGCTTTCCAGCGTGGGGCGCAGTTGCACGGGGTTCACGTAATCGTATTCGATGGCGTAGCCCGGCCGGGCCATGACCGCGCCCTCCAGGCCGGGGATGCTGCGCAGCATGGCCATCTGCACGTCCAGGGGCAGGCTGGTGGAAATGCCGTTGGCATAGACCTCCGCGCTGTCCAGGCCTTCGGGCTCCAGAAAAATCTGATGCCGTTCCCGCTGGGGAAAACGGGCCACCTTGTCCTCGATGGACGGGCAGTAACGCGCGCCCACGCCCTGGATCACGCCGGTGAACAGGGGCGAGCGGTCGAAGCCGCCGCGGATGATCTCGTGGGTCCGGCCGTTGGTCCAGGTGATATGGCAGGAAACCTGGGGCAGGACCGGGCCGGGACCGTGAAAGCTGAATGCCGGAGGCGGCGTGTCGCCGCGCTGTTCCTCCAGGCGGGAAAAGTCGATGGAAGAGCGCAACAGACGCGGGGTGGTGCCGGTTTTCAGGCGGCCCAGCTCCAGACCCAGGGCGCGCAGGCTTTCGGAAAGGCCCAGGGCCGGGGCGTCGCCCAGGCGGCCGCCCGGCAGGTTGGTCAGGCCGATGTGGATGCGCCCGTCCAGAAAGGTGCCGGTGGTCAGCAGCACGTGCCGGGCCGTGAATTCCAGGCCCTGAGCCGTGCGCACGCCCGTGACGCGGCCCGCGTCCGTGACGATGTCTGTGACTGTGTCCTGCCAGAGGCGCAGGCCGGGCGTGGCGTAGAGCGTCTTCTTCAGAACGCGCTGATAGGCGTCGCGGTCCATCTGGGCGCGCGTGGCGCGCACGGCCGGGCCCTTGCTCATGTTCAGGGTGCGGAACTGGATGCCCGCCGCGTCGGCCCAGAGCCCCATCATGCCGCCCAAGGCGTCGATCTCGCGCACCATGTGGCCCTTGGCCAGGCCGCCGATGGCCGGATTGCAGGAAAGATAGCCCAGGCGGTCCAGGTTGCCGCTGATCAGCAACACGTTGAAACCCAGCCGGGCCAGAGCCACGGCGGCTTCGGAGCCTGCGTGGCCGCCGCCTGCGATGATGCAGTCAAAACCGGCGTCAGGCATGGGCATCCCGCCGCATGAGAATATGGGCGAATACCTGGGCGTCCTTGCAGGCCGCGCCGATGGAGGCGCGCTCATCCGGCTGGTGGCAGGTATTCTGGATGCAGGCCCAGACGGCGGCGGGCAGGCCTTTGCGGCGCAGCAGCGCGGCCACCGTGGCCCCGCCGATGCCCACGGGCCGGGGATGCACGCCGTAAATCCGCTCCACGGCCTGTTCCAGGGCCAGGACCACCGGACTGTCCGCCGGGGCGGCCGAGGCCGGCTGGGCGTGCTCCACATCCACGCTGATCTCCACCTCGTGTCTTTCGGCCCCCCGGGCCGCGATTTCGCGCGCCTTGGCCAGCACGGCCTCCTGGGAAACCTCCGGCAAAAGGCGGCAATCCACGTAAAAGACGTCGCTGCCGGGCAGGATGTTCACGCTGGGCACGTTGGCGTCATGCTTGCTGGGCACAAAGGTGGAACAGGGCGGCTTGAACAGCGGATTTTCCTGGGGGAATGCCTGGTACAGGCCCTGATGACAGGCCAGGACCATGTCCGCTCCGGCCAGAAAGGCGTTGCGGCCTTTGTGCGGGGTGGAGGCGTGGCACTGCGCGCCGGTGGTCCGCACCTTGAGCCAGAGCTGGCCTTTTTCCGCCACTTCAATGAGGTCGCCGCGCGGTGAGCCCGCGTCGGGCACGATGTAAAGATCGTCGGGCCGGAACAGTTCCGGGGCCTGCTCCAGGACGTGGGCTAGGCCGTAATCGCTGCCGGACTCCTCGTCGGCCATGAAGACCAGGCCCAGACCCAGGGCGGGCGTCACATTCTGTCGCCGCAGTTCTTCGGCCAGCAGCAGCATGCTGACAATGGCCTGCTGGTTGTCCTCCACGCCGCGCCCGTAGAGCCAGTTGCCCTCGCGCCGGACCTGCCAGGGATCGGAACTCCAGGCGGCGGGATCGCCCGGCGGCACCACGTCGGTATGGCCGAAGAGCCAGAGCGTGCGGTTTGCCGCGCCGGGCAGGCGGGCTATCAGATTGGGACGCAGGCCGTCCGGCACGCGGCTGTCCGGCGCGTCCACCCGGCGCAGATCGCGCACGCCGCAGGCCGTGAGCCAGTCCGTGATCCGGCGCACCTTGTCCAGTTCGCCCCGGCCGCCGTTGTCCGGCCCCAGAGCCTTGCAGGCCGTGAGCGCGCTCTGCAGCTCCACAACGCGCTCGCCCCGTTCCGCCAGACCGGCCAGCAGTTTGTCCAGATCCTGATGCATCTCGGTTTCCGCCCTATCTTGAAAACCAGAAAAGAGGCCGCTTGTGCGGCCTCTTCAAAAAATTTCAGCCCGACAGGGCGATATTTGAGATTTTTTTGTCGCTGGCAAGGAAACCGAACTTTGTTCGACAGGAGTGTACCCTTTCGGTACATGACTGGAGAACAAAGCGAAGGTTGACGCCGCCAGCGGCAAAAAAAGCCAAATATCGCCTAGCGGCCCTTGGCGGCGCGCTTCGACGCCTTCAACGGGTTCACCTTCGCCGCAGCGGCCGTCTGGGCCTTGACGTGGGTGGCGAAATTACAGCGGCCGCCGGCCCATTTGCTGGCCGGGTTGGGATAGCTGGAGCAGAACTGCTCGCCGTCGAATTCGCGCACGCGATCACAGCCGGAGCACTGCTCCACCACGGGGGAAAGGACAAAACCCTTGACCACCACGCCTTCAGCGGTCTTGGTGGCATTTTCCAGAGGACTCATAGCAAAACCTCCATGCGCCGGAGCGCCCCAATTTCGTAATGTCCCACCGGCAGCATGCAGAGGGCTGCCGTCCGGGATAGAGAAGTATAGGCTAAAGCGGGCCGCTGTCAAGAGGGGAGGCCGGGGCTTTTATGCGGGTGTCGTTGGCGGCAACAGCGGTGCCGGTGAATTTCTATCCTTTATATCCTAATGTCATGCAAGCCCGGCGGCGCGCAGCACAAAGGCGCGCAGGCCGCGCATTTCCCGGCAAAGGGCGTCATAGTCGAAACGGCTGAAGCGCCCGTCCTGATAAAGAATCTCGCCTCCCACCATGGTCAGGCGGGTTTCCAGACCCGTGGCCGCGTAAACTGTCTGCGAGACCACGTTGTACAGGGGCTGGAGATTGGGCGAGGACATATCCAGGGCCACGCAGTCCGCGGCCTTGCCCGGCGCGAGCGATCCCAGGCGGGCGTCGTGCAGGGCCGCTGCCCCGCCCAGAGTGGCCATGTCCAGCACCCGCGTCGCGGGCAGCAGAGTGGGATCATGCCCGGCCAGCTTGTGAAGCAGGGCGGCTCGTCCCATTTCCGTAAACATGTTCAGCTGATTGTTGCTGGCCGGGCCGTCGGTGCCCAGGCCCACGGCCAGGCCCCGCTCGAGCATGGCCGGTACCGGGGCCGCGCCCGAGGCCAGCTTCATGTTGGAGGAGGGATTGTGCGCCACCACGGCCTTGTATTCGGCCAGGACGTCCAGTTCTTCTTCTGTGGCGTCCACCACGTGGGCCAGGGTACAGGGCAGATGCAGCAGGCCCAGATCGCGGCAGAGGGCCACGGGCCGTTTGCCGTGATTCTTGAGGCAGAGTTTCGTTTCCTCGCGGGTTTCGGAGAGATGGATGTGCAGGGGCAGGCCCAGTTCGGCGGCCAGATCGCGGCAGGCCGTAAGGATGCCGGGCGTGGTCGTATAGACGCTGTGCGGATTGACGGCCACGTTCAGCCGCGCGTCGTCCGCGCAGTGTCGGGCCAGGGCGCGGGTGGCCTCCAGGGCGGCTTCCGGGCCGGGGCAGGCCGCCGAGGGAAAGGCGAAAACCGCCTCGCCGCCCACGCAGCGCAGACCGGCCGTGCGCGCTGCCTCGAACACGGCCTCCTCAAAAAGGTACATGTCCATGCAGGCCGTGGTGCCGGTGCGCAGCATTTCCGCATAGCCCAGCAGGCTGCCCAGGCGCACGATTTCCGGGGTGAGCTTGGCCTCCACCGGAAAGACGCGCTGTTGCAGCCAGCTCATGAGCGGCATGTCGTCGGCCAGGCCGCGCAGAAAGGTCATGGCCGCGTGGGTGTGGGCATTGACGAGGCCGGGCAGAACGAGCATCCTGCCCAGATCAAGCTCGCGCTCGGCCTGCCAGGCGGCGCTCAGCGCGTCACGCGGCCCCACGGCGGCCACCAGCCCGTCGGTGATGGCCAGGGAAGCGTTTTCAAGGATGCGGCGTTGCGGATCCTGGGTGACGATGATTCCGGCGTGGAGGAGCGTGTGGCAGTGCTGCATGAGAAGTCCCGAGTCTGAGGTCGTCGTGGCCATAGCTATGCGAAACACCTTAGGTAACGCCTGCGGGCCGGGGAGGCAAGCCCCTGAAAGGAGAGGCCGTGCGTTGTCTGTTGTTGCACGGGATCGGCGGCAGCCCGTTTGAAATGATGCCCCTGGCCGAGGCCCTGACGGCGGCGGGCTTTGAGGCCCATGCCCCGGCCCTGCCGGGCCACGGCGGTACGGAGGAGGCATATCTCGCCTCTTCCTTCGCCCAATGGCGCGACTTTGCCCATGCCGAGTATGCCCGCCTGAGCGGGGGCGGGCCCGTGCTGCTGGCGGGATATTCCCTGGGCGGCATTCTGGCCCTGGATGTGGCCCAGGCGGCGGCGCGCGGGGATCTGCCGCCTCCGGCGGGCCTTCTGGCGCTGGCCACGCCGCTGTTTTTTCACAAATATTTTCCTTTTTTCGCTGTGGACTGGCGTTTTTTCGCGCTGCCCCTCTGGGCCCGGTTGCAACCCGTGCTGCGCGTTCCGGAACGCGACCCGGCATCCCGCGCCGTGGCCCCCTGGCAAGGGCACGAACGTATCTGCTGCCTGCGCCATTTCGCCGAGGTGGAGCGCGCCCTGCCCGCCATCCGGCGCGGCCTGCCCCTGATCCGCGCGCCGCTCTGCATTGTGCAGCTGCGCGGCGATACAAGTTGCCGCCCGTACAATGCTTTTTATCTGGCGCGGCATTGTGGTTCACTGAGCACGCATATGCACCTTCTGCGCGTGCGCAGCCAGCACGGCGGGCATCTGCCCATGACCCATCAGGAAAGCCGCCAGCGGGCGGCCGAGCTGGCCGTGGCCTTCGCCCGGGAAGTCGCCGGGGCCACAAAGGCTTGCAAATTCGCGCCGCGGAGGCTATAACGATGCGCTGTTATTTCGCCAACCCGGCTCCGGCGTCCGCGCGGGGGCCTCATCCACACCTTAATGGAGGTGCGCTTTGTTTGAATCCGTAGCTTTTGCCATGGGCACGCCCCAGGCCGGAGGGGCCCCGGCCAGCGGTACGGACATGCTGATGCAGTTCCTGCCGCTGATCCTGATGTTCGTCATTTTCTGGTTCCTGCTGATCCGGCCCCAGCAGAAGCGGGCCAAGGCCCACAAGCAGATGCTGTCCGAGCTGAAGCGCGGCGACCATGTGCTGACTTCCAGCGGGCTTATCGGCCGCATCCTTGAGATCGACGACGAGCAGGTGCTGCTGGAATCCGGCGATGCCAAGCTGCGCATTTCCCGCGCGGCCATCGGCGGCCTGCTGCCCGCCAAGGGCGGCAAGGAAGCCAAGACTGAAGAAAAGAAATAAGTCAGCGCCGGGCGTTGTTACGTTCCGTGCGAGTAACTGTTCCGTTGGCCGCGCAAGCCGTGTTCTGTGGCGGCGCGGCCTCTTTGTCCGTCCGGCGGGAGAATGCGCCCGCCGCGCGGGGTGACGGGGCAGGTGTTCCGTCCGCGCCGCGCGCGGGCAAGTCCTTTGTTGTGGAAGGTGTACGATGGGTCTGCGCTGGCGCTTGTCCATTGCGATAGTGGTGTTTCTGGCATGCCTTGTTTACGCGCTGCCGAGCCTGCCCGGCCTCGGGCCGGCGTTGGAGCGCTTTTTGCCGTCCAGCAAGATCAATCTCGGTCTTGACCTGAAGGGCGGCATCCACCTGACGCTGGGCGTCGATGTGGCCAAGGCCGTAAGCAATTCCCTGGCCCTGGCCGGGCAGGACCTGCGCCGTCTGGCCCAGGATGAAAAGGTCGTGGTGCTGCGGCCCCGCGTGGTGGGCGGCACGGCCCTGGAATTTGTGCTGCCGCGCGCCGAAAATGAAGACAAGCTGAAGGAAATCCTCAGCCGTCACTTCCCGCAGCTGGATGTGGGCACGCCGCGCAAGGGCGAATCCGGTCAGTTGCGCTACGTGGCCCATTTTACGGCGGCGGAAGTGACGCGTCTGGAAAACATGGCTCTGGACCAGGCCCTGCGCACCATCCGTAACCGCATCGATCAGTTCGGCGTGGCCGAGCCGGACATCCGCAAGCAGGCCGGAAACCGCATTCAGGTGCAGTTGCCCGGCATTTCCGACCCGCGCCGCGCGGTGCAGATCATCGGCCAGACGGCCCATCTGGAATTTCACCTGGTGCGCGACGACGTGGACCCTGGCAAGGCCGTGCTGCCCACGGGCGTTGTTTCCCTGCCCCTGCTGGAAAACACGCCGGGCGGCCAGAAAAAGGAAGGCCAGATCGCCGTGGAAAAGGACGCCATGCTCACCGGCGAGGATGTGGCCGACGCCCGGCCCGCCTTTGACCAGATGAACAAGGCGTATGTGACGCTGAATTTCAATGCGCGCGGCGCGCGCATCTTCGAGCGGGCCACCTCTGAAAACGTGGGGCGCCGCATGGCCATCGTGCTGGACGGCAAAGTTTATTCCGCGCCGGTCATCCGCGAGCGCATCGGCGGCGGCCGGGCCAGCATTTCCGGCAACTTCATTACCGCCGAGGCCCAGGACCTGGCTATTGTGCTGCGCGCCGGTTCGTTGCCCGCGCCGGTTTCCGTGCTGGAAGAACGCAGCGTGGGCCCCTCCCTGGGGCAGGAGTCCATCGACAGCGGCGTGCGCGCGGCCCTGGTGGGCGCGGCCGCCGTGGTCCTGTTCATGGCTGTCTACTATGGCCTCAGCGGGCTCATTGCCGACGGCATGCTCTGTTTCACCATGCTGATGGTCATGGCGGGCATGGCGGCTTTCGGGGCCACCCTGACCCTGCCGGGCATCGCGGGCATCGTGCTGACCATCGGCATGGCCGTGGACGCCAACGTGCTGATCTACGAGCGAATACGCGAGGAACTGCGCCTGGGGCTGTCGCCGCTGGCGGCTGTCAAGGCGGGTTTTGACCGTGCCGCCATTTCCATCACGGACTCCAACCTGACCACCATCATTGCCACGGTGATTCTGTATCAGTTCGGCACCGGCCCCATCCGGGGTTTCGCGGTGACGCTTTCCCTGGGTATCATCGCTTCCATGTTTACGGCCATCTTTGTGTCGCGGGCCATTTTCGAGGAATGGGCGCGTCACTGCGGCCCCAAGGGCATCAGCATTTAGAGCGGATTCCCTTTGAAACGCTACGGGTTTCAAAGGGGCATTCCGGCAAAAACGCGGTTTTTACTGTCGCCTGAAGCGGCACGAGCGTTGGAGAGACCATCATGGGCTTTGCATTCATCAAGCATGACACACATATAGACTTCATCGGCTGGCGGCATTGGGCCTATGGCATCTCCATCGTGCTGCTGCTGGCCGGTCTGGCTTCGGCGCTGTGGGGCAACGGGCTCAAGATGGGCATCGACTTCGCGGGCGGCGTCATCGTCCAGGTGCAGTTCGACAAGCCCGTCAACGACGAAGCCCTGAAAAAGAGCCTGGACATTCCCGCTCTGCCGGGCATCACCACCCAGCGCTTCGGAGAGGGCGGACGGGACTATCTGCTGCGCTTTTCCAGCGCGGAAAACGCCGACGCCTCGGCTTTGCGCACCAATGTGGTCAATGCTCTGGCCTCGGCCTTTCCGGACAACGCGGCCCAGATTCTGCGCCTGGAGGTGGTGGGCCCCAAGGTGGGCGACGACCTGACCAACAAGGCCCTGAGCGCCCTGTATTATGCCGTATTGCTTATCGCCGTGTATATCTCGGGCCGTTTCGAGCAGCGCTGGATGGCCGGGGCCATCATGGCTGCGGCCCTCTGGGGCGGCATGTACGTGCTGAGTTTCACCGGCCTGGGCATGGGCTGGCTGGTGCTGTTCGCCCTGGCCATTACCATGGTGGTCTGCTTCTTCCTCAAGCTCAACTTCGCTCTGGGCGCTGTGGTGGGCCTGCTGCACGACGTCTTTATCACGGCGGGCCTGCTCTCCATTATGGACGTGGAGATTGACCTCAACGTCATGGCGGCCCTGCTGACCCTGGTGGGCTACTCGCTCAACGACACCATCATCGTCTATGACCGTCTGCGCGAAAACCTGCGCGCCGCGCCCAAGGTGGATCTGGCTTCGCTGATCAACAGGAGCATCAACCAGACCCTCTCGCGCACCATCCTGACCAGCGGCACCACCTTTGTGGCGACCCTGTCCCTCTTCCTGCTGGGCGGCGGCGTGATCCACGACTTCGCGCTGACCATGCTGATCGGCGTGTTTATCGGCACGGCCTCGTCCATCTATGTGTCCTCGGCCATTCTGCTGGGTCTGGGCGATACGGATTTTTACGTCCGGGCCCAGGAAAAGGAAAAATACGAGCGGCCGGGAGAGCACGGGGTGGTTTAGGTTTTTCATTCTCGGGTCATAAGCGGGGAGTGTGGAACAAGACGCGTTTTGCGGTACTCAGCAGCATGCTCTGGTCGCGGAATCTAAAATCGTGACGCGTGGAACAGGCTTTTGTGCTTGCAAGCCGGATACGGCAAAAGCCGCTGCGGAAGAAATGCTTCTTCCGCAGCGGCTTTTTTCATTTTTATGTACAACATGACCCGCGCCGGAGCCGGAAGAAGCCCGGCGGCCGATGCTCCCCAAGCCGGTAAAGCCGGGCTTACGAAACAAACAGCCATCGGCGTCCGGAGAAGAGGGGAAACAGCCGCAAGACGTCACGCGGGACGTCGGCTGATCCCCCCGTCGCTGTTCAAGGCGGAGTTAGAAGTCCAAAGAAAGCCGTAACTGGCACTCCGCGCCCCAGAGCAGATAGACGAACGCGCCCAGGGAAAGGAAGGGGCCAAACGGGATAGGGCGGGCGAAGATACTCAGGCCGGAACTGTTTCCACCATTTCCGATGGCGCGGAGATGCAGCAGGACCAAGGCCGTGGCGGCCGTTAGGGAGCTGACCAGACAGATGACCGGCAGGCCCTGCCAGCCGCAGACTCCGCCGAGCAGGAGAAAGAGTTTCACGTCGCCCAGGCCCAGCGCTGTTTTTTTGCGCACATGGTGGAAAAAAAGATACAGTCCCCCGGTCATGGCGAAGCCCAGCAGCGCGCCCGCGAGACTGTCGCGCCAGGTCAGCGCCGTGCTCCAGACCATGAGCGGGCAGAGAATGAGCGCGCCGCCCAGAGTCAGCGCGTCGGGCAGTACCGCGATACGGGCGTCAATGGTCGAGACGGTGATCAACACGCCGCAGAACGCGAGCTGAACCCAAAAGGCCGCCGCCAGGCCAAAGCGCGCGGCCAGCAGCACGGCGCAGAGGCCGGAAATGCTTTCCACCAGCGGATAAAAAAAGGAAATGCGACCGCCGCAGGCGGCGCAACGGCCGCGTAACGCAAGCCAGCTCGCCACGGGCACAAGATCTCTGGCGCGCAACGTCACGCCGCAACGCGGGCAGACGGAACGAGGGCGAAAAAAGGGCAGGCCGTGGATATAGCCATAGGCGCAGGCTGCGTAAAAACTGCCCAGAATCAGCCCCAGCAGCCCGGCTAACGCTATAAATACGGAATTCACACGCCTCCTCCCCATATGCCCGCGGCTTCCAGCCTGCAAAATCCGCCAGCGCGGGCTATATTCATCCATCGGCGCAGTGGATGGCGTCCATACCTGCAAGGTCCGTTTCACGCTCTCGAGGCCGCCCAATGGGGTCTCGCAGCTGCCGGAGCAATTTCATTTTGAAAGTGCTCTAGCTCAGAGCGGGTAAGGGGTCAACCTGCGCGCGGCACTTGCGCAGGCGGGAAATAGGAGCAGGGTGGTTGAAATATTTATGTTAAATAATACAATGTGTTATGGAATTATGAGGAATCTTGTGATAAGTTGCCTTGATTTTTAAAATTTAGTGTTTTATATGCAAAATCAAGTAGAGCGATATAAGCAACTCTTTCTGCGGCGGTGGACAATGAGATATCGCAAGCTCTCTCTCTCTCTCTCTCTCTCTCTCTCTCTCTCTCTCTCTCTCTCTCTCTCTCTGCTCGGTAGTTTAGCGGGTTCTGTTTCCTGTACTCGCGTCGCAAGTGTGTCACTGGGTCTGGAAATAGCGGCTGAGATTTTCTTCACATTGTTTTTTTACCGAGGAGAGGATGTATGAAGCGCATACTGAAAAAACATGCCGCAACGTTTGCGGCCCTGGTTTGTCTTCTGGGCGGCGCGGCCTTCGTGGACTCCGCGCCGGCTCCGGACGTGGATACGGTGTATTACGGGGGTAAAATTTATACCATGACGGACTTGCTGAATGATCAAGAGAAATTCGACTTCAGCAAACTCAAGGGCTTGAGTCCGGACAGCGCCAAAACCACGGAAGTGGTGGCCGTCAAGGGCGGCAAGATTACATTCCTGGGCGATGAAGGCACGGCCAAAGCCGGCGGCTATCTTGACGTCGCCGCCGACAAAAAAGTGGACCTCCAGGGACACGTCATGCTGCCTGGCCTTGTGGACGGGCACGGGCATTTTCCCACTCAGGGCATGTATGATCTGTATGAAGTCAATCTGAACAGCCAGCCGCTGGGCCCCGTCGCCACGCAACAGGATATCCTTGACGCCATCGGGGCCAAATGCCGGAGCGCTTCCGCCGGCGAATGGGTACTGGGCTGGAACTATGACGACAGCCTGATCCAGCCTGCGGGCCATCCCCAGAAGGATGCCATCGACACGGTCTGTCCCGGCAATCCGGTCTGGCTGCGGCATATTTCCGGGCATATGGGCGTTGTTAACTCGAAGGCGCTTGCGCTTGCCAGGACGAACGATCCTACCAACTACGCTCAACTTGTAGGAACCGGCAATGTCAATGAGACAACGGGACTGATGCTGGAAACACAAGCGCAGTCCCTGGTTATGACGGAACCGACATTCCCGGAAAATGCCTCGAACCCTGATCGATATGACGATCAGAAAAGCCTGGCCAGAGCCAGCCAGGTTTACGTTGCAGCGGGCATCACCACCGCTGACGACGGCGGCCATGTGGCCTTCCTGCATCTGCCTTTGTTTCAGGAAGGTCTGGTGCGGAATGCGGTCAAGCCCAGGGTTGTCTTCCATCCCTCGGGCTTCACGCAGGCGGTTCCCACCATGGACATCGACAGTGGCGGCTTCCTGAACCGGGCCACCTTCGGCTGGACCAATAACGGCGGCAGCCTCGGCAATCCCACTCTGGACTTTTACGGCAATGGCTCAAATGCTACGCCGACAGGCTCGGACATTACCCAATTCAAGGCAAAGGTCGTCAGCGGCGGCAGCCTGGTTGACGGCACTCTGCCCGCCGGTCTGGACAGCAATCTTAAGAACCGGATTTTCCTCGGCGCATACAAGCTCTTTTCCGACGGCTCGCCGCAGGGGTATAGCGCGCTGATGAAGCGTCCCGGCTATTATGACTGGGGTGATCACACGGCCGCCGAAAGCTATGACGCGGCCAGCCAGGGCGAGCCCAAGTATCTGGCAAGTCTTTCCGCGGGCAACACCTCGTCGGAAAACATGAAGAAAGTCATCGCTCTGTACCACAAGTACGGCGTGAGCACGGAAACCCACACCAACGGCAACCTCGGCGCCGAGGAATGGATGGCCGCCATGGAAGCTGCGGTTTCCGACCCCGCGAACTCCGGCGTGTCCGACACTCGGCATACCTCCATCCACGCCCAGTTCATGGAATTGCAGCAGGTCCAGCGCATGACCGGCAATTATGCGGCGGCCGAAAAGGCCATTGCCGCTGATACGGCCGAGAAGACGTACACCAATCTGCTGGGCGCGTTTGAGGACCGCGGCTACAAGGCGGCCAACGTCAACGGTCTGGACATGGCCATCCTCAGCGAGCGGATGAAGGCCCAGAATCTGTTCAACTCCTACTACGTCAACCACACCTGGTGGTGGGGCAAGCGTCATTACGAGATCTTCCAGGGTCCGGGCCGCGCCAACAATATGAGCCCGGTGGGCTGGAGCCTGGAGTACAACCAGCCCTACAGCTTTCACAACGACACCTTTGTGCTGCCTATCGACCAACTGCGCAGCGTGCAGTCCGGCGTGACCAGGGCCACCGCCGCCTCGCCGGTGGACGCGGGCGGCCAGGTCATCAGCGGCACGGGCCACGACATCAACGCCACCGTGACCCTGCCCGCGCGCAAGGCCAACGGCGCCACTCTGGCCGGTTCGGAAATGATCTTCCCCAACTACGATCACCGCATCAATTCCCTCCAGGCTCTGCTGGCCGTGACCGCCATGCCCGCCTGGCAGAACAAGCTGGAAGACAAGATCGGCAGCATCCGGGAAGGGTTGCTGGCCGACTTCGTGATTCTGGACCAGGATCCGCTCAAGGTGGACCCCATGCGGATCGCCGCCATCCGCGTCACCTCCACGATTGTGGGCGGAGAGCCCGTATATGGTTTCCTGCCCGGCGCGAAAACTTTCGCGGCCGTGCCCGTGGCCTCCTACTATCAGCCCGACGCCGTGCAGGTACGCAATGTCGCGGCCACGGCCTATGACAATGAGGAGGCCGACAAGATTCATGCCCTGCGGAAGGATGAAACCCGCTACGGCACCTATGACATTGACGCCGACATCACCCCTAACGGCGAGGTGGGCGTTTTCCAGATGGATCTGCTGGGCAACAATGCCCCGGCCAAGGCCTTCCGGCTGTACAGCGTGGCCAATCCCAACGCGCCTTCGGCCTTTGCCTATGCCCATGACATGGCGGACGGCGGCAACTTCTGGATAGCGCCCCTGTCCGATCCGCAGAAGGCCCTCGGGCCTGACGACGTCCTGAGCATGAACAAGGCCTATGTGCTCTTCTACACCATGAAGGACGGCGGCAAGTACGACGAGGCCCGTATCCGGGCCGGAGCGGACGGCAAGATCACCGGTTCGGTGGCTTTGGTGACCAGCGGCTCCCTGCCGACCAACCGCAGCGGCGCGGGTAATTCCGGCGCGGTCGGCGGCGGCGACAGCGGCGGCGGCTGCACCATCGGCGCGACTCCGTCCTACGACCTGCTCATTCTGCTGCTGGCTCTGGCGGGCGTGGCCGTGCTGCGCTCCCTGCGCCGGCGCAATATGCTCTAGGTCCTTCTATAACAGCAACTGTGGGGAACCCCGGCAACGGGGTTCCCATTGTCGGGGTTTTGTGCCCTCTTTTTCCGGGGAGCGTATGGCGAATTTCTGTTACCGGGCCATTGACAGCCGCGGCCGGAATGCCAAGGGCATGATTGAAGCCGGCAGCCAGCGACTGGCCGTCAGCTTGCTGCACGAGCGTGGCCTGGTGCCGCTTTCCGTGTCTCCGGCCGCCTCCTCCGGAGCCGCATCCGTCGTTGCAGCCGTTGGGGCGCGTCCCGGCTTCCGCACCTGCCTGATGCAGCGCCTGCGCCCGGTTTCCAAAGCCGTCGTGGCGGGCATGGCCCGGCAACTGGCGACCCTGCTGCGGGCCGGGCTGCCGCTGGACGAGGCCCTTTCCGCCATTTGCGCGCACGGCGATGATTCAGCCCTTTCCGGCATTGTGGCCCATCTGCGGGACCGCATCCTTTCCGGCGGGGATCTGGCCGATGGTCTGGCGGAGTTTCCGCGCGTCTTTTCCTCCACCTTTGTGACCATGGTCCGCGCCGGAGAGGCCTCCGGCACGCTGGAAATCGTGGTGGAGCGTTTCGCCGAGCACATTGAGCAGCAGGTGGCCCTGCAGCGCAAGGTGCAGGCCACGCTGGCCTATCCGGTGCTCATGCTGGTGGTGGGCACGGGCGTGGTGGTTTTTCTGCTCACGTTCGTGATCCCCAAGGTCACCCGGATTTTCGCGGACATGGGGCGCGAACTGCCCCTGCCCACCCGCATTCTGCTCGGCGTCAGCGATACGCTGCGCGCGGGCTGGTGGGTCTTCCCCCTGCTGATTCTGCTGGCCGCGCTGGCCGTCTGGCGCATACGCCAAAGCCCGGAGGGCAGGCGACGCATCCAGCGGAAAATTTTGCGCTGCCCCGGCATCCGGGGCGTGTACCGGCCGTTGCTGGTGGGACATATGACGCGCACCCTGGGCATGCTGCTCAAAAACGGGGTTTCGCTGCTCAAGGCCCTGCGCATCGTCAGGTCGGCGGCTGACAATCCGCTCATGGCCGAGGCCGTGCAGAACATGATCGACGGCGTCCAGGCCGGACGCGATCTCTCGGGCTATATGGACAATGCCGTGCTTTTTCCGCCCCTGGCCCGCCAGATGGTGGCCGCCGGGGAACGCAGCGGCCAGTTGGACGAAATGCTGTTGTGGGTTGCCGGAGATTGCGAAAACCGCGTGGCCGCGCGCCTGCAAATGCTCACCTCGCTTATGGAGCCGGTGATGATTTTGATTCTGGGCGGCCTGGTGGGCTTTGTGGTCATTGCCATCATCATGCCCATCTTTGAGATGAGCAGTCTGGTGGGATGAGCACGAACGCGCCCCGATCAGCGGCCCTTGCCGCCATGCTGGCCTGCCTCGCGCTCATTGCCTGGTTTCTGGCCCGAGGCACGTTTTACCTGCGGGAGGACGGCCCTGTCCTGCCGCTCTCGCCGCCGCCCCCGGCACAGAACCCTGCCGGGGCCGCGTCCGGGCCGCAAGCCGTCAGCCTTGAGGAGATCCTCCGGCGCAACCTCTTCGGCGCAGCCCTGGAAGCTCCCGATTTTCTGAGTGCGGGCAGGCGGCCGGACGGCACGCTTTCGCCGGAGGAAGAGGCGGAGCTCGCGGGCAGTCTGGAGGACATCCCGGTGAGCAGGCTGGGCTGGAAGCTGCTCGGCACGGTTGTGAACAGTACGGGCCCGGGCAAAAACCGCGCGGTGATCCAGATTGACGGCAGGCAGGAGCCCTATGCTGAAGGCGCGGAGATCAAAGGCTGGAAAGTGGCCTACATTCAGCGCCGGACCGTGGTGCTGGCCAGGGGCGGCAGGAAGGAACGCCTGCAAATCGAGGGCGGCGTGCTTCCCCGGGCCGGAGCCGCTGCCGCCGCGCGGGCCCCGGTTCAGCGCAAAATTCTGGACAGGGCGGCGCTGCGCCGTGAAATGACGGACCCCGGCGCGCTGATGCGCAGCGTCAGCATGGTCCCGCAGGCATTGGGGGCCTACAGGGGCCTGCGCATCGTGGCCCTGGAACAGGACAGCTATCTGAGCGGGCTCGGCCTGCGCCGAGACGATCTTCTGCTCACGGCCAACGGCGAGGCTCTGACCGACCTGCGGGATCTGGCCGGATTCGGGGAATTGCTCAATGAGAAGAATATCAGACTGGAAGTCCTGCGTGACGGCAAAAAAATCATTCTTGACTATGAACTTCAAGGATAAGGCCATGCCCCTCGCCCTGCAAAAAATTTCGCGTCTGCTCCTGCTTCTGCTTGCCCTCGGCTGTACCGTGCCCGTGCCGGGCGTCGCGGCGGCCGCGTCTTCCGGCGGCGTGGCCCTGGATTTCGAGGACGCGGACATCCACAGTCTGATCAAGTACATCAGCGAGGCCACGGGCCACAATTTCATCACCGATCCTTCGGTCAAGGGCAAGGTCACGGTCTATTCACCGGTCAAAGTCACGCCGGAAGAGGCCTTTCAGATTTTTGTGGACATTCTGCGGGTGCAGGGTTTTGCGCTGCAGAAGAGCGGGGCGAGCTGGAAGATCCTGCCCCTGAAGGAGGGCATCAGCCAGGACGGCACGGCCACAATGGGTGGCAGGACCGGCGATGTCCGTGAGACCGTGAATACCCGGATCATCCAGCTCAAGGTGGGCGTGGCCTCGGAACTGGCCAAGGTGCTGCCCGCGCTGCTCGGCAAGGATTTCGCCATTTCCGCCTATACGCCCTCCAACACCATCGCCATTACCGCGCCGTCCAGCAATATCGACCGGGCCCTCCTCTTTCTGGAACAGGTGGAGAACAGCAACACGCGCGGCAGGACCGTGACCATCCCTCTGACCCACGGCGACGCCAAAGGTCTGGCTTCCACGCTGTCCAAGGTGCTCAAGGGGCGCGACGAGGAGGACGCCAAAAAGGGCCGGATCAGCCTGAGTCTGGTGGTGCCCGACGAGCGCACCAACAGCCTGCTGGTCTACGGCGGCGGTGACGCCATCAATATGGCCCGGAGCAGCATCCGCTCGCTGGATATCGCCACGCCCAAGGGCAAGGGCGACGTGCATATGATTCAGCTGGACAACGCCAAGGCCGAGGATCTGGCCCTGGTCATCAACGCCCTGGTGGAGCGCCAGGTGGCCGGGACCGGCGGCGAGGACAAAAAGCCGGACCTTGTGCTCTCCAAGGACATCAAGGTGGTGGCGGACAAGGCCACCAACAGCCTGCTGGTCACGGCCCGCCCCGACGAGTTCGAGGCCCTGAGCAACATCATCAAAAAGCTCGATGTGGTGCGCAAGCAGGTCTTCATCGAGGCCGCCATCATGGAAGTGAGCACCGACGCCTCTTTTTCCTTCGGCATCAACTGGGCTCTGGGCGGCGAACTGAACAAAAAGACCATCGGCCTCGGCGGCGTCAATCTCGGCGGCGGCACCATCGACCTCGGCTCCAACAAACTGGTTTCCCTGCCCTCCGGAGCCAGTCTGGCGGCCATCTTCCGCGACGCCTTCAGCGTGGGCGGCACTTCCTACAATATTCAGTCCATTCTGAACGCGGTCAAAGGCAATGACGACATCAACGTGCTGGCTACCCCGCAGTTGCTGACCCTGGACAATGAGCAGTCCTCGGTGGAAGTGGTGGACAACATCCCCTACGTCAAGGAAACCACCACCCGCAACGACGCGGACTTCACCACCCAGTCCATGGACTACAAGGACGTGGGAGTGAAGCTCAAAATCACGCCGCGCATCAGTGACGAAGGCACGCTGCGTCTGGAAGTGGAGCAGGAGATCAGCCGCGTGACCAATGGCCTGATCACTCTGAACAACGGCAATCAGATTGTGGCTCCCACCACCCGCAAGCGCCTGATCAAATCCACCATTCTGTTGCGGGATACGCAGACGGCGGTTATCGGCGGTTTGCTCGACGACAGCAAAACCTACACGCAAAGCGAAGTGCCGGGCTTGGGCAGCATCCCGCTGCTGGGCTGGCTGTTCAAATCCCGGACAAAGAATTTCACGCGCACCAATCTTTTTGTTTTTATCACGCCCAAGGTCATCAACTCGCCCGGCGAGACGCAGGACGTCACCCACGAGAAGCAGATGGTGCTGCACGAGACCCGCGTGGGCAAGGACGGCCTGGGGCTGCCGATCATGAGCAATCCCAAATTGCTCAAACCCGTCTTTGTCAACTGAGGACCGCTCATGGTTGTTTTTGCTCCCACTTCCGTGGTCTCCGCCGTGCCCGGCCTGTCCAGGCCTCCGCAACGCCCCGGCCGCGCGCCGGAACCGCCGGAAGCCGGGGAGCGCAGCGAGGCGGAATATCTGGAAGACGCGGCCGCGCGTCATCAAATGCGCTTCGTGCCGGATCTGGATCAGGCGCTTGACCGGGAAGGCGGGACGTGGAAGAGCGACGGCGAACTGGTCTGCCGTCTGCCGCTGGCCTGGCTACGCAAGCATGTCGTGGTGCCGGTGCGCGACGCGGAGGGATGCCTGGCATTGGCCGTGGCCCGGCCCGCCGGCTGGCTGCTGGCCCGCGAAATCGGCCTGCTGCTCGGCGAGCGGCCCTGCGTGCCGCTGCTGGCCGCTGAAAACGCCATCCAAAATATTGTCAACCGTATTTTCGGAGAGTCGTCCGGGGAGGAGGGCTCGGTGGCCGAGGTGCTGGGTGTGGACGCGGACGGGGGAGGCGATGCGGTTCTCAGCGAAGACGCCGTGGAAGACCTGCTGGAAGACAGCGGAGAGGCTCCCTTCATCCGGCTGGTGAACATGATCCTGGCCCAGGCCGTGCGCGCCGGGGCCAGCGACATCCACATCGAGCCCTACCGCGACGTTTCCCGCGTGCGTTTCCGCCTGGACGGCGTGCTCTATGAGCGCCACAGCTTGAGCAAGGTCCACCACGCGGCCGTGGTCTCGCGCATCAAGGTCATGGCCAAGCTGAACATCGCGGAGAAACGCCTGCCCCAGGACGGGCGGATCGCCATTTCTCTGGGCGGGAGGCAGGCTGGCCTGCGTGTGTCCACGCTGCCCACTTCTTTCGGCGAACGGGTGGTGCTGCGCCTGCTGGAAAAAAACGAGCGTGTGCTTTCCCTGACCGAACTGGGCCTGGGCCGGGAGGATTTCCGGCTCATGAACGGCCTGGTCGGCGCGAGCCACGGCATTGTGCTGGTCACCGGACCCACGGGCAGCGGCAAAACCACCACGCTTTACGCCGTGCTGCAGGAAATCGCTTCGCCGGACAAAAATATCCTGACCATTGAAGACCCGGTGGAATATGAACTGGACGGCGTGGGCCAGATGCAGGTCAACCCCAAAATCGGGCTCTCGTTTGCCGACGGCCTGCGCTCCGTTGTGCGCCAGGATCCGGACGTGATCCTGATCGGCGAAATCCGCGACGGCGAAACCGCTTCCATTGCCGTGCAGTCGGCCCTGACCGGGCATCTGGTCTTTTCCACCCTGCACACCAACGACGCGCCCGGCGCGGTTACACGGCTGTTCGACATGGGCGTGGAACCTTTTCTGCTCTCCTCGGTCCTGCGCGGGGTCATCGCCCAGCGTCTGGTGCGCGTGCTCTGCCCGCACTGCAAGGAAGCCCGCGCGCCCGGTAAACGTGAACTGGCAAGTCTGGGCCGGGCCGCCGACGTCCTGGAACCGGACCAACCTCTCTATCATGCCGTGGGCTGCCCGCAATGCATGGAAACCGGCTACAGGGGCCGCATGGCCATTTACGAGATCATGCCGGTCAGCGACGGTCTGAAACGGCTGATCGTGGACAAGAGCGACGTCAACGTCCTGGAGGCCCAGGCCATCGGCGAGGGCATGCGCGACTTGCGGCACGACGGCATGCTCAAGGTGGCGGCGGGCCTGACGTCGCTTACGGAAGTGGAGCGAGTGGTCCGGGTATGATTCTCGCACTCTGGGATGATTTACTGCTCCGGGCTCAGGCCCGGCCCCGCCCGGCCTGGCGGCGCGCGGTGGTGTTTCCGCTCTGCGGCTTGGTCTTTTACACCCTTTTTTTCGGCCTGCTCTACGCCGGGGAACAGGTTGACGCGCGCCTGGGAGCCGTGTGCCGGGCGGCTGCGGCTATGGGCATCGGCTTTGAACAGCCCCGGATTTCCTGTTTTCCCCCAGGGGCGAGTCTGGACGCATTGTGGCTGCCGTTGCGCGCCCTGTCCGGCAATATGGGCCGGACGTCCGCGCTGATCCTGCGCGACGTGCGGCTGGAAATACGCTTTTTCCCCGCGCGGCTGGCGGTTCAGGCCCGGCTGGCGGGCGGGGAACTGCATCTGCTGCTGACGCCTTCAGCCTTTTTCCGGCCCGAAACCTGTGCGGTGCGGGCCGAAGTAAAAGGGATTGATCTTGTGGAGTTGGGCGCTGTACTGGGCGGCGACGGCTCTCTGCTGCGGCTCATGGGCGGCAGCCTGAGCGCCTCGTGCGACGCCCGCGTGCCGTTGCGCGACGGCAGGCCGGTATTCGGCCGCAGCGAGGGCGGACTGTTCCTGACCCTGCGCGGGGGCATACTGGAGCATTCCCTGCCCATGCTGCGCGCCTCCCGCCTGGAGGGTCTGGGCGGCCGGATGGAACTGATCTGGAAAAAGAACTCGCTGGAGCTGCGCCAATGCTCCCTGGACAATGCCGTCCTGCAACTCCAGGCCGAAGGCCGGGCAGCGCTGGCCCCGGCTGCGGGGGACAGCAGTCTGGATGTGCGGGCCGTGCTGCGTCTGGCGCCGGAACAACTGCGGGAGGAGCTGACCCCAGCCAGAACCTTCCAGTCCTTTACAAGCAAAGGGGAAGCCCGCGTGCGGATCAGCGGCACAGCCCGGCGACCTTCCATCGAGCTGCAATCCTGACGGGTGGAGCCATGCCGCGAAAACAAAGCCTGATTTTTCTACAGACAACGGACGCGCTGGTGGGCGCGCTTTGTGGCCCGGACCTGAAAAGTCGGGAACCTCTATGCCTGCGGCGAGCTCCCTGTCCGGACAGCCGCCCGGACAGCCTGCGCGCGGCTCTGGATGGCGTGCTGGAGGCTCTGGCCCCGGCAAGACCCGGTGTGACGGGAGTAGAACAGCTTTCTTTTCCCGCCGGGGTGCGTCTTTGCCTGGCGGCCGACATGGCCCTGTTCCGGGACTGGAGCTTTCCCTTCCGCTCCGGCGTCAAGGCCCGGCAGGCCCTCACTCTTCTGCTGGAAACGGAATTCCCCTGTGAGGCGGCGGCGCTTGGGCACCGCATTTGTCTGACGGGCGGCGCGATTGGCGGCAAGGGAATCCAGGCCGTGAGCGTTTCCCTGCCTGCGGGCCTGACGGAAGCCTGGCAGGCGGCTCTGGCGGAACGGGGCCTGTATCCGCGCCTGATCACCGTGGACCCCTTCCCGCTGCTGCTCGGCCTGCCCCGGTTGAGCGGCGCGAGTCTTTTTCTGCATCTCGGGCCCGAGTGCAGCGTGCTGGCGGCCCTGGACAACAACGTGATCCGGCGGGTCCGGGTGCTCGAAAGCCCGCAGTCGCCGCGGGGCGGGGATTACGCCGATCCGGCGGCGCTGGCCCGCGCAGCCGTTCTGGCGCTTGACGGCCTGCCCCTGACGCCGGAGCGCCTGTTGATCTGCGACGAGGCCTGCCGGGGCCAGGGAATCGCCGCCCTGGGGGAGGCCTTTGAGTTGCCCGCGCGGGTGTTGGGGCGGGATACGCTCCTCTACGGGCTGCCGGCCCGTCAGGGAGAGAATGAGGCGGAATGCCTGCACGCTCTCTGCCTGGCTAAAATGCCGCTGCTTGATCCCCGGCGGCGTCGCTTGTACCCCGCCTTCCAGCCGGCACGCGCTTTTTCCGGCGGCGTGGGCCTTAGCCCGGCCCGGCGCTGGAAGCTGATCCCGGCCGCGGCTTGCCTGCTCTGCCTGACGCTGGCCTTTCTGTTCAGCGTCTGGGCCGAGGGTCATGCCCGGCACCGGCAGGCGCGGGAACTGGAGGCCCAAACCCAGGCCCTGTACCGCAAGGCCGTACCCGACGCGCGCGGTCCGGTCAGTCCCACGCAGATGCGGAGCATTCTGCAAGGACGCCTCGCAGCCCTGCGCGGCGGGCAGCGCGTTCAGAGCGATTTTCCCGTACTGCGGCTTCTGCGCGCCATGCATGCGGCGGCTCCGGCCAAGCTCGCCGTGCGCGTGGACGGATTGAGCCTGGATGCGAAACATTGCCGGATCAGCGGCGGCGCAGTGGACTACGAAGCCGTCAACAGCCTGCGCGACGCCTTTGCCGGTATTTCCGGCGTGGCCGAGGTCAATATCGTCAGCGCCGCCAGCCGGACCGGAAAAAACGCCGTCAGCACGGAGAGGGACCGGAGCGGAGGAGGGACCGTGCATTTCGAACTGGATATGCTCCGGGAGGAGGCGCGGCCATGACCATCTCCCGTCCCCTGCTGGCGGGGCTCATCGCGGCACTGACGGGGCTGGCGCTGTTCTGGGGCGTGCTGCCGCTGTTTTCCTGGCGCGCCGAGGGCAATGCCCGCCTGGCGCGCGCCCGGGCCGGGCAGGCCGACATCCGCGTTCTGGCCGAGGAATACGGGCGGCTGGCCCAAAGCGCTCCCGCCGAGCGGCAACAGCAGCAGACTCTGTTCAGTCTGGTCAACAGCGAGGCCGGACGCCTGCAACTGGCCCGGCGCATTGAAGCGGCTCGTCCTGCCGCACTCCGGGGAAAAAACGGGCGGGGCGGCTCCGTCGAGTCCCTGGAACTGCGCATGACCGGCCTCTACCTCAGACAGTGCCTGGAGTGGTTGCAGGCTCTGGAATCCGTGCCCGGCCTGCGCATCGAGAGCCTGAACCTGCGGCGCACGGGGCAGAACCAGCTGGATCTGGATTGTGACCTTTCCCGTCCGGGAGGCGCGCCGTGAGCCCTTGTTTCCGATTTTCACGCCAGTCGCGTCAGGACGGCTTCACCCTGCTGGAAGTGCTGGTGGCTTTGACCGTGCTGAGCCTGGTGGCCCTGCTGGTCATCCGCGTCAGCGGGGACAGCCTGAGCCAGCTTGCGGAAACCGGCTGGGCGGATCAGGCCGTGTGCCTGGGACGGGCCAAGCTGGTGGCGCTGTTGCGGGAGGACCGCAAAAATCTTGAGCAGCGGGGCACTCTGGCTCCGGAGATGCCGGAGGTGGAATGGCATTCCAAGCTCTACTCTCTGCGCGGCTTGAACGGCAAACGGTTGGAATTCACGCTGACTGAGGCGCAGGGTACGCTCAAACGGGAGGTCGTGCTTGAATATGTCCTGCCGGAATAGGCGTGCGGAATCGGGTTTCACCCTGCTGGAACTGCTGATCGCCATGGCCCTGGCTGCCGTGATCGGCATGGTGCTCTTCAGCACCTACAGCATGGTCATGAACAACGGGCAGTCCGTGCGCGCGCTGGTACTTGAACGGGAGGGGGAGCGGATTTACCGGGGCGTGCTGGACAACGACATGGCCGGCCTCTGCCGGGGCGAGGAGGGGGAGAACGGGCTGCCCGGGCTTTCGCGCCGATCCATTGTGCCGTCCGCCGAATTTTACCGCCAAACCGGCATTGAACCGCCCGAGCCCTCGAAGGATGAGCTGGTACTGTCTTTCGCCGGAGGCGTGCGCCTGGCCCGTGAATCCACAGCCGGGCCCGGCGGACTGGCCGGTCCGGTCTGCGTGGAATACGTGCTGCGCGCCGGTTGGCGGGGCAAGGCTCTGATCCGGCGGGAGCGGGGCTACTGCGGCGTGGAAGGGGACTTCCCCTGGACGGAATTCGTGCTGCTGCGCGGACTGCAATCCGTGGACACGGCCTTGTACATTTCCGGAAAAGGCTGGATCCCGGGCTGGGACGCGCGGGTTGAAGCCGGGGATTTTCCCAGGGCGGTGCGCTTTACTCTTTTGCGCGAGGGTGAAACCGAGCCGGAGGTTTTTCTGGCCCCGGTCTTTGCCGGGAGGTCGGATGAAGGAAAAAAGTAAGAGGGCGGGAGCGCGCTCCGCTGAAGGCGAAAGGGGCGCGGTGCTGATTCTGGTGCTTTTTGTGCTGGCGGGCTTGGCCGTGCTGACGGTGGAATTCAGCCGGGATACCTTGCTGGACCACGCGCTTTCCACCACCAGCCGTTCCATCCTGGCTTCCAAACTGCTGCTGGAGAGCGGCGGGCAACTGGCGGCCACGGTGCTGATCCGGAACAATCAGGAAGCCCTGCCGGACCATCCCCGCAAGGAATGGGGGCGCTTTGCCCGGCTGCTGCAAAAACTTTCGGCGGAACTGCGCGGCAGCGATCTGAGCGGTTTCATTGAGGACGAGAACAGTTTTTTTCCGGTCAACGCCCTGTTTTACGAGCGCCCCTCGGAAAAGGCCAGGGCGGAGCGGTATGCCGCGCTGTTCATCCGTTTGCTGGCGACGGTAATGGTTCTGCACGGCTTTGAGGGCGACCTGGAGGCCGCCCGGCAACGTGCCGGGGACTTTATGGCCTCGCTCAGGCAGTGGGGCGGGGCCGCGCCGCTGGATGAGGAATCCCGGCGCTGGTATCTGGCGCAAAAGCCGGTCTGTCTGCCGCCGGGCAGGCCGCCGCGCAGCCTGGACGAATTCCTGCTCATGCGCTGGCCGGGTCTGGACCAGGAGGACGCGGCCGGGCGAGCCTGGATCAGGCAGGTGCTGCTGGGCGGAGCGGGCCTGCCCGGCCTGCTGGAACATCTGACGCTCTGGAGCCGCGGGCCCATGAACATCAACACGCTGCGTCCTGCGGTGCTGGCGGCCCTGGTGGAGGATCCCAACCAGATCAAGGCCTTTGTCAATGCCATCGCGCGTTACAGGGACGATTCCGGCAACAGGCTGGACGAAGGCTGGTATGACGGCATTTTTTCCGCCCACAGCGTGCCCAGGCTGCCGCCGGACATGCTGGACATCCGCAGCCGCTGGTTCCGGCTGCACCTGACGGCAAGCCAGGGGGCCAGAAAAAACAGGCTGGCGGCCGTGGGCTGGGTCACCAACACCTATATGAGCTGGCAGTACAGGGTGGTTGAATAGCCGGGCCCCGGACGGCGGGCGCGGCAAGGCGATTTTTTCGGGAGGATATGGACATATGAATATGGCAAGAGGTTGCGGAACAGGAGAGGCGAAAGAGGCGCGCCGCCCCATGCGGTCGGACAGCGGCTTCACCCTGCTGGAATTGATGATTGTTATTGTGATTCTGGGTATTTTGGGGGCCATTGTGGCTCCGCGCCTGATGGACGAGCCGGACAAGGCCCGCGTGGTGCAGGCCAGGCTGCAGATTGAAAATCTGGCCACGGCCGTGAAGAAATTTTATCTGGACAACGGCTTTTACCCCCCCACCGAGCAGGGCCTGGAGGCTCTGGTCAGCCGTCCGTCCGCCGGCAGGGTTCCCAAAAATTATCCGCCTAACGGCTATATTTCAAAAATTCCCAAGGATCCTTGGAACAACGACTATGTCTATACCGCGCCGGGCCGCAAAACGCCCTTTGAAATCATGAGCCTCGGGGCCGACGGCACGGAAGGCGGCGAAGGGTATGCCGCCGACGTCTGGAACGAGGACGTGCCGCTTGACCGCTGAAGCGGAGCGCGCGCGGGGCTTCACCCTGCTTGAGCTGCTGATCGTGCTGCTGATTGCCGGCATTTTGCTCGGCATCGGCATCGGCGCGGTTTCCACGGAGAAAAACGCCCTGAGCGGTGCCGCGCAACTGCTGGTCACCGCCGCGCTCACGGCGCGCAGCCGGGCCATGTTGTGCAACGCCCCGGTGAGGCTACGGCTTTCGCCGGGAGCGGTGGCTGTGAGCGGCGGCCCGGAGAGTCTTTGGGAAAAGGCGTTCCCGCGCGGGGTGGAAGCCGTGTCCGTCAACGGGAGCCTGCTGGCTGGCGGAGCGCGCTCCGTTGTTTTCCAGTCGCTGGGTCTGGTGCGGGAACAAGTGGTGGTACTGCGCTCGGACGCCGCCGAGCTTTCGGTCTATATCCCGGCCACGGGCGGCCCCCGTGTGCTGGAGGGCCGGTATACCCTGGAGCAGATTCGTAAGGAGTATTTATGAATGTTGCAAAAGGCCGTCCGGTTGCGCACCGTTGGAGCCGGGCCGCGTCGGCGGCCCGGCTTGGCATGGTTTTGCTGCTGCTGGCGGCTCTGGGCTGCGCTGCGAATCCCCGGCGGCCCGCGTCCACGTCCGTGCCGCCGCAGAGCGTGGACGCGGCGGTCAACGCCTACACGCGGGGCAACTGTCGCGAAAGCATCCGCCTGTTCAGCGCGGCCCTGCGGGGGCAGGAATATCCCGTACTGCTCAACGGCCTGGGTATGGCCCAACTGCAATGCAGGCAGCCGCAGAATGCCGTGGACAGCCTGCAGCGGGCGGTTTCGCTTTCACCGGATTCAGCGGCCCTGCATACCAACTTGGCCACGGCCCTTTTCGCTCTGGGCGAGTATCGCAAAGCCGAGCGCGAGTTCGACGCGGCTCTGCGCCTGGATTCCGTCAATCCCGAGGCTCTGGTGGGCAAGGCGGGCATTCTGCTGCGCAAAAAACAGCCGGAGAAGGCCCTGAAGCTGCTTTCACAGGTCAGCGGAAACGAGGCCGCTGCCCCGGAGACGCTCTATGACCGCGCGCTGGCTCTGTATCAGATGGGCCTTGCGGCGGACGCGGAAAGCATTTTGCAGCGTTACGCCGACGCCTATCCCCATGACGCGGAAGCCCAAAACGCGCTGGGGGTCGTCGCATTGGGCCTCAAAAAGCCTGATCAGGCCAAGGCGCATCTGGATCGGGCCATCGCCCTGATGCCGGAGCAGGGCATTTACTATTACAACCGGGGCGCGGCGCTGAAAGCGAAAAAGAATTTTCCGGCGGCGGTGGAAGATTACAGCCGGGCCATCGCTTTTATGCCGGAACTGGCCGAAGCCTATGTGGATCGCGGCGATCTGCGCCTTTTGCTCAGAGAGGCAGAAGCGGGCTGCAAGGATTTGAAAAAAGCCTGCGATCTGGGCCAGTGCGAGCGCTTCAGAAAATTTCAGGAGGCCGGGCGCTGCCGTGCGGAATTCTGGCAATAGCCCCTTTGCGGGACAGGGGTCCGGGCTGCCCGGTCATACCCCGCCCGGCCCCTTGCGCGATCTCGTCCGTGCCTGCGCTTTGGGGCGGCTGCGGCAAGCTCTGCGCGACCGCCGGACCTGGGCGGCTTTCGCTCTGGGCGTCGCGGGCTTATTCTTCAGCTCCGGCCCTATGCCGCCGCTCTGGCGGCTGGGCGGCGCGGCTCTTATCGAAGAGTTGACATGGCGGGCGCTTTTACAGGGAGAAGCCGAGGCCCGTTGGCCGTGCAGACTTGACTCGAGCGGTCTGACCTATGTCAATATCCTGATTTCATGCCTTTTCGCGGGGGCACACAGCCTTACGCAGCCCGCGCTGATGGCTGCGCTGACCTTCTTTCCTTCCCTCATGCTGGGCATGCTCTGGACGCTCCATGGCTCGCTCTGGCTTTGCGCGGCGCTGCACTTCTGGTATAATCTCGTCTACTTTCTGTAGCCGGCCCCGGCGGGTTGGCGAGGGCGTTTCCGCCCGCCGTCTCACGTTGCGCTTTCTTGAATTTGAAGCATTGACGATGGCGCGGGCGGTCTTATGTTTTTCTATTGGAGTGGGACGCGCGGGAGCGCGCAACGTCCCGCCGGTGCGATACCGTCGTCGCCGGCACGGCTCCAGAGCCAGACCCGTACGGGGGAGAGCAAAATATGGCAGTATCCTATAAAGATTATTACAAACTTCTGGGTGTGGAACGCGGGACCAAGACCGAGGAAATTTCCAAGGCCTACAAAAAGCTGGCCCGCAAATACCATCCGGATCTCAATCCGGGCGATAAACAGGCTGAGGAAAAGTTCAAGGAAATCAACGAAGCCTATGAAGTCCTCAAGGATCCGGAAAAGCGCAAACTATATGACCAGCTCGGGCCCAACTGGCAGCACGGCCAGCAGTTCCAGGGCGAACCGGGCTATGAAAACGTGCATTTCACGTTCAACGGCAAGAGTTTTGACGGTTCCGGATTTTCGGACTTTTTTGAAACCCTGTTCGGCGGCGCGGCCGCGGGCGGCGGGCGCGGGGCGAATTTCGGCCCCGATCCCTTCGGCGGTTTTTCTTCCCGGCCCCGGCGCGGCCGCGACGTGGAGGCCGAACTGCCCCTGAGCCTGGAAGAAGCCTCAAGCGGTGGCCGCCGCACCGTGACCCTGCAAATGCCGCAGGGGCCCAAGACCCTGGAGGTCAACGTGCCCGCCGGCATCCGTGAAGGAGCCAAGCTGCGTTTGGCCGGCCAGGGCGACCCCGCGCCGGGCGGCACGCCGGGCGACTTGTTCCTGCGGGTGCGCTATCTGCCGCATCCCCAGTTCAAGGTGGAAGGCGAAAATCTGCATTGCGACGTGGCCCTGGCCCCGTGGGAAGCCGTGCTGGGCGCCAAGGTGGCTGTGCCCACCCTGGAAGGCCAGGTGGAGCTGAACATCCCGGCCGGTTCCAGTTCGGGCCGCAAGTTCCGTTTGCGCGGCAAAGGCCTGGGCAGCGGCGTCAACCGCGGCGACCTGCTGGCCCGCGTGATGATCAAGGTGCCCGCCCAATTGAGCGCGGAAGAGCGCGAACTCTGGCAGAAGCTGGCGGACGTGTCGTCTTTCAAGGCCCGCGCCTGATCCGGTGGAGGTGAATTATGAGTATGACCAAAAAATCGCCCTCCCTGCCCGCGCCGTCCACGGTCATGGCCTGGGAGGAATTTGTGGAAATCACCGGCGTCGCGCCGGACCGTCTTCAGGAGCTGCTTGCGCTGGGCTGGATCGAAACCCGGACCAGCGCGACCCGGATCCGGATGTTCCGGGATGCCGACATTTATCGGGTCCGCAAGCTGGAGCGCATCTGCTGCGATTTTGAGCTGCCCGTGGTGGGCGGCACCATTATCGTGGACCTGCTGGAGCGCATCGACGTCCTGGAACGGACGGTGCGCGGTTTGCGAGGTTTTGAAGATTAACGCCTTTGTATTTTTGTTGCGACGGCGGGCTGCGGCCGCGTCGCGCAATATCTATTGAGATTTGTCCGGCCGAGGGTCGGCTATGCAACCGGCCCGGCCGGATGGAAATATACGCCGAGGGCGCGACAGCCCTGGCACTGTGTGGAGGAATTATGGATATCAACAAGTTTACGGAAAAAGCCCGGGAGGCCATCGGCGAGGCACAGACCATCGCGGCGGGCATGGGCCATCAGGAGACGGACGCCGAACATCTGGCGCTGGCCCTGGTGCAGCAGGAAAAGGGCATTGTCCCCCGTATTCTGGAACATATGGGCATCCAGCCCAAGGCTCTGGCCGTGGCCCTGGAAACCTCGCTGCGCAAGCGGCCCTCGGTTTCCGGCGGCGGCATGGACCCCACCAAGATCATGATCACCCCGCGTCTGGCCAAGATTCTGGGCGAAGCCCAGAACGAGGCCCGGCGGATGAAGGACGAATACGTCAGCGTGGACCATCTTTTTGCCGCGCTGACCGAAGTGGAGCCTTCCTCGCCCCTGGGCCAGGTGTTCAAGGAATACAACATCACCCGCGCGGGCTTCGTCAAGGCCATGGAAGAGCTGCGCGGCGGCGCGCGCGTGACCAGCGCCAACCCTGAGGACACTTTCGAGGCCTTGAGCAAATATGCGCGCGACCTGGTGGACGCGGCGCGCCAGGGCAAGATGGACCCGGTCATCGGCCGCGACGCGGAAATCCGCCGGGTGATCCGCATTCTTTCGCGGCGCACCAAGAACAATCCTGTGCTCATCGGCGAAGCGGGCGTGGGCAAAACCGCCATCGTGGAAGGCTTGGCCTTCCGCATCGTCAAGGGCGACGTGCCCGAGGGCCTCAAGGGCCGCAAACTCTTCGCCCTGGACATGGGCGCGCTTATCGCCGGGGCCAAATACCGGGGCGAGTTCGAGGAACGGCTCAAGGCCGTGCTCAACGAAGTGGAGAAAAGCGAAGGCCAGATCATCCTCTTCATCGACGAACTGCATACTATTGTGGGCGCGGGCAAGACCGAGGGCTCCATGGACGCGGGCAATCTGCTCAAGCCCATGCTGGCGCGCGGCGAACTGCACTGCATCGGCGCCACCACGGTGGACGAGTACCGCAAGTATATTGAAAAGGACCCCGCCCTGGAGCGGCGCTTCCAGCCCGTAATGGTGGAAGAGCCCACGGTGGAGGACGCCATCTCCATTCTGCGCGGCCTGAAGGAGCGCTTTGAGGTGCACCACGGCGTGCGCATCAGCGACTCGGCCATTGTGGAGGCCGTGGTGCTGTCGCATCGCTACATCACGGACCGCCAGCTGCCGGACAAGGCCATTGACCTCATCGATGAGGCGGCGGCCATGATCCGCACGGAAATCGACTCCCTGCCCGCCGACCTGGACGAGGTCAACCGTAAGGTCATGCAGCTGGAAATCGAGCGCGAAGCCCTGCGCCGCGAGACGGACGAGGCCTCGCGCGAACGCCTGGAGCGCCTGGAAAACGAATTGTCCGAGCTGCGCAACCAGCAGGCCGCCATGCGCAAACAGTGGGAGAGCGAAAAGGGTTCCATCGACAACGTGCGCGAGATCAAGGAGCAGATCGAGCAGACCAAGCTGGCCATCGAACAGGCCGAGCGGGCCTATGATCTGAACCGGGCCGCGGAACTCAAGTATTCCAAGCTGCTGGAGCTGGAGAAAAAATTGGCCGACGCCTCGGGCGACACTCAGGAAGGCGACGCCCCGCGCCTGCTGCGCGAGGAAGTGCGCCCCGACGACGTGGCCGAAATCGTGGCCAAGTGGACCGGCATTCCGGTAACCCGGCTGCTGGAATCCGAACGCGAAAAGCTGCTGCGCCTGTCCGAGCAACTGCACGAGCGGGTGGTGGGGCAGGACGAGGCGGTCAACGCCGTGTCCGACGCCGTGCTGCGCGCCCGCGCCGGTCTGTCCGACCCCTCGCGTCCCACGGGTTCCTTCATCTTCCTGGGCCCCACGGGCGTGGGCAAGACCGAGCTTTCCAAGGCCCTGGCCGAAGCGCTCTTTGACACGGAAGACAACATGGTCCGTCTGGACATGAGCGAGTACATGGAAAAGCATTCGGTGTCGCGGCTCATCGGCGCGCCTCCGGGATACGTGGGCTATGACGAGGGCGGCCAGCTTACCGAGGCCGTGCGCCGCAAGCCCTATTCCGTGATTCTTTTCGACGAGATCGAAAAAGCCCACCCGGACGTCTTCAACACCCTGCTGCAACTGCTGGACGACGGGCGGCTCACGGACAGCCAGGGCCGCACCGTGGACTTCCGCAACTGCATCGTGATCATGACCTCAAACATCGGCTCCATGCATCTGCTGGACGGCATCGCGCCGGACGGCACTCTCAAGGAAGGAGCGCGGGAGCAGGTCATGGAGGAATTGCGCGGCCACTTCCGGCCGGAATTCCTCAACCGCGTGGACGAAACCGTGGTCTTCCTGCCGCTCAGGCGGGATCAGATCGGCCGCATTGTGGAACTCCAGCTCAAGCGCCTGCGCGAGCGGCTTGAGGAACGCAAGATCAAGCTGAGCATGAGTGAAGAAGCCCGCGACTTTGTGGCCGAAGCGGCCTACGATCCGGTCTACGGCGCGCGTCCGCTCAAGCGCTATCTGCAGCAGGCCGTGGAAACGCCTCTGGCCCGCGAACTGGTCAGCGGCAAGATCCGCGACGGCCAGCATGTGCATGTGGAAGTGAAAGACGGCAAGCTGGTCTTCAAAACGGAATAGAGCAGTTCACGCACAAAAGGCGTTAACTGCTTTAGGGTCTGTTAACACTATAGAATTTTTGTTCGCCTGCAAGGAAGATAAACCTGCTTTGAGGGAGTGTACTCTTCTGGTACTCGACCGAAAAAG
>NZ_JAGZUV010000058.1:0-21108 GCF_018379785.1 Desulfovibrio sp.
CAAGGAATGCGGCGCGCCCCTGGAAATCTGCCTGATCGTGCGCAAGGAAGGCCGCCTGCCCGTGGTCAACTTCGCGGCCGGCGGCATCGCCACCCCGGCCGACGCGGCCCTGATGATGCATCTGGGCTGCGACGGCGTGTTCGTGGGCTCGGGCATCTTCAAGTCCGGCGACCCGGCCAAGCGCGCCAAGGCCATCGTGCAGGCCGTGACCAACTACAAGGATTACGCCGTGCTGGCCGAAATCTCCCGCGACCTGGGCGAACCCATGGTGGGCATCGAGATTTCCTCCATTCCGGATGCAGAGCGCATGCAGGAACGGGGCTGGTAAGATGGGCAAACCCTGCGTGGGCGTTCTGGCTCTGCAAGGGGCCTTCCGCGAGCATGCGGCCTCGGTGGCCCGCCTGGGAGCCGAGACGCGCGAAGTGCGCCAGCTCAAGGACATGGACGGCATCGACGCCATGATCATCCCCGGCGGCGAGAGCACCACCATGGGCAAGCTGCTGGTGGAATGGGGCATGCTCGACCCCTTGCGGCAGCGCATTGAAAAGGGCATGCCGGTCTACGGCAGCTGCGCGGGTCTGATCCTGCTCTGCCGCGAGATCGAAAACTCCGACCAGCCCCGCCTGGGCGTGCTTGACGCCGTTGTGCGCCGCAACGCCTTCGGCCGCCAGGTGGACAGCTTTGAAACCGAGCTGGACATTCCGGAGCTGGGGCAACCGCCCATTCCGGCGGTGTTCATCCGCGCCCCCGTGCTGACCGGCGTGGGCCCGCGGGCGCGTGTGCTGGCCCAGGTCAACGGCCAGGCCGTGGCCGTGCGCCAGGACAATGTGCTGGCTACCTCCTTCCATCCCGAGCTGACTCCCGATACGCGGTTGCACCGCTATTTCCTTGAAATGTGCGGAAACTGAACCGCCTTTCCCTGAACTGAAAAGCCCCCGTGCCGATGGCGCGGGGGCTTTTTCATGTCCGCGCGAATTCACCTGACCGTCACCGTTCCGCCAAACAGCCCGGATAGATGTGGATCATCCATAAACCACATGCGCGACGGAGGCGGATCATGGAGCACACCCTCAAAGATGTCCAAACAAAACTGGCCGAGGAACAGCAGCGCCTGGCGCATCTGCGCGAAGCCTTTCAGGTCCAGTATTGCGCCGACGAACTGGACGCAGCCGGGCTTCTGGCCACGGCGCATCTGGCCCAAAGCCGGGCAGCCCACAGCGCGGAGCGCATTCGCGGCCTGCAAAGCCTGCTGGACTTTCTGCGCCACGGCGGTCGCCCGCTCTGCGAGGACTGCGGGGAGGAAATCCCCCTGGTTCGCCTGCTGGCCGCTCCCGGCGCCACGCGCTGCCGCGAATGCCAGCAGATGCTGGAGGACGGGGAAGGCGGTCCGGCAACGGGGCTTGTGGCTGAAACCAGCTCCATGCACGGCCTCGCAGGGAATTACTGACATCCCCGCCGGGCCTTTTTCTTTTCATTCGCGGGAGAATAGTATGACAAGCAATGCCGCCGCGCTGCCCCTGCCGGGGTGGCGCAACCCTCTGGACAAGATTCTGAAACGCCTGGCCGACGGCCTGGGGCGGCGGGCCTCGGGCCTGACCCGCCTGAAAAAAATAGCTCGCCGCGTCCCCTGTCGTCCAACGTCCACGGCCTACGCCGCAGCCTGCCTGGAAGTCCTGGAAACACGCGTGGACTGCCCGCCGGAGCATTTGGCGCGCATCCCGCCGCACGGGCCGCTGCTGCTTTACGCCAACCACCCTTCGGGCGCACTGGAAGGCCTGATAATGGCCGCCCTGTGCGGCGACGTCCGGCCCGACCTGAAAATTCTCGCCAACGACGCCCTGTTGGCTTTGCCCCAACTTGCGCCCATGCTTCTGCCCCTGGACCTCACCGGCCGAGACAAAAACCGGAACGCGACCGTGCTGCGCCAAGCCGTGCTGCATCTGCGCCGGGGTGGAGCCCTGGGCCTGTTTCCGGCGGGACGGGTGGCCCGCTGGCGGCCGGGACGCGGGCTGACTGAAGAGCCCTGGCTGCCGCTGCTGGGACGCCTGAGCCGTTGCGCCGGGTCACACGCGCCGGACGGCTTGCGTCTTTTGCCGCTGAGCTTCAAGGTCCGCGTCAGCCCGCTGTTCCTGGCGACGGCCCACTGCAACGATGCGCTGGCCGGCGCGCTGCTGCCCCGCGTGCTTTGCGGTCAGCGCCGCAGCCGGGCCGGTATGCGTGTGGGCCTGCCGATCAGCGCCTCCGGTCTGGCCGGTCTGGACAACGCCCGGCGCAGTCAATGCCTGCGTCTTTGCCAGGCAGCTCTCGCGGATGCGGGCCGTCCGGCGCGGGCCGCCCGATGCAGGCCCCTGGCTCCGGCCCAGGGCCCGGCGACGTTCATGGCCGCATTGGCCGCCCTGCCCTCCAACCGCCGACTGGCGGACGACGGGCGCTACGGCGTATATCTTTTGCAGGGACACGAATCGCCGCCGCTCCTGGACGTTCTGACCCGGCGGCGCGAGGAAGCCTTCCGCGCTCTGGGCGAAGGCTGCGGCCGGGAGCGGGATCAGGACCGCTACGATGCTCAATACGAGCATCTTCTGCTGGTGGACGAGAAGAGGCAGGCTCTGGCCGGAGCTTACCGCACGCGCCTGGTGCGGCCGGAGCAGGCGCGGACCTGCACGCAAGACACGCTCTACACGGCCTCGCTTTTCCGCTTCAAAGCGGAATTTTTCCGCCAGTGCGGCACTGCCCTGGAATTGGGCCGAGCCTTTGTGAGCAATGAATATCAGCGCGACTACGCGCCCCTGCTTCTGCTCTGGAAAGGCATCGGACAGCTGGTCCTGCGCTACGGCGTGCGGACGCTCTTCGGGCCGTCCAGCATAGGCCTCAACTACCGGCCCCAATCCGTGGACCTGCTCTGGCGGCATCTGCGCCTGCGCCACTGGCACGCCCCACTGGCGGATCTGGTGGAGGGACGGCGGCCCCGCGCCCTGCGTGAAGAGCTGCCCTTCGCGCGCTGCCTGGACTACGCCGCGGTGAACAACCTGGTGCGCCAGATGGAGGGCGGACGCGCCCTGCCCATTCTCTTCAAACACTATCTTCAACTCGGCGGGCGCATCGCGGCCTTTCATGAAGACCGGCGCTTCGGCACTCTGGACGCCCTGTTGGTGGTGGATCTGCTCAACGCCCCGGACAAACTGCTGCGCCGCTACATGGGCGATGAAGGCCTGCAACGCCTGCGCGACCGCATGTGGTACGCATAAGCGGCGATTCTCCGGCAGACCGCCATGCCCCGGCGGTCTGCCGGGCCGCGCGAAAAAATCGCCTTGCCGAAAATGCGAGCCTGCCTGCGCCCGGATTGGGAGAGCCGCCCGTGCAGGACGTTTTTATTTCCCTCCGATGGGCAAGGCCGTACCCGGGGAAGCTGCGTTCAGCATACTGTACAGGCTTAGTTGCGCATTGCCTTGTTTTTCCTCAAACGCATTCAGATATTCAAATATCTTCTTGTTATCATGCACAATGCCGTTTTTTTCGCAAACCTGATGAAACAATTGCATCAGAATTTTATTATCGGGGCTGGCAAGTACATATCGCGTGCCGTACTCCTGTATATATTTTTCTTTCATACACGGAAACAGCCGGTCCAATTGACTGTAAAAATATTCCCGGCTTCCCTCACGGAGCGTCATCCCCATACCAAAGCAAATAATGCCGTAAACCTTTGCCTCGATACAATACTCTAAAATACCTGTTATATTTTCTTCAGTGTCGTTGATGAAGGGAAGAACAGGACAAAGCCATACAACCGTCGGGATACCAGCATTGCGTAGCCGCTTTAGCACTTCAAAGCGTTCTCGCGTCGTACTGACGTTTGGTTCAAGTTTTTTGCACAAGCCCTCATCATAGGTAGTTAAGGTCATCTGAACAACGCATTTTGTTCTTTCATTTATACCTGTCAGCAGGTCTAAGTCTCTCAAAACGCGATTTGATTTTGTTATCAGTGTGAATCCGAAACCATATTGATAGGCCAATGACAAGGCTTCTCTGACATTTCCGAGTTCATTTTCAAGCGGAATATAGGGGTCTGTCATGGAGCCGGTAGCCAGCATGCATTTTGAACGTTTCCGTTTAAGAGAATTTTCTAATAATTCAAGGGCATTTGACTTGACTTCAATATCTGCAAAATCATGTTCCAGATGGTAGCATTTGCTCCTTGAGTCGCAGTATATGCAGCCATGAGAGCAACCACGATACAGATTCATCCCGTTTTTTGCCGACAGAATCCCCTTGGCAGCAACAAAATGCATTGCGTATCCCCAGCTGATGAATATTCCGCCAAATAACGTGACAGTGCTTTAAACCCGACTTTTTCATTTGACCGGCAGTATTCAGCTCTGCCCGTCTGTGACAATTTCCGATATGTTTCAGACCCGGCTACCGGCAACCAGTCCCTTTTCTTACAAGAAGCGGGTTCATTATCAACCGCTTCTGATAAAACGCCCAAGCGCCCGAATCCATATCCGGGCGCTTGGGCGTTACTGAAAGATTCCGAGAGGGGCGGCCGCCTACCTGTCCTTTTCGACCATATCCTGAATATAGGGCAGATAGGTGGGATCCGTGCCCGCGATATGGTTGATGAGCCAGTCCTTGAGGAAGCTCAGCAGATCCATGCTCACCGTGGCGGTGCCGTTCTTGAGCCGGGCCTCGAACTCATCCAGCTTTGCCACGAACTTCCGGTGGATGGCCTTGTGTTCCTTGGTACCCGGGTACTGCGAAGGCACGAAAATCTTTTCCTCGTCGCTGAAATGCGAAGCCGTGTAGTCACGCAATTTCTTCACAACAGCCTGAAGCTCCACACCGGTGCGGTTGTTTTTCATGGCCCGGTACAAATCATTGATATAGTCGCAGAGGCGACGGTGCTGGCGGTCGATGGCCGGTACGCGCAGCTCCAACTTGGGCGTCCACTGCACGAATTTGTCCGAGGCCGCGGCCTGGGCATAATCACCCGTCACCAGAGCGTTGACGATCATATCCAGCTCTTCCATGCCGCTCTTGAAGGAAAGCAGGGCCGCCGTGAATGTTTCCATGTTGGCCGCCGTACGCTCGGCCACGTGGCGGATCTCTTCCAGGGCCTCATTGGTCTGAGTGCTGCTTTCGGACTGTTCGGCCGCGCCCTGGGCGATGATTTTCAGATGTCCGGCGGTTTCTTCCATGCCGCCCACGATCCCGCGCATGAAATCCCCGGCGCGGGAGGCCCGCGCCGCGCTCTCCACGGTCAGCCGGGCGGCTTCGTCCACGGTTTCCACATTGAGCCGGGTTTCTTCCTGAATGGCGTGGACGGCCTCTTCCACTTCCTTGGTGGCGCCCATGGTCTTTTCGGCCAGTTTGCGCACCTCGTCGGCCACCACGGCAAAGCCGCGCCCGGCCTCGCCCGCGCGCGCAGCTTCAATGGCCGCGTTGAGCGCCAGCAGATTGGTCTGATCAGCCACTTCGTTGATGACGTTCATGACCTGACCGATGTCGCGGGCCTTTTCGCCCAGTCCGGCCATGGCCTCCTTGAGATGCAGAATGGTGCTCTTGACCGTTTCAATGGCATCCACGGCGCCCTGCACTTCCTTTTCACCGGTGACGGCCTGGCCGCGCGAGGTCTCGGCATTGTCGGAGACTTCGCGCACACGGCTGGAAGATTCCCGCGCGGCTTCGGCCACGCGTTCCATGGCACCGCCGGTTTCGCCCAAACGCACGCGTTGCACTTCCACGCCCTTGTCCACCTCGGAAACCAGTTGCGAAAGGTGCCCCGCGTCCGTGGACAACTTCGCGCAGACGCTGTGGGCCTTGTCCAGCACGGGAGCGCTCTGGGCCAGCTTGTCGGCCAGTTCGCGCTCATGCCCGCGCGCGGCATCCAGCTCGGCCCGCAGGGCCTCCGCTGTCTCGCGCAGGGTCCGGGCCTCGCTTGCCGCGGCTTCCCGCTCCTTGCGCCGGGCCTCGCTCATTGTCGCCAGGGTCCGGCGCGCGCGTTCCAGCCCGTTGCCGTGCGGCGCCGGGCTTCCCGCGTCGCGCAGGCTGTCGGCAAACGCGGACAAAGCGGTCTGTTTTCGCCCGGCCGCCAGCCAGAGCCCCAGGTCCGCCGCGGCGCATGCGCCCAGAGCCGCCAGCAATATCCAGAACAACGCGCCTTCCGGCCGCGCAACGGCCAGCCCCCCCGCCAACAGAAGAATCACGGCTTGCAGCAGAATCCCCATACGCCCCACCATCCTCGCCAAGTTTACCTTGCTTATCGGCTGCTTTGAAAATAGGCTTAGCCTTATTTGCTTTAAATAGCAATTATTCTCAACAACAAGGAGCGTACTATGAAGTTGCTGGATTGCCGGGGCATGGCCTGCCCGCAGCCGGTCATCCGCAGCCGGGAGCTTGTGGCTGCCGGGACAGCGGAACTGGCAGTTCTGGTGGACAACGAACCGGCCGCGGAAAACGTGGAACGTTTTCTGCGTGGCCGGGGTTATGCCGTGGACCGGACAAAAGAAAGCGCCTACCTCTGGCGGCTCACGGCCCGCGCCAAAGACGCGACCGCTGTGGGCACGCATCCCGTAATGCCGGAGGCGGCTCCCGCCCCGGGGCGCGAGGCCGGAACCCTGGTGCTGATCACCACGGAAAGCCTGGGCCGGGGCGACGAGGAACTAGGGGAAAAATTGATGACCAATTTTCTCGCCACCCTGCCGGAACTGGGATCGCGCCTCTGGCGTCTGGTCCTGCTCAACGGCGGCGTAAAACTGGCGGCTCGGCCGGGCCCGGCCCTGGAGGCTTTGCAAAATCTGGCCCAAAACGGCGTTTCGGTGCTGGTCTGCGGCACCTGTCTGGCCCACTACGGCCTGCTGGAGGCCAAGGCCGTGGGCGAAACCTCCAATATGCTGGATATCGTCACCAGTCTGGACTTGGCGGACAAGATCATTCGCCCCTGAACGCCCCTGCTGCGGCGCGGGGCGCGGATGCGAAAAAACGGCATAGCCTTGTGAGCTATGCCGTTTTCTTTTTCAGGTTCAGGCGTTGCCGCCGGAAATCTTACAGGGCGGCCTTGTAAATGGCGGCCACAGCCGCGTCAGTCATAATGCGCGGGTTGGTCAGGGTGCAGGCGTCCTTCTGCGCGTTGCCGGTCATGATCGGGATATCTTCCTCACGCACGTCCTTGCCGTATTTCTTGCCCAAAGCCACGAGGCCTTCGGGAATGCCCACGTCCTTGGACAGGATGTTGATGGCGGTGATGGCTTTCTGCGAAGCGTCCGTGGAGCTGAGGCCGTCGGTGCGCTCGCCCAGCAGGCGCGCCACACGCGCGAAACGGCGGCGGCTGGAGATCAGGTTGTACTGACAGACATGGGGCAGCAGGATGGCGTTGCATTCGCCGTGCGGCAGGTCGTAGAAACCGCCCAGCTGGTGGGCCATGGCATGCACATGGCCGAGGCTGGCGTTGTTGAAGGCCATACCGGCCAGATACTGGGCATAGCACATGCCTTCGCGGGCTTCCTTGTCTCTGCCGTTGGCCACGGCGCGGCGCAGATAGCGATTGATGTATTCAATGGCTTTTTCCGCGCAGGCGTCGGTCATGGGCGTGGCGGCGGTGGACACGTAGGCTTCCACGGCGTGGGTCAGCGCGTCCATGCCGGTGGAGGCGGTCAGGGCCGGGGGCATGCCCATCATCAGCAGCGGGTCGTCAATGGCGACGCTGGGGGTGCAGCGCCAGTCGACAATGCACATTTTCACCTTGCGGGAGGTATCGGTAATGATGCAGAAACGCGTCATTTCCGAAGCCGTGCCGGCGGTGGTATTCACGGCCACATAGGGGGGGAAGGGTTTGGTGGATTTGTCCACGCCTTCATAGTCATGAATCCTGCCGCCGTTGCCGGCCAGGAAGCCCACGCCCTTGCCGCAGTCGTGCGAGCTGCCGCCGCCCAGGGTGATCAGGCTGTCGCACTTTTCCTTTTTATAGACTTCAAAGGCCGCATCCACATTTTTATCCTGCGGATTCGGCACGGTCTGGTCGAAAACGGCGTAGGGCATCTTCGCATTATCAAGAATATCCGTGATCTGCTTCAGAATACCGGCTTTGACAATGCCCTGGTCTGTGACGATCAGCGGTTTGGTACCGCCGATGCTTTTCAGGCGCGCGGGAATTTCCTTGGAACAGCCCTCGCCCACCAGGGTGACGTTAGGGATGAAGAAGGAGGTAATCTGCCCCATGTGCATGCTTTTGACATCGGTGCTCATCTACGACTCCTTGATGTTGCGCGGCTCTCCCACACGGGGAAAACCTGTAATAATAAGAAAGATATCTTGTAAGAAGAATACCTCATGCAAAACAGCGTGGCAAGGCGTCTCCTGCGAAAAAGTCGTGTTCTTTTTGGTACAAGCATGGAATGTTCAAACAAACAATAAATTGTTTCAACAAAGCTGACGTGTTGGCGCAACAGGGAGAAAGAAATTTTTTTCACGTAAAAGCCGGAGACCGGGACAAAGCGTCCCGGTCTCCGGCCGAAGAATGACCATGTGCCGTTGAAAAGCCGCGCGATTCAGGCGGGATGTAAGAGCAAAGTAACTTTTCAAAGTTACTTTGCTCCGGCGGCTGCGAAAACAGTGGCCCCGCCTTGGCTTCAGGCAGCGCCGGCTTTGAGAATGTCAATTCTCAAAGGTAAGCTGTTCTAGTGGAAGCAGCCGGGCTCGCGCATCCTGCCCGGACGGCAGAGTCTGGTCAGACTGCGCAGATACTGCTTGCGCTTGTCCAGAAAGAAGGCCAGGGGCCGCGAAAAATTACGTCCCAGCAGGCCGTCCACCAGCATCTGGCTGATCTCGCGCTCACGGGTAAGCACCAGTTGGGCGCGGGCCAGCACATTGCGGTCGGCTTCCGGCATATTGCGCACCATCAGGCGAAAGGCGTCCTGCGCGCGCGGCTGGTAAAACCAGAAATACATGAGATCCAGGGCATTGATGATGAAGGCCCGCTCCAGTTCCCGTCCCCTGGCTCCGCCGCGCCCTTCAAGGCCGCCGGGCCGGGCCAGTTTGATCAGGGCCTCTTCCTGGGGGAAAAGCAGCTCCAGCCGGGTATAACAGGCAAAGACGTTGCTCACCTTGCTCTTGTAGTCCCAGCGGCGCATGCGCAGGTTGACCTGACTGTCGGCATAGCCTTCGATCAGAGCCGCCACCGTATCCGAGGCCATCTTGGAAATCACGGCCGCGCTGGGCACCAGGTAGAGTTCGGGATTTTCCACCCCGATGCCCAGCATGCCTTCATACATCAGAAAGTCGTAAAGCGAGGACACCGGAATGGCCAGAGCGCTGCGGAACAGATTGCCGATGGCCGCCTCCTTGGGGAAGCCGCGATAGACGTTGTGGGCGAAGATATAAAAGCCGTTGACGATGTTCAGCACTGTGAAGACCAGGGTGGGATTGCCGTCCACGGTCACGCCCAGGCCGTCCTCCAGCAGCCAGACGCGCACCATCACTTCCAGCAGCAGCACGGAAATGCCGGTGTACATCAGCGAATCGCACAAACGGCTGATGCTGACCTGCTCCTTCCAGTGGATGAGCGTGTCGCGCGTAGCCCCCTTGGCCGCCAGGACCATCTGGACCACATTGCGCACGCCGGTGATGCCGAACCAGATAAAGGTGCCGAACCAGGCCAGAAACCACCAGTCCTGGGTATAGAGAAAGGAAAAAAACGCCGGAATGAAACCCAGCAGCACCTTGAGCCAGTTGCTGACCGCGCTGTTCAGATAGGCGAATCCGGGCCGGACCTCGCCGCAGGCCCCGTTCTTGCCCAGCAGATTGTTGCCCGAGACCAGGTTCAGACCGCCCAGATTGGCCACATTGCCGTCGGCGCAGACCCGGCAGTCCTCGCTGGCGGTCTTCCACTCGCGCCGCCGCTCCATGCCCAGGTGGCGGCAGCCCGGCAAACGGCGCAGGCGCGCGCCCAGGCGCTGCCAGAACGTGGGGTTCTCCGGCGCGCGGAAGGTCAGGCGCTCCTCCACCGGCGAACAGATGGGGATGGGCCGCGTATGCCGCTGTTTGCGCTTCAGTTCGGCCAGCGAGCGCCGTGGCAGGGTTTCCTTGAGCACCAGCCCCATGCCGAAGGAGCGGCGGCTGGCCGAGCTGGTGCCCAGGCGCGACTTGAGCGGATTATGGCGGTAGTGTTCCCACAATTTGGGCACATTGCGCAGAATGTCCCGGAGTTTCGCGGCGCGGGCGTCGTCGCCCCGCTGCTCCGTATGCCGGATCATCTGGCGCACCATCTGCTTGACGCGCGGCCCCAGGCCCAGATTAAGAGCCCGCTGCAATTCGCCGATGGCCCCGATGTCGGTCATCTTGCCTTCCATCCAGCCCTTCATATTGAAGATTTCCAGATGGGTGACGGCACCCCGGCAATCCCAGAGCAGTTCGGCCACGTCCTCCACATTCAGCCCGGCGGTGCCGAGCACCAGGCGGTAGCCGGGATTGATATCCTGGAGTTCGCGCGTCAGCTCATAGGGCGAAAGGCGCAGCAGCGCGGGCATCTCCTCCGGCGGCGCGGGCCGGTTCAGATCCGGCAGTTCCGGATGCTTGGCGGGCGAGAGCCAGTTGTCGGTAATGGCGTCCGGGCCCAGATTTTCCAGAGCCTCCAGTTCGGCGCGGGCGGCTTCGTCCTCCTGCCCGGCCAGTATGGCGGCGCGCTCCTTGGCCGAGGGCAGCACATGCCGGTGCAGGCATTCGGCCAGATGCAGGGCGGAGGGCTGGCCCCGGCCCACAAAGCGCAGAAAGGCCTCCACCGTGAGTTCCGGCACGGGCACGCCCCAGGTCTCGGCCAGCTGCGGGCGCTGGAGTTCGTTCCAGGCGGCCAGCACCCGCAGCACGCGCTCCCGCCGCCAGCGCAGCACTTCCCGCCCCTGCGCCATCATGGCGGCCACCTTGGGACTGTGCAGAAATTCCAGGAAATCCTCATTGGAACTGAAACCGCGCGGAATCCAGAACAGGCTGGCGAAACGGTCGTAAAACGGCACCTGGAATTCCAGGCCGATACGCACGGCAATGCCGGTGATTTCCGCCGCGTGCAGAATTTCCCTGGCCGCCTCCGGGTCCACCCAGTATTCGTAGGCCACGGTGAGAGTCCGCAGGCCCTTGATCCAGGCGTCCATGATCAGGTGGGTAGGCGTTTTGCGGCCCTTGGTGTTGGCGTCGTAAACATGGTCGTCAAAAGCAAGCTGGTTCCAGGTTTCGGGCATTTCCGGCAGATGGTAGCGGGCCAGCATGCGCCGCACCACACGGGGCGTGCCCTGAACCACGCGGCGGAAATCATGCGCCAGCTTGAGCTGGGCCAGCCGCTGGCCGTGAGCGCGCACCATGCTTTTCATGATCTGCATGAGCACGCGGGCCGTATTGCGTCGCAGGGCCGAATGAGCGCTGTTGAGCACCTCGTCGTAGAGGGTCTGCAGGGCCAGCAGACGGTCCCTGGCCTGGGTGCCGCCGGCCTCCAGATTGCGCAGCAGGTTGATGACCGCGTAGGCCATGCGCGACACCGGCGTGGCGACCATTTCCTTGATGCCGTGCGGGTGCAGGTTGGGATCAAACAGGCAATCTTCGGAAGGCCCGCAATGGGACTCCAGAATACGGTTGACCAGGGCCAGGATGTCCCTGTCCTGCTTGTCGAAATATATCTCGCTCCATCGTTCCGCCACGCTTCGCTCCCTTCAGGCTAGTGTCGCGCCAAGCGACACATGTCGCAAATCCGCAGGGGTTGTGCGCCGCCGCAGGCGGCGTAAGCACAGCAAAAACCACGTTTTTTGCTGTGCGGTCTTCACGCCGGACCGACAGGTGAGGCGGACATCCCACTAAAGAGCATTTACCACGTGAAATGCTCGTTTACGGCGGGCAAAGCCCGCCCCCTCGCATTTCGCGGCAAGGATTTGCAGACAAATCCTTGCAGAACGGTTGACGCCTTTCATGCGTGAACCGCTCCGGGTCAATGCTGTGAACCCACATCCGCAACGCCGACACGCGGCGGACCCGCCCCGGCCGGAGGCGCGGAAGCGGCACTCCGCTGTTGCCGCGGCACCGCTCAAAATCTCTCGGCCATGAAAGGCCTACCCCGCGCGGGTCATTTTTTCTGGGAGTTACCCCGCGCGCGGTCCGGCGTCAAATCCCCCGGCGTCCTCGCCCGGAAATCCGGATATCGCCGTTTCTCCGAACGTCGCCGCCGCCGCGGCTCCGGACGGATTTTCCGTGGAGGCAGCGGCGGCGGCTGTCGAAAGCTGTGTGAAAAGCTCCAGGGAAGCGTGAGCAATACGTTTTTTGCCGTTGCCGAGGGCGCCGACCATTGCCGCGCCTACGGCTGAAGCTCCCTCGTGAACTGCTCCAGAGCAGATTACGTTTGAAGCGCTACCCGTTTCAAAGGTGTCATTCCGGTAAAAAACGCGGTTATCGCTGCTGTCGATCCCCGTATGGCTCCGTTGTCGCCAACGGGGGACAGCCCCCCGGGCTGCCTTCGGTCGCTTTGCCGGAATCCACACCGCGCTCTCGATGCCTGTACGCCCTTTGGGCTACAGGCACGGCCCTACGGGCCGCCCGTCGGGTCGGTCTTCGCGGCGCGCCGCACCGTGTGCGGCGTTAGAGCAATTTCACTTTGAAATTGCTCTAAATAAACTCGTCCATGCGCCCGGACCTGACCTTTTGCAACAAGCGTTCCGCGGCGCCGCGCTCATGTTCCGGCAGGCCGTCCAGCTTTTCGGAAATCAGCTTTTCCCCCATCTGGCGGGTGTAGGGCGTGGCGTAGTTGAGCAGGAATTCCATGAACGAGGCCATGGAATTGGGCCCGCACTGGCTCTTCATGCCGCATTCCTGCACCATGGAGAGGAATTCATGGCCGCTGCGGCCCAGGCGAGGACAGGCCGTGCAGAAGGACGGCAGATGCCGGGCCTCTTCCAGCAGAAAACGCACAACCTCGTCCACATGGCAATCCTCGCCGATGGGAAAGGGCGTTTTTTCGCCCGGCGCTTCAGTCCAGCTTTCATACGGATTGGCCACGCTGCCGGTGAGCAGTTGCGAACAGCCCGCGTTGCAGCCGTCACGCCAGAGTCCGGCGGGTTCCCTGGTGGTCAGCACGATGCCGGTATACGGCACGGCCAGACGGGTGATGGCCACGCAGCGCAGGTATTCCCCATCGCTGAGCGGATACGGCGTCTTGAACCGGCCGCCGGGCGTGGGACGCAGGCGGTGCATGCTCACGGTGCGGCTGCCCGCGTCATAGACCCGCGTGAGATGCGCGGCGTGCAGCATGAGGGCCAGCAGATCGTGCCGCCAGGGCCCCAGGCCCAGCAGCAGGCCCAGGCCGACATCCCCCACTCCGGCCTGAAAAGCCGTGTCCGGAGCATGCAGGCGGGCCAGATAGTCGCTCTTGGGGCCGCTCACGTGCGCGGCGTGGTAACTCGCCTCATGATAGGTGTCCTGATAAATCAGCACCGTGCCCACGTCCGCGGCCTGCAGGAGGGCATATTCCTCAGGCTTCAGCGGGCCCACATTGATGTTGACCCGGCGGATCTCGCCCACGCCGTCAAAGACGGTGTACAGCACGCTGACGGCTTCTTCGAGATATTCCACGTCCGCATTGGGCAACTGGCCGCTGACCAGAAAAACCCGCTTGTGTCCCTGGCGGATCAGCTTGCGTCCGGCTTCGCGCATTTCCGGCGGAGTCATGTACTTGCGCTCCACGGCCGTATTGCCGCGGCGGTTGGCGCAGTAAAGACATTCGCTGCCGCAGTAGTTGGAAATATGCAGCGGCGCGGAAAGCACGATGCGATCGCCGTAGACCTTTTGCTTGACCTGATCCGCCGTGTCCAGCAGCAGCGCCAGATGCTCGGCGTCGCTGACCCGCATCAGGGCGACGGCTTCCTGGATGCCCAAGGACTCCAGAGCCAGCGATTTATCCAGGATATCCCGCAGCTCGGCGCTGTCCGGCGCGCTTTCGCGGCTCAGGGCTTTTCCAATCGCTTGAGTGTCCAACCAGAGGGGCAACGTATCCGTGGGCATGCTGACCATCCTTGCAGGCAGAAATGAAAACAGACGGCGCGGCCTTTGTGGCCGGCCTTCCTCGCATGCGGAGATATCTAGCATGGGGCGGGAAAAAATACTAGTTATTTATTTCACAGCCCATGCTCTCTCCAACTGGAGGCTTGCCGGACGTGCCGCGCGGTCCTACACTGCATCCGTTGCCGAAGAATGTGCCGCGACGCGTCCGGCACGATACCGCCGTGCCCGCCATTTCCGGCCGCCGAGGAGAAAAAATATGCCGCGTTCCTGCCAGCTCCGGGCCGTTGCCCGCCTGTTCGGGCTGTTGCTTGCAGCCCTTGTTTTCGCCGCCCAAACGGCCCAGGCCGACCCGCCCGCACAATCCGCCCAAGCCGGCGAGAGCGTGTCCCCGGCTTCTCCCCTGCGCGTGACCCTGCTGCTGGAGCACGACGGCGGCCAGCCCTGGACGGATCTGCTGCGCGCCGGTCTGACTAGGGCGGAGCGTGATTTCCCCCTCCGGGCCACGGTGCTTGTCGCTCCACCGGAAGGCGACCAGCAGGAAACCTTTCGCCAGGCAGCGCGGGAATCGGATCTGGTCCTGGTGGCGTCCGACCGGCTGCACGAAATTCTGCGCAACAATGCCGCGAACTTCCGCAATACCATGTTCGGCTGCATCGACGCGGGCGTGCGCGCGCCCAACATCATGTCCGTCACTTTTGCCGACGAGCAGGCAGCCTATCTGGCGGGGGCGGCGGCGGCCATGTTGACCGGCCGGACCGGCCTGCCCGGCATCAACCGGGACAAGGCCGTGGGCTGGCTCTCCGGCGAGGACACGCCCGCGTTGCGTTCTCTGTTCAACGGCTTCAGCGAAGGCGCGCGGCTCATTGACCCGGAAATCCGGGTCATCAACGCCGTGGCCGGTTCCTTCACCGATGCCCGGGCCGCCCGCGGGCAGGCGCGCCGCCTGCTGGACCAGGGCGTGGACGTGCTGGCGCTGGCCGCCGGTGCGGGCAACGAAGGGGCGCTGGAGGAAGCGCGGCAGCGCGGCATATATATTGTAGGCCTGGATACGGACCAGGCCCGGATTCTGCCCGGCCATGCGCTGACCTCCATCCTGAAGCGGGCGGATAAGGCCGTGTATGAAATCGTGGCCGCCGCGTCCCAAGGCAACTTTCAGGGCAAAAAAATCATCACCTACGACTTGGGCAACGACGGCGTGGGAATTGCGGACACCCGCCCCTTCACGGACGCGGCGGGCCAAAACGCGCCGCCGGATCTGGAACGCCGCCTCAAGGAATTGCGCGCGGAACTGCTGAGCGGTTCCATCCGCCTCAAATCCCTGCGGGCCCGGACCCTCTGCGACTGCCTCTGATACGGGGCGGAGTTTTGGGAAAAAAGCCACACGCGCCCGGCACAGACCCGCCAAAAGCTGCCCGCCGCGTGAGACGGGGCGCACAGCGCCGGACCGTCTCACGGCCGGAGTCTTTTAAAGCCGCTATGGGGACACACGGGCGGAGGAAAAAACGTCTGGAGCAGTCTCCTGGGGCATTTAAAGGCATTCGCCCCAAGCCGCCTCCAGGCATAAGTCATATGTGCATTATAAGTCGATAGAGACTTACATGAAAACGGGAGGTTGAACGAATACAAGTCATAATCGACTTACTCTTGACTGAAGAACTTTGCGCGCCGCGCGGACCCGGCGGAATAACCCGCTGCTATTGCACGGCATCCGGCTCACGTTCGATTTGGCACAAGGATTGCTTATATAGAAATGCCAGTGGCCGCCGTCAGACCCTCATTGCCAGTTCCGGCAGTATTCCGGAAGGTCGTCATGAGTTCCGGCCCCTGCCAAAGAAAACGAAAACACCGAATGCCGCGCGAGGCGCATGTCCGCCGGCTTCAAGGTTCTTCCCGGCCGCGGGAGCACGAAGACCGGCGCAAGCGGTTTCGGCCCCGGCGGCACAGCCGCGCGGATATTCCCGCAAGCGGCGTCCCCGGCCGCATGGCCGCAGGGGTGTTGAGCTAACCGTCGTCCTTCTTCGCCGCGTCGCGGAGGGGAAGGCAACCATCCCGGAAACCTTTTCTTTGGAGGAAATCATGGCCCAGTCCTTTAATGCCGCTGAACTGATCGCCGACGACAAGAAATACGTCTGGCATCACCTTACCCAGCACAAAGTCTTTGAAAAATCCGATCCCACCGTTTTTGTCGAAGGCAAGGGCATGCGGATCAAGGACATCCACGGCAAAGAATATCTGGATGCCGTTTCCGGCGGCGTCTGGACGGTCAACCTCGGCTACGGCAACGAGACCCTGGTCAAGGCCGTGAGCGACCAGCTCATGCAGCTCTGCTACTTTGCCAACGGCTTCGGCAACATCCCCACCATCCAGTTCTCCAAAAAACTGATTGAGAAGATGCCCGGCATGAGCCGCGTGTATCTTTCCAACTCCGGCTCCGAAGCCAACGAAAAGGCCTTCAAGATTGTCCGCCAGATTTCCCAGCTCAAGCACGGCGGCAAGAAATACAAGATCGTCTACCGCAACCGCGACTACCACGGCACTACCATCACCACGCTGAGCGCCTGCGGCCAGGAAGAACGCAAGAACCAGTACGGCCCCTTCACCCCCGGCTTCGTGGAATTCCCGGCCTGCTCCGAATACCGTTCGCCCTACCCCGCCGGCACCACCAACCTGGGCGAAAGATTCGCCCGCGAGCTTGAAGCCGTGGTGCAGAAGGAAGATCCGGACACCGTGGGCGCCGTGATCATCGAGCCCATCACCGCCGGCGGCGGCGTCATCGTGCCGCCCGAAGGCTATTACGAAACCCTGACCGAAATCTGCAAGAAGTACGGCCTGCTGCTGATCATCGACGAAGTGGTCTGCGGCCTCGGCAGAACCGGCAAATGGTTCGGCTACCAGCACTTCAACGTCCAGCCCGACATCGTGACCATGGCCAAGGGCGTGGCCGCCGGTTACGCGCCCATTTCCTGCACCGTGACCACCGAACAGGTCTTCCAGGACTTCCTGGCCGATCCCTCCGACCGCGACAGCTACTTCCGCGACATCAGCACCTTCGGCGGCTGCACCGCCGGTCCCGCCGCCGGTTACGCCAATATCAACTACATGGAAGAGCACAAGGTTCTCGAAAACGTCGTCAAGATGGGCGACTACCTCATGGACGGCCTGAAGGCTCTGGAAAAGAAGTACGAAATCATCGGCGATGTGCGCGGCAAGGGCCTGTTCTGCGGGCTCGAACTGGTCAAGAGCCGCACCACCAAGGAGCCCGTGTCCGAAGCCACGGCCGGAGCCGTGGTGGGCGAATGCATGAAGCAGGGCGTGATCATCGGCAAGACCAGCCGCTGCTTCCGCGAACTGAACAACACCCTCTGCCTGGCTCCGGCGCTGATCGCCGGCACGGCCGAGATCGACGAAATCCTGAAGGCTCTGGACAATGCCTTTCAGGTGGTGAAGGCCTAACACGGATCATCGCATGTCCGCCGCGTCCCGTACGGGACGCGGAGCAGCGTAGAAGGCCGTTCCCCGCCGCCAGGCGCGGAACCGTCCTGAAACGGGGGACATGCCCGGGAGACCATCCCCGCCCGGCATGTCCCCCGTTTTGCAACATCGGCAACAAGCCGGCGATTCGCCCGGTTGTCTTGCGGCAGCCTCCACAGGTTCAGGCGGAAGTGTGCCCCGCCCTGGCCCGAGGCGGCCTGTAGGGAAGCTCCATACCATCAGCACTTCCAACGTATTAAGGAGTAGCATCCATGAAATTTTCAGGTATGATCATCGGTGTTCCCAAAGAAATCATGCCCGGCGAGGGCCGCGTTTCCTCCACCCCCGAGACCGTGAAAAAAATGGTCGCTGAAGGCGCCACCGTGCTCGTGCAGAAAACGGCCGGCGACGGCTCGTTCTTCTCCGACGCCGAATATGTGGCCGCCGGCGCGACCATGGTTGACGGCGCGGAAGAAGTCTTCGCCAAAGCCGACGTCATCCTCAAGGTGAAGGAGCCCCTGTTCAACAAGGAAGTGAACAAGCACGAAAGCGACATGCTGCGCGACGGGCAGTACCTGATCACCTTCCTGCACCCCGCCGCCCCGGTGAACCGCGAGCCCATGAAAAAACTTCGCGACACCGGCTGCATCAGCCTGACCCTCGACGGCATTCCGCGTATCTCCCGCGCCCAGAGCATGGACGCCCTGACCTCCATGAGCACCGTGGCCGGGTATAAGAGCGTGCTCATGGCCGCCAACTACATGAGCAAGTTCATGCCCATGGTCGGCACCGCCGTGGGCGTGATCAAGCCCGCCAACGTCGTGGTCATCGGCACGGGCGTGGCCGGTCTGCAGGCCGTCGCCACCGCCAAGCGCCTGGGCGCCGTGGTCACCGCCATCGACATCCGCCCCGACGCGCGCGAACAGGCCAAATCCCTGGGCGCCAAAGCCTTCGACACCGGCGTGCCGGCTGACGTGGCCATCGGCGAGGGCGGCTATGCCCAGCGCCTGCCCGACGAATGGCTGGCCAAGGAAATCGAGGCCATCAAGCCGGTCATCAAAGAAGCCGACATGGTGATTCTCACCGCGCTGATTCCCGGCAAGCTGGCTCCGGTGCTGATCACCGAGGAAATGGTCAAATCCATGGCTCCCGGTTCCGTCATCGTGGACGTGGCCATCGACCAGGGCGGCAACTGCGCCCTGACCAAGGCCGGCGAGGAAATCGTGGCCCACGGCGTGACCATCAGCGGCATCAAGAACATCCCCGGCATGATGCCCACCAGCTCCACCTGGATGTTCGCCCACAACATCTACAATCTGCTCGCCTTCCTGGCCAAGGACGGCAAGATCGTTCTGGACCGCAACGATCCCATCGTGGCTTCCTCGCTGACCACGATCAACAAGGAAATCGTCCACGCCGGCGCCAAAGAAGCCGGCCTGTAGGCATTGCGGAGGGGCGCGCGGCCCTGGGCCGCGTGTCCCTCACCCGCATTCCGGTGAGACTTCTAACCTGCGGAGGCAGTCCTCTTGAGCACATTCATCCTCTTACTGGTCTTTGTTGCCGCGCTGGTCATCGGCTATAAAGTGCTCAGTCACATCCCCAGTCTTTTGCATACGCCGTTGATGTCCAGCATGAATGCGCTCGACGGGGTCATCATTCTGGGCGCCCTGACGGCCACCCATCTTGCCACCACCACCCTGGGCGCATTCCTGGGCGGTTGCGGCATCGCCCTGGCCATCACCAATGTTTTTGGCGGCTTCGACATCACGCACAAGATGTTGAAGATGATCGCGGGGAAAAAGCGCTAGCGGAATCTTTTCGCGCCGTCCCGAATGACCCCTGAAAAATAGAGAGTTGTCTGCGAAATGAGCACATTACTATACAACGTCATCGCTGCGATACTCGCCCTTGCCATCCTGTATGGCCTGAATCTGATGAGCAACGTCAAAACGGCCGTGCGCGGCAATATTCTCTCCGCCGCCGCCATGGCCTGCGCCATTCTCATCACCATGTACAAGGACAATTCGCTCGGCTCTCCGACTCTTTGGATAGCGATAGCGCTGGGCACGGCCTTCGGCCTGTTCCTGTCCAACAAGGTCAAGATGATCCAGATGCCCCAGCTGGTGGCCTTCCTGCACGGCTTCGGCGGCGGCGCGGCGGCTCTGGTGGGCATCATCATGCTGACGGATGTGGGCACGCCCTCCGCATTCCACCGCATTGACGCCTGCCTCGCGCTCTGTTCGGGCATGACGACCATCGCGGGTTCCTTTGTGGCGGCGGGCAAATTGCACCAGCTGCTGCCGCAACGGCCCATCGTGCTCTCCAACCACAGCCGCATCATCAACATTCTGCTGGGCATCATGCTCATTGCCCTGTGCATTTACAACATCGCACCGACTTTCCTGCCCGGATTTTTCATCTTCGTGATGTTCGCCACCGGCGCGCTGTTCGGCATCGTCTTCACCATCCGTGTGGGCGGCGCCGACATGCCCATCACCATTTCCCTGCTCAACTCCATGGGCGGCATTTCCTGCGCCATCGCCGGTTTCGCCGTGTCCGACCCGCTGCTCATCGCCGTGGGCGGCATTGTGGGTTCCGCCGGCCTGATGCTCACCCGCGTCATGTGCAAGGCCATGAACCGCAAGCTGATGCCCATCCTGCTGGGTCAATCCTCGGTGGCGGGAAAATCCGGTGCTCCGGCGGCTGCCGCCGCCAAAGCGCCCGCGCCCCAGGCTCCCAAGGCCGCGCAGCCCGCCCAGGCCGCCGCTCAGAAGGACGCTGAAATCGCCAAGCTGCTGACCACGGCCAAGAATGTGATCATCGTGCCCGGCTACGGCATGGCCCTGGCCCAGGCCCAGCACAAGGTCAAACAGCTGGCCGACGCCCTGGAGGCCAGAGGCGCCACGGTCAATTACGCCATCCATCCCGTGGCGGGCCGCATGCCCGGCCACATGAACGTGCTCCTGGCCGAAGCCAACGTGGATTACGAACACCTGCCGCATGCCCGGCCACATGAACGTGCTCCTGGCCGAAGCCAACGTGGATTACGAACACCTGCTGGAAATGGACACGGTCAATCCCATGTTCGCCGATGCCGACCTGGTCGTAGTGGTGGGCGCCAACGACGTGGTCAACCCGGCGGCCAACACCGCCGAAGGCACCCCCATTTACGGCATGCCCATTCTGGAAGCGGACAAGGCCAAGGCCGTGATCATCTGCAACTATGACGAAAAGCCCGGCTACGCCGGGGTGCCCAACCCGCTTTACACCAAGTCCGGCGTGTACATGCTGCTGGGCGACGCGGCCAAGACCGTGGGCACGCTGGCCGGTTACGCCGCCGGGCAGGCTCCCGCTGCCGCAGCTCCGGCCGAAACGGGCGGCGCGGATACCGCCGCCGAGGCCGCCCGCCTGCTGACCACGGCCAAGAACGTGATCATCGTGCCCGGCTACGGCATGGCCCTGGCCCAGGCCCAGCACAAGGTCAAGCAGCTGGCCGACGTGCTGGAAGAACGCGGCGCCACGGTCAATTACGCCATCCATCCCGTGGCGGGCCGCATGCCCGGCCACATGAACGTGCTCCTGGCCGAAGCCAACGTGGATTACGAACACCTG
>NZ_JAGZUV010000003.1:0-85972 GCF_018379785.1 Desulfovibrio sp.
CCCGGTGGAAAGATAAAACAGTGTGCTCATGACTTACCTCGGGCGTTATAAATACACTGATATAAAATGGTTGGCAATTAACGAGTCCTGAACCTAGGGCGCAGCTGGTAAGAAAGCCTTACAGGCGCATATGAAGAACCCCCGGCTATGCCGGGGGGTTCCTTTTATCCGTGAGCAAAAAATACAAGAACAGCTTGAGCGCCTGCCCAAGGATTGCGGAGAGCCTCGTTCCGGCGTAGAGATAACGTATCTTGCCGGAGGTCCTCTATGGCTGTTGTCCATTGCGACGCGGGGCATTTGCCCGCACCTGAAAAGCTGGAATGCATCCCCGCGCTGATGAGCGCCTATTACACCGAATTTCCCAATCCCAAGATCCCGGCTCAGCGCGTGTCGTTCGGCACTTCCGGGCATCGTGGCTCATCGGTGCTGCATACCTTCAACGAAGAGCATATTTACGCCATCACCCAGGCCGTCTGCGACTACCGCAAAGCCAAGGGCATTGACGGCCCGCTGTTTCTGGGCGGAGATACGCACGCCCTGTCCGAAGCGGCCTTCCGCTCGGCCCTGGAAGTGCTGGTGGCCAACGGCGTGAGTGTGCGCATCGCCGGAAACGGCGAGTTTACCGCAACCCCCGCCGTCTCGCATGCCATCTTGCGCTGGAACGCCGGGCGGAGCAGCGGTCTGGCCGACGGCATTATTATCACCCCGTCCCACAATCCGCCGCGCGACGGCGGCTTCAAGTACAATCCTCCGCACGGCGGCCCGGCCGAAACCGAGGTCACGGCCTGGATTGAAAAAAGCGCCAACGCCTATCTGGACAGCGGCAACCGCAACGTCCAACTCGTGCATTTGCGCGCGGCGCAGAGATCCTCCCTGGTGGAGGAGTACGACTTCACCCGCGCCTATGTGGAAGATCTGCCCAAGGTGCTGGACATGGAGGCCATTGCCGCTTCCGGCCTTAAGCTGGGCGTTGATCCTCTGGGCGGGGCCAGCCTGCCGCTTTGGGAACCTATTGCCGAAACCTATGGCCTGGACCTGACCGTGGTCAACAAGGAGGTGGACCCCACCTTCCGTTTTGTGCCCTGCGACAAAGACGGCCTGATCCGCATGGATTGTTCCTCGCCTTATGCCATGAGTCGTCTGCTGGAGATGCGCGACGACTTTGACCTTGCCTTTGCCTGCGATCCGGATTCCGACCGCCACGGCATTGTGACCCGCCAGGAACTGATGAACCCCAATCACTATTTGACTGTGGCGGCTTGGCATCTTTTCCGTACCCGTACGGGCTGGCCAAAGGATTGCGGCATCGGCAAAACCCTGGTGACCAGCGCCATGCTGGACAGAGTGGGGAAGGAGCTGGGGCGGCCGGTGGTGGAAGTGCCCGTGGGCTTCAAGTGGTTTGTGCCCTATCTGCTCAGCGGGCGGTGCGGCTTGGGCTGCGAGGAGAGCGCCGGAGCTTCCTTCCTCTGTTTTGACGGCTCACCCTGGAGCACGGACAAGGACGGTCCCTTGATGTGTCTGCTGGCCGCTGAGATCATGGCCAAGGAACAGGCATCTCCCAGTGAAATCTACCAAAAGCTGACCGAAAAGCTCGGCGCCCCGGTCTATCAGCGTCTGGACGCGCCCGCCGACGACCGCACCCGTACGCTGCTCAAAGCTTTGACGCCGGAAAGCGTGCATCTGAAAACCTTGGGGGGCTCGCCGGTGACCCGTGTGCTGACCCGCGCGCCCGGCAATGACGCGCCCATCGGCGGTGTCAAAGTCAGCAGCGAAGACGGCTGGTTTGCCGTGCGCCCTTCTGGTACGGAAGCCATCTGCAAGGTTTATACTGAAAGTTTCAAAGGCGAAGCCCAGCTCTGCGCCCTGCAAAAGGACGCCATCGACTTTTTGGAACGCCTGCTGAAAAAGGAAGGGTAGGGCATGGTGAAAAACGGGGGCGGGCGGGTCTGCCACAGCAACTTGCGTATCGGGATGTTTCCGCGCGTTTTGTGGGCCGCTGTCTGCGCCTTTTTCTGCATCATGGGCCTGAATCCGGAATGCATTCCACGATCCGCAATACCAGTGGCTGTTCGGCAGTGAGGCTGTCAGCGGCCTGCCGTGGTATCATTCGCGTGCGGCCTATGTGAGCTGCATGGCCGGAGAGGTTCTCTGGTATCTCGTGGGGATGGGACTGAGCTTCAGTGCCAAGAGGCCGCGCCTTTTCCATATCCATCTGGTCCTCTCGGCGCTTTGGGTCATCGGCATTGCGCAATGCGTCCGACAATAGGGCAATTGACGCATTGCATGCGCGAACTGCCCTGCAAGGATTTACTACAGAAAATCCTTGCCGCGCGAAATGCGGGCAGGCGGCCTTTGCCCGCCGTAAACGAGCATTTCAAGTATTAAATTGCCCTGGAGCAGGGCGTTGGACGTGGGACGGCAAGCCGACGCTTTGCCTGAGACCGGCCACTTCTCCGGGGGTCAATGCCCTGGCAGCGCCCGGTTTAAGGCCGCCCAAAGCCAACGGCCCTTGGGCCACGCGGCGCAGGCGCAGAATAGTCAGGCCCAGATCCCGGCACATGCGCCGTATCTGTCGGTTGACGCCCTGGCGCAATACCATGCGCAACAGGGCATTGCCGTTCTCAGCTGTTTTTGCTTCCACATCCACCGGCAGCAAAGCTTGGCCTTCGTCCAGGCGCATGCCCCGGCGCATGACCGCCAAAGCCGTTTCCGGCACAGATCCGCGAATCAGCACTTCATAGGTCTTGGGCTGGTGATGCCGGGGATGAGTAAGCCGCTGGGCCAGTTCGCCGTCATTGGTCAACAGCAGCAGACCTTCTGAAAAATAATCCAGGCGGCCCACGGGATAGAGCCGCAGATGCCGCGCCTCGGGCGGCAGATATGCCATGACCGTGGGCCGTCCCTCGGGATCATTAACCGTGCAGACGGTCTGTACGGGCTTGTGCAGCAACAGATAGTAATATTCCTGAGCGGCGGAGAGCTCCCGGCCGTTGACCGCGATGCGATCACCGGGCAGCACATGCCGGGCCGGATTTTCCTCCAGAGCCCCGTTGACCTGTACCTGACCCGCAAGAATAAGCTCGTCGGCCTTACGCCGCGAGCACAGACCGGCGGCGGCAATGGCCTTGTTCAGGCGCACGCCGTTTGTCGCGTTGTCCTGGACTGGACTTTCCGGCGGCGTGTTTGCGGCACGGCAAACATCAGCAGCCTTGTCGGCTGCATGCGTGCGCTGCGCCTGTGACGGGCGCCGTGTGGATGCGACGGTGTGAGGCCTTGATTTTCCGGGCATGAAGAGCTCCTGCGGGCTGTGTGCGGGCATCGTGCTGGAAGAGAGGGGCCGCGTCAAGCGGGTTCCCTGATTCGCCGCTTGGGAATCAAAAGTTTACATAATTATCATTATGGGACATTTATCTCCATCCATGCCGCTCCCGGGAAGGGCTCTCTCGTCTCCGCTTCATTTGAAGGTGCAGATCGCTTGCATCCGCACCGCCGGGATATTCGGACCGGGACTTGCCGACAAGGCGGCTCTGACGTACAATACAAACCGGTCTTGCGTTCCAATCCCAAGGAGTTTTCATGGGCTTTGCCAACAGCACCTGCAGTTTTACCCGGTTCCGTATTCTGGACCCCGTGTCCTCCGAGCTCTGGCAACAGATCCCGGACAAGCTCAAGCAATTCGCCTTTCGCGACATTGACGACATCCCCGAAATGCAGGCTCAGGGCTGGGTCAGTTTTGAGGATATGCTGGATTCGGAATGGGCCGCCGCACCGCCCCAGAAAGGAGCCTATATCGTCTTTTCCCTGCGCCTGGACACGCGGCGCATCCCGGCGGGCGTGGTGAAAAAGCATCTGGCCCTGGCCCTGCGCCAGGAGAAAGAGCGTATGCGCGAACAGAACAAGACCTTTATCTCCCGTGAGCGCAAAAAAGAGCTTAAAGAACAGGTCATGCTGCGCCTGCGTCAGCGTTTTCTGCCGGTGCCGGGTGAATTTAACGTGCTCTGGGCCACGGACAAAAATGAAGTCTGGTTCGCCTCAACCCAGAACAAGATGATCGACCTCTTCATGGAGGAATTCCTGAAAACCTTTGAGTTGCATCTGGAACAACTGACGCCGTATAACCTGGCGGCCGCCATGCTGGACGAGGAAAACCTCATCCGTCTGGATCAGCTTGAAGCAACCCAATTCGCGCCGCTTGCCTAGCAGGGAGACCTCTATAATGAATATGCCCATTTCCGGCGAATCCACCGACAGCATTCTGGGGCAGGAATTTCTGACCTGGCTCTGGTACCAGAGCGACACCGCGCCCGGCGCCTTCACGGACAGCGAAGGCGCGCCTTTTGCTGTTTCCATGGAGCAGCGCATCGTAGTCCAGGGTGGTGAAGGCGAAGCCAAGGAAACCGCCTCGGTTTCCGGTTCGCTTTCGCCCCTGCGCGAGGCGCGCTTTGGTTTGGGCACGGGCAAGAAGGTCAGCCGGGCGCTGATCCGTCTGGAAAAAGAAGAACTGGCTTTTCAGCTCACACTCAAGGCCGAGGATTTCGGCCTGGGCAGCCTCAAGACGCCCAAACTGGACAAGGGCGACAGCGATGACGACCCCGACGCGCTGCTGCTGGAAAAATTTTATCTGATGGAGGTCTGCGTCGGCCTGCTGGACTCCCTGTATGCCCGCTTTCTCAAGCTGCGCCTTTCGCCGGAGTAGCACAAGGAAGTGGCGGATATGCGCCAGTGGCTGACGCGGACGGAGTAAGCCCCCTTTCCCTCCCATGAGTCAGTCCCCCTCCCCTGCCCGCAGCCGTCGGGACCGCATCGCGGCCATTGCCCTGAGAGCCGCCAGAAAAACCCTCTGGATGTTGCTGGTGCTCTGGGGCATCACCCTGATCTCCTTCTGGGTCATCCATCTGGCTCCCGGATCGCCGACGGACATGGAAACCACCTTGAACCCCCTGGCGGGCGAAGCGGCGCGCCAACGGCTGGAAGCGCTCTACGGCCTGGATCGCCCCCTCTATGTGCAGTACGGGGACTGGTTGCTGCGTCTGCTGCATTTTGATTTCGGCAATTCCATGTCCGCGGACGCGCGGCCCGTGCTGGACAAAATTCTGGAGCGCTTGCCCCTGACCGTGTCCATGAATGTGATTTCCCTGGTGCTGACCCTGATCATCGCCATTCCCGTGGGCATCCTCTCGGCCTGCAAGCGTAACTCCTTGCTGGACCGCAGCGTGACCGTGCTGGTCTTTCTGGGTTTCGCCATGCCCTCCTTCTGGCTGGCCCTGCTGCTGATGATGTTCTTCGGCATAGATCTTCAGTGGCTGCCCATTTCCGGCCTGACGTCGATGGATTACGCCGGACTGAGCCCATGGGGGAAGCTCTGTGATCTGGCCCGGCATCTGGCGCTGCCCATTCTGGTCTACACCATCGGCGGCCTGGCCGGCATGTCGCGCTATATGCGCGCCTGCATGCTGGAAGTGCTGCGCCAGGATTACATCCTCACGGCCAAGGCCAAAGGTTTGCCGCTGAGCCTGATTATCCGGCGGCACGCCCTGCGCAACGCCCTGCTGCCGGTCATCACCCTGCTGGGCCTTTCCGTGCCGGGGCTCATCGGCGGCAGTGTGATCATTGAATCCATTTTCGCCCTGCCCGGCCTGGGACAGCTCTTTTACTCGGCGGTCATGGCCCGCGACTATACCATGATCATGGGCAATCTGGTGCTGGGCGCAGTGCTCACCCTGGCCGGCAATCTGCTGGCCGACGTCTGTTACAGCCTGGCCGACCCGCGAATCCGCGCCTCCGGGGAGCAGAACTGATGCTGCCCGCCGCCGTAAAGCGCTTGCTCGGGCGCAACCTCATGCTTACCCTGGGCCTGGGCATTGTGCTGTTCATGTCTCTGGCGGCCCTCTGCGCCCCGCTGATCGCGCCCTATCCGCCCACGGCCCAGCATCTGGACAACATTCTGGAACCGCCCTCCTCCCGTTTCTGGCTGGGCACCGACCGTCTGGGGCGGGATGTCTTTTCCCGTTTGCTCTACGGGGGGCGCGTGTCCCTCTGGGTGGGCTTTGTGGCCGTGGGCATCTCCATCAGCATCGGTACGGTACTGGGTCTGATCAGCGGCTATTTCCGGCGTTGGGTGGATGAAGCCATCATGCGCCTGGTGGACATCATGCTCTGCTTCCCCTCCTTTTTCCTGATCCTGGCGGTCATTGCCTTTCTGGAGCCCGACCTTACCAATATCATGGTGGTCATCGGCCTGACCTCCTGGATGGGCGTAACCCGCCTGGTGCGCGCTGAAGCCCTCAGTCTGCGCGAGCGCGAATTCGTGGCCGCCGCCCGCCTTGCGGGCAGCCCCACCCGGCGGATTTTATTCCGCCATATCCTGCCCAACGCCCTCGCGCCGGTGCTGATCACCGCTACTCTGGGCGTGGCCGGGGCCATTCTGGTGGAGTCGAGCCTGAGTTTTCTGGGATTGGGCGTACAGCCGCCCACGGCCAGCTGGGGCAATATGCTCATGGAAGGCAAAACCGTCATTGAAAACGCGCCCTGGCTCTCGGTCTATCCGGGCCTGGCCATTCTGATCACAGTACTCGGTTATAATCTTCTGGGTGAAAGCCTGCGCGACCTGCTGGACCCGCGTCTCAAGCAATAGCTCTTTTGCCTTGGACAGCCTGTTTTGTTAGTATGAATGCGGCGGCATAGGTCTGTGCGGCCTGAAGAGCGGCATATCTTTAATCTATCGCTTGAAGTTGTAAGCAACTATGCTGGAATATCTGCGCATCCGCAATCTGGCCCTGATCGAAGATATGGAGCTGGACTTTTCACCGGGCATGAACGTGCTTACCGGCGAAACCGGCGCGGGTAAAAGTTTTATCCTCAAGGCTCTGGGCTTTCTGCTGGGCGACAGGCTGAGCGCCGAAATGGTGCGCCCCGGCGCGCAACGGGCCCAGGTGGAGGCCCTGTTCACCCTTGGCGATCAGGATCTGGTATTGCGGCGTGAACTGCTGGCCGAGAGCGGCCGCAGCCGCTTATACATCAACGACGCCCTGAGTTCGCAGGAAAGCCTGCGTGATCTGCGCGCGCGTCTGGTGGCGCACACCAGCCAGCACGGCCAGCAGCAACTTTTGCAGCCCGCTTTTCAGGCCAAACTGATGGAGAGCGCCTTTCCCCGGCCTGAACTCCTGGAGGAGCGTGACGCCCTGCTCCGCCAGTTGCAGGAGGTTTCAGCCCGGCGCAATGTCCTGTCGGCAAAACAGGCCAGCCTGGCCGACAGACGTGACTTGCTGGAAATGCAGCAACAGGAGATAGATAAAGTATCGCCTGAAGAAGGCGAGGAAGAACATCTTGAAGAGCTGCGTGCTCAAGTCCGCGCGCAGGAGCATTTGCGGGAGAATTATGAAAACGCCCTGACTCTGCTGCACGGGGAGGACGGGCCGGGCCTGCTGGATATGCTCGGGCGCTTTGAACGCCTCATCCATACCATGAGCCGGGACGACGCGGTTCTGGCGCCGGAGGCCGAGGCTGTTGCCGCTCTGCGTCAGCAATTGGTGCACCTGGGCAATCATTTGCGCCGCCCTCCCCTGCCCGATGAGGAAATGGACATGGACAAGGTGGAGGAACGCCTCTTTGCTTTGGCCCAGCTTAAGCGCAAGCTGCGGCGCAGCCTGCCGGAAATCCTTGCCCTGCGCGGAGAAATCGAAGAGAACCTCTCTTTTCTGGACGTCTGTGCGCTGGACCTCTCGCGCCTTGCCAAGGAAGAAGCCGCGCTGGCGGAAAAACTGGCGGCCGTGGTGGAACGTATCCGGCCTGTACGCCGGGAAGCCGCAAGCTCTTTTGCCCATAACCTGGAAGACCAGTTGCGCGATCTGGGCTTTTCCGAACAGGTGCGGGTGATTCCCGATTTTGTGCCGCAGGAACTCTGGCCGGGCGTCGCGGATGAACGGGTACGCATTCTCTGGGCCCCCAATCCGGGCCAGCCTCCACAGCCCTTGGACCGCATCGCTTCGGGCGGCGAACTGTCACGCTTTTTGCTGGCCCTCACCAGCGTGCGCCGGGACGCGGAAAGCGCCACATATATCTTTGATGAGGTGGACGCCGGTGTGGGCGGCCTGACCTTGAACAAGCTGGCGGAAAAGCTCAATGCCCTGGCCGAACAGCGCCAGATGTTGCTGATCACCCACTGGCCCCAACTGGCCGCGCGGGCGCGCAAACATTTTCAGATCAGTAAAGTGGTCCGCGAGGATGCCACCTTTACGCTTTGCTCGCCGCTTGACGGCCCGGCCCGGCATGAGGAATTGGCCCGGATGGCGGGCGGCGGCCCTCAGGGTGAAGCCCTGGCGCGCAGTTTGGAAGCCTGATTCCGCTGTTCCACTGCTTTTCTTTTTCGCTCCCTTCCCCACACACAGCCACTGGCAAATTTTGCCGCACTGCCGGTCTTCCGTCGCTCTCGGACTGAAATCTCCCGTGGAAAAGTCGTCAAAAACGCGCCGTCGGAACCGGGAACGCATACGGCATAGCCCTGCTTTTCCCATAGGCTGGGCCGCCTCTCTTAAATTTCTCTAGACTTTTAAGGGCGATGGAAAGCTCAAGCCGTGCTGGCACCTATTTTGCTTAAGTGCGGGGTAAGCAGACGCAAGGGAAAAAATAGCCGTGGATGTTCGTGCAAACAGCCGGGGACATCCAAGAGCATTGTATGCCGGAGAAATCACTCCACTGGAGGAGTTCGTGAATACCGACAGTCAGAACCACCTCACCAGCATGGTCCATATGCAGTCCGGCGTTTCCGCCTCGGTTGCGGCGGCTGTGGAGTCCGATTCCGGCGATGTTGCGCCGCTGTCGCTGGGGGGCAGAGCATCCCACGCCCTGCAAAGCCTGAGCCGGGATGGCCGTGAACTTTCGCAAGCCCTGGAGGCGCATTTGGACAGCCTGCAGGAATCATTCATGGCCCTGTTGCACGGGCAACTGGACGCCGGGAAGCTGGAGCTGGAAGAACGCCTGCATCTTTACCTCTCGCCGGAGGGCCGCCTGGTGGTTGAAGGCAGCGACAACGATGCGGAAAAAGTCTGTGAACTCATTTCCCGCAAGCCCGCCTTGCAACGCCGCTTTCAGGAACTGGCCCGGCTGGCCCTGCTCTCGCATGGCGTGGAAGTGGCCTGTCAGGCCCACACCGCCTTGCGGGAACCGGAACAGGAGGCCGACAACCCCTTGTTCAGCCGCTATCATATGTGTCTCAAGGGCCCGCTTTCGCATTTTTATGTCCGCTGAGCTTGCCAAGCGAGCGCAAGCGGCTTATTCTATTTACCTACCCGAATATGGGGGCGCACTGGTTTCGACGTGGATGTGGAAGCCGGAGCGGCAGGCCGAGGCGCCGCTGGCCTCGTAAAAAAGCGGCAACACAGTAATTGCCAACAACGATTACGACTACGCTTACGCTGCCTAGTCAGCGAGGCAACTGACCGCATAGCCGGTCGCGCTGCTCGGGACCACGCCTGATAATCCCGAGCGGCGACATTTATCAGGCTGGCGGAAACCGGCGCTCGCCGGGGTTTTCCGTGAGACTGTCACCGGCGGGCTTGCCGCGTTGCGCTTGGTCAGGGGCCACCAGCGCGGCGAGATTTAATCCTGGCCTAAGCCTGTAGATGCTTCGCGTGGAGTATTCGCGGACGGGGGTTCGATTCCCCCCGCCTCCACCATTATAAACTTTTTTTACTGTCCAAGTCAGTCCAAAGAAGGCCGTAAATCCTAATAACACAAAGGATTTATGGCCTTTTTGGTGTCCTTGGAAGTCCGTGAACATCCGTTGTCATCAAACACGAATGGGGGTAAAAATGGGGGTAAATTGAAAGCGCGAGAAAGTTTTACCCCCAACTTCGGAGGCCATTATGCCCTTGTCAGACGCCAAAATCCGGGCTTTACCCCCAACAGATAAAAATCTGAAACTTTTTGACGGCGGCGGATTGTATCTTGCCGTCTCCCCTGCTGGCGGGAAAACATGGAGGCTCAAGTACCGCTTTGGGGGTAAAGAACAAACACTGACCATAGGACGTTACCCCCAGATTGGCTTGAAAGAGGCGCGGGAGAAAGCGCAGAAGGCGAAAGCATCCCTTGAGCAAGGGATTGACCCCGGCCAGATGAAGAAAGCCGTGGCGGCAGCCCAGACAGGCGGCGGGGATTCTTTCGAGGCCATTGCCCGTGAATGGTTCGAGCGCAATAAAAGCAAGTGGACGCCCAAGCACGGGGAACGAGTGCTGTTACGCCTTGAGCAGAATATGTTCCCATATATCGGTAAAATTCATATCGGCATTCTGACCGCGCCTCAAATCCTGTTGCCGCTCCGCAAAATTGAGGAGCGCGGCGCGATTGAAACGGCGCATCGCGTTCTTCAGGAGTGCGGTTGCGTATGCCGGTACGCCGTGGCCACCGGACGGGCCGAGCGAGACGCCACGGCCGACCTCAAAGGCGCGTTGGCCCCGGCCATATCAAAAAACATGCCCGCCATCGTCACCCCCTCCGAAGTCGGGGGGCTCCTCCGCTCTCTGGAAGGCTATACGGGTTCCGAAGTCGTCAAAGCCGCCCTTCGTCTTGCCCCTCTCGTATTTGTGCGGCCCGGAGAACTCAGGCAAGCGGAATGGACGGAGTTTGACCTTGCCGGGAAGATTTGGATAATCCCCCCCGAAAAAATGAAAATGCGGCGGGAACATCGTGTTCCCCTTGCCAGCCAGAGTATGAGCATTCTTGAAGCCTTGTTTCCTCTCACTGGACGCGGCCGCTTCCTCTTTCCGAGCATGAGAAGCGCGGCCCGTCCCATGTCGGACAACACGGTCAACGCCGCTCTCCGCCGTTTGGGCTATGCTCAGGGCGAAATGTGCGGACACGGTTTTCGGGCTATGGCCTCGACGCTTCTCAATGAACGCGGGTGGGCTCCTGATGTTATAGAAGCCCAATTGGCTCATGTGGATGGAAACAGCGTTCGCCGCGCGTATAATCGCGCACTGTATTGGGAAGAGCGTGTGAAAATGATGCAGGAATGGGCGGATTATCTGGATGAATTGCGGGAAAACACTGGGGCACAGGACAGTAACAGATAAAAATCGTCATATAGACTATAAAAAAATGTTTTTTGCTGAAAACAGGAAGTAATTTCCTCACGTTTCGCAAAAAGACCGTGCTACACCTCCGTAAACACTATTTTACGGAGGTGTTTTTATGTCTACAGTAATCCCTCATACTGGATTTATGCGGCTCTGGCAGGTGCTTGAAGTGGTTCCCATCAGTAAAAGCGCATGGTGGGAAGGCTGCAAGACTGGCCGCTTTCCAAAACCCGTAAAACTTGGCCCCCGCACAACCGCATGGAAGGCCGAGGACATTGCCGCTCTGGTGAAGAAGTTGAGCGATCCCGAATACGCCGCCGAGGATAGATAGGCCCCGCCGTGCGTTGGATTAAACATCCAAGCACTTTTTCGCGCCACGCCGCCATGCTGGAACTGAGGGACATACTCGGTCCGGCAGGGTACGGCGCGGCGTGGCTTTTGCTGGAACGCATAGCGGAAGCGTGGGACGGCAACGGGGAGCCGGAATTATGCCTTTCCTTGCAGGAATGGAAATATGTATGCGGTGTTTCAAGTCAGAAATTTCAAAAACTGATCGAAATTCTACAACAGCACACAATTATTCAGACAGAAAATGTGCGGTTCCGGCTACTGGTAAAAGCATCTATCCTTTTGCAATTACAAGATGAATGGACAAGGAGAGTGCGCCAAAACTCCAAAGTGACTCCTGAGCTGGTCGGGAGTCACTTTGGAGCACAGACAGAGACAGATAACAGAAGAAAAAAAGACAAAAATACACCGCCGGGAGCGAGTCTGTCCTACCAAGTGGCGGGCGTGTTTCGTCGGCATGGGATCATGCCGGGGTCAGACAGGGCGCGGCATATTGTAAGCCACCTGGAGGACAGACAGCCGCAGAATCCGGGCGGTTATCTGGAAAGTATTCTGCAACGGAAACCGGATTTTGATCCCATGCCCCAAGCCTATGAAGACGGCACAATAAACAACAGACAACAAGGGCCGACAGCTACCGGGGATATTTTGCGCCGCATGGGAATGGTCCAGCCGCCGAGGACTGACAGCGGCGACCATGAAGACGGGTGATTTCATTTCCCGGCCGCTTTTTCTGTTTTCACAGAATAATATTCCATGATGATGCAAAGTACATCATTTGAACTCTTACTATAGTTATCATCACTCTCTAATATGCCGAATGAAACTGTCATATCGCATAATAAAAGAAGGGAAATTGCGCCGTTCCATATCTCACGGCATCTTTCCTTGTGCTATGCTGTATCCGCTTTGGAGGGCAGGACAAGGGAAGTAGGCCCACCTTGCGGCGGTTCTCTTCCCGTCCTGCCCTGCGGGGCTGTGCTTATTCGCCTTCGGCTCAACACAAAACAAGGCAGAACTTCAATGAAAAAAGGCATGGCGCTTTGCGCCGGGATTCTCCGTTTGCTTCTGGCGGTTTCTCCGGCCAGCGGCGCGGATGCGGCTTTGCCCCCGGATGAGGGCACCCATATCCCCGCCCGTCTGGTGGAATCCGTGGCCCGTCAGGAATCAAGCCTGAATCCGTGGGCTGTGAACGTGGCGGGACGTGATTTTTATCCGGTCAGTCGGGAGGAGGCAGAGCACATCATAACGGCGGCAGAACGGGCGGGCGCTTCCTATGACGTGGGGCTGATGCAGATCAACCGTTGGTGGATACGCCGCTACGGTATTTCTCCCGCGTCATTGTTGAACCCGGACATAAACAAGAAGTGGGGAACCTGGATACTGGCCCAGGAGATTGCCCGCCACGGCTACAATTGGCGGGCCGTGGGCAAATACCATTCACCGGACGCCGAACGCGGCAGGCGCTATGCGTGGCGCGTGTACCGTTATTATGCGTCCCGGTCGGAACCTGGTTCACCCACGGGCAAGGAGCGTTTTCATGCCGAGCAAAAAACTGGCGCTCAAAACCTATCTGACGCCGGAGGAATACGACGTTGTTCTGGCCAGCGCCCGCAAGGCCGGATTGTCTCTTTCGACGTTCAGCAAACGGGTATGCCTTGGCTTTTCCGTGCCAAGTCTGGAACACCAGGAAGCCCGGCTGGAACTCCGGCGCTTGAAAGGTGAGCTGGCGCGGCTTGGCGGCCTGATTAAACAGGCGTTGGCCAGCGGCGCGGACAGGAGCACGGTTCACCGGCTTTTACATGAACTTGACGCCCGGCAGCGGGAACTGCAAGCGGCTATCGCCAGGATTGAAAGATGATCAGCCGACGCATCCCCATAAACCCGACGCATGATCGCTATCCCCGTCTTGCCGCGTACATTGCCGACGCTGGGCATGGTGGGGAAAAATGTCTTATGGCGTGGTGCGCGGGCTGTCTTGGCGGTGAAGATTACGCGGAAGGCGTCGCGGAAGTGGCGGATGTTCAAGATTGCAACACCCGCGCCCAGGGCGCGAAGACCTATCACTTGCTTGTGAGCTTCCGGCCCGAAGACGAGACTCGACTTGCGCCCGAAGTCTTTCAGGACATAGAGCGGCGTTTTGCCGCCGCCTTGGGGTATGCCGAGCACCAACGGCATTGCGGCGTACATCGGGATACCGCCAATATCCATATGCACGTCGCCTACAATATGATCCATCCGGGCACGTACACCGTACACAAAGAGTTCCGCGATTACTGGATACGGGACAAGCTATGCCGGGAACTGGAACGTGAATACGGCCTGCATATTGACAACGGCCGGGAGCAACTCGGAAAGGACCGGATCAATGACAAAGCCGCCGCGATGGAAGCGCACAGCGGCCAGCAATCTTTCGTGTCCTATGCCAAGAGCCATGCGGAGGACCTGCAAGCGGCCCTTGCCGGAGCCGGAACATGGGAGGAAGTCCATGCCGCTTTTGCCCGTTACGGACTGGAAATCCGGCCCCGCGCCAATGGCCTGATTGTTCGGGACCGTCACAGCAAAAACGCTAACAGAGCGGCCAAGGCCAGCGACGTGGCCAAGGGGTTTTCCCTGAAAAAATTGCAAAGCCGGTTCGGGCCGTTCGTTCCGCCCCTGGCACCGGAACGCTTCACCGGGCAGGACCGCTATGAAGCCGCAACACTCTGCCGGGGACCGCACCGGGGAGAATTGTTCCAAGAGTACAAGCGGGGAATTGAAAACCGCATAGCCTGTCTGCAAACGCTGAAAGAAAAGGAGGATGCGACTCTGGACGCCATCCGTCGCAAATGGGAAGTAAAGCGGAATGAGCTTGACCGGCTGAACATCGCCAAGCGCAACCGGCGCAATCTGATCGCCATTGCCCGCAAACGCGAAGCCGAGGAAAAGGCGAACGCCCGGCTGTCGTTTCAGGAGCCCCGGCAGGAGGTTCGTCGGGAGATTCCCTATGCGTCATGGACCGCTTTTTTACAATGGAAGACGGAACAGGGCAACGAAACGGCTCTGTCCATGTTGCGTTCACACGCAGGAGGGGCCGAGCCGGAAAGAGAACAGCGGCCCCCGGATGTTGCCTCCCTACGGGCGCAGTTTGCAACCAGGGAAAGGAACGCGCAAGAAGCGCCGGGCGTGAGCGGCAAAGGCAAGACGCGCCTGTTGGCCGCGCTGCGTATGGAACGGCTTGTAGCGGAGGAGCGCCAGCGGCATGGAGAAAACACCCCCTGCATGTTCGACGGAATCACATGCCGGGTAGATGGAAAAGGCGTGGTGATTTTCACCATTCCCACCGGGGGCACCGTGCGCGATACGGGTAAGACGGTGCTGTTTTCCGCAGGGGACGCGACGGCGCGGGAAGCGGCAAAACGCTACGCTCAAAGCAAATGGGGGCTACGCATTGTCATGGAGGAAAACGGTTTTTCTCTCGGAAAAGAAAGAGCGCGGGAACGTGGCGGACGGTAAGAAAACATCCGCCGAGTTCCCGCATAGAAAAGTCTCTCAGACTATGAATGGAGAGACGGCGAAATACAGACCGATGCCGATCACCAGCAGTCCGGCCAGCTTTCTCCCCCATTGAGTCGCAAGACGCATTCCTTTGGCTTCCACAAGCCGCTGACTCAGCGCCACGGAACTTCCCGCCAGAACAATGGGCAGGCAATGCCCCAAAGCGAAAAACAGGATCAAGGCTATCCCTTCGACAACTCTCTGTTGTACGGTGATAATGGCCAGAATGGGCGCGATGAAGCCGAATGTGCATGCCCCGGATAAAATGCCGTAGGAACCACCCAGGATAAAGGCCCCCCGATACCCCCGCATGGTGAATCCGCTCAGGGTCTTGCCCGGCAGGCGGCACTTGGCAACGCCCATGAGGTCTAGGCCGAGCCAGACCAGCAAGACCCCCACCGGCACCCCCCATAAGGGGGAAATATCCCCCAACATGCGGCCGAGCAACGAACAGATCACGCCCACCACGGCGATGGAGAGGAATAACCCCAGGCTGAACACGCCAGCATATCCCGCCGCTTCTCTCCCTTGAATCTCGTGCCCCTGGCCAGCCACGTAGCCCACCATGAGCGGGATGGAGGCCAGATGACACGGACTGAACAATACGCTGACCATACCCCATAGAAAGCAACCGAGAACCGCTAGCGCAAAGGTATCAGTCATCCACATATTGATGGTCAGTAAAAACTGGTTAAACACGTATTTGCCCCAGGTAAAGCGTGAGAGAATAAATATGGGAAAAGCAACTTGCGTAGCTTTTCCCTGTGTGCCTGCCTAAACAGTTTATTCTGCAAGCAGAGCATCAATTTTTGTTTTTATACTCGCCTCATCTAAGAAACCTGTATGGCGTTCCCGCTCATTTCCTTTTTTGTCATAGAAAATTTGTGTCGGTATGGCTTGTATCCCGTATTCAGATTTCATGTTTGTATTTTCCCAAACATCAACAAACAATATGGAGGCTTTGCCTTCATAGTATTTGCCGACTTTTTCCAGAACAGGAGCCATCATTTTGCATGGAACACAGCTTTTTGCCCCTAAATCAAGCATTGTCACCGTATTGGGAACAGGAATTTGTTCCGGCGCGGCATAGGCGGCGGAAAAAGACAACATGAGGACAAAAGTGGAAAACAACAGCGAACGCTTGAACATGGTTGCTCCTGATAAAGTGCTAGAGTGTTTTAAAAAGTTAGGGCAGAACAAAACCGGCTAGGCTTGTTCTGAAAATAATTCAGGGTGGGCTTGGGGAAGGTTGCCCACAAAGTCGGCTATCTCATCACGTACTCGTCGGTAGTATGTCAAAGCCTCTTCCTCGGTTTTGGCGTTTTTCGCCAGTCTTGGCGGATCGTCAAATCCGTGATGCTCAATTTTTGCTCCACCGGGAAAATAAGGGCAATTTTCCGCCGCGTCTCCGCAGAGCGTAACGACCAGATCAAAATCGACGGGCGGCAAATCCAGGAGACTTTTGGGGAGGTACGTGGAAATCATTATCCCCTTTTCCGCCATAGCCTGTACGGCCAAGTAGTCCACTTCACGGGCCGGAGCAGACCCCGCCGAGTGAACTTGCAATTGTGGCCACAGCTTCCGCGTCCAGCCTTCGGCCATTTGACTGCGACAGGAATTACCCGTGCAGAGGAAAAGAATTGTCTTCATGATGACTCCGTAGATAAAGTCTATTATTTGTTATTTGGCAATATAGCAATATATATGCCACTATAACATGCTTAAAATATTATATTTATGTTTCACCCTTCTGTATCATTTTTAACCATCTCTGTGTCGGTTGGATGAAAATGATACAGAAGAGCATCGTGCAACTTCAAACAGGCTATGGTTTTTGCGCGGAAACGATGGCGCTGGTCATAACATCGTGGAGCGTCTTTTCCGGGGGAAGCGATTGACGGATTTTCGCGTACAGAGGATCGTCGCCCGATTCCATAGCTTCGATGTAGCCGGACTTCTTATCCAAAGAGATATGAATAAAGCCGCATTCCTTAAGAATGTTTTTCGTTTCTTCCAAGAGAATGGCCCCGGATATGCAACCGACCAGGGCCGCAACGGAATCCATCACGTTTTCCGAGAGTTCTTCCAGCAGCACAATATCAGATACGGAAACCTTGCCGCCGGACCGCAACACACGGAAAATTTCCTTCCAGACTTGCGGCTTGTCGGGGGAAAGGTTGATTACGCAATTTGACAGAACCACATCCACGGAGTTGTCGGCCACCGGCAAATGTTCGATTTCACCCAAGCGAAACTCGACGTTATCAAGACCGGAATGTTCCCGATACCATACGCAGGCGTTCCGCGCCTTGTGAAGCATTTCCGCCGTCATATCCACGCCGATGACCCGGCCGGATTTCCCGACTCGCGGGCCTGCCTGAAACACATCGAAGCCGCCGCCCGATCCCAGGTCCAGAACCACGTCCCCTTCTTTCAGAGAGGCCAGGGCCAAGGGATTGCCGCAGGAAAGGCCCATATTGACGCCTTCCGGCAAGTCGTTAATGTCGTCTTCCGAATATCCCAGACTTGCGGCCAAGGTTCCCGCATTGGCGCTTGAGCAACAGCCTTGCCCACTTCCACAACATGATTGCGTGGAACCCAAAGCGATACCGGCATAACCTTGGCGGACTTTCGCCCGCATTTCTTCTTTTTGGGTACTATCCATCGTCATTGCTTCCTATGACGCATACCAGCGTCTTTTGATCCATAAGGACACATTGACCAGCCCGATCAGCACCGGCACTTCCACCAGCGGGCCGATAACGGCCACAAACGCCTGCCCGGAGTTCAAGCCGAACACCGCGATAGCCACGGCAATGGCAAGCTCGAAATTGTTGGAAGCCGCTGTAAAAGAGAGTGTTGCCGACTGTTCGTAATTGGCTCCGGCCTTCCAGGAAAGATAAAAGGATAACAGAAACATGAAAATGAAATACACGAGCAACGGAATGGCCACCCGGAGCACGTCAAACGGCAGTTGCACAATGTAATCCCCTTTGAGGGAGAACATCACCAGAATGGTGAACAGCAACGCGCGTAACGCCCACGGGCTGACGCGGGGGATAAAAATATTTTCGTACCAGTCCAGTCCCTTGACCTTAAGTCCATAAAGCCGGGAAAGAATCCCGCCCAGGAACGGAATGCCGAGATAAATAAAAACGCTCTCGGCTATCTGCCCCATGCTTATATCCACTACAGCGCCTGACATGCCGAGCCATCCGGGCAACACTGTAATGAATACATAAGCGTACACAGAGAAGAACAGCACCTGAAAAATGGAATTGAACGCCACCAAACCGGCGCAGTATTCACGGTCCCCGCCCGCAAGGTCGTTCCAGATAATCACCATTGCTATGCAACGGGCCAGCCCGATGAGGATAAGCCCTATCATATATTCCTGATGACCGGAAAGAAACGTCACGGCCAGCAGAAACATAAGAGCGGGACCGATGATCCAGTTTTGCGTCAAAGACAGCAGAAGAATTTTTTTATTTCTGAAAACCTTGCCGAGTTCTTCATATTTCACCTTCGCCAAGGGCGGGTACATCATGACGATAAGCCCGATAGCGATAGGAATGTTTGTGGTGCCGACCTGGAAAAAGTTGATCACACTTCTGACGCCCGGCGCGGCCCATCCGAGCATCACACCTATAAACATGGCGAAAAATATCCACAGCGTCAGATAGCGATCCAGAAAAGATAACTTTTGTAAGGTGGATTGGCTCATACTCCCCTCCAATGGCAATAACGGGGCGGGTACACCGCCCCGTTCACGGTTAGCACTTGCCGCCGCAACAGCAGCCGGTGGAAGTCGAATGAGCGGAAGCATGAGCGTCCGGCGTAGCGATCCAACCCATGACTTCGGACTTGGAAGGCACACGGCCAGTACACATGACGTTGTTGTCGATGACCACGGCGGGCGTGGACATAACGCCGAGCGCCATCATTTCTTTCAGGTCCGTGACCTTTTCAACCGTGGCGGCACTTCCCGCATCCTGCACGGCGGCATTGACGACGTTTTCCGCTTCTTTGCACTTGGCGCAACCGGGACCGAGAACTTTGATCAACATGACGACCCTCTTTCGGCTAAAAGATTTGTGTTTGGAGGATATTGAACAGCCAGCCCACTACCGTGAATATAACCAGCAACATGCCCAAGAAGAGGGCCAAAAGCTTCCAGCGCATGACCTGTTTGAGCATGAGCACTTCCGGCAGACTCGCCGCTACCGTGCTCATGCAGAAGGCCAGCGTCGTGCCCAGAGGCAGTCCCTTGAGCAGCAGGCTTTCCATAATCGGAATAATACCCGTGACATTGGTATACAGCGGAATGCCGATAGCCACGGCCACCGGGACGGACCACCATTGACCGGCTCCCAGGTTTTCCGTGAACCATTCCTGCGGCACATAGCCATGAAGTAACGCGCCAAGGCCCACGCCGATGATGACCCACAGCCAGACCTTTTTGAAAATACTGCTCGTTTCAGAGTAGGCGAACGCATGGCGTTCCATGAGGCCCATCTTGGGAGCTTCGCCCGCTTCCACAGCGGCTTCTCTGGTGGACGCATTCTTCATGGCGTCCAGCAAAAAGGGTTGCAGCCAACGTTCCGCACGGAGCGCGTCCATGATGATCCCGCCCACAATGCCCGCAAACATGCCCACCACCACATAAATGATCGTAAACTTCCAACCCAGCAGTCCCCACAGCAGGACCACGGCGATTTCATTGATTAACGGCGAGGTGATGAGAAAGGACATAGTTATGCCCAAGGGAATACGGGCCGTGGTGAACCCCAGGAACAAAGGAATGCTGGAACAGGAACAGAACGGCGTGATAGCCCCGAAGCCCGCGCCTAAAAAGTAGCCGATTCCCCGGCCTTTTCCCGCCAAATAGTCCCGGACCCGTTCAACGTGCATCGCGGCCCGCAGCCAGCCGATGACGTAAACCATAAGAACGAGCAACAAGAGAATCTTTGCCGTGTCATAGAAAAAGAACTCGACGGAATCCCCCAATGGAGTGCCTTTGTCGATGGAAAAAAGATCATAGGTCAGCCATTGCGAAAGCGGCACAATGACGGAATAGACCGCACTCCACAGCACCAGAGCAGCAATGCCGATCCCGAAATATCGCGTCTTGTTCACTTGCGACGGGATGGAAGGGGATTGCGGCGCTTCGGACTTTTGACAAGCGCACTGAACCGAGGGAGGTAAAACCTGTTTTTCTTCTGGTACGCCCGCACAGCATTTTGACATCTTGCTAGCCTCTTAAATTTTCTTTATTGGCAAAATTGCCAATATTACGAGTAAAAAAATTACCCTTTGTTCAGCATGTCCATTTGCGAAAGGACACGCTTTTCCACGATTTCTCCGGTGCAGGACAGAAAGGTGTCCAGACAACAGAGAGCAAGGCGGTAATAGATGTTTGTCCCTCTTTTTTCAGTGAAAACCACCCCCGCTTCCCGGAGTACGGAGAGATGCTTGGAAACAGTGGACATATCGTCCCCTACCAGAGCTTGCAGATCGCAGACGCACTTTTCACCGTCTCGCAGGGCATCCACCATGAGCAGGCGGCTCGGATGACCAAGCGCCTTAAAAATCTTGGCTTGTTCCGAGATATACTTTTTGTACCGGTCCATGTTTTCATCCTTGGCTTTTCAGCAAAATAGCCACTTGAATTTCTCTTGTCAAGATTGAAAACCATCATTGCTCAATTTCGCCATTGTCTTGTACGGCAAACGGAAAACAGGGATTGAGTATAAGAATGTAGTTGCATTAATTAGATATGCTATATCGTATATATGGCAAAAGCTGTCTTACCCGGCTTGACTTATGTTGCATAATTCAGGACAAGAAGACAGTGGAATAGTTCTCTGTTTCACTTTTTTTAGAAAGTATATTTGGTAAAAATGCCAAATAGCCAATAAATTAAGAGGAATTTCTTCATAAATCGGGCGCTCGTTTGTGAAGAGCGCGGGGACTCTTTCCCGGCCGGGCCGGGCTGTTGCCCGCGAATCACGGAACAATGGCAAACTGAGGACGTACATCTTCGACGCACAACCCTGGTTGATGTTCGGAAGATTTACAGCGCTTTCAGCGACGGCTGCAATCTGACAGTCAACCCGGAGTATGCCTACCGGCCGGATCGAGGGTAAGCCAGCGGACTGCCGAAACTCATGGGAGAGAAATTATGAACTCTGCCGAACAGCGGTCGATCCGGGAATTTGAAGAAAAAGCCAAAGAACTTGTCAGCTTGATGTATGCTATGACAGAGGCGGAGCTTGAAAAAGTCCGCGTCCCCGACCTGTCGAATCCGTCAACGCGGAAGCATAAGGCGCTTATTGTGGCCGCACTTACGGTGGACAAGGCCATTATGGCATTCATCGCCACCTTTGAACTGTAGCTTATGAAAGTGGCCCGCATTCCCTGTCGGAAAGCGGGCCACTTTTACCGACAGGGGTGCGCGTGAACGCGCAAGGCCTGCGCCATCGTTAGCTTTCTTTCCCTTCCGTCTTGTGCAGCTTCGCCGGGCGTTCCGCCCGTACTCGCTTCCGCGCCGGACGGTCATTCCCGCTCATTCTGGCACGGGCCTTTCCCCTGTGCTTTCTTGTTTTCGCGTTGCCGTGTTTTGGAGCGGTTACCCGTGGGAGCTTCACTTGCTTGTGAAAGCCCTACGGAGCACCGCCATAAAGGTGGTCAACTCCAAAGGGAAAAACTCCCAGGAGTGGCGCAAAGGAAACTCAGAACATCATCACCGCGAATATGGTAACCGAAGAAGACCGCGTAGATTTTTTCCCCAAGCATTGCGCCCGAGCGTTTCTGATGTTTGAATCTCATGTGTATAACTGGATGCGGCGGCTTTGCCCGAATTATGACGGCGTATTCTGGCAGTTTTACGAACTCAGCAACGGCGGTTTTTATATGGCCCCGGAAACGGCTACGCCGGTTCGCATAGTCTGCGAGGGCAACTATTTTAATGAGGAAATGTCCGCCGACGCGGCGGGAATCGTCGTGACGCTGTTCACTTTGTCCCATATGGCGGAACGTGTGCCGAGTCTGGCGGATCGGTATTATGATTTGATGGAGTATATTGATTGCCACCCCGAAGCCGGGAAGATTTACGCCGCCATTGATTGACGGAAAGGCCCGCGTTCCGTTAGGGAGCGCGGGCCTTTCTGACGGTCAGCGATTTTTATTCGATTGAGAAAGGACTGACCCTGCTAAGGATTGCGTGGTGTCGGCATACTTGTCACTTTGAAGCACCCTAGAGGCCAATGCTTCCATATCTGCGCCTGTTTCTTTTCCACTTGCAGCTTGTGACAGAACAGAACCGGCGAGAGTTTTCTGAACTTTGGACGCTCCTTTGTCTCGCAAAACTTCCGATGCTAAACTGGCCATTTCTTCACTAGAGACTTTCTTGTTCATAGATACCTCCAAATATAGATATTTTTATAGAATAATTTCTAAAGATTGGAGGTCAAGAATAGGAAATCAATTTTTGGTGATATTCCCCAAAAAAATTCTGGAACCACAATTAGGTATTATACAGGTTTGCTGTCTTTCACCTCATACTTGGCTTTACATTTCGGGAAGCCGGAGCAGCCGAAGAAATCATACGGCTTACCATTTTGGGTCGTCCCCATGCGACGGATCAGAGGCTTGCCGCATTCCCCGCATTTGTATTCCGACAGTTCCGGCTTTTTCCGATCCTGTTTCGGGCCAGGCTTGCCGTCCACATTCGGAAACGTGGCTTCACAGTCGGGACAGGCGAAGAAGTCATAGCCGCGCACATTTTTTGTGTCCTCTTTGACTATATGCCGCAGTTTGGGGCTTTGGCACTCTGGGCAGAGCACGGCATGTGCTGAGTCAAAGCGCGTCACCTCATCCATCAGCCGATTGAAAGCCGTAGCGACAACTTGCTGATATTTCGTCTTGCCGCTGGCAATATCATCAAGCGCCTGTTCCATTTCTTTGGTGAACGCATAATCAACGAAGGAAAACGCATTCACCAGGGCATCCACCACCTGTACCCCCAAGGGAGTAGGCACCAGATAGCGTTTTTCTTCTTTGATGTATTCACGGGTTTGGATAGTGTCCAAAATGGCCGCGAACGTAGACGGACGGCCTATTCCTCTATTTTCCAATTCCCGCACCAGACTCGCCAGCGTGTAGCGCGTGGGCGGCTTTGTCTTTTTCGTCAGGACACGGCCGGAAAGCGCCGTGACCTGTGCGCCGGATTGCAGCGCCGGGACGGGATTGTCCGGCTCGTCTTCCGCGTCGTCTTTGGTGGCCTCATCCGCAGCCAGAAGCACTTTCCACCCTTGTTCCTGTAGGGTCCGGCCTTTGGCCTCAAACGTGGCTTGTTTGCCGTCCACATCCGCAGATAGCCGGAGCAGGCGCACGGCGTAGACGGAATCCGCCAACTGTGATGCCAGGGCGCGAACGCGGATCAGCCGGTATAGGGCTTTTTCATCGGCCGTTTCCCCGGCGTCTTCCTCTTCTATATGAGTAGGCCGGATCGCCTCATGCGCCTCTTGTGCCCCGTCTTTGGCCTTCCAGGTACGCGGCTTGTCCGGCAGCGGCCAGCCTTGCCCATCGGCATAGGCGCGGATCACCGCTACGGCCTCTTGCGAGAGATTAGGAGAATCCGTCCGCATATAGGTAATGTGGCCTTGCTCATAGAGGGCTTGCGCCAGAGACATAGTTTGTTTCGGTTTGAATTTTAGGGCATTGCTGGCGGCCTGTTGCAGGCTGGACGTTGTGAACGGAGTCGGAGGCGCGACGCGGGCTTCCGATTCTTCACAGTCCAGGATTTCCAAGGAGCGCAGGCCCGCCATTTTTTCTGCCAGGGCTTGATCCTGAAAATATTCTTGTCCCGGCTCAATCCACGACTTGACCACCCAGGCCGCTTTCCAGCCCTCAAAGCTCAGTTCCGCCCCGTAATGCGTGACACTCACAAAGGAAGTGATTGCCCGTTCCCGTTCGACCACCAACCGTAAGGCCGGACTCTGGACGCGCCCGGCAGAAAGGCGCGTACCCACGGCGCGGGAGAGCGGGCCGGACACCAGATACCCGCAAAAGCGATCCAGAACGCGCCGCCCCTCTTGCGCGGCCACCAAAGCCATATCAATGGCGCGGGGACTCTGGACAGCGGCCTTGACCGCGCTTTCCGTGATTTCTCCATAGGTGACGCGCTTTGCGTCCTTCAGTTTCAGGGCATCGGCCACATGCCACGCGATAGCTTCCCCTTCTCTATCCGGGTCCGTGGCCAGATAAACAACATCGGCCTGTTTTGCCAGCGCCCCTAGCCGTTTCAACACATCCGCCCCGCGCTCCGTGGGCTGATAGTGCGGCTTGAAATCCGGTGCGGCCACGCCCATTTCCTTGACCGGCAGATCGCGGACATGCCCGACAGAAGCAACCACTTTCCAATCCGGGCCAAGGAACGACTGTACTTTTTTCACCTTGCCGGGAGACTCAAGAATCAACAATTTCGCGCACATGACTTTTCCTTAAAAGGCCGTCAGGCGGCGCGAGGTTGGGGCGCGTGTCCCGCAGAAATTGTAGGCTTGGGTTATTAAAGACGACAATAGCACTGGGAAACGGTGCGGGATGTGCCGCGCCCTCGAAGCGTATCCGTCCCCGCAGAAACCGCACAGCGCCATGCGGAATAACAAAGGTATGCCACCATGCGGTATCTGTCCGCGCGGGGAGAAGACAAACAACACGCCTGACCCCGGCTGTGTTCACCTCCACAACCGCTTTGGCGATCCAGTGCGAAATAGCACGTCCATATGGCGGGTTCATCCAGCAAACACCGCTCCAATTTTGAGAGAGTCCGTCGTCTTTCGGGGAAAAGAAATGCCCACATTTGGCATTTTCGGCTGTGGCACACACGTCCAGCGTGAATGGGCCTTGCAGTGTGTCCCATTGCCGGAAAAGCGTCCAAGGTGTTGCCCAATCGGTTTTACGGCTGGAAAAATGCACGTTCATAAAGACAGTTCCCGTGTCTTTCCCTGATCATGGAGAAGGGATAGGCCGACTTGTTTTTGTACTTCCTTAATCCCCCGCGACTTGTGCAGATCGTTGAAATCCGTCAAGCCTTTTGCCTTTTCCTCCTCATTGAACACCGGAGCCGCCACTTTGCCGCCCACGGCTAGGGCGGCGGCTTTGGCTTTTTCCATACCCACGTTGTAAGGTTTGCCGTTCCGTTTGAGCGCGTGATCGTTATCCGCGCAAATGGTGATTTGCGCTTGCGGGAATTTTTCCCGCAGGGCTTTGGCCACGGGTTCCAGGTTGCCGGAATCCAACGCCACGGCCACCGTTTTTTCCGTGGCCATGTGCAAACTTGCACCCGTGGCGTAGCCTTCGCAGATCAGGATTTCCCCTTGCGAGAAGTCTTTGCCTTCCGCCGCTATGGTATGAAAATTTCCCTTTTTTTCCATGCCGACTTTGAAACGCTTTTCCCCTTCCGGCGAAATAGATTGAAAGCCGCGCAGCTCATCCGCAGTATTCCGCAGAGGGACCGCCAGAAAACCATTTTGATCTTGTCGCAGGCCAAAGGACGGCACTCCCTTTTCCTTGAGATAGTGAGCATCCGGCGAAGCCGATTCCAGTTTGTCCCACAAGTCCCGGCATTCTTTCGCTACCGCGTTTCGAGACTCCCGCATACTCTGTTCCCGCTCTTCCCGTTGCTGCTCCATTGCCGCCCGCCGTTCCGCCGATTCTTCCGGCGTCATGACATGGCCTGTTGCTGACCAGTGCAACACTTCCCCGGTAATATGGTTTTGTGCCCATCCGGCCGGGAGATGATCCAGATAGCCGCAATAGGCACCGTCAGCCCGTCCGGGGTTGGCCAGTTTGCCGAGCAGCGGGACGCGGTGAATTTTTCCATCCATGACGGGTTCCCGTCCCTGCATATCAAAGCCCGCCTCGTCCAGCATCCGGGCAAATTCGGCTTCTGGCGACAACCCCGGCACACGCACGGGACTCTTACCCGGTTCCGGCAGCCAACGAGAAAGCGCCCCCTGGTCCGCGCCTTCCGGGGCGAACCAACATTTTTCCGACCGGTCCCACTTTGCGCCCAGACGTTTGGCCTGTTCCTTTTCCCGAAACGGCACAACCAACCAAACTTTTTCCGCAGCCGTTTTCCGCGCCGGTTCCGGTACGCCCATTGCCGCCACGGGTTCCGGGGAAGCAGGTTCCGGCGCTTTACCCCGCGCATGTTCCGGCAGCCATGCGGCCAGTTTGGCTAAATCCGCCCCTTTTGGCGCATACCAACTTTTTTCCGTGGTATCCCATTTCGCGCCCAGGCTTTTGGCCTGTTCCTTTTCGCGGTATGGCACAGACAACCAAGTTTTTTCCGGGGCTGGACGTGACGGCGCGGATTGTTCCTGCGCCCCATCCGGCGTTCCCATAGCCGCTATGGGTTCCGGCGTATCGGGCCGCTCGACTTCCGGCGTTTTGACGCGCTCGTCTCCAAGTTCCTTGTCCCGTTCCAGTCCCAGGACGTATTCCTTGATTTGTTCGGCATCCCGGCAAGCCCGCATGATTTCAGAAGGGTCTTCCTCAAGGGCTTTGATCCAGGAGGCGACATAGGCCACATGCTGATCAGGATCGTGGCGGACGCCTATGTCTTGTCCGAGCATCCATGAAGCGATTTCCGCCCGCAACTCTTCCTTGGCGTAAGGTTCTGAGCCGAACGGTCCACCTTCCCGATTCAGGCGGGATTCATGGCCTGTCCAGTGACCAAGCTCATGTAGCGCTGTGGCGTAATACTTGCCCGGTTCGTCAAAATTCACTTTGGGCGGGAGGTGGATTTCATCCATCAAAGGCCGGTAAAAGGCACGATTGCTTTGATCGTGTTTGATGGTCGAGCCGGAGGCAGCCAGGATGCTTTCCGCCTTTTCCAGCGGTTCCCATTTATGGGGATTTTTCGTCAACGAGAGCGGCGGCAAGTCCCCGTCTATCTGTTCCGCATTGAAAACATGGGCGAAACGCACAATAGGCCGATCCAGATAGACATGGACCTTTTCCGGCTTGCCGTCTTCCCCCAGGACCGGATTGCCGTCCTCATCCATTTTATCTTTTTCCCGCGTCCACTGATAAAACACCACGGGCGTGGATTTACTCCCGGCCTGGACCTGATACCCCGCCTCTTGTGCCTGTTTATATGTCATCCACCGGGGATCGTCATAGCCGGACAAAGCCAACCCAACCCGGTTCACCCCCCTGTAAACCGTGCCGGAAACGGGATTATGCGGCGCAACGATTTGCCCGCCGTCTTCCCAAGGTTTTTGCCAAGGCGCGGTCCCTTCTTTCAGGCGTTCTATGATTTTTTCCGCAAACTCTACATGGAACGGGGGACGTTTGGGCTTGTCATCCTTCATAGACTACATCCCCCTGAGCGTTGACGCTCAAAAGAACATCGTCCGCAAGATCGGCCAGCGTCACGGCGGATTCCGTGAACGCGCCCATCCAGTCGGCCACGTCAGGATCGACGGCCACGCCACCCCAAAGCGGATTGTCCGTCACCTGTTGCGCCACCACATTGACGGCGGCTTTCAAGTAGTCTTTTTCCTTGTCAGTCATGATTCTTCTCCTTTGGAGTCCAGACAAAAACCGGCACCGTGCGCCGGAGCGAGTCCAGCGGCACAAGGCCGAAATAACGGCTATCGAAACTGCCGGGATGTTCGCCCAGGACCAGGGCAGACCCCGCCGGAATGACGCCGGAGGTCAGCGCGGAAACCACCGGCCGCCCGTGCCGGTCCACAGTCTTGATCCGGCTTTCCAGCCACAGGCAGGCCACGGGAGAACCGGCAGGCGTAACGCGGATTCCGTCCCGGTCCACCTGGATCAGATCACCGGGCAGCCCGGCCAAGCGTTTGAGCAAAGGCCGCAGCCCGGAAGGACAGGAACCAGGTTTGAGGTAGCCACGTTCCGCCGCCAGATCGGCAAACGGCCCGGACAGACAGATCGCCACAGGCTCGCCGCGTTGCGGAGTGCCGGCCGCAAGCCGGTACAAGCCCACCGGGAGGGACGGCGTGGGATTGCAACGGTAGCCCGCACCCCAGGCCCACAAACACAGCAGGATCAGCGCCGCCCCGGACAGCGCCAGCGTGGCCAGCCGGTTAGGACGCATCGAGATAACGGGCATAATCAGCCTCTACTTGTTCGGAAGTGTGGGCCGACGCGGGCGAAGCAGCGGCCGCGGACGTGACCACATACCAGGAGGCCGGACGCGGGAAATACAGGGAATCACTAATGCCGGATGGATAGGCCGCAGTCGTGCCGGGCGCGGGAATTTTGGCGCGGGTTGAAAAGGTGGGATCGAGGAAATAGAGGATTTGCCGCCCGTAAATAGCGGAATAGCCCGCCGTGAAAATGAGCATATCCCCCGGCGTGGCGTGGCCCTGTTCGTCTTTGGACAGTCCCGGCAAGCGCATACATTCATCCGGCGTCAGGAGATTACGGGCCGTTTCCGTGACGTTGACCGAGGCATTTTTTAGGTGGCCGGTTCGAGAGCCGGACAACGACACCTTTTCTTCGACAACGGTAGTTTTTCCCGTCATTTTTGACAGGATTTCCGCCGTTTCTACCGTGTTCGGGGCGTAAGCGATCCGTACATGGCAATTGGCCATTAAAGCGTTTTCTTTGCCATAGACCGCATTCAATTGGGTAATATCCTGAACAATGAGATAGACCTTGCCACCATAGCCCGCGATGTAGGCCAAGGCTTTTTCCATAATCGGCAGCTTGCCCAGGGACGTGAACTCGTCCAGCATGAGCAAAAGCCGGTGTTTGTACCCGGCTTTGCTGGAACCATCCGCAAACTCCATTTTCGCGCAGACGCGGCGGATAATCATATCCACCATGAGCCGGATTAACGGTTTCATCCGATCTATGTCAGCCGGGGAAATGACAAGATACAAATTCACCGGATTTTCCGCGTTCATGAGGTCATGAATGCGAAAATCACAGCGAGACGTGTTCAGCGCCACCACCGGATCGCGGTACAGGGCAAGATTTGTCAGGGCCGTGGACACGACGCCGGAGGCTTCATTTTCCGCCTTATTGAGCATTTCCCGCGCACTGGACGCGATGAAGACATGGGCTTTCTGGGCATAGTCCCCGGCATCCCCATCGGGCGCGGTGTCAGGAAAGATTTTATGCAGCATGGCCGCATGGTCGGTTTTGACCATTTCATCAAAAAGTTGCTGAATGGTGCGGGATTCATCGGCCAACATGCAGCCCAGATCGTAGAGCGTGGCGCAACGGTCTTGCTCATGCCGGACCATGATGCAGCAATGGAGCAGCGCCCCGGCCAGCATAGCGAACGCCGCTTTGCTCCAATGGTCTTCAAGACCTTTGCCCGCAGGATCGACCAGCATAGCCGCCATATTCTGAGCGTCGGGAATAGCCAGCATGGAATCAAGACGGATTTCCTCCATAGGATTGAAGAAGGCGGACGCGCCGGACATATCCGAAGGGTCGAACCGGAGCGCCGTTTGCCCTTGCGAACGGCGGAAACCAGACGTAAGCGCCCAGTTTTCGCCCTTTATGTCTAAAACCAATGTGGAACCTTCCCAGGCCAACAGCGTGGGCAGAATGAGGCCCACGCCTTTACCGGAACGGGTAGGCGCGAAGCACAAGACGTGTTCCGGGCCGTTGTGCCGGAGGTACATTTGCCGTTCCCGACGCACGGGCGGACGATATGAGCGCAGGAACCAGACCAGCACGGCCCGACGCGCCACGGCGGACCAGTAGGCAAAGCCCGTAATGTGCTTGACCCATCCGCCGACATACACGCCCTTTCCGTCCATATAGCCCATGCGGCGGATCTCTTTTTCATTCGCCCATCGGGCCGAGCCGTGTAGCCGGGCGTCACCTTTCAACTTCTTCATAAAGGTGAACCACACGGCGAGGAGTAGGAATTGCGGGCAGAGGAACAGGGCTTGGCTTTGGGTTATGGCCTGTTCCATGAAGCCCGGATCATTGGCCCCGAATGCCTCTTGCCAGTGGAAAATCGCCCACGGCGCATACCAGCGGACGCCGAAGGCCGATCCCCAGGACGCGCCCAAGGCCGGATCGTACCCGTAGAACGCCGCTACCCGTTGCGTGGTCAGAATCAGGCAGGCAAGGCCGAGCAGCAGCACGAAAGGCAGATACAGCAAGCGCCAATTGCGGGAGCGTTCCGGGGAACCAAGGCCGAAGGAATTGTGTTGCGTGGAAGACGCACACATAACGACACTCCATAAAAGAGGCCGTCATGCGGCGCTGAGTTGGGACGCGAGGCCCGCAGCGGATAAGGCGAATTACTTTAGATTATAAGGATGCTGAAAAACGAGGTCTTTTGTCACGACGAGATTGAACTGATAGCCCGGCCGTATTTCCAGCGTAGGCGTGATATTCAAATTTTTCTGCAACAATTGGAGCGAGGCTTGCCCCATTTGCGCGGCCAGGGCGGACCCCATTTCATCCTGTAGCGTCGGATTGTTATTGTTCCCGCCATTATCGCCGCCCATTGAATCCATCGTGTAGGCCATGCCGCCCGTGACCAGGGACATAATCGCAGCGGAACCAAAAATACGAAGATAATGATTGTTGATTCCGTCCGTATACCCCGCATAACCGGACATATCCGCGCCGGGCATGGCCCCCAGGGTGACGGCGGACCCGTCAGGAAAGATCAACCGATTCCAGGCCACAAGTACGCGCTCTTGCCCGTAAACGACGCGGGAATCATAGACGCCGTAGAGCTTTGCGCCGCGAGGAATCAACAATTGTTGCCCCGTGCCTGTGTCGAACACATTTTGACTGACTTGCGCGATAATGGTTCCCGGCAGATCGGAATTGATCCCCGTGAGCATGACGCCGGGGATCACCGCCCCGGTTTTGATTTCAAGAGGTTGCCCCGGCGTCCGAGAGTGCGGCAGAATCCAAGCCGAATCCCGCGCCGAAGAGCGATCAAAAAAAGCCTCCTTGTCTTTGTTGGCGGCGGGATCGTAGCCGTTATCCCGCAGCGCCGAGGCGTCAATGCCGTTACCCTGTTCCCGGCCTACGGGTTCCGGGCTGGACGATTGCGCCGGAGCGCCGCCCGCCGTCACACTCGCTTTTTTGACGGCCAGAGGCGAGGACAGCGCCGAAAGGTAGGCTTGCGACCGCATCCGGCGTATGTTGTCTCTTTCCTGCTGATCGGCGGGTTTCTGGCCGTCATCCCGGACCACTATCAACGGTTCCGGCTTGCCTGAAACGACCGCTTGAGGAGTGGCAAGCCCCTGAGAACCGGCAGGAGGCAACGCCAGCCCGTTGCCTTCTCCCGCAATCAACGGGTTTTCCTGTTCCTTAATATCTACTTTTTGGGTTTGCGCGGCCTCCTCTTCCGGGTTATGCGCGAAATTCACACTGTAGACGAGCACACCAACCAGCAGCAACCCGGCGCAGATAACGGCATACAGAGGCCAGCGCCGCATTTTGACCACACCATCGGGCGGCAACGGTTCAAAACTGTTCGGAGAATCGGTGGACATACGGCCCCCTTAGTCGTTCAAGGCGTGGGCGGCTTTGTCATACGCGGCCCCGGCCTTGTTCGCGGCTTTTTCCAGTAAAGGACGAGGCGCCACGGCTTCCGTTTGGGAGCGTCCGGCTTCAGGCAGGCCCGCCGCGTCGTAGACTCTGGCCAGCGCCTTGCCGTCTGAAAGTCTCAGTTGCAGATACCACGCGGCATCGTCCCGCAGCTCGTCCAGCGTGTAGGCCACGGCCAGGGCGTCTTTTCGGTCTTCCATTAAAAGTGTGAACCCCCGTGACCGCAAGCCGTTTTCCAGAGCATGAGCAAAGGCGTTTTCCGCCTTGGCGGGCATAAGGAAAAGCGCGGTATGGCCGGGCGGATACGACGAAGCCAGGAAAGACACGGCATCTTGCGCCACCTGGACCACGGCGGTATCCGAAGGCAAAGGACCGCAGAAGGAGCCGGACAGGCCGCGCCCCGCGCAGCCGGAGAGCAGCAGAGCCAACAAGAGAAAAACAGCGCGTTTCATTTCCGGCCCCCTTCTCTGACGATTTCGATTTTTTGTTGATCGCCCCCCACGCCGACGATCAGCGCCAGCTTGTCAAAAATGCCGTCAACGACAATGGCCGAGTCTTTGACCCGGTAATTGACCAGTACATCTTTATTGCCTTTACGGACCAGGAGCACGGGCATTTCCCCGGACGCGGCGGATTTCGGCAGACGGATGAACATTTGCCGCCCATCGTCATAGACCCGTTCCGGCGTCCAAGGCGCTTTCCCTTTGACTCCATAGGCAAAATTCAAATCGGACAAATCCCGGCGTTCCCCGTCTACCGTTGTACTTTCCCAGGTTGCCCGCCTTGTTTCGGCGGCTTTGCGGGCGGCAGCCGTGCGCCGCAGATCATCCGAGTACACAAAACCGACATAGGGTGTATGGCCGGAGCGTTGAGAAACAAGCCGCAGGTGATAGACCCGGCGATCCGTGGTAACTACGGCTGAACTTTCAAGCCCGGCGTCCACCGGCTTGATGAACAGATGCACGGTAGCGGCGGGACCGGAACCCGCCGTGCCGGAATCCACCATCCACCGGGCCGAATCCCCTACTACAATTTCATTGACCGTTTCGCCTGATTCAAGTTCAACGTCGCAAACTTGCATTGGTACGGCCAAGATCGTGGGAAGACTGGCCCCATGCACAAAAACCACCTTGCCGCCGCTTCCCAGGACCGGCGCGACGTTACGCCGGGACCAGTCCGCCGAGAGATGCAAAGCGTGTTTTTCCTTATCCGTGAGCGGCACGGTGGACGGGCTGATATAGTCTACTTCCGAGACTACCGGCGAACCGGATTCCAGAGCCGGAGGATAGCCAGCCGGAACCACTGAGGGAGGAGACGCCGCCCAGACCGGGCAAGCGTAAAAACACGCGAACAACAAGAGCATTATTTTTTTCATGGTGTTTCCCTTATTCGGTTTGAGCCGGAGCGCCGGAAACGGCACCAGAAGAGGAACGCGACGGAGCGCCCACAACCTTACCCGCCGACAAAGCCGTGATGTAAATCCCGCCCGGATTACGCAGTAAGACCGCATCCGTTTGGGGTGGGTTGATCTGGATCGTGGCCGTGGCTTCATAGGTGTGCTGTTCCAACAGCGCCCCCGCATGACTGCGGACGGTTTCCGTCCATTCGACCCGGTAGGAATCGGCACTGACCGGCAGGGGTAAGCTTTTGATCTCCACATGGACCAGTTTACCCGACTTGGCGATTTCATAGGGGTTATTCGTTTCGTACCATTCCTTCAAAACGCCCTTTGCCGAACCGGCCATGAAGTAGGACAAGCGGGAAATCATCTTTTTCTGTAGTTCCACATCCGCCGTCACCGTGCGCCAATCGGCAACACAAGCCGCGATTTCCGACTGAATAAGCCGTTGCGGCGTGACGCTGGCCACATCGGCGCGGGCGACCACGGCAGACTTGCCGAGCTTGTCCACTTCGATGATGTAGGGGATCGTTTTGACTTGGTTTGCCTGAATCACGTTGCCAGTGATGGAAATTCCCGTGATGATCAGACAGAAAAAAGCCACTGTGCGCCATTGTGCGGCCCGGCTGATATAGCCGCCGTATCGTTCAAGCCATTCCTGCCGGGCGTTCAGATAGGGATTGTGCCCCTTGCCCGCCGTTTCTATGCTTGGGGCTTTCTTTTTGGAGAAAAAAGGCATGTTGCCTCCTATGAATTGTCGCTTTCTGTTGCCATCCGCGCCCGCTCAAGACGTTCTTTCATTTCCGAGCGGGAACGAGTGGCCAGGGCTTTTTCCCCGGCCGTTTTGGCATCCTGCCGAGCGCCCCACATGGAGCGGGCCACGGAAACGCCTTTGCCCATGCCGGACTTGCCTTCCATCCCTGCTATATTCGAGGCGTCTTTGACATTCTGCGTCGTGACAGCGGCGGAACGTCCCGCCGCGATGGAGCCGCCCACAGCCCCGGCCACAGCCCCGCCCACGGCGGCGGTGGCGGCGGTTATGGCCGCGCCCCCGGACACATGGGAGCCGTTGATAATTCCCGCGCAGGTGTCAGGGATGGATTTGACCAGAGCCAGGAGCACAATAGACGCGCCGATCACAATGAAAATATCTTGCAGTTCCGCCGTGGACGTGTCGAAGTCCTGTATAAAAGCAAGACCCACCCCTAACACCAGTTGCATAACGAACAGCTTGAAGGCCACCGCCAGCACATAGCGCAAGGCGTTGACGGCGTAATCCTTCAGAAAGGACGAGCCGCCAAAGCTCACCAGAATCAACGCCGCCATCATGGCGATCATGGCTTCGCATTTAATGAACACTACTTGCGCAGAAATCAGGGCGAAACAGACCATGACCACCAGGGCGGCAAGCAAGAGGGCCACGGAGTTGCCCGGCGACCATGCCGAGAGCTTGGAGAGAATGAGGTTGACGATCTTCATTCCCGCGATAAAGGGCGAATCGGAAGAGTATTGCGGGGAACTCAGTTCAAAGCCTATCTGTTTCAGACCGTCTATCAGATTCCACGACCATTCCTTATAATTGTTGATTACGGCCAGAAAAAAGTCCGCCATGAGCAGAAGCATAACGAAATGCTTGAATATATCCCCCACTTGTTCCCGATTCAGCGCCGCTTTGATTCCCAGGAAGCATACCTCAAGAATCAGCAGCCAACGGAACACAAGCAGAGCGTATTTTTTCAGAATCGGTTCCCAAGCCGAAGTTTTGTCATAAAAGGACGACACCAACTTTGACACAAAATCCGTATCCGCAGCGGCCAGAGCGCCGCCCGGCAGACACAGGACGGCCAGCAGGCAGACCAGGGCGAAGAGAGCGAAACGCGGCTTGTTCATAGCCGCCCCTAAAACGGGTCCGGCTTGGAAGTCAGGCCACCCAACTTGTCCGTTTTGGTCATATCCCGCCACAATTCTTGTTCCATTTGGCCTTCTTTTTCGGCTTTCATTTGCGCGGCAAGGGAAGATTGCGCCGTAGTGGCCATGAGTTCCCGAAGCTGGCGGGCTTCCTGAATTTGGATTGAGGCCAGTTGATTGCCCGCCTGAATCGCCCGCATTTGCCCGTCAGGCGTGGCTAGCAGTTGATCAAGGTACGCCTGCATATCCGAGGCGTTTCCTTGCAAGTCCTCAAGCTGTTTGCCCGAAAGCTGGAATGTGGCCTGTGACGCCTGATCAACGGATTCAGACCATGAATCCCATTTTTCCCGGTAACGGGCATTCGCCGCGTTCACCCCTTGCGGCCCGGTCCCGGCCAAGTCCGCAAACTCGCTCTGATCGGGAAACAGATTCATAAAGACTTGCCCCAGGCCCACCACGTCCCCGCGTTGCGTTTTGAGTTCGCGGGTAAGACTGGCCAGCCGTAAAAGTGAGCCATTCAGTTGATTGACGAGATGCGCGGGCAGTTGCGCCGTGTTTTGCAGCATGTTTTGATACTGCTCAATATTTTGCTGTACCATGCGGATTTGTTGTTGCGTTTGCTGAGCGGCTTCCGCGTATTGATCAATAAGCTTATTGAGTTGTGAAACATTGGTGACGCGCTCCAATGCTTGCGTCATTTGGTTACTGCAATTTGTGCAATATACCGTCATGCCAAATGCCGGAGCACTGAAAAGGCAAAATCCCACAAGAAGAATACAGCATACTTTCATTGTCTTTTTCCTTATGCGGCGTGGCGTTCCGCCAGCCAGTAAGACGGCCATTCCGGGCCGTGCTCGCCGGAGAGTTGCCGAATGCGGGCAAGGCTTTCCTTGTCCGAGGCTCCAACAATGGCCAACGCTTTGCGGCCGAGCGCCAATTGCACCAGCCGCCGCCCGTGCGGCGTAATCACGTAGTAATCGCGTTTCGGCGTGGCCGAGGCGATAATGTCAATCTGGCGGGCATTGAGGCCCATATCCGTATACAAATCCCGTTGCCCTTCCTGTCGTGCTGAAAGGTTCGCAAGCAAGATTTGCGTCGGGCAGGACTCCACAAGCACGTCAAAAATGCCGGAGCGTTTGGCGTCGGAAAGGGATTGCGTGGCCAGGAGTACGGCGCAATTCGCTTTGCGGAGCACTTTCAGCCACTCTCGTATTTTGGCGCGGAAAACCGGATGCCCAAGCATGATCCAAGCCTCATCAAGTATCAGGAGCGAAGGTTGCCCATTGAGCGCGTTTTCAATCCGATGAAAGAGGTAGAGCAAGACGGGGATCAGGTTTTTGTCCCCCAGGTTCATGAGGCCTTCCAGTTCAAAAACCATGAACGGCGACATGCCCAAGGTGTCCGGCTTGGCGTCCAGAAGACGCCCCATAGCCCCTTCCCGTGTGTAGTGGCGGAGGGCTTGCTTTATGTCTTCTCCCTGCACGAAACTGTAAAAACTGGACAGGGACCGCAGATGTTCCGGGTTCGAGCGGACCAGGGACATGGCTTCATGAATGGCGTTTTTATGGAGCGGTAAGACGTTCAAGCCTTGCAACTCCAACAAAGAGGCCACCCACTCTTCCGCCCAGGACTGTTCAGAATCGGAATCAACATATTGCAACGGCGCGAACGACAGGCCGCCCGCGCCCACGTCATAATGAGCGCCGCCCGCCGCGAGGCACAGCGGAAGCAGGCTTCGCCCCTTGTCAAAGGCGAAAATCTGAGCGCCAGCGTAGCGCCGGAATTGCGCCGCGATCAGCCCCAGGAGCGTGGACTTGCCGGAGCCGGTAGGCCCAAATACAAGTGTATGGCCAAGATCGCCGGAATGGAGGTTGAAAAAAAACGGCGTGGCCCCGTCCGTGGTCAACACGGCCAGAGGCGGCGAGTCGGGCGGATAGAACGGACAAGGGCAATGCGCGGCCCCTTCCCATACTGAGGACAGCGGCAGCAAGTCCGCAAGGTTCAACGTGGACAGGAGAGGCCGCCGCAGATTTGAAAAACTGTTGCCCGGAATACTGCCCAACCAGGTTTCCAGGGCATTGATCGTTTCAATCCGGCAGCCGAAACCGAGCGTTTGTACCGTGCGCCGCAGTTCCCGCGCCCAATCCTGCAACGTCTCCCGGTTTTCGTGCATGAGCACGACGCAGGACGTAAGATAGCCCGCGCCCACATACCCCCCCTGTACTTCCGTCATGGCCTGTTCCGCATCTTCGGCCATAAGCAGAGCGTCCCGGTTCGCCCGCGCGTTCGGGTTATTCAGGAATTGATCGAGAAACCTGTAAACCTGTTGCCGCCATCCCTTCCGGTACGAATTGATTTCCGCCACAGCATCAAATTGATCCAGGCAAATAAAACGACTGGACCAGCGATACGAGAGCGGGAGGCCATCCAGTGCCGCCAGCATGGCGGGCCATGATTCTTGCGGCAAACCGTCTATGGACAACATGGCCAAATGCCGGGAACCCAAGCGCGGCACAATTCCGCCCACAAGTTCTTCACTGGCAAGTATGGCGTCCAAGTACATGGGCGTATCCGGCACTCGGACAGGATGCAGATCGCCCGTCAAACAATGTTGCAGATGAGAAAGCACGTCTGATTGCCGGTAGGCGTTTCCGTCTGGATCAAAGGCGTCATACTCGCCCAGGCGTTCCAGATGGAGCACGGCGGACAGGGCATCTTCCAATTCTTCCAGGATATTTTCAAAGTGGGCAAGCCCCTTGTCCAACACTCCGGCAGAGGCCGCGCCGGATTGCGTTCCGCCAGCCAACCGCGTGGCGTTGAAATCCGGCTTGTACGTTACGGAAAGGATCGTGTTTGTGCTATAGCAGGTGCCCCGACCGAAAAACTCCCGGCGCTCATCATCGATCAGTTGCGTGACAGGATCGGGAAAACGGCTTGCCTCACGGGGCGGATAAGCCGCGTGTGGACTGCGGATCGCGTCCATATGCAGCATCCACCCCGTCCCCAGAAGTTTGATCGCGTTATTGAATTGCGCGGACTGATAGGCCAACTCGTCCGGTGTGGCGCTGGCCGTATCCTGTCCTCGAACTTCCCAAGCCCCCAAAAAGGAACCGTCTTTATTCAGGACCACACCCGGCGCGACTAGCGCGGCATAGGGAAGGAGGTCCGGCAGCCCCTTGGCTTTTGTGCGGAAGTCGGCAAGTTTCAGCATGTGAAACCCCCTTCCCGCCAGCGCCCGGACTTGGCCCTGTAAAAATCCTGTTGTTTGATATGCCGCAGCCAGACCCGCGACATGATCGGATCAGCCTTTGCCATGCGCCGCAGCGCGAACACGACCACCATCCAAAAGACCACGGCAGACACGCCGGAAAGGACCGTCAGGCCCCCCACGCCGACCAGCAGTGCCACCAGCCCGGCCGTCATGACCAGTTCCCGTTCCGCGCCGAGTACGTGCGCGTGTCTATGCAACGATTGATGTATGGGCAGCGTCCGCATCACAGCACCGCCCCGGAAAAGGAAAACACCGAATTGACGATGGACGACGCGAAAGCGATAAAGGAAATTCCGAAAACGACGCCGAGCAGCAGCTTGAAGCCCCCGGAAATGTCGTCTTTGTTCATGATGAATATGATCCCGCAGATCGCCATAGCGGTGATCGAAATCCACTTGCCAGCCGGGCCGGTGATGGTGTTCACCACACGTTCCAAGGGGCTGGAAAATTCCGTAATGCCCCCGGAGGCGGCGGCGATTTCAGGGAAGAGACAAAGGCACAAGGCCGGAAGGCAAAAAAGGAGCCAACGGCCTTTAGTGCTGTTCGAGGAGGGCTTCAGATGTACGCGCATGACGATCTCCGTAGAGGCCGTCTTGCGGCGCGAGGTTGGGGCGCGAGGCCCGCAGGATCAGGCGGGTTTTGCAACGAGGGCAAACAAGCTCTATAACTCCGGCTTGCACATCCCCCCGTGCCAGCAACCTATGACAGTTGCCGCAACGTATATCCGTGTTGCTTTTGGTGGTATCCATAGCCCTCTCATGCGGCGGAAACAGTATAGACGTTGCTCGTTTCGTACTGTTCCGTTTTAGGATTGAATCCATGCACTTTGATGATCTGGGAAAGACGGCGGCGATTATCCGGCGTTTTTTCCATAAAGACGATCACGTCAACACCTCTTCCAATAAGTTTTTGCTTGGAACCTAAGCCAGCCTCCTCCACAAGCTCTTCCAAGCGAGGCAGCGCCTCTTCCGCGCTGTCCGCGTGAAACGTGCCCACGCCGCCAGGGTGTCCGGTATTCCACAGTTTGAGCAGTTCCAGGGCGGCAGAGTCGCGCACCTCACCGATAAGAATACGCCGGGGAGCATAACGCATGGCAACCTTGGCCAGAGTCCGCATATCCACCCCGGCCAGTGGCGAGGTACGAAAAAAAACCGTGTTCGGGCTTTGGGATTGCAGTTCCGCCGTGTCTTCCAGAATAAGCAGCCGATGCGAGGGACAGAGCAGGGCTATTCTCTGGATGATTGCGTTGACAAAGGTTGTTTTGCCGCTGGACGTGCCGCCTACGACCATGATGTTTTTGCGAGTCACTACAGCGTGTTCAAGGAACGGCACCACGGCGGGCGTGATAACGCCATCCGCCACGTAGTCTTCAACGCTCATCACCTTGCTGGCCTTTTTGCGGAGAGAAAAAGACGGAGCGCTTACAATGGGCGGAAAGGTCGCCTCGAACCTGGACCCGTCCAACGGAAATTCCCCTTCGATGATCGGGGAGTGATCGTTGACCGTCAGATCCAGAGCACTGGCCACCAGGGAGAGCACGGCCCGACTCCGTACCGGCTCCATTGTGCCGATAGGCTCCTGATCCTGTCCGTACCGCTCGATCCACAGCATCCCGTCAGGGTTCAACATAATTTCAATCACTTCAGGATTTTTCAGGGCATCCATGAACAGCGGGCCGCAGTTGTAGGCCAGCGTTTCCCGAAATCCTGCATCCGTGGCCATCATCACCGCACCCCCCGCAGTACGAACACCGCTACATTGACCAGGGCCGAAACTGCCACAATGGCCGCAGCATACCACATGCCGCTTTTGAGGCTTTGCAGTTGGCCCGCGTGTTCGGCAAACACTTTGCGGATGCCCTCAACCGAGGACGCGGAAAGTTGCGCGGCCAAGGCATCCGTGGCCCCCTGAACTCCTTTGACATAGGCGTCCGTTTTGCCCGCCATGAGCGCCGCCAGAGCCTTGCCATGCCGGGCATGGAGCTTGTCCACTTCGCCCAAGTAGGCATTGAGCAGCGTTACGATCATGAGCATGGGATCGTCTTTCGGTACGATGGTTTCATGCTCTTTGGCCAACAGTGCCCGCACATCGTCAAGAGTCAGGCCGATCCCGTCCGGCAATGCCGGGGAAACGGCACCCGCATTTTGTGTTTCTTCTTGTTCAGACATGTCCCCCCCTACGCAATTCCGGCTTGTTCGACCACGGCGATAAGGCTTTGCCAGTACCGATTCAGACGGGACCGCACCGCAATGGATGAACTGGAATCAATCCCGGCCTTAAAGCTCATCCGTTTAGCAAAAAGCTCCTCCAAATCTTTGCCGATTGTGGCCTTGTTGCCTTGTGGAAGCGTGATGATCGCTTGAAATTGACTGAAAAAATCCTGATAAATCTGGAATTGCTCAAAACCTTTGCCGTCTCTCTGTATCTCTCCAAAGTACGGATTTAACCACACCACAATGGGAGTATCCGGGAAGCCTTCCGCCAGTACCTTCAAACCGGAAAGCGTATCGCCAAGAGCCTGTCCGCCAGTGATCACCGTATGAAAAAAGACTTGGTGCCCTTGTTCCCGGAGAAGGGAGAGCAAGGCGTTTTCTTTGATATAGGCTCCAAGGGCGACAAATGAGGACGCGCCATTGTCCACAATGGCGTGCATCTGTTCCGGCAGATAAAATAGCTCGTCAAGAAGCTGATCGAAGGCTCTAGCGTCTATGTTGTCATTTTTCAGAATATCGAGGCTGGTGACGCCGAACTCTGCATAGCTGGACAGCGTGGCGTTAACCGGATCAGTGTCAAATGCCGCGACATCTTTGCCGAGTGCGGTCAGGGTTTGATACAGGATCACGGCGACGACAGACTTTCCAACGCCGCCTTTACCCTGTTGGATAAAATGGATTGTGCCCATAAGATTTACTCCTTCTTAAAAAACAGAGTTGAGATCAACGGACTTTGGGTCCTTAAATGTCTCTCCGTCCACCTTGGCGACTTTTGGAACGTTTGACCGGGAAAGGCCAGACTGAGGCGTGCTCAAATTGCCGGGCCTAGTGAGCGCTTGCGAGGAAGCCGGATACAGACTGGCTACATGCAGGGCATTACTGGCGGATTTGGCGATCAGCTTGCAGAACGTCACATAGGCCATAGAAATGCGTCCCTCTTCCACAAGTCGCGCATGGACCATTTTTTTGTCGAAACCTTGAGCAAGAAAGCGCTCGATTTCATCCATGCAGGCAATGAACTCAACCCGCGCAGCGTTGCGTCGAAGTCGATCCGTTTCAGTGCTCATACGTGCCCCGTTCGGAATTTTTTGCCATATCTTCTTCAATTTCTTCAGACTTTCGGCGTAGGAAAAGCTCTATGCGCGGATTCAGCGCTTTACCCTCTTCGATTGTTTTTCGGATATTCCTATATTGCCGTTCCGTGTAGCTTAGAGCGTATGCTGCCGCTGTGTGCGTCCCATAATGAGATAACAACTTGGAAATAACGTCTTTCATAGTTCCACCTTGCGGGAATTTTTTGCCGGTAGACACTTGCTCTTTTATCAAGATTTTCCTAATAGACAAGGAAAGATTTTCCGGTATGATGAAATTTCCTGAAAGAATTTCACCCCCCGGAGCAAAATCATGGAAGAAGTAATGGATTTTTCTAGACGTTTTGAACGGGCTTTTGTTGAACTGGTGGGTCGCCGCCTGGAAAAACAAGGCTGGAAGAAAGGCGAGTTTGCCGCCAAAGTTTGGCCGGACGTGGATCAGCGTTCCGCCGCTGTTCTTTGGTCTTCCGTATGCAAGGCGGGAAAAAATGGTAGACCGCGTAACGTCTCGATTGCCGAGGCGTTACGCATTGCCGATGTGTTGGGGGAAGATGTAGGCTATCTTTTCGCTATCGCTAGGGAAAGCGTCAAAGAGGAGCAGGAAACGCCGCAAAAATGAAGCCCCATCGGAATGGGGCGGGAGGATATATGGAACGGGGTGAAGCTGTGGCTGTTTTGGAGCGGGACTTTGAGGGAAAAGCACGGGAACTTGCGAGCATCATGTTCACTATTTGTGAACAACAACGGTCAGATAACGTGCCTACACAGATAGATAAAGCCCTCATGGCGACGGCCTTGACGTTGCAGGAGTCTTTAAGGGCATTTATCGAAGTGAGTCGAATAAATCAGGAAAATCCGAATAATATATCAAGATTACCCGAATGAAAAAGATAGGCATTAGAATCAGGATATTCTTAATATATGTGACGCTGTTCAATAGCGGAATGGGGAATAGAACTGGCGTCCTGAATGCGTCCAAAGTGATAGCGAGTAAAGACAGCAGCAAACAAATTTAGCAAGCTATTACGATGGGGGTAAAATTGGGGGTAAAACTTGGAACAAACATGGAATAAAATAAAAATAAACAGAGTATTATAAATATATTTCTAGTGCCCCCGCCCCACCATTTGATGGTTCCAAGAAGAACCAGAAAAGGCTAAAACCTCTTGATAGACAAAGGTTTTGGCCTTTTCTGTTGTCCGAACTAATTCAACAAAACCCCACTTTGTACTCTACAGATTTGATAGCGATTCAGTTTTCACACGCCGAAGACAACAAAATCAGGAACGCGTATAGCAGGCGTGCCCCTTATGTCAGTAATCAGGAATGGCGGGAAATGTTGCAGGCGTATACAAAACTGCCTGACTTCCTTAATCTTTTTTGCCGAGGAGTCTAAAAACAAGCGATCAATTATGGCAAGTTGAAAATAACTTTACTATTTGTTATTATATATAAAAATTAAATTTAGTTATTTTCATAGGAGCACAAATGAGTCAAGTCCTTGCCAAAGTCGCGTTCTATGACATTATCAAATGCGGTTATTTCAACATTGAAGACAGATCACATGCATTTTGCTTTAAGCACGATATGCTCAAAGGATTATATCAATGGACTAGAAACAAAATGGTAGGGCAAACAGTCACTTTTACTCCACAGGAAGATAGTCAGCAAAGTAATATATATTGTTATGATATGCATTGTGAACGTGACAATAGTGCTGTTTTGATTACTTGGAATGGATATGACACAACTGATGAAAATATAGTTTCAGCAATAAATGGATTTAAACCTGTTGGAAATACGGATATAAAAGTATCACAATTCTCAGATGAATACATACCAGGTTATGAGACATATTTTTGGTTTCCAAGACATGCTAGAGATATATTTGCAACTGTAAGATTTGAGCGTCGTTCTAATGGACGCCAAGATATGTGTAGCTATATAGAATCTTTTTTAGCGAATAAACATCCGAATCATGTATTTTGTTATGAAGACGATGAAGATTCTATTTGCTATGGAAGAGATGCAACAGATGGCGGAAACTATATCCCATCTTTTGTTGCCAAGCCCGCCCGTCTGCCCGGAAAGATTCAACAAATAAAGTCGCAACGCCATAATATCACCAAGATTAGGCAGCAGTCAGAACTTAGGCCCATGGTTAAAGTCGATGATGAGACTCTTTGGCAAAAATGGCTTGGTAAACTTGGGATTTCAGAATCAACAGTAAGAAACCATCCTATTAATTACGATGCAACTATAGGATGGACTCCTACAAGAGATGAATTGGACGAGATAATTGAAGAATGGACATCACATCCTAATGATATTGGACGTGTTGGAGTTATTTTTAAAGGAGATAGTGCAAATACTCATTGGTTTGATACTTGTTTAGCAAAAACTGAACTTAATATCGAGGTTGAGCGCAATTCCTTTGGAATAATTAATGCTAACTCTTTATTAGCCGCACTTAATCACAATAAGGAAAAAATCCTTGCTCAATCTTATGCGGAATAAAAAGCTTAAATGGATGCTTCTAGTTTTTATATTGATTTTACTCATATTGAGTTTTTTTATAGGCAAGAAGATCCCTTGGCAACAGCAAGTTTTTATGTATGACGCCCTGCGTCAGACAAGTATTCTTATATTTGGACTTATTGGAGCGTGGTTTGCCGTTCTATTACCCTTTGTCCTTGAAAAAGGAGATAGGCTGAAACACTTCTTCTCTTTTTCACGAAAACTTTTTCCAGCCCTTTCTTCTGCAATTTACCTTTTAGTAATAACCCTTTTTATTCCTTTTCTAGCTAATATTTCTCAGAATATATTTACATTTAGAGAGTCGACTATAATTGTTTTTAATGGACTTAGCTTGTCTATTGTTACACTTGGACTGCTACTGCTTTGTTGGGGATTAGTAATGATACTTCTCTCATTCGACATACTCAAAAAAGATATTGAGCTTAAAGAGGCAGGCGCAAAACTTGAGATAGAATCAAGGCCTCATCCCAAAATTATTCCTCAGGAAAAATCTGCCAAAAAATCTAAGCCCAAATCCCGCTCTTGACTGTTTCCCCGTTCCATGATTTTATCTTTTAGGTGCTTAAGAACACCTTTATTCACTGGCGGCCTGCCGTCCCGATAGCTATGGTCTTTTTTGCGCCTTCTGTTTGGCGTTCTAATGTCATATCTCCGGGTGTGGGCGAAATACAATACCGGCAACGGGAAATAGCCCGCCGTTCCAGTGACGGTTCTTAGCACCCGGAGCTTGTCATTTTGATAAGTTCCAATAAGAGCAACACTGGAGCGTGTCATGAGCACTTCTACAGACCTGAACAATTCGCCATCAATTCTGTTACCCGGCCTCGGGAATCTAGCAGAAAAACTTCAGGAAGCGGCGCAAGCCCTTATTGAATTCAGTCAAGCCAATCCAGCCACCAATCACAATAGCGAGAACCGAAGCGGTTCGCCCGAGCCTGCCACAAAAAATGCTGTACAATCCTTCGAAGTCCGCTCCTACGAGATACCACATTACATTTTGCGAGATGAGCAGGAACTACTCAAAATCACCAACTCGGACGAGCTGTTTGACGTTTTGAACAAAGTCTATGACCATTTCTATTGCATAGCCACATTGATGAAGCATTATGGCCAAGAACAGGAAGCTTGCGGCGTTGACTTGAACAACATCGCGGGAGTTCTGGCTCTTCCCCTTGAGTGGCTTGAGAGGCTATCCAGTACCTTCAACGGCTTTGAATTAGTGCATCACATGAAAGCGGAATAAGCGGAAGCGGCCTGGCAAGGGCCGCTTTTTGTATGGATATATTGCCGTTACGTTGAGCTTCCGCAGGGAACGAATAAGCTAGCCAGCAGGGCCGGTCAGTTTGTTGAGGACGAAAGTACCCTCAAACTCTGTCCGGCCCTCTTGTTCTGCTCAACGTTATGCAAATGGATAGCTCGGTTTTAACATCTTTGAATAAATTTGCGTACTCATGCGCTTAACGTAGCGAATATATCTTCGGCACGCCATGCTGTTCGGGAAATTGACGGCTGCCATGCATGACACGCAAGATTTGTATCCGGTCAGGCAACACGCGGTAAATGAGCGCATACGGAGTGTCTTTGACAAGCCACTCCCTAGTGTTAGGGACTCTCCCCGGCTTACCGGCTCCCGGAAGCGTAGCTAGGTACTCGGGTACCTTATAAATGCGCTTCACATAGTCTCCAACGGCTTCAAAGGCCAGACTTTCACCGAGTAGGTAGTCGACAATGCCCTCTATGTCTTCCCCTGCGGATTCCGTCCATTCAAAGGGTAAGGGTCTACGGGGCGACATTGAAGCCCTTGGCCTTTAACCGTTCTCCCATTTCCTCATGGCTGATTACTCTGCCCGCTTCCGCATCGTCTATTCCTTTTTTCACCTCGGCCAGATACCATGTCTCACGCTCAAGGTATTGAGCAACAGCTTCCTTGATAATCCAGGCGCGGGGCCTGTCCATCCGCTCGGCCATCTTGTCAAGCTGCTCGCGGATTTCCGGGTCGAACCGGACTGTGGTTACTGGCTGCATATTTGCTCCTTGCGTAGTCGCACATATTCTTATGTATGCTTGGAGCATACACCAAAACTACTCGCTTCGGCAAGCCCCCGGATAAACGCTCTCGACACCATTTTTTGTTCATCTGCCGGGGCCTGCATTATGTATACGTCCCCGAGCAGGCCCGACCATGCAAAGCCGCCTTTTTCCGTGCAGTTGCGTTGCAAAAAAGAAACTGACCTCGCGGTATGTTCAATACAGCTTCGCCCAATTTCTCCTTTGCGCCTTGCTGTCCGAAAAAATTCAGTTTTTTGCGGACGGCGTTTTAATGAGGGCTGAACCTAGAAGTTCCGGCCGATAATGGAGAGCCCCCGGTTCCGGTGGAACCGGGGGCTTGCGCAGATAAGGACGATCCTCCAGCGCTCCGGCTTTCTTGATTATTCCTTCTCATTCTTTGGGAATACGGTGGAAAAAACCTGGCATGCATCGGCTACCGCATCTTTGGGGGACAGCTCCCGGTCCAGCGCCAGCATCAGGCAGGCTGAATGGGCCAAGGCAAGACGAGTTTCACGGTCGAAGCCAGCTACCAAGGTTTCGCATTCCGCTTCCATCAACATAAACACCCTCCTTTGAATAATATCATCAGATGGGTCTGATGGTTTCAATATAGCAAAACATAGACAGATTGCTATAGAAAAATAGTATTCCCCGGTATTTCTTTTTTGCTCTATCCAACCGGGAATCTTCTATTTATAACGGCGATTCTGCCGGATCAGGCGGCGCGGAATGATCCTGTAAAAATGCCCTGATGAAAGCAGATGACAGAACCGTTGAAGTAGTGAGGATCTTATGAAATACTGAAAGGATACGAGAACGACCGTTCGTTTTCGTCCCCTTATGGACCAGGGAGAAAGTAATGCGCATCTTTACACAAGAAATTATAGTCGAAGCTCAGGATATCGACATGCAGAAGCGTGTGAGCAACCTGAGCTATGTGCAGTGGATGCAGGATTTGGCAATACAGCACTCCACTTCCGTGGGCTGGAGCATGGAGCGCTACGAGGCCGTGGGCCAAAGCTGGGTGGTCAGGCAGCACACCATCTCCTACAAGCGCCCGGCGTTTCCGGGCGAAGTCATCACGGCGGCCACCTGGGTTTCTGCATTCGCGCCACGGCAGAGCCTGCGCCGCTATCTGTTCTGGCGCGGCGCGGACAAGACGCTGCTTGCCGAGGCGGAAACCAACTGGGTCTATATCGACCTTAAAAGCGGCAGGCCGATCCGACTGCCCGACGAGCTGCGCGCAGCGTTTGAAACAGTTGAAGACAACAGCGAGGTTTTGAGGCTGTTGCGGAAATAGGGATTGCAAACGCGGTCGCGTCTCTAACGGGCGGCAAGCCCCTCCTTGAGCAACTCCACGCCCCTGTCCAGCTCTTCCTCGCTCAAGTGCGCATAGCCCAGGATAAGTTCGTGCCCGTGCGCGCCGTCCCGGCAGAGGGAATATGCCTCAACCGGCACGACCGAGACGCCGCGCTGATGAAGCCGGGCCAGAAGTTCCTTTGTAAAAACAACACCCGGAAAAGCCGCCACCAGATGCAGGCCCGCAGCCTGTCCCCTGAGCTCGAAGCGATCGCCGAAGTGCCGCGCCAGGCTTTGCAGCAGGCGCGCCCGTTTGCGCTGATACAGCTTTCGCATTTTCCAGATATGCCGTTCCAGACCGCCCCCGCTGATGAAAGCGGCCAGCGCATGTTGCGACAGGGCGTCTGTGTGCACGTCCGTGTATAGCTTTTCCCGCCTCCAAGGCTCTTGCAGAGTTTCCGGCACGATGGCGAAGCCCAGGCGCATGGCAGGTGCGAGTATTTTGCTGAATGAGCCCAGATAGACCACTGTCTCAGGAGCGAGTTCATACAAAGAACTGAGGGGAGCGCCTTCATAGCGGAATTCGCTGTCGTAATCGTCCTCCACAATGCGGCATCCAAACGCTTGGGCAAAACTGATCAGGGCTTGGCGGCGTTGCACTGGCAGCACACCACCCAAGGGATATTGGTGTGATGGCGTCACATAGGCAAAGGCGATGCGTGCCGCTTTTTCCCGATTGAATGTCTCCAGGGCGGAAGTATCCATGCCGCGCTCATCAGCCCGCAGCCCCTCCACGGCGTATCCGGCCCTGGCGACGACCTCCAGCAGTCCCGTGTGGACGGGATCTTCCACCAGCACCGTGTCGCCATCCCCGCGCAGGAGCCCGGCCACAATCCGTAAACCCTGCGTGGAGCCGGAAGTGATCATCACCCGCTCCGGCGGCACGCGGATGCCGCGTACCCTGAAAAGATAGGCCGCAATGGCTTCACGCAACTCCCATACGCCGCCGGGACTGCTGTAGCGAAAGGCGCGGCCGGGCAGACTCTCACAAATACCCCGGTACAGTCTGCCCCACTCCTTTTGAGGAAAGTTCTCCAGGGCCGGAATGCCTGAACGGAAATTGACGCAGCCTGTTTCAATAACGTGGGCTTGCGGCCGTTTTTGCGCCGGGAGGGGGACGGCGGTTCCCGGCTTCAGCATGACGGCGGCTATGCCGTGGGCAACGCGGGTTCCGGAGCCGTGGCGCGCTTCCAGATAGCCCTCGGCAAGCAACTGCTCGTATGCCTCAAGCACGGTGTGCCGCGCTATTCCCAGATCTTTGCCCAGGGTGCGGCTGGAGGGCAGTTTTTCTTCCGCTTCCAGATCGCCGCGCAGAATCAGGGCCTTTACCTGCTCGTAAACCTGCCTGCTCAACGGTACGCCAATGCCTGTTTGCAGCTCCAGCCACATAATCAACCACCTCAAGTGGTATGGTCAAAGTTCTTTGAAAGTGGATCTTTTTTATCCACTTTGTCCACACTACAGTGGCCGCCGGAAAGAGGCAAGGCGGCTCTGGCAAGGATGCCGGAGCCTTCCCTCGGATTTTTTAGCATCACATCCGGGCTGGACAATGAAAAACAAGCGAATAAAGGCGTATCTTTTTCTCGCAACGGCTATGAGCATTGCGGGAAGCGCCGTAGTGGCCGGAAAATGCATGGTCGCGTCTATGCCGGTCTTTCTCGCCGCGGAGCTGGGCATCTTCGTCAGCCTGCTGATCCTGCTGCCTTTGGCCTTCCGGCAGCGGCGCGGTCCATGGAAAACAGACGGCAAAACCCATCTTGCGCTTCTGTTGCAGGCCCTGTTCGGGATCGTTCTGTACCGTGCATTCATCTTCCGGGGGCTGCGCCACACCACAGCGGCGGCGGCCGGGCTCATCAGCAGCGCGGCCCCGGCGCTCATCGCGTTTCTGGCTTTTGTGCTGCTGCGCGAAAAAATATCCGGAAAGCGCGTGATCGGGGCCGTCAGCGTGTCCATCGGCATTCTGGCCGTCAATCTCCATCCTTTTTTGAATGATGCCTCACAGGCGGCCGATGCCATTCTGGGGAACTGTCTGATTCTGGCCGCCGTTCTTTGCGAATCCGGCTTTTCAGTCATGAGCAGGGCAAAATGCGGGCAGCTGACGGCGCTACGCAGAACCGCGCTGATTTCCCTGTACGCCTTCCTCTGCCTGCTGCCCTGCGCCGTGTATGAGGCCAGAGAATATGATTTTGCGGCCATGCCGTTTTCCACGGCTCTTTGCATCGGCTATTACGGAATTTTCGTGTCCTTTCTGTCCTATGTGTTCTGGTTTAAAGGTATTGCCGTTGTTCCGGCGGGGATTGCCGCTTCGTTCACCGGCCTGGTTCCGCTCACCGGCGTGTTGCTTTCGTGGGCGGTGCTGCATGAGAGTATCAGCGGAGCCTACTGGTTCGGTCTGTTGTTTGTGCTGCTGGGGATCGGGCTCGCATGCCTGCCGGACAAGAGGCGCCCCGCAGGCGCTCCGGACGGGAGCGATGCACACGCTTCCGGCGGCGGGTGAGCGCCGCGAAGCGTTCACCCGTCCGGATTGCTTTGTTCAGGCCTCAGCGTGAACCGCAAAAACCTCCCTGGCGGCGAACAGGCCGTTCAGAGCCGCCGGGAATCCGGCGTATACGGCCATCTGCATGATGACTTCCACAATCTCTTCCCGCGTGCAGCCCACATGCAGCGCGGCGGAGATATGCACCTTGAGCTGTGGACTTGCGTTGCCCAAGGCGGTCAGGGCGGCGACCACCGCGATTTCCCTGCTCTTCAGATCGAGTCCGGGACGGGCGTAGATGTCTCCAAACGGAAATTCAATGAGGTAGCGGGCAAAGTCGGGCGCGATATCCCGCAGGCTTTCCAGCACGACTTCGCCGCTCTTGCCGTCCACTTGACGCAGAATGTTCAGACCGGTCGCGTAACGTTCGGAATGCATGTCTTTCTCCTTTTTCCCCGTTATAGGAGCCTGTCCAGGCTTTTCATCGTGCGTTGTTTGCGATACCTTTCAGGTATGACAAATATTCCGCCCAATGCATCAGACATGCACGCACTGCGCTGTTTTGCCGTCGCGGCCGAGGAAAGCAATCTGCACCGGGCGGCGCAACGGCTGCTGATCTCCCAGCCTCCCTTGAGCCGCTTGATCAAAAAGCTGGAAGAGCGCCTGGGGCTGACGCTCTTTGTCCGGCATACCAAGGGGCTGACCCTGACAAAGGACGGCGCGCGGGTGCTGGAGATCATCCGGCCGCTTTTGCGCCTGCAGGAAAAAACCTTCGCGCGGTTGGCGGATCTGGCGCAGCCCGTGGGAAACATTATTGCTCTGGGTCTGACCACCGCTTTTGAACAGGGAGTTTTTTCCGGCATGGAAGCGCATTTGCGCGGCCGGTACGGCGAACGGCTGCGCGTGACGCGGGAAACCTCGCCCCGCCTGGCGCGCGCCGTACGCAGGGGCCGGCTGGACGCAGCCCTGGTGGCTCTGCCTCTGGAAGCACCCGGCCTCGCCCTCCGGCCTTTGCCGTATGCCGAACCGTTGCAGGCGGTTCTGCCCGAAAGCTGGCCCGAAGCCCGGCATGGCAGGCCGCCTCTCAGGAGGTTGAACGGCAAGTCCTTGTTCTGGTTCCGCCGGGAGAGCAATCCGGCCTTTTTTGATCATATGCGGGGCGTGTTCGCCCATGTTGGTTTTGCCCCCACCTATCTTGAGGAACCGGCGGAGTATGACGTTCTGCTGGCGCGCATCGCTTCCGGCGAAGGCATGGGCCTGCTGCCGGTTTCCTTTGCGGCCATCCAACGGAAAGGCCTTGTCTTCACGCCGCTGGCGGAAGCCGCGCTGCTGCGGGTTCAGCTTGGTCTGGCCGTGCTGCCGGGCAGGGAAGAATTTGCGGACGAACTTGACCGGGAGCTGAGCGAGGCAAATTGGCCGCACCAGCGAAGCTGAAGCTGATTCGCAGTGTAAACCTCCACTTTCAAAGCTGTGCCGCTCTTCTCATGGCAAGCCCCTGAACGCATGTCTTTACGGATCAGGACTCGAGGCAGCGCAGATGCCTCAACCCGGAGCGCATGACCAAGCGGCGCAGGAAGGGGCGGTAAAGTATCTGCCGCTTGAGGCATTTACCCCAGAGTTCCAGGCGTAACGGCCGCAAAAGGTGGTCCTGCCAGCGGCAGACATTCCTGAAATACGCGTCGGATGACCTGTCCTCTCCGGCCAGCCGCAGACTGCGGTATAACAGCATGGCCGTGCGAAAGGCGTAACTGAAGCCCTCGGCGGAGCTGGGGCTGATGTAGCCGCCCGCCTCGCCAAGCAGGCAGGCCCTGCCGTCCGGCAGCACGCCGGAGGCGGGCGGACCGTCAGGTCGGAGAATCAGGGTACTTTCACGGCTGAGCGGCTCTCGCAGGTTATATCCGAAGGGCCTGATCTTTTCCTTGAAACGCAGAAATGTCTTCCCCGCGCCAGCTGTTGCCGGAATGGCCGCGCCGAGAAGATATTCCTGTCCCTTGGGCAGGCCCCAGGCGTAATAATCCGTGATTTCCGGATCGAAAAAAGTCGCGAAATGCGGCTTGCGCGATTCAAGGGCAAAGCGTTCCTGAATGGAGATATAGCATGTCGGGCGCAGCTGGGAAAACAGCTTTCGCCGCACCACGGAATTGGCTCCGTCAGCGCCCACAATGAAGCGGCAATACAGATGCGTGCCGTCTTCGCAGAGCACGCCGTATCCGTCCCTTTCCCGGTGCAGCTTTTTTACCATGACAGAGGAAAATTTCCGCACACTGTCGCCTACAGAGGCAAACAACCAGCGGTCAAAGGCTTCGCGATCCAGATTCAGATAAAAGCGTTGGTAGTTTCTTTCCAGGCCGCTGGGCAGATCCAGAGTGCGCACCGCGAAAAGCTGCGGTGTTACCAGAAGGCGCGACGGCAGGGCCATGTCCATGCGGGCCAAGGCCTTTTGGGCATCCGGTGCCATGAGGCCGCCGCAGCTCTTGATTCGTCCGGTTCCGGTGTAAGCGCTGTCCAAAGCCCTGGCGTCCAGCAGAGCGATGCGCAGACCCGGCAGCCCGGCGGCGAGACGGGCCAGGCAAGAGCCAGCCGGTCCCGCACCGACGATAATGATATCGAAATCCTCCACAGTCGGCCCCCTTGGCAGTTGCAGCAAATCGGAATGCGACCTCCTACCCCGAAAGCGGGGCGCAGGTAAATCCCTTGCTGCAATCAACGCGGGGGGCCAGCTGGGACAATCTGCAAAGTCGCCACTAGTCAGTGCCATAATTGATCTTATACCTCTCCTAGGGTTCCTGCATGACTCCCCGCGAGAAAACCTTTTTTCGTTTTTCCTGTTTTTTTGTCACTCCGTGACGGTGAAAATTTTCGAGTAACTTCGGACTTTTTACTTGACGAAAGGGAGGCGGGCCCGGAGAATGATTTACTACATATAGCTTCAAAGGGACGGAAATGGACCATATGCGCAACGATGCCGCGTTGTTCGGTTTTATTGATGCAGTAACCGGGCGATTGGATTATGAAAAATCTCTGACCGTCCTTTTGCCGTCACTGGTCGAAATGCTGCGCGCATATCTGCCCCTCAATGCCCTGATTGTTCTGCGCCGGGACAAAGACGACCTCCATCTCAACCCGGTTGCTTGGAGCGCCTCGCCCGATCTGCCGGAGGAGACGCTCTGCCGGGCATTCAGCGGGCAGGAAATTTTTGAACGCTTGTGCGGCCTGCAAGATCAGCCTGACGCCACGGCGGACGCAATGCGCGACTGCCTGCCCGGTTCCCTTCAAAAAATATTTCAGGGCATGGCGTTGCCTCTGCGAGACCAGAACAGACAGGCGCTGGGCTTTGCGCTTTTCAGCCGAGCACCTGAGGATGCGCCCTGGGATGCCGGACAGCGCCGCTATATGGAATTGTTCGCCATACTGCTGGGGCTTTTCACCGCCGGTCAGGCCTACTGCTCCCACCAGACCTTCCATAACCGTATTTTCAATGCCGCCATGGACCGGGTAAGGGTCTGCATTTACATCACGGATCCCCAGACGGACCGCATCCTCTACATGAACCAGTTCATGAAGGATATCTTCCAGCTTGAGAAGCCTGAGGGTAAAATCTGCTGGCAAGTTTTGCAGAACGACAAATCACGGCGTTGCGAATTCTGCCCTGTGAACCATCTGAGCGCTCATCTTGACGACCACTCCGTATACCGATGGGAAGAACATAATACGCGGACGGGCCGTTTCTTTGAAAATTACGATAGTCTGATGCGCTGGGGCGACGGTTCGCTCGTGCACTTGCAGCAATCCATCGACATCACCGACAGCAAGCGCCTGCGGCGCGAGGCATCCCGCGACGATCTCACGGGCCTGCTGAACCGCCGGGCCGGTCTTGAAAGGCTGACCCAGGCTATCGACGAGGCCAAGGCAGGAGACTCGTCGCTTATCGTGGCCCTTCTTGACGTCAATGACCTTAAAAACATCAACGACACCTTCGGGCACATGGTCGGCGACGCGGCCATCAACCTTGTGGCACGGGAGATTGAAGCCGGTCTGTCCGGGGCGGATTTCTGTTTCCGCCTGAGCGGCGACGAGTTCGTGGTTGTTTTTCATGAACTGGACCGCCACACGGCGGCCCTCAATCTCAAAAATGTGCTTCATAATCTGGAAACGAAAAAAGCCGCACTGCGCCTGGAGCACGAATTGAGTTTCTGCTTCGGCTGCTTTGAGGTGCGCCCGGACATGCAGCTGGCCCTGACGGCCATTCTCTCCAAGGCCGATGAAAGCATGTATGAGCAGAAAAAACAGGCTCATATCAAACTGGCCGCCCGGCGGCTGCGCGAAGAATGCCCCGCCGCCGAGGACAGCCTGAGCCGCGGCGCCGCCCAGCTTTACGACGCCCTCTCCCGCAGTACGGACGCCTATGTTTATGTCTCCAAAGTGCCGTCGGGCGTCTTCCGCTATTCCAAAGCCATGGTCAATGATTTCGGCCTGCCGGGCGAAGTTGTGCCCAATGCCGCCGCCGTCTGGGGAGAACGGGTCCATCCTGACGACAGGGCCGCCTTTCTTGAATCCAACCAGATTATCGCCGATGGACGGTCCGACACGCACTGCGTGGAATACCGGGTGAAAAACCGCGACGGGCAATGGGTCTGGGTACGCTGCCGGGGATATCTGAAACGGGATGAAAACGGTGAGCCGGCGCTTTTTGCCGGATTCATCACCAACCTGGGCCAGAAAAACAAAATCGACCACATTACCGGCCTGCACAACAAGATAAAATTTGAAGAAGACGTCACAGAGGCGATACACAACCGCCCGTCCGCGTCTCTGAGTCTCATGCTGCTGGGCGTGGATAACTTCACGCACATTAATGATCTGCACAACCGGATGTTCGGCGACGAGGTGTTGCGGATCATTGCCCAGAAACTCCAGGTCATGCTGCCTGAAACCGCGTCGCTCTACCGCCTGGACGGAGATGTGTTCGCCGTCGTCCGCTACGAGAATCCGGACGACGCGCAGAATTTCTACAACGCCGTGGCTGAAAGTTTCCGCTATCAGCAGGAATATGACGGCAAAAAATACTTCTGCCCGCTTTCCGCCGGTTACGCCCGCTTTCCTGAAGACGCCTCAAGCCCCGAAGAATTGTTGCAGGCCGCCTTATGCGCTCTTGCCGGCTCCAAACGGAACGGACGCAACCGGATCACTTTTTTCAACAAGCAACTCGGCAAGGACCAGAAGCGCGCTCTGGACCTTACGGAATTGTTGCGTGAAAGCATTGAATGCCAGTTTGAAGGCTTTGAGCTTTTCTATCAGCCGCAGGTTACGGCGACTGGCGGTCGGCTGGTGGGCGCCGAGGCCTTGGCACGCTGGAACTGCAAAAAATACGGAACAGTCTCCCCTGCCGAATTTATTCCGCTCATGGAGCACAGCGGCCTGATTGTGCCTTTCGGCCAGTGGGTCTTCAAGGAGGCTCTGCGCCAGTGCAAGGAATGGACGCAATGGCGGCCGGATTTCGTCATCAGCGTCAATCTTTCCTACTTGCAGGTTATTTCCAGCGATATGCTGCCCTTCATCAAAACTACCTTGGAAAAGACCGGTCTCAACGCCGCCAATGTGGTGGTGGAATTCACCGAAAGCTGCATGATCCGGGAAAATGCGGTCTTGCAGGAGATTTTCAAAAAAATCCGCAGCCTGGGCATCCGCATCGCCATGGATGATTTCGGCACCGGCTACTCCTCGCTGAGCATGCTGAAGACCTCCCCCGCCGATACCGTTAAAATTGACCGCGCCTTTGTGCGTGACATTCTCAACAGCCGCTTTGACGCCACATTCATCCGCTTTGTAGTGGCACTCTGCCACGATCTGGACATCAAGGTCTGCCTGGAAGGCGTGGAGCGGGAAGAAGAACTGCAACTGGTGCGTCCCATGCAGTTGGACTATATCCAGGGCTACTTTTTCGGACGGCCCATGCCCGCCACGATTTTTCAGAATCGCTTCCTGGACGGCGGAACGGCATAGTTGCGGGCTTGTTTTTCTTTTTAGGAAAAGTCTTGCCTTTTTCCGCCCCATGAGCTACAGAATCGTTTCGCGCGGTCATGCCCGCTAATGAATGCTGTTGTCGTCACAGCGCCGGGCCACGGTTTTGCCGCATTGAAGTGAACTGTTTTTTGCATATACGGAGGATTGTATGAGCAAGGAATGCGATTTCTGCGGCAAAAAGCCCCAGGTCGGCAATCTCGTGAGCCATTCCAATATCAAGACCAAACGCCGCTTCAACCCCAACTTGCAGCGCGTGCGTCATCAGTTCCCGGACGGCAGCGTGCGTACCCTGACCGTTTGTACCCGTTGCCTGCGTTCGGGTGCCGTGACCAAGCCTGCGGCGCGCAAGCAGGTCTAGTTTTTCTTCAGGTTGTCGCAACAGGCCCCGTCAGTCCGCTGTCGGGGCTTTTTTTATCTATGCCCTCATACTCCCCCTCCCCACTCCGTCTTCATGCCCGAAGCCGTTGGGCCGTCCGGCGCAAGCCGGGCAGCCTGCCTCCCTTCTGGCGCAATATTACCGGCCCTGCCGGTCTGGCCGACTATACCCAGCGGCGCGACTGGCGACTTGTGCTCAGCGCCTGTAGCATACCGCATGTGCTGAGCGTGTTTCAGGGACGGGAATACATCTATGTGCCGCCTCTGCTGGAACAGGCGGCGCTCATGGAAGTGACGGATTTCGATGCCGAGCGCGGGGGCCCTGCCTCTGCTTTGCCCCCTTTGCCCGTGCATCCCCACGGCGGTCTGACGGCCTTTTTTCTTTTGCCGCTGATCATCTGGCACGGCCTGCGCATGGGCTGGTGGCCCGCACCGGGTTTTCTGCCGCCGCCGCAAACATGGTTCAATGCCGGTGTGCTGGACAATGTGATGGTGCGTGTTTACGGGCAATTCTACCGTCTGGTCACGGCCCTGACCCTGCACGCCGACCTGCGCCACCTCTGGGGCAATGTGGCCTTCGGCGCGCTTTTTCTGGCCCTGCTGGCACGCCTCACCGGAGTGGGGCGCGCCGTCTGGCTGACAATGCTGGGCGGCATCCTGGGCAACGCTCTGACCGTGCTCCTGCGGCCACGGGCCGTTGTAAGTCTGGGCTTTTCCACGGCCCTGTTTGCGGCGGTGGGCGCACTGGCCGGTTTGATGGCCAGCCGTGAAGCGCAACGGCGCAAGGCCGTCCTGCCCATTGCGGCGGGCGCGGCCCTGCTGGCCATGTTGGGAACGGAAGGCGAAAATACCGATTACGCGGCCCATGTGGCCGGTCTGGCCTGCGGGTTGGCTTTGGGCCTGGCTGAAGGCTGGCGTTTACGGCGTGGTTGGCCCGCATTACCGCAAATTCCGGCTGGTCTGGTGGCGCTTGCGCTGCCCGTGCTGGCTTGGTGGTGGGCTTTCAGCGCCATGTAAGGATGATATGAAGCGAGCGGCCGGGACTTCACAGCCCCGGCCGCTCGCGCTCTGATCGAATAAGGCTATACAGCCGCCGCGGGGCGGCCGATGCAGAAATAGGCAAAGCCGCGCTCGGCCATGGCCGAGGGGGAATAGAGGTTACGCCCGTCAAACAGCAGAGGCGCGGTCAGCAAGGATTTGACGCGGTCAAAATCGGGATTGCGGAACTGGTTCCACTCCGTCACCACCAGAAGAGCCTGGGCACCCCGGCAAACGCCGTATTGGTCGTCCAGAATCTCCACCAGGGCATTATCCTTGAAAATACGACGCGCGTTGTCTGCGGCTACGGGATCAAAAGCGCGAATTTTCATGCCTGCGCCGGTCAGTGCGTTCACAATGCTGATGGAGGCCGCCTCGCGCATATCATCGGTATTGGCCTTGAAAGCCAGTCCCCAGAGCGCCAGGGTTTTGCCTTTGACGCCGCCCTGGGGCGCGAAATAGTCCTGAATGCGTTCAGCCATATGTTTTTTCTGCCGGGCGTTGACCGCTTCCACGGCATTGAGCAGCATGGGCTCCACCCCGGCGCTTTCAGCCGTCTGAATCAGGGCCTTGACGTCTTTGGGAAAGCAGGAGCCGCCGTAGCCCACGCCCGGATAGATGAACTGGTAGCCGATGCGCGAGTCAGAGCCGATGCCCGTGCGCACATCGCGCACGTCGGCTCCCACCTTTTCGCAGATCGTGGCGATTTCATTGATAAAAGAAATCTTGGTCGCCAGCATGCAGTTGGCGGCGTATTTGGTCATTTCCGCGCTGCGTACGCGCATTACGATGAGCTTTTCGCGGGTACGGGCAAAGGGAGCGTACAATTCACGCATAATGGAAGCCGCCCGTTCGGAATCCGTGCCCAGAACTACGCGGTCCGGTTTCATGAAGTCCGAAATGGCATCGCCTTCCTTGAGAAATTCCGGGTTGGACACCACATCCACCCGCAGATCCAGGCCGCGCGATGCCAGTTCTTTCTCGATAATGCCGCGCACCGTGTCGGCGGTGCCCACGGGCACGGTGGATTTATCCACCACCACCAGTTCCTTTTGCATATGACGGCCGATTTCAGCGGCCACCTGGCGCACGTAACTCAGATCGCAGGAGCCGTCCGGCTGCGGCGGCGTGCCAACGCAGATAAAGGCGCAGTCCGCGTCGGCAATACCCTGTTCAAGCCTGGTGGTGAAGGACAACCGGCCGTCGGCGCGGCTGCGCTGTACCATGGGCTCAAGGCCGGGTTCAAAAATATGCACGGAACCGGCATTGAGTTTTTCCACCACGGCGGGGTTCACGTCCACGCAGGTCACGGTATTGCCCATTTCCGCAAAGCAGGCGGCGCTGACCAGCCCCACATAGCCTGTACCGACAATGCACAATTTCATGGTATGCTGTTCTCCCTGTGTTCTCCGGCCTTGCGCCACGCTTGACGTCCCGGCCTCGAACGGGTCAGAATAGTGTTCTTGAATATGTTAGTATATGTTAAATTTTTTCAGCGAGCAACCGCCGGGTAAACAGACTGCCGGGGAAGAGTCATGATCATCGGACTGGGCATCGACATTGCCGAAATGGCCCGCCTCGCCAGGGTGTACGACAAATTCGGACGCCGCTTTCTGGAAAAAATCCTTACTCCGGCGGAACTGGCCGCCCTGCCCGCCCAGGCCCTGCCCTACATCGCCGGACGCTTTGCAGCCAAGGAAGCCGCGGTCAAGGCGCTGGGCACGGGCTTCAGTCAGGGCATCGGCCCCCGGCAGATTGAAACGGGGCGCACCGCGCTCGGAGAGCCCCAACTCCGTTTCCTGGATCAGGCCCTTGAGCGGGCCCAAAGTCTGGGCGTCCGGCACTGTCGTCTCTCCATCAGTCATGAACGCAGCGTGGCGGTAGCCGTCGTCATTCTGGAGGCATAATGCGCAGTCTTCGCGAATTTCTGAACGCTCTGCCCCCCCTGCCGCTGCCCGAGGAAATGCGGACCTGGGACGCGGCGGCCATACGGCTGGGCCTGCCGGAAGTCATGTTGATGGAAAATGCGGCCCGGGCGGCCTTTGACGTGCTGCGCGCTCATTGCCCGAAACTTGCCGGGCAGACGGTCTGGCTGTTCATGGGCAGCGGCAACAACGGCGGCGACGCCGCCTGCCTGGCCCGCCATCTGCTGGATGCCGGAGCGCGGCCACTGGTACTGCATGCCAAGGCCTTGGGGGCTTACAAGGGCGTTACTGCCAAACACGTACGCATAGCCAGGGCTGCCGGGGTGCCGTTCTCCCCGCTGGGCCGCCACGATTGGCACGACCGGCATGAGGCTCCGGCCATCCTGGTGGACGGCCTGCTGGGCACCGGCTTCAGCGGTGAGTTGAGGCCCGCTCTGCGGGACGTTATTGAACGCATTAACCGGCTTGCGACCTCCCGCTTTGTGCTGGCCCTGGATATTCCCTCCGGGCTTAACGGCGCGAGCGGACACCCTTCGCCCGTGGCAGTGCGGGCCACAGCCACGATCAGCTTCGCGGCGGCCAAGCCCGGCCTGGTTCTGCCCTGGGCGCGTCCCTGGACCGGCCGCCTGCACGTCCGCGCCATCGGCATCCCGGCTGTGGTACGCGCCACAAGCCCCTGCAGCGCATATCTCCTGGACGGGCATTGCCTGAACGCCCTGCCCACGCTGCCGGAAAACAGCTATAAAAACAGTTTCGGCCATGTGCTGGTGCTGGGCGGCGCGCCGGGACTCAGCGGCGCGGCTCACCTGGCCGCGCGGGGTGCCTTACGCGCGGGCGCCGGTCTGGTGACGGCGGCGGCCCCTGCCGCATCGCTGCCGGAGATTAAAAGCGGCTGGCCGGAAATCATGACTCTGGCTTTGACCGAATCCGGCGGCCGACAATGGCCCGGCACTCTGCCCGAAGATCTCAGGGAACTTTGCGCGCGTTGCGCGGCCCTGGTTGTGGGCCCAGGCATGGGGCGCGGCGAGGATGCCGCCCGCTTCCTGGCCGCCCTGCTGGATATGCCCCGGCGTCCGCCCGCGGTTTTCGACGCCGATGCGCTGATGCTGCTGGGCCGCCGCCCGGATTTGCTGGGACGAATGACAAGCCGTGACATCCTGACGCCGCATCCCGGCGAGGCAGCCGCCCTGCTGGCGTGCGACACGACCGTTGTCCAGGCCGACAGGCCGACCGCTCTGGCCGCCCTCCGCGCCTGTTGCGCGGGAGTCATGGTTCTGAAGGGCGCGGGCACTCTTGTCGGCCAGGCTGACGCGCCGCTGCTGATCAGCCCCTACGATGTGCCCCAGTTGGCTGTGGGCGGCTCGGGCGACGTGCTGGCGGGCTGTTTGGGCGGATTGCTGGCACTTGGAGCCGCCGTGACCCGGCCCAGCCTGTGCACAGCAGGCCTGGGCGTGGCCTTGCATGCTCTGGCGGGCCGGATATGTGCAGCATCCTGGCCGGAACGCGGCAACAGGGCCTCTGAACTCGCCGACGCACTGCCTCGGGTACGGGAGCGTTTCGCGCACGGCAATCCGGATCAGGCGGAGCGAGAGGGACAGGAGGTGCTGCCGTGGCCGGAATAAGACTGAACAATCTTGAAGAGACGCGCCGCCTGGGCCGCTGGCTGGCTGATCATCTGCCGGGCTCCGGCGTACGGGCGCTGCTGCTGCGCGGTCCGCTGGGCAGCGGCAAAACCACCCTTACCAGCGCGCTGGTCCAGGCGTTGCCCGGCGGCGACAAAGCGGAAACAGCCAGCCCTTCCTTCACCCTCTGCAATCACTATCCCACCACGCCGCCGGTGCTGCACTGTGATCTGTACCGCAGCGTCGGCGGCCTGCCCGATGAAATTCTGGAGGGCCTGGAAGATCCCGCCGTCCTGACCGTGGTGGAATGGGCCGAATATCTTTCTCCGGCGGATCTGCCTGAAGAAATTCTGGACATCTCCCTGAAGGCATGCGAAAAAAATCGTCTGTTGACGCTGCAAGCCCACGGTTCCAGCGCTGCGAAGCTTTTGTGCGACCTGTGCGCGCACTGGCCGGAGGGCGACGGATGAGTCCCGATGCGCAGGACGGCTGCACACTGTAAAAAATCGTGGACAATGGATACAGGCATGAAAATTCTCGTACAGAAATTCGGCGGCACTTCCGTGGCGACTCTGGAGTGCATGAAACAGGTGCGTGAAAAGGTGCTGGGCGGTCTCAAGCGCGGCAATAAGGTTGTCGCCGTGCTTTCGGCCCGATCCGGGGATACCAACAGACTGCTGGCTCTGGCCGATGAGTGGTCGCCCGCGCCGGACAAGGCGGAATGCGACGTTCTGGTTTCCACCGGCGAGCAGGTTTCCATCAGTCTTTTCACCATGCTGCTCAAAGATGCCGGAATCCGTGCCCGCTCGCTGCTGGGCGGCCAGATTCCCGTCACCACGGACGACGATTTCGGCCGTGCACGCATTCTCGCCATTGACAGCAAGACGCTGCGCGATTACCTCGACCAGTATGACGTGCTGGTGGTGGCCGGTTTCCAGGGCTGCACCGAGGACGGGCGCATCACCACCCTCGGCCGCGGCGGCTCGGATACCTCGGCCGTGGCTCTGGCCGCCTCTCTGGATTCGGCGGAATGCGAAATCTATACAGATGTGGACGGCGTTTACACCACGGACCCCAACATCTGCTCCACAGCTCGCAAAATGGACCGCGTGGCTTATGAGGAAATGCTGGAAATGGCCAGCATGGGGGCCAAGGTTCTGCATATCCGTTCCGTGGAATTTGCCAAGAAATACAAAGTTCCTGTGCGCGTGCGTTCCACATTCAGTGATGATCCCGGCACTCTTGTCACCCAGGAGGACTCCAGCATGGAAGCTGTGCTTGTTTCCGGCATTGCCTACGACAAAGACCAGGCCCGCGTGACTCTGCGCGATCTTCCCGACGTGCCGGGAATGGCTGCGGCGGTATTCGGTCCGCTCTCTGAAAAGGGCGTTCTGGTGGATATGATCGTCCAGAATACAAGCCAGGACGGCCATACCGACATGACCTTCACCATCTCCCGCAAGGATCTGCCGCAGACCCTGGAACTGATGACCGAAGTGGCCCGGAAGACCGGAGCCTCTGAAGTGCTGCATGACGTGAGCGTGGCCAAGGTTTCGGCCATCGGCGTGGGCATGCGCAATCATTCCGGTGTGGCGGCGCGGGCTTTCGCGGCTCTGACCCAGGAAGGCATCAATATCCTGATGATCAGTACCTCGGAAATCAAGATCACCATCCTGATTCAGGAAAAGTACGTGGAACTGGCCGTGCGGATTCTACACGACACCTTCGGGTTGGACTGGGACATCGGCTAGCTGTTGTTCCTATTACATTAGAACAGCCAACGGGCTGATAACTATCTGAGTAATGTCCACACTCAGAAAAGTCTGTTTTTTCAATGCCCCCTATTAAAATAGCTGTCGCAGATCTTCAGCCCGGCATGTACGTCGTTGATACGGGCATATCATGGCTCAAAGCGCCCATGTTATACGCCGAGGAAGGGCTGATAGCATCTGAAGAAAAAATAGCTGAGATTATCGGTCAGGGATACACTGAGGCTTATTACGACCCGGAGCAGTCGCACGTCCGCCCCAAGCAGGAAATGTCCCTCGACGGCGCGGGGGACGCGCCCCGGAAAGACGAAGCGCGCGTGCCCCTGGCTGAAGAGCTGGTACAGGCGCGAACAGTATACGCCGAGTCTTTCAGGCATGTGAAAAAATTCATGCAATCCATTCAGAGCGGCCCTGTGGATATTGTTACTTCAGAGCCCTATGTGGAAAGCATCATCAGCAGCCTCAGCCGTAATGCGGATGCCCTGATTTCTCTATCCAAACTAAAGACGTATGATGAATATACCTATGTTCACTGCGTCAATGTGACCATATTTGCAGTAGCCTTTGCCCGTTATCTCGGATTTGACGACTCAAAGCTGCACTTGGTGGGCATGGCCGGTCTGTTTCATGACATCGGTAAAGAATTGATCCCTCCCGAGATTCTCAACGCACCGCGTCGGCTGACGGATGCGGAGTTCGCGATCATGCGCTCTCATGCCTTGCTCGGCTATGGGGAATTAAAAAAGGTAGAGGGCATTGCCCCTGAAATCCTCGCTGGCGTCGTCCAACACCACGAAAAACACAACGGCACCGGTTATCCCCGGCAGCTTGTGGGCAGACAAATCAGCACATATGCGCACATTCTTTCCGTAGCCGACTGTTACGACGCGCTTTCGGCCAGAAGAGTCTATAAGGACCCTCTGCCTCCCAGCAAAGCTCTGGGGATTATGTACGGCATGCGGGGAGAGGCCTGGAAACCGGATTTTGTGGAAAACTTCATTAAAATGCTGGGCACTTATCCTGTGGGCACACTTGTGGAGCTTTCCACAGGGTACCGGGGCGTCGTTTCCCGGTCCAATCACAATTTTCCGGCGCGGCCTTGTGTCATTGTCGCCCAAAGTCCGGAATGGCAACCTCTCGTACCGCGCACAATCGATCTGGCGACGCAGCGTAATGTCAGCATCACGCGCACGCTTAAGAATGATGAAGCGGCGGGCATCGATGTCCTGGCGCTGCTCGGCGAATCAAAACCACTCGCATAGCGGGTGGTTTGCTCCAGCCCTATAAGGGTTTGTTACCGGCCAGCGTCTAAAGGCGCCGGCTTTCACTTTGTTCAAGCCCAGAGCCCTTGTCGCTTTGGCTTACCCCTGGAAGGGGTTTTGGTATTCGCGGATACTCACCCGATCTTGCAGAATGTCATGCTTCTCTTGCTGCTGAATGTATTTTTTGATCGTTGCCTCATTGAGTCCAACCGTACTGACGAAATATTCTTCCGCCCAGAATTTCCTATTGCCCAATTATACTTCAGGGTTGCATGCCTATCAAAAATCGATGAGCTTTTCCCTTTCAGGTATCCCATGAAACTTGATACACTGATTTTGGGAGGGATACTCACCAGCATATGATCCTGCATGAGATGCCCCTCGATAATTTCAACACCTTTATATTTGCATAAGTGCTTAAGAATTTCTCCGATACTTTCTCGAATGTTGGCAAATATTATTTTCCGCCTGTATTTTGGAGAAAAGACAATGTGATACTTGCACAACCATTTTGTATGGGCTAAACTTCGGATTCGAGTTCTCATATAAAAACACCTTTCTCTTAAAAATTACGATAGGCTTGAACAACTCTATCGTATGGGAAAGGTGTTTTTTGTATAACAAATTTTTTCCATCCGCATAGCGGGTGGGTTTTTGTTTCGCTCGCCCTATAACTCGCTCAACTAAGGCCCTTTATACTCAAAACTCCATGCCGTTTGCAATGCCTCCGGCCAGCCTATAGCGCTCCATCTGACCGGCGGCCAGGTGAGTGATTACAAAGGTGCCGCTGCCTGCCCGACTCCTCGCCCCAAACCAGGGAACTGTTGGCGGATCGGGGCTATGATGCTGACTGGTTTCGCAAGGCCTTGCTCAGCAAAGGGATCGCTCCATGCATTCCGGGCAGGCGTAGCCGGAAAGAGTCAGTCTTGTATGATAAAGAGCTTTATAAGCAACGACACAAGATAGAAATCATGTTCAGTAGACTCAAAAACTGGCGCAGAATTGTCACGCGCTATGATTGGTGTGCCCACTCCTTCTTGTCCGCCATTTGCATCACAGCCATTGTCATTTTTTACCTTTGATGAGTCCTGAACATAAATAAAATTTAATTAATATATACTCAAAAGTAGATCAAAATAATCGCTCTTGCTGTCTCCAATTTATCCACATCAATTAAATGCATATACATTACACATATATTATATTTTCTATAATTTAAATTATTTTTATGATTTGATAAAAGTATTTTATTTGAAAAAAATTATATTGTTTCATATCAAAATTTGAAATTCTAATTAACATTACCTGAATAATAAATTTGTCATCAATCTCTATAAAATCATTATTAAAATATTTATTATCAGCAATTCGCTCAACAAATTTCAATTTTGCGATGATTGATTCAGATTTTTACATTGCCATAAAATAATTTCAGTTGCCTCTATCGAATTTTTTGAGCTAAAATAATAATAGATAATCCGATAATTTTTTCCACTCCGGGTAGGGTTACATTTGTAACTCTAGTTACGATTGTGACACTCATATTGGCAAGAGAATTTTGATATACTTTGAAAATGAGAGATGAGGTGGACATATACCGAGAAATTTCGAAGATATTGGAGCAGAAACGCGTTAACTTGGGTATGTCAAAAAGGCAATTGGGAAAGTTGGCAGGGATCACTCCGGTGTATTTGCGTGAGGTGTTGAGAGGGGAGCGAAAACCATCCGTGATTATTTTAATTTCCCTCTGCTCTGCCCTCAACTTCAAACCATCAGACCTCTTCCTCCACTTGGAATCCAAAAATAAAATATAGTTTAATTCTTATTCCTTCTTATAAGGAATATATCATGCGCGTTTAAAACCCGCATATATTCTTTTTATTGAGCCAGATATGACGTCATAAAACATTAATTAAGGGTATAATTCATGAAAATAACAAGACGCACACGCGATATTTTTGAATTATTAGTTATTTTAGAGTTTGTTTGGCTGTGTATGCCGGATGCCGCCTGGGCTGGTTATCTTGATCCGGGCTCTGGCAGCGTTCTTGTGCAGGGTATCCTCTCTGTTATTGCTGTTTTGGGGCGCATCAAAACCAAGATTTTAAATTTTTTCAGGTTGGGCCGGAAAACCAAGGGGCTTTAAATGTTTAAAATTTCCGGCTCATTCCGTGATCCCTGTGGGTATGTATACAATGATGCCGGCAGGATTATCCGTACTGTCAATTCCACATATCGTGAGCACTGGGAGTGGGCCGTCAATTCTGGTTTGTTCACATCGCTAACAGAGCGGCATCTTTTGCCAAAATTCGATGAAATTGCTCCACAGGCAGGAGCATGGAAGACGCTGGAAGTAGAAAAAATACCATGGATATCATACCCTTATGAATGGTCATTTTATCAATTGCGCGACGCGGCCAGTTTGACTCTAGAATTGCAAACTGAAGCCTTAAAGCACTCTCTGTCCTTGAAAGATGCGTCTGCCTATAATGTTCAGTTCATCGGCTCGCAGCCCATTTTTATCGACCTGCTTTCTTTCGAAAAACGAACTCCAAACGCTCCTTGGGCCGGATATCGCCAATTTTGTATGCAATTTCTGGCTCCCTTGGCTATGGCTTCTTATGAGCCCCGGCTCGGCAGGATGCCAGCCGGCTGGATTGGCGGTATCCCATTGAATCTGGCTTGGAAACTGTTGCCATGGAAATCATTCTTTTGCGCCGGGTTACAAATGCATATTCACATGCATGGATGGGCGGAGCAAAAATACGGTGACACCCGCAAAGCTGCCCCAAAAGTGCGCCAAGTGAAAATAAACGACAAGGCCCTGCTCGAACTGGTCGGATCATTACGCCGGACAGTGGACTCTCTGCGGGGCCCCTCCATACCGGGTGACTGGACCGATTATTATTCTAATACCAATTACAGCGATAAAGCCAGTGCGGCAAAGCTACAAATTGTTGAGTTAGCGGTCAAGCAAACCGGAGGAGGCTTGCTGGGCCACGATCTCGGCGCGAACACCGGTCGTTTTAGCGCAGTTATGGCACCGTATTTCGAACAGGTGGTCGCCTCGGATATCGACGCCCCGGCAGTAGGGCGTCATTATCTGTGGTTGCAACAAAGCGGCAATACAGCAATAAGCAAAAAAATCCTGCCTCTTGTGCTCGATTTGTCCAATCCGTCACCCGGCATCGGTTGGGCTAATTCCGAACGTATGCCATGGGCGGCAAGGGGAGAGGCCGATTTCGTCTGCGCTCTTGCTCTGACTCATCACCTTTACTTTACCGAAGGCATTCCGTGGGAACGGCAAGCCTCTTTTTTTGCCGCGTTGTTACGCACGGGTGGAAGTCTGCTGTTGGAATTCATACCGCATGAAGACAGCCAAGTGCAGCGTATGCTGGCGGCGAGAGACGATCTTTTTGCCGATTACGAGTTGGGAAGCCTGTGTACGAGTTTTGGGGCATACTTTCAGAAAGTACAGAGCTGGTCATTACCTGATTCATGCCGCAAACTGATATTATTCCGAAAAGTTAATTAAAAAAACGTACGAGCAGGATAAGGATGATGCTTGAATATATGGAAAGCCCCTTTCTGACAATGCTGCTAACAGCTCTGGTACCGACATTTGCGTTTTCCATGCTCAATCTGCGCCATTTCAACGTGACTCAGATACTGAACGCTTTGGCCGTGGCAGGAGTAGCTGGAGGGATATTGTTCTTCCTCGTTCAAGCAGCCGGGTCTCTCGTCGGCTTCACTCTGCCACCGCTGGCTTGGTGCCTGCTCGGATTGTTGAATTTCTATTTCTGGGGTGAAAGATATTTCTCCGAGACTCTCCCGGAGTCAAAACGTACCAGGCTTTCCATTTTGACCGGTATGGTCTTGACCATGGCGGTTGCCAGTCATTTTATCTCCCTGGCCGTATTCAACGCCGTGCTTCTAGTGGTGACCCTGGCCGGAATTTTTGACGGGCTTCGTGAGTGCAAGCGTCCCAAAGAAGGGGCATTACGCCGTGTAGATGGTAAGACAATATATCAACAAACAATTCATCGAGGAGTCAAGCTGACACATAAACCCAATATATATCTTCTTTTTTTAGAATCATATCATTCAAAAAAAGGTATGCAGCGTCTTTATAAAATTGACGATACAAAAACTGATGAGCTCTTTAAGAAGCATGGGTTTACCCTCTATGACAATGTATTCTGCAATGTTCCATGCACTCTTCCTTCCCTTTCAACGCTTTTGACTGGAAATTTTCTATCAAAACCAGAGCAGGGAAATATAGTATTGGATACATTGCGTGAAAATGGTTATCAGGCTGAATTTTTCGACTCCGGCGCTTATATTTTCGGGCAGTTGGCGAAAAAGGACGAATACACGACATATGAATATCCGCCCAAGGTGGTTTTGCTATACTCCCTGCTGGGCCCGCTTTTTGCGCAGTCGCATTTTCTACGCAAGTTTGTCGGTGGAATTGATCTTTTTGACACGGGTGGAAATTTTTCCAAGATGTACGCTTCATTGAGCAAACGGCTGCAACTTAATATTGACGCGCCACGCATTTTTTGTACTCGCTTCGGCGCGGTGCATAAAGACGGAAGCATTCCCGTGTGGGAGCCTGACGGAAGCGCTTTCGCCATAACCTACAGGCAGGCGGTGGCCAGGGCTCAGCAAGAACTCCGTAAGGTGGTGGAACTTATTACGGATCACGATCCAGACAGCTTGATTATCGCCCTCGGTGATCACGGCGGGATGCGGCATTTTCACATCTGGAACGGAAAGGAGACGGCGGAAGAGGCAATAAAAAGCCGTAACGTCAGCCTGGATGAAGTGGCGCTGGATATCTTTGATGTGCGTTTGGCCATTCGCTGGCCGGTACCGCATAAAACCAGCGGGGCGGTTATGTCGCCTATTAACCTGTTTCGCTATGTGTTTGAGGCGTTGGGAGGAGGTTCTGATCTCCTGCTCGACTTAGCCCCGAACATCTCCACTGTCGGCGAGCAATTAGTGTTTGTTCAAGATGGGAAACCACTGGAACAGATTTTGCCGTTCAGCAGCTTCGGCTCCATTAACGGCCCATGTAAACGGATAGTGGAAAAAACAGCCAGTACTGAGGATTATCTTACACTTGGCCAATATTTCCAGTATCGTGATCCGACAAAGGCAATAAAAATTTTGAAGGATGGACACAGGCACTACCCGCATAACCCGGATATCTGCATGGAGCTGGGCAAACTGTTGGGTGCACGGGGAGATAAGACCGGCTTGGTTTACCTTGACATAAGCATGAAGCAAGGTCAGCCTTCAATTATTTTACTTGTTGAATATCTTGAATACTTATGGAAATTTGGAAAATTTTCCAAAGGAATTGAAATATTCAAAACGTATTCTGAGTTGGAAAATTTGTGCAGTGCCTCCAAGGCAATGATTAAAATTTACTACGCTTCTGGAATGTACGCGGAAGCGGAAATATGTGCCCTAAAAGTAGTGCGAAGCGCCAAGCTGCCTGTGCTTGCCTTTTGGATACCTTTTATAGAGTCCGCACTGTATTTTTTGGAGCGCGGAGAATACCAAAAATGTATTGAGGCTTGCGCAACGGGCCTTGCGGCTCCGAAAAGAATGCATAATTATTTGAAGCTGGTATTTGTTTTGAAAGGATTAGCACACATTAATATAGGTGAATACCAAGAGGCAAAGAAAATATTTGAGTATGTATGCCAAAACTATGATGACCCAGGAGCCTGGAGTTTGATTATGCTGGCTCGGATGCAAGAGATAATTGAAAATGCTGCAAAATCTGTTCATACGTTGTTTACAGCGGCAAAATCATACGAAAAATATAGTGATTCTTTGCTTTATCATGCCTGCATGATTATGCAGCGTAATAAAATCAACAATCCTGACATGATCCATTTACGTATTATCTGCCTGAAAACACATAAAATTTATTGCAGTATTTTGGAAAAAGAAAATATTTTTACGTCAAAAAACAACCAGATGCTGAGGGATTATTTATACAACGGCATGCTAACCGGATCTTCGCCTTTGCGATGGTTTAATCCTCAAGTTTATAGTATATTAAACGAATCCGTCTGGAATTTAGGGATCGATCCACTAATCCATTTTGTCGATAATTACACAAGAGAGTTTTCTTTACGTCATCATGTGTCGCATTTCTATAGACACAAGACAAAGACAGCGTTGAAATTCAATGAGTTCTTGAAATACATGGAAGAATTTTAGACTAACTACTGCCATGAATAACATATAAAATAGTCCATCCCTGACGTTCGACTATAATAAAAAAGTATCCCGCTGTTTATAATACAACGGGATGCTTTTCTATGTAGCTCTCTTCTCTCAGACTTCCGGAGCATCAGCCTGCAGCAAATTTCCCAGGTCGTCCACACTGGCGCATAGATAATCCGCGCGGGCTTCCGTCAGTTCTCCGCGTGGGCCGTATCCGTATAAAACGCCCGCGCAGGCCATGCCTACGTTATGCGCGCCGCGTACGTCGTATTTGCGATCTCCGACCATCAGGCAGGGTTTCATGTCCTCAATGCCCAACTGCGTACAGGCATAGCGCAGGACTTCCGTTTTGCTGTTGCGCGCCCCGTGCAGTTCGGCCCCGGCCACAAAGGAGAAAAAGCTCTCGATCCGAAAATACTCCAGAACCCGCCTGGCAAAGGGCTCCGGTTTTGAGGTGGCGACGCAGAGCCGACGGCCCTGAGCCTGAAGCCCGTGCAACAGGTCCGCAATGCCTCCATAAAGGCTGTTTTCAAAAATGCCCTTGGCGCTGTAGTATTCGCGGTATTTTTGGATAGCCATATCCACGCGCGCCGTGTCATTGTCGAAAAAAGGCGCAAAGGAATCGCGCAGCGGAGGTCCGATGAAGGGAATCAGTTGTTCCGGCGGCACATGAATATGAAAAAAATTCAAAGCATGTTCCACGGAACGGATGATGCCTGGCTTGGAATCCGTCAGCGTGCCGTCGAGATCAAAAAAAATATGTGTATACGTCATGGAAAGCCTTGTTATGGATACAAGATAAAAAAACAGCGTTGCTGTACTGTTGTAGAGTAGGCATCCAAGGCGTCGCCGTCAATATGATCGCCTTGGGCGTAATGCCCCCACCGCGTGGACAAAGCCTTGCCCCGAGGCTATCTTCGCAAAAAAGCCGAACTGCAAATGCTGAGTGGCAATATCGTTCACTTGCGGCCCTGAGGCAGGAGGAAATATGGATCGACGCGCCTTTTTATGGATGGCCTTGGCCACCCTGGCGGGCACAGGTTGTGTATCCCGCACGCAATCCGGCTTCGGCACGGCAGAGCCCGGCCTGCCGCCCACGGATGCCGGTGTGGCGTATAGTCCCGGTTCCTCCTCCGAAGCCAAGGCGATTTTTAAGGAATTCACGAGCACGACCTGGGGTGCGCCCTCCCCCCAGCATGCGGAAGATGCGGAGGAAAGCCGTTGGCTGAGCAATGCCGCCGCGGAAGTGCCCGGAGACAGCGACGCCCAATCATCCGCCGCGCCGGAAACGGGCACAGCATCTGCCTACGACGCTCAAACGGACAGACCGGCGGCCAAGCCTGCTGAAAAAACTGCCCCTTCCGCCCCCAAACAGTCTGATGGACGGGCGGGCGCGGCTTCCGGCCGTAAAACGAGCACAAAAAAAGAGAACAAAACCGCCGTTCCTCCTGCCGCTTTACGCGCCCGTGCGGGCGACGTCCGCAGAGCGGTGAATGGCGTCATCGCGATCCGCCCTGGTGAAGTGCTGCAATTTGAGGCTCAGGGCTACTGCCTTGATCCGGATCGTCCAGCCCCTTCCGAAGGCGAACCCATGCGTTTTGTGCCCATGGCCGGCCTGATCAACTTCCGTTTGCGCCGCCTCTTTTATAAAGTGCTGCACATGGCAGGCAGGCAGCATGCGGGTTATGCCGCCGATTTCCAGAATGTGGTCTGGGCCATCCGTACGGCGGACGCCAAACAGAATTCCTGGGGCGACGAATTGGGCAGCTCTGAAAAGCGCCTGCTCAATACGGCCATGCCCGGCGGTGCGGCTCTGCTGCAGCAGGTGCGCCGCACGGCCACCGGCAGGCCCGAAGGCGGGCGGGGGCTTACGCCGCTGGTGCCGGGTGTGAATTTTTCAGCCGACAGCCGGGTGCATCTGGAGCGGCTTTTCCGCCAGACGCCTCCCGGAGCCATACCGCACAGCGATGCTCAATTTTCCATGCTTTCGGCCGAGGTCGCCGGGCGGGCGGAAAATCTCGGAAGACTGCGCGTGCGCTGGCAAATAGCCAACAGCTCAAATAAAAACTTTGCCTTTGATGCCGCCCAGTGGGCTCTGGACCCACAACGCAAGGTACAGCGCGAAGCCCTTCCCCCACCATCCCAAGGTCTGGTGATCAAAGCCTGAGTCTGAGTCATAATACGTAACAAGCCTCGGAAACGAGGCTTGTTACGTATTATGACCGCGCGGATTCAACGCTCTGCATTTGTTACGAAATTGGAAGACAGGCCGCCGCATTCTTCTTGAGTTGCTCCGTACTGAGCGCCAGGGGCTGAATCCATTGCAGGCCGCAATACTGGTCATCCTTCCAGACGAGCGTGGCCTGCTCGTGCAAATGCCAAGGGGACTGTTCCACTACGATCTCCACCTGTTCGTCCTGTTTTGCCCGCAACGGATCCAGATACTGCACGCAAATGCCGGTAGTGCTGATGTTGACCACAAAAAGCCGCACCTTCCGTCCCTGGTATTGGATATGGCCTTCCGTGGGGCTTTCCAGTGAAATGCGCTCGGCCCGGCGCTTGTCGTCGCGCATGGAGTCAATAATGCGCCTGAGCTGCTGGGAGAGTTCACCCAGTTCCGTCACCTGCTGGGTGCTTTCCGCCATATTGGCGGCGGATTCCTGTGCGCTGGAACTCAGGCTCTGCATCCGCTCCCTGATGCTGCCGGTAATGGAACTCTGCGTTTCAGCGGCGGACGCGATGGAGTGGATTTCAACAGCCGTTTTACGGGCCATGTCCAGAATGCGGTTGAGAATCGCTCCGAACTGACTGATAAATTCCTTTGATTCCGTGGAAAGCTCCACAGCCTGACTGGTGGACCGCGAACTTGTCTGCGTGCTGGACTGGATGGCTTTGACCGCCTGGGCCACCTCTCCGGTGGCCTGCATGGTCTTTTCCGCCAGCTTGCGCACTTCGTCGGCCACCACCGCAAAACCCCGGCCGGCTTCTCCGGCCCGCGCCGCCTCAATGGCCGCGTTCAAGGCCAGCAGATTGGTCTGGTCCGCAATATCCTCAATGAGTGTGATCACATGGCTGACATTGGTGGAATGCTCATTCAGCTTGCCCATATTGCCCGCCAGAGCATGGATCTGCTCCGTGAGCCGCCCGACGCCCTCAATGGCTTGCTCGACCATGGCCGCGCCGCGCCCAGCTTCCTCCTCCGAAGCCTGCGCATTGCGCGTGGCATCCGCGGCACGTTCGGCGATATGCGTCATGGTCGCGTTCATGTCCTCGACCTCGCCGGAGGTCTGCCTGGAGGCTTCGTCCTGCTCGCGGGCGATGCCGGAGGTGGTGGCAAGTTGGGCAATGACCGTGTCGAAGACCTGAGACTGACGCTGGGCAATTGCCTGTGCCTCGCTGGCGGATTCCGCGATGGTGTCGTGCAACGAGGCAATACGCTGACGGTTGCTGTATTCCTCGGTAATATCAAAAACCATGTCGATATAGCCGACATGCTCTCCCGCGCGGTTATTCAGCGGGACCACCATGGCTTTGAGCGTACCCATGCCCGGCTGCTGGAAAACCACATCCTTGATGCCGCGCAAATAGCATTCCAAGGCACAGTGCTCGGTTTGGCAGACAACCGCCCCCCAGGTGGAGCACTGTTTGCCCAGCAAATCCCCGCACAGCATGCCGAACTGCTTTTCCGCCGCCGTGTTGACAAAGGTGAAATTTCGCTCTTTATCCAGCGTCGCCAGAGGATTGGGCAGTGAATTGAGAATATCCCTGTACTGCGACGACTGATCCAGCACGATATCCAGAGCCTGATTCAGGGCTTCGGCCATATCGCCCAACTCGCTACCGGCCCTCTCCTGCCAGCGGACTTCAAAATTTCCGGAGGCCAGCTTCCGGGCAAAGGCTTTACCGCGCTGGATGGGCCTGTCGATATCCATGCCCACCCAAAATCCCATAAGCAACACACAGACGCAAAATACGGCGGCCCAAACCCAGAGTCCTAACCCATTGTCAGCGTGGGACGTGGACTGTCCCGGCATTTGCTGCAAGCCGGATGTGGCTATGCAGACTAATGTGATGATGAACGCAATGCAAACCGCATTACAAGCCAGCAGCTTGTAATAAACCCGCAATGACCTCCACATGATGTTTTACCTCTGTTGGATGCGCATTAAAGGACACCTGAGAAATATGCCGTATATTTCCCAGACATGGACAGCAAAAAAACCTCCTCATTCTGAGCACAGCCACACACTGTTTGACAACGACAGCGCATAACCGCACAGTTATACTATTGGGTATAGAGAAAACGGATCGTTGGTCGATCCAGTGCAAAAACACTTTTTTCTTCTCCGTCTGCGTCACCAACCGCTAACTCATGGTGGTCAAGCCAAACGAGGCAATCCCAACTATCCCGCTGGCCCCAAATTATATCCTACGCTCAAAGAATAGTTTTTTACTAAGATTATGCTTATGAAAAACTTTTCCAATCCTATCGGCAGCAAAAACAATCCCTATAGGCTAACGCCTTTCAATAAAGACAGATAGCCGGAAAAAATTGTCACACTTGCGTTCAATCTATATTTTTTGAACTATTTTAGCAAATTAGGAATATTAAAAATTTGAATATAAATATAGATTATTATACGTTTCAGATGATTCCCCCAGGATTGGATCTATGCGATCCGTGAAGGAAAAGGTCAAAGAAGATAAAAAAGTTTTGAGAAAAAACGGAGACAACGCTCCCATGGGATAGCACAAACCGCACCGGAACCGGTGTTCAGAGAACAACTGAGAATCCGGTGATGGGGCGGCTACTCCGCCTTTCCTTTTGTGGACGCCCTCCGGCCTGTGCCGTCCACGCCAAAGCGGATATCCAGAGCTTTGTTGTCGCCGGGCTTGTTAAAGTAACCATCTCGCGTGCGCAAAGGCTGACCCATGGTCAACAGTTTTCCCACTGTCACAAAATGATATCCTCTGTCGCGTAATTCACGCACCACGCCTGACAGCAAGGCAGCCGTGCCCTTGGGCACGCGATTGGCATGAAAAAGAAGAATGGACCCGGGACGCACCCGGCGCGCCACCTCCGCAGCCAGTTCAGGGCGACTGTTGTCGTCCATGGCCTCCGCCACCACATCCCATTGGATGACCCGCAGCCCCAGATGGGCCAGCAGCGCCAGGGATTGATCCGTACAACGTCCATACGGCAGGCGAAACAAATTCGGTACAGCGGCTATGTCCGGCAAGGATGCGCCGTTTTCCGCAGCACTCCGGAGGATTCCCTCGCGCAGAATTTCATATTCCGCCTGCGTCCAGAGAACTTGATCGCGCATGCTTTGCGGATCCATGATCCCGAAATTGCCGTGCGACCAGGCATGGTTGCCGATTTCGAACAGGGGGTCGGCCATGAGCTGCTTAGCGCGCTCCGCATGGCTGCGCATCCACTTGCCGCCTATGAACAGCGTCGCCGGGATATGTTCGCGCCGCAGAAAATTGATGGTGTCCACGTCGTAGCCTGTGGTAGTCGTTGCCAGTTCGCAGAGATCAAATGTCAGCGCCACGGCCTTCGTGCCCTCAGGCAGCAGCACTCGCCGGATGGTCCCGTCTTCCTGAGGCGGCAGGGGCTGCAACTGCACATGCGGCAGACGCCGTTCCGGTGGGGCGCCGTTGTTGGGCAGGGCACGCCGCAGATCGGCTGGCGTGCCCTGCCGGAGGCGTTCAGAGATGTGCGCATCCCCCATGGAGGCTGGCTCATCGGTCCGGCTCCAGGCCGCCAGAGGCGACAAACAACAGGCCATAATGACGCAGAAGATAAAGAAACAAAGCCGGATTCCGGCATTCACCATCAGAGTGTTCCCTTTTCCAAAGTTTGAGTATGCCGGTCACATAAAAAACAGGCAGCCGCAAAAATGCAACTGCCTGCGTCCCTGACTGGTGCGCCCGGCAGGAATCGAACCTGCGGCCTACAGCTTAGGAGGCTATCGCTCTATCCAACTGAGCTACGAGCGCGTCGCCCACTTGTAGGGGCTCTTTCCACGCATGTCAAGGACAGGGCTTACCGGAGGCTCCGTCCTGTCCATCCATATCGTATAAAACAGGTTGTGCGGCCAGGAGAACGGCATCCCGAGCCCTCAGAGCAGGCCCTTCTGTCCGGCCCAGATCAGCAGAGCCAAGGTTCCCAGGCTGCAGGCCAACACCATGTACGCGCGCCTGGTCCGCAGGGAAAGCACCGCGCCCATTAAGGCCGCCGCGTACAACATGGGCCAGCTCAGTACCGACAGTTGCGGCAGGGCCTGGCGCGCGTACAGCACGGCGAGCAGGCAGAATAACAGGCCGTAGCACACGGCATACAGCAGGAACTGCCAGAAGGCCCGGAGCAAAACAACATGCAGAACCGCTCTGCCGGGCGCAAGGGCAAAGCAGTCACCGGCACACCAGGCTTCTACCCTGTCCACCAGATAGTTTTCATGGATGCGCAGGCTGCGCTCCATAAAACTACCCAGATAGGCGGCCAAAATGACCAGTATCAGCGGCAGCAAAAGTGGCCCCGGCCGGTTCAGGCCGAAATGCGAGGCCAGAGGAAAAAGCAGCAGAAAGCTCAAGCTGCCGAAGGGGGGCACTACGCTGCCCAATTCCAGAACATCCAGCCAGAGCAATTCAAGAATAATGCCGAGAGAGAGCGCCAGAGCCCAATCGGAGGTGTAAAAGCCCGTAATCAGCGCGAGGCATACGGGCCTGTCCAGCAGGCCGATGATACATGAGGAACGAGCCGCCCCCGCCAGGACAAAAAAAAAGCGTACGGAAGCCCCGTATATATCAGCTCAGAAAAGTTGATCATAAGAGCCTCGCACGTTTTCAGTGGGTACGCAACGGAAGTCCAGCTGCACAAGATGCTGCTGAATAATGCGCAAATCTTCCCTGTCCTGTGTTGAAAGCGCCACATGGGGCAGTAATTGCAGTTTATCCGGACCGTAGTGCAGATTGCCCATATTGAGTACCGGCATTTCAATGCCCTCGTCACAGGCCCTGCGGGCATCCTGACAGTTGGCGAAAAGCACGAAGCTGTCGTCTCCGCAGATATCCAGAGTGGCAGCCAGTTCGCGCACCGGGATAAAATGGGTGACTACGCGCTGGGGCACGGCCAGCTCCACAATCTGCTGGCGTAATAGATCCGTAGCCAGTTCGTCATTGGCCACTATCAGATGTTTAGCGCCGGTATACGGCAGCCAAGCCTCGATCACCTGTCCGTGTACCAGGCGGTTGTCCACGCGAAACCACATGAATCAGTCGCCCGTTTTGTCACGGGCCTTGTTCCGCAACATGTTGCCGGCCACCACAATGCCTTTGGCCCCGGCTTCACCGGCGATGCGGGCCAGTTCATCCAGCTTTTTGTCGCGGGACGTGAACACTTTTAGAAGCATGGGCAGGTTGACGCCGGTCACCACTTCCACCTTATGGCTGCCCAACAAGGAAAGCGCCAGATTGGTGGGGGTACCGCCGAACATATCCGTAAGAATAATGACGCCCGCGCCTTTATCCAGGCGTTGGGCCGCGTCGTCCAAACGGCGTACTGTTTCGGAAACTTCATGCGCCACGTCAACACTGATGGAACTGCAGTCGCTCAACGGTCCCAAAATAAATTCAGCCGTGCGCAGCATGGCAGAACCGTAGTCCGCATGGGAGACCACAATAATCCCGACTTGCGTCGTTTTGCTTTCATCCGTCATGGCATTCCTCACGGTTCACAATTTGCCAGCTTTTTCAGCCAAGTTCAAGGTGCCGGTGCTCCAGTGAAGCGGGATAGTCCGCCTGGCGGAGCGCCTGTGACAACTCTTCGGCCATGGCCACTGAGCGGTGCCGCCCGCCGGTACAGCCCACGGCAATGGTAACCCGGTAGCGACCTTCGGCCTCCATCAGGGGCAACATGAAAAAAAGCAGATCCAACAGTTTTTTGCGAAATTCCACCGCGCTGGGCGAGGCGAAAACATAGTCGGCCACGGTCTTGTCCTTGCCGCAAAGGGGGCGCAACTCTTCCACAAAATACGGGTTGGGCAGAAAGCGCAGATCAAAAACCATGTCGGCTTCCCGGGGTACGCCGTATTTGAAACCAAAAGAAATCACATTGACGCGGATAGCGCGCAACCTGTCCTTGTTGCCGCTCCAACGCTTTTGAATGGATCGCCGCAGGTCGTGGATCGAAAAACGCGAAGTGTCGATAACCAGATCGGCCATTTCCCGCAGAGGACGCAGCCGGTTGCGTTCGGCGGCCAGGGCGGCTTCAAGGCCCATGCCCTCACGCTCCAGCGGATGTGGGCGGCGGGTGGTGGCGTAGCGGCGCATGAGTTCCTGCGCGTCAGCCTCCAGAAACAGCAGAAGCGGACGGATGCCCTTGGCGGCCATCACGCTCAGGGCGTCGTTGATTTCATCCGGAAAATTGCTCTGGCGCATATCCATGCCCAAGGCAATGCCCATGAAATGACTCATGGAAGGACGCTCCATCATACCGGCCATTTCCGGGGCCAGACTGGCGGGCAGACCATCCACGGCGAAATAGCGCAGATCTTCAAAAACCCGCAAGGCCGTACTTTTGCCCGCGCCGGAAAGGCCGGTAACAATACAAACCTGCACGGGGCGGTCATGAGCGACTTTGGGCGTGTCCGCAGGCGAATCCGGATCGGACGGACTGCGGCGGGGGGGCTGCTGTGACGTGCTCATACATATACTTCACTGGGGCCGCCGGGCCGCTCTTCGCACGATGACCGGCCCGGCGGATAAAAGTATGCGAAACGGCTACAACACGGGATCGATGAGGGCGTAGCCGGTAGTGCGCCGACGGTAAACCACGTTGACCCGGTTGCTTTCAGCATTGAGAAAGACCAGAAATTCGCTGCCGATGGAATCCAGTTGCATCAGCGCCTCATCCAGGTGCAGCGGCTTTGGCGCGAAGCGGTCCGTGCCCACCACGGTCTGACTTTCCTCAGGCTGGGCTTCCAGATTGTAGGTAAAGACGTCCACATCGGCATTGCGGGCCTTACGGCGCTGTTCCTTGACGCGGGACACCTGACGCTTGATCTGGGCTTCTACCTTGTCGGTCACAAGGTCGATAGCCGCGTACATATCGGAGGTCTGCTCGGTGGCGTTGATATGCAGGCCCTCGCCGGAAACGGTCACTTCGCAACGATGGCGGAATTTATCCACCGTCAGCACGACGCTTACTTCCAGACCCGCGGACTTGCCATAAAACCGCCCCAACTTTTCCATGCGGCGGCGGGCATACTTCTTCAAATGATCGGAGGCCTCAAAATTCTTGAAGGCGAAAGAGATATTCATGCGTTCCTCCTTGGGATTGCAAAGCACCGCTGTGAGATCAGAAGTGCTCCTTACGCCGTGACGACGAGGGAATGTCCAGCGCCGTGCGGTACTTGGCCACCGTACGCCGGGCAATATTCACTTTCAGGCGCTCCTTGAGCATTTCTCCGATGCGTTCGTCACTCAAGGGGGCCTTGGAGTCTTCATCGGCTATGAACTTCTTGATCAGCGCCTTAACGCTTTCCGAGCCGACCTGGCTGCCGTCGTCCAGCTCAAGGCCGCTGTTAAAGAAGAACTTCAGCTCAAAAATCCCGTGGGGCGTCGCCACGTATTTGTTGGTAGTGATCCGGCTTACGGTTGATTCGTGCATGCTGATATCGTCGGCAATGTCTTTCAGAATCAGCGGAGCCAGTTTGGTGACGCCGCTTTCAAAAAACGGCTGCTGGTGGCGCACAATGCTCTCCACCACCTTGTACAGCGTACGCTGGCGTTGATACAGGCTCTTGATCAGCCAGGAGGCCGAGCGCATTTTTTCCGTACAGTATTCCTTTTCCTTATCCGAGGAAGATCCCATATTCATCTGGCAGAGCGAGGAAAGCTGCAACTGCGGCAAACCGTCTTCATTGAGCAGAATGACAAATTCATCGCCCATCTTGTACACAAAGACGTCCGGGCTCACATAGGTGGGTTCGCCGCCGCCGAAACTGGCGCCGGGCAGTGGATCAAGGCTCTGGATGATGTTCAGATATTCCTTGAGTTCCTCCATATCCAGCTTGAACTTGCGCAGCAGAGGCTTGTAGCGCTTGGCCTCCAGATCTTCCAGGTGAGACTGGACCAGATCGAGAAGAATGGGATCCCGGTCATAGTTCAGACTTTTCAGCTGGATCAGCAGACACTCGCGCGCGTCGCGCGCGGCCACCCCTATGGGATCAAAAAGCTGCACTCTTTCCAGTACCGCCCGCACCTCGTCGGGCGTGGATGTGGTCATCTCCGCGATTTCTTCCAAGGTGGCCTGCAAATAGCCGGAGGAAGCCAGATTGCCGATGATGACCTCGCCGATTTCCTTTTGCGCCTCGGTCAGCATGGAAAGGCGCAGCTGCCAGAGCAGATGCCCTTCCAATGTGGGCTTGGCGGCATAACGGGCTTCCAGAGGAGAAATTTCTTCAGCCGCTTCAAAGTCACGCGGCTGTACTTGGCGCGGAGTGCTGGCGAACTCGCCGAGATAGTCCTCCCACGAGGCATCCTTGGCGAGTTCCTTGTCGTAGACCTCTTCTTCAACGGCCTCCCGGCGCTCTGTCTGGGCGGCCTGATCCGAAGAAGACTCATCACCCGAGAGCTCCTCAAGAAAAGGATTATCCAGCATCTCCTGCTGCACGGTTTCCAGCAGTTCCACGCGCGAGAGCTGAAGCAGCTTGATGGCCTGCTGTAACTGCGGCGTCATGACCAGTTGCTGAGCCAATTTCAATTGCTGACGAAGTTCCAGTGCCATGTCTGCTCTTTTAGGCTGATAAGCTACAATGTCTGAACGGAGTTCTCATTTACAAAAATTGTGCCATATGCTGAAAAATTATGCAATAGACGGAAGCTGCGAACAAAAAGGGAAAGGCCGCAAGGCTTGCGCCGGGCGGCGCGCCCCTACGGAAACCGCAGGGAACCAAGTCTCAGTTACGGCAAAGGGGAGGCCTCAGGCCTCCCCTTTCAGACATCACAAGCCAAGCGACAAAACGGCGCTCAGGCTTTGGATTGCTTTTTGGCCGCCTTGATGAATTCGCGGAACAAAGGATGGGCTTCCATGGGGCGGGATTTGAACTCGGGATGGAACTGACAGCCCAGGAACCAAGGATGGTCGGGCAGCTCCATAATTTCCACCAGAGAGTCGTCCGGCGCCGTGCCGCTGAAGGCCATGCCCTTCTGGCCCAGAATTTCCTTAAAGGCATTGTTGAACTCATAGCGATGGCGATGCCGTTCGTCCACCATATCCTTCTTGTAGGCTTCGTGGGCCTTGGTGCCGGGCAATACCTTGCAGGGATAGGAACCCAGACGCATGGTGCCCCCCTTATCACTGCTGGCGTCGCGTTTTTCCACATTTTTGGTGCGGAAGTCGAACCATTCGGTCATCAGGTAAATAACCTTGTGGTCGGACAGGGGATTGAACTCCTCGGAATTGGCGTCGTCCAGACCGGCCACATGGCGGGCAAATTCAATGACAGCGCATTGCATGCCCAGACAGATACCGAAGAAGGGCACGTGTTTTTCGCGGGCGTAGCGGATAGCCGCAATCTTGCCCTCCACGCCGCGGTAACCGAAGCCGCCGGGCACCAGAATGCCGTCACAGCCCTTGAACACTGAAGCCGCGTTGTGTTCGGTCACATTTTCGGAGTTGACGTAGCGCAACTCCACAGCCACCCGGTTGGCCACGCCGCCGTGGATCAGGGCTTCGTGCAGGCTCTTGTAGGCTTCTTTCAGGTCAACATACTTGCCCACAATGGCAATGGTCACCTTGCCCTGGGGATTGGCGCTGTCGTGAACCAGCTTTTCCCAGGATTCCAGGTGGGCGTTGCGCGCGGGCAGGCGCAGCATGATGGCGACTTTCTGGTCAAAACCTTCCTCGTAGAACTTGAGGGGCACTTCATAAATGTTGTCCACGTCCACGGAGGAAAAGACCGCGTCCTGGTCCACATTGCAGAACAGGGCGATCTTTTTGCGCATTTCCTGGGGGATGCTCTGTTCGCAGCGGCAGAGGATGATGTCCGGCTGGATGCCGATGGAAAGCAGCTCCTTGACGCTGTGCTGGGTAGGCTTGGTTTTGTGTTCACCGGCGCAACGCAGATAGGGCACCAGGGTCAGGTGAATGTTCAGGCAGTTGTCGCGCCCCAGTTCCGAACGCAACTGGCGGATCGCCTCCAGGAAAGGAAGGCCCTCAATGTCGCCCACTGTGCCGCCGATTTCTATGATAGCCACGTCCGGCGCGCCCTCGCCCTCGGCCAGGGAAAGCACGGTATGCTTGATCTCGTCGGTGATGTGCGGGATCACCTGCACGGTGGCGCCCAGATAGTCGCCGCGCCGCTCTTTGGCAATGACGTGATTGTAGATGGAGCCCGAGGTGGTGTTGTTTTTGCGCGACATGGGCACGTTGAGGTAGCGCTCGTAGTGGCCCAGATCAAGGTCGGTCTCGGCCCCGTCGTCGGTCACGAAAACTTCGCCGTGCTGGAAGGGGTTCATGGTGCCCGGATCCACATTAATATAAGGATCCAGCTTCTGAATGGTCACCGACAGGCCGCGCGTCTGTAAAAGCGCGCCCAGCGAAGCGGCCGCCAAGCCTTTGCCCAGTGAAGACAAAACCCCGCCCGTCACAAAAATAAATTTGGTTTTCATGGCCTCCCACCTGTTTTGCTTGAATGCACGGTTCCGCGTAACCGCATGCTGATACACCCAATTGATTTTTTTGGCTAGCATTGACTAAGTCTGATAAGGCAAGTAGTGTAATTTTCCCTTTTTCAGCATGCGTCCCGCCGTGTGGTTGGACGCGCGGCCCTACCCCGCTCCGGGCCGGGCGTATTTCAGGCTGCTCCTAAGGAGGCTCCTCCCGCATGGCTACAGTCAATACTCTGGTCATCACCGGCTACGGTACCAATTCCCATCTGGAAACCGCGCACACGGCCCGCTTGGCCGGTTCCGACAGGGCCGACGTGGTGCATTTCTCCGATCTGGTGGCGGGCAACGTATGCCTTGAGGGCTACCATTTTCTGATTTTCCCCGGCGGCTTTCTGGACGGCGACGATCTGGGCGCGGCCCAGACCGCGGCCATGCGCTGGCGCTATTTGAAAGACGCCCAAGGCACGCCGCTGCTGCAAAGCCTGCGGGAATTTCTGGACCAGGGCAAGCTGATCCTCGGCATCTGTAACGGCTTCCAGCTGCTGGTCAAACTGGGCGTGCTGCCCGCGCTGGGCGGCGTCCGCTTCGAGCGCCAGGCATCCTTGGGGCACAACGATTCCGCCCGCTTCGAGGACCGCTGGGTGCATCTGCTGCCCAATTCCGACAGCCCCTGCGTGTTCACCAAAGGCCTGCCCCTGCTGGCCATGCCCGTGCGCCACGGCGAAGGCAAGCTCATTCCCCGTGACGAGGAATGTCTGCGTCGTATTGCGGCCGAACAGCTCATCGCTCTCCAATATGCCGACCCGGAAAGCGGCAAGCCCACGCAGGAGTATCCTTATAACCCCAACGGCTCGCCGCTGGCCATTGCCGGACTCACCGACCCCACAGGACGCGTGCTGGGCCTCATGCCGCATCCCGAAGCCTTTCACCATGTGACCAATCATCCCGCCTGGACCAGGGGCGAACTAGACCCGCCGGGCACCCTGCTGTTCGTCAATGCCGTGCGCTATCTGCGCGGCCAGTAGCTGGCCCGGCCTTGACAAAGCCGACTTATACGGACAAAATATTAAGATTAACCACAACATCGTGCAACAGCCGCGTGGTTCGCTCAGAGCCGCGCGCGTCAGACAAGGTGTGTACACGTTTGCCGCACATTCCCGCTTTCTTTTTTTACGCCGGATGATTTTTTAAGGCGCTTTCTCTGTTCAAGTGCAAGAAAGTGCCTTTTTTATTGAGGGCAATATCAATGCAACTCATTGAAATATTTAGCGCCATTGAAAAAATCGCACCTCTGGACGCCGCCGCCCCCTGGGATATCTCGGGCCTGCAGGTAGCAGCGCACAGAAGTGAAGCCGACATGCTGGCCGTCTGCCTGGACCCCACGCCCGCCTCGGTGCGTCAGGCGCTGGAACGGGGGGCGCAGTGCATTTTGAGCCACCACCCCCTGGCGCTCAAGCCCGCCCTGCCCCGGCGTCTGGACGCCTACCATGAAGTTCTGTGCCTGTTGCTCGCTGCGGATGTGCCGCTCTATGCCGCCCACACCTCGCTGGACGTCAACGCCGACGGTCCGGCGGGCTGGCTGGCGCGCGAGCTGGAACTCGGCAACCTGGCGGTGTTGGAAGCCACGGCCCCGCCGCTGGCTGCGGCTCCCCTGCCGCTGGGCTTCGGTTTGGCCGGTGATCTGCCCGCGCCCTTGAGCCTTGAGCAAATCACATCCGCTCTGGCCCGGCACATTGATCTCTCCACGGCCACGGTCTGCGGCCCCGTACCGGAAAGCATCTCGCGCCTGGCTTACTGCACCGGTTCCGGTTCTTCCCTTCTGCAGGAAGCGCGCGCGGCAGGCGCCCAGCTTTTCATTACCGGCGACGTCAAATACCATACGGCGCTGGAGGCTGAAATCTGCCTGCTGGATGTGGGGCACCACAGCCTGGAGGAAGAAATGATGCGCCGCATGAGCGGCTTGCTGGCGCAACGCCTCAGTGGCCTGAACGTTGTTTTCGTGCCTTCGGTTTCACCGTTGCGCCCCGTCCTTTTGCCATGACTCCCAGGAGGAATATATGAGCAGTGCCGTTTACTTGGATCAGATAAAGCAGTTAGTGGAATTGCAGAAGGTGGATGACGCCATCTTCGCTGTCAAGCAGGAGCTGGAAAGCGCGCCCCGCGAGCTTGAGGATCTGGAGCAACGCTTTGAGGCCGCCGAGGCTCAGCGCAATCGCGTCCTGGACAAGCTGGCGCATCTCCAGGAACAGCAGAAACGCCTGTCCCTGGAGATTGACGACGATTCCGCCAGGATCAAAAAGAGCAAAAACAAGCTCATGCAGGTGGGCAATACCCGCGAATATCACGCCATGATGCGTGAAATGGACAGCATGGAGAAAATCAACCGCTCCCGTGAGGAAGAAAAGATGACCCTCATGGAAGAATTGCAGTTGCAGAACGACACGCTGGCCGAAATCGATCGGGATTACTCCGCCCTTAAAGCCGAGCTGGAAGTCAAACGTGAAGGTCTGGAAGAAAAGCTGAAGAAAGCCGGAATCAATCTGGATTCTCTGAACCAGAAGCGTGCTCAGGTCAGCAAGGCCATTCCCCAGCCCGTGTTCATGCGCTATGAGTTCATTCGCGTGCGTCTGGAACATCCGGTCATTGTGGCTGTGACGGACGGCATCTGCTCCGGCTGCAATATCGCGGTGCCCCCGCAGTCCTTCATTGAGTTGCAGCGCGGCCAGCAGATTCTGAGCTGCCCCAACTGCCAGCGCCTGATTTTCTGGTGCGAGCATTTCAGCCTGCCGGAAGAGGCTGTTGCGGCTCCCAAGCCTGTACCCCTGACGGATTAGCTTGAGCCTTATTGGGACGCTTTGCCTCCGGCCGGTAAAGCGTCCGTAAAAATCTCCGGCCGCAAACAAGCGGGAGCCGGACAGACCGTCGCTGCGGGCCATTGGCCCGGAGAGGAAAGTCCGGGCTCCACAGGGCAGGACGCTGGGTAACACCCAGGAGGGGCGACCCTCGGACAGCGCCACAGAAAGCAAACCGCCGTGCTTTGCGCGGTAAGGGTGAAACGGTGGGGCAAGAGCCCACCAGATGCCGCGGTGACGCGGCATGCTCGGCATACCCCGTCTGGAGCAAGACCAAATAGGGAAGGCGGCCGGCCCGGCCCATGCCTTCCGGGTAGGTTGCTTGAGGGCGCGGGCAATCGCGCT
>NZ_JAGZUV010000059.1:0-19626 GCF_018379785.1 Desulfovibrio sp.
CTTGCGGATTTGCGACATGTGTCGCTTGACGCGACACTAGAGCAAAGTAATGTTAAGAAGTTACTTTGCCCCGGCGGCCGCGAAAGCGGACGCCCGCGCCTGAATCAAGGCGGGACCGCGTTCCCGCCGCTGGCCGAGGGCAGCGTCAACGTTGAGAGTGTCAATTCTCAAAGGTAATCTGCTCTAGGGCCTGTTGACACTATAGAATTTTTGTTCGCCCGCAAGGAAGATAAGCCTGTTTTGAGGGAGGGTACTCTTTTGGTACTCGACCGAAAAAGCAGGTGAAATCTGACGTAGCGAGCGGGCAAAAAGGCATAGTGTCAACAGGCCCTAAAAGACAGGCGGCTCTCAGCCAGCCGCCGGAACAAGGTAACGCCGTGCCCGATTCTCTTCCCTACATCGTCCTGGTGGGTCGCCCCAATGTGGGCAAATCCACCCTGTTCAACCGTCTGATCCGCAGCAACCGGGCCATCACCCATGACAGGCCCGGCGTCACGCGAGACCGCATGGAAGGCGTGGTGCGCCGCAAGGGCCTGCCCTCCTTCGGCATTGTGGATACCGGCGGCATCACCCTGGACGCGCACGCCGCCGTGGCCGAAGGCCCCGAGGGCATCCGCGGCTTTGAGCGGGACATCCTGACCCAGGCCGAGGCCGCCCTGGCCGGGGCCGCCGCCGTGGCTTTTGTGGTGGACGGGCGTGACGGCCTTCTGCCCCTGGACGAACACTTGGCCGCGCATATCCGGCGCATGGGCCTGCCCACGCTCTGCGTGGTCAACAAGGTGGACGGCGAGGAGCGCGAGGACGAGCAGATGGCCGAGTTCCACAGCCTGGGCTTTCCCCTGCTGCCCGTCTCCGCCGAGCACGGCTACAACATCAACGCCCTGTGCGAGGATCTGGCCGCCCTGCTGCCCGAAGGCGCTGTCGAGCCCCCGGCCCCTCCGGCCCTGCGCCTGGCCATGCTGGGACGGCCCAACGCGGGCAAATCCTCCCTGATCAATGCTCTGGCCGGGGAAGAACGGATGATCGTCTCCGACGTGGCCGGCACCACCCGCGACAGTGTGGACGTACGCTTCAGCCGTGACGGGCGGGACTACGTCTTCGTGGACACCGCCGGGGTGCGCCGCCGTACCAGAATTACAGACAGCGTGGAAAAATATTCGGTCAACGCGGCCATCAAGTCCAGTACCAAGGCCGACGTGACCCTGCTCACCCTGGACGCCACCGAAGGCGTCAGCCAGCAGGACAAACGGCTCATGGACATGCTGGACACACGCAAGACTCCCTTCATGGTTCTGATCAACAAATGTGACCTGATACCGCCCGCCGCCCTGGCCGCACTCAAAAAAAACGTGACCGAAACCCTGGCCTTTTGCGGACATGTGCCCATCCTGGCGGTTTCGGCCCGGACCGGCACAGGTCTTAAAAAAATCCTGCCCCTGGCCCGGAAGATTCATGAGGAATGCCAGGTGCGCATCCCCACGGGCCGGCTCAACCGGGCCATGGAAGAGGTGCTTACCCGGCATCAGCCGCCGGTGGTCAAACGGGTGCGGGCCAAGTTCTTCTATCTTACCCAGGCCGAAACCGCCCCGCCGACCTTCGTCTTTTTCGTCAGCGACGCCGGGCGCGTGCCCGAAAGCTATACCCGTTACCTGGAACGCGCTTTGCGCAAGCTCTTCGGCATCAGCCACGCGCCCATGCGCATCCACCTGCGCTCCAGCCACAAGAAAAAGAGCTGAATGCTACGCTTTCGCGGAATGCACCGAGGCCGGACCCCGGCACAGGTGAGCGTACTGTCTGACGGCGGCGGAATGAAGCGCGGCCTGATATGAGCGGCCCGGCCGCGCGGGAATGCGGAGCCGGACCGGGCATTTTCCGCAAAGCGGCGAAAACAGCCGCTTGCGGGCGCGAAGCGCATTGACAGAATCCGCGCAATAATGCAATAGAAAGGCCTTATCTATATGCAGACTGATGACAAACCCCGCTTATGCGGTGTTTGCGCCGCCATCGGCTCGTTTTCAGGAAAACTTGCCGGGCGGAAAGGCACAAAAATCAGTCGCTTGACGACACGGCAAAGCCGTGACCTGCTTCTGGTTTTTGGTCGCGTTGACCTTGTCAACGCTCTTACGCGGAGCGCGCTCCGCACGCACATTTTTTCCGGAGGAGGGGCAGATGAAAAGAGGCATGACCTTGCTTGCGGCGATGGCTTTCTGCGTGGCGATGACCGCGCCCGCGCTGGCTGCGGACCCCATCAAAATCGGCGTCCAGGGCGCTCATTCCGGCGATCTGGCCTCCTACGGCGTCCCCAGCCTGAACGCCGCCAAGCTCGTCATTGACGACGCCAACGCCAAGGGCGGCGTGCTCGGCGGGAAGGTGGAAGTGGTCTCCCAGGACGACCAGTGCAAGCCTGAAATGGCGACCAACGCGGCCACCAAGCTGATTTCCGAAAAAGTCGCCGTGGTCATCGGCCCTATCTGCTCCGGCCCCACCAAGGCCGCCCTGCCCCTGTTCCAGGACGCCGATCTTATCGCCGTGTCCCCCACGGCCACCACGCCCGGCCTGACCGAAGACGGCAAACATCCGCTCTTCTTCCGCACCGTGGCCAACGACAACGCCCAGGCCCGCTTGACCAGCGATTTCATGCTCAACAAGCTGAAAGCTAAAAAAGTCGCCTATCTGCACGACAACGGCGACTACGGCAAGGGCTTTGCCGACAACAACCGCGTGTTTATGGAAAAGGGCGGCGCGGAAACCGTGCTTTTTGAAGCCGTCACCCCTGACGCCGTGGACTTCTCCGCCGTGGTGCGCAAGCTGCGCCGCGCCAAGCCCGACATCGTGGTTTTCGGCGGCTACCAGCCCGTGGCTTCCAAGCTGATCCAGCAGATGCGCCGCGACCGCCTGACGACCCCGTTCATCGGCCCCGACGGCGTGAAGGACGAAACCTTCCTTAAAATGACCGGCAAGGACAGCGAAGGCGTGTACGCCTCCTACCCCAAGGACACCAGCACCCTGCCCGAATACAAGAAGGCGCGTGAGGCCCACGTCAAGGCCTACGGCAGCGAACCCGGCTTCGGTTACTACAACGCCTATGCCGCCGCCCAGTGCCTGCTGGCCGCCATTGAAAAGGCGGGCGGCACGGACACCGCCAAAATCAAGGAAGTCTTGCGCACCAACCCGGTTGACACCCCGCTGGGCAAGATCAGCTTCAACGAAAAGGGCGACGCCGCCGGCATGGCGCTCTCCATCTATCAGGTCAAAAACGGCAAGTTCGTGGAGCTGGACCACAGCCTCACACTTCAGTAGCACTGGCGGGGGCGCGGGACGCCGCGCCCCCTTTTCCGCCCCGCGGCGGCGCGGCAGCCTCAGGTCTGCTCTGGCGTCCGCCGCGCGCGGCGCTTGCGCGCGGGGCATCGCCCGCGCGCGCATCAGCATTCACCAGGCAGCCGGCAGGCCGGTAATCTGGCGGGCCCATGCCCGCGCGCGGGAAAGCATGGACATCCAATTTTTCATAGAGCTCTTTTTCGGCGGGCTGACCAGGGGCAGCATCTACGCGCTGATTGCTCTGGGCTATACTCTGGTATACGGCATCATCGAGCTCATCAACTTCGCCCACGGTGAAATCTATATGCTCGGCGCGTTTACGGCCCTGCTGGTGGCCGGTGTCCTGGGCGTCTACGGCTTCCCGGCCGCGGGCATCCTGGTCGTGGCCGCGCTGGCCGCCGTGATCTGGTGCGCGGCCTACGGCTTCACCCTGGAAAAAGTGGCCTACAAGCCCCTGCGCGGCGCGCCGCGCCTTTCCCCGCTGATTTCGGCCATCGGCATGTCCATTTTCCTGCAGAACTATGTGCTGCTGGCCCAGACCTCCGATTTTGTGCCCTTTCCCCGCCTGTTGCCGGAAATGGAATTTTTGGAATACGTCAACTACGTCATGGGCCCCAGCGACTTTCTGATTCTGCTGGTCAGCACCCTGGCCATGGTGGCCCTGTCGCTCTTCATCCGCTTCACGCGCATGGGCAAAGCCATGCGGGCCACGGCCCAGAACCGCAAGATGGCCCTGCTGCTGGGCATCAACGCCGACTGGATCATTTCCCTGACCTTCATCATCGGTTCAGGGCTGGCCGCGCTGGGCGGCGTGCTGATCGCCTCGCACATGGGCCAGGTCAACTTCGGCATCGGCTTCCTCGCCGGACTCAAGGCCTTCACCGCGGCGGTGCTCGGCGGCATCGGCTCCATCCCCGGGGCCATGGTGGGCGGCCTTGTGCTGGGCCTGGCCGAGAGCTTCACCACCGGCTATTTCTCCGGCAACTATGAGGATATTCTGGCCTTCGGCATACTGATCCTGATTCTGATTTTCCGCCCCGACGGCATTCTGGGCAAAGCCAAGGTACAGAAGGTGTAGCCATGCGGCGCGTATTCAAGGCCGTGCTCACGGCAATCTGGTTCATGGCGCTGACCCTGCCGGTCATGGGCATCAAGCTCAATACGCTGGAGAACAGCGTGACTTGGCGTTTCGACCGCATTATCTGGTTGGGCGCTGGCGTTTTCGTCCTGGCCGTCATCTGGGACTGGTGTTTCTCGCGCAAGGCCAAGGGCCTGCCCCTGGTGGCTTTGCCCGAAGGCCTCGGCGCGGGCCTGCATCTCCTGGCCGGACGCCCCCGGCTCAAGGCGGGCGGGCTGGTTGTCCTGGCCCTGTTCATGCTCACCATGCCGCTGGTCAGTTCCTTTTATCAGACCAATATCATGATCTCGGCCCTGCTCTACGTCATGCTGGCCTTGGGCCTGAACATCGTGGTGGGCCTGGCGGGCCAGCTGGTACTGGGCTATGTGGCTTTTTACGCTGTGGGCGCGTATGCCTATGGCCTGCTCTACCAGTTCTTCGGCTGGGGCTTCTGGGCCTGTCTGCCCGTGGGCGGCGTGCTGGCCGTGCTTTTCGGCCTGGCCTTGGGCTTTCCCGTGCTGCGCCTGCGCGGCGACTACCTGGCCATCGTCACGCTGGGCTTCGGCGAAATCGTACGCCTGGGCCTCCAGAACTGGACCAGCCTCACCGGCGGCCCGCGCGGCATCAGCGAGATTCCCCGGCCCGGCTTTTTCGGCGTGGAAATGGACATCAACGCTTCCACCACCTATGTTTATTATCTGGTGCTGGCGGCGGTGGTCATTACCATCATCGTGATCTCGCGGCTCAAAAACTCGCGGGTGGGCCTGGCCCTGCAGGCCCTGCGCGAGGACGAGATCGCCGGTGAGGCAATGGGCATCGACATCACCCGGGTCAAGCTCTCGGCCTTTGCTCTGGGCTCCTGCTGGGCCGGATTCGCGGGCGTGATCTTCGCGGCCAAGACCACCTACATCAATCCCTCCAGTTTTACCTTCATGGAGTCGGCCATGATCCTCTCCATGGTGGTGCTGGGCGGCATGGGTTCCATCGCGGGCGTGGCCATCGCGGCCATGATCCTGATTCTGGCCCCGGAATACCTGCGCGCTTTTTCCGAATACCGCATGCTGATTTTCGGCGCGATCATGGTGATCATGATGATTTTCCGGCCCCAGGGCCTGATCAGCGGCGAGCGCCGCCGCTACAGAATCAGCGCCCTGCACGGGGCCCACAACGGAGGCCGGGCATGACGCCGGTTCTGGAAGTTTCGGGTCTTTCACAGGATTTCGGCGGGCTGCGCGCCTTGAGCGATCTGGACCTGCATGTGGACGCCAATGAGATCGTGGCCCTGATCGGCCCCAACGGCGCGGGCAAAACCACGTTTTTCAACTGCGTCACCGGCATCTACACGCCTACCGAAGGCAAGATGTATCTCTATGACGCCGACGGCGAAAAACATCTGCTCAACGGCAAAAAACCGCACAAGATCACAGCCATGGGCATGGCCCGCACGTTTCAGAACATCCGCCTGTTCAGCGACATGACCGTGCTGGAAAACGTCATGGTGGGCCGCCACTGCCGTACCCGCGCGGGCATCTGGGGCGCGCTGGCGCGCGACGGGCGAACCCGCCGCGAAGAGCAGGAAAGCATCGACATCAGCTATGCCCTGCTGGAAAGCCTGCATTTGCAGGATCTCTGGAATGAGCGGGCCCGCAACCTGGCTTACGGCGCGCAACGCCGCCTGGAGATCGCCCGCGCCCTGGCGACCGAACCGCGCATGCTGCTCTTGGACGAACCGGCCGCGGGCATGAACCCCCAGGAGACCCACGAACTGGAAATCCTGGTGCGCGGCATCCGCGACGCACGCAACCTTTCCATTTTGCTCATCGAGCACGACATGAATATGGTCATGTCTCTTTCAGACCGCATCTACGTCATGGAATACGGCTCCTGCATCGCCTCGGGCAAGCCCGGGGAAGTGCGCGCCAACCCGCGCGTGATCAAGGCCTATCTGGGAGAAAGCGATGCTTGAGCTCCGCAACGTGGACACCTATTACGGCAACATTCAGGCCCTGCGCGACGTTTCCCTGCGCGTGAACGACGGCGAGATCGTCACCCTGATCGGCGCCAACGGCGCGGGCAAATCCACGACCCTGATGACCGTCTGCGGCATCAACAGGCCGCGCCAGGGAGAAATCCTCTGGAACGGCACGCCCATCCACGAACTGCCGCCGCATGAAATCGTCTCCATGGGCATTTCCCAGGTGCCGGAAGGCCGCCTGATCTTCCCGGACCTCAGCGTGCGCGAAAACCTGGATCTCGGCGCGTTTCTGCGCCGGGACAGCCAGGGCGTCAAAGAGGATATGGACTACGTGTTCAGCCTCTTCCCCATTCTGGCCGAACGCCGTCGCCAGGCCGGAGGCACCCTGTCCGGCGGCGAGCAGCAGATGCTGGCTATCAGCCGCGCGCTCATGGCCCGGCCCAAGCTGCTTCTGCTGGACGAACCCTCCCTGGGTCTCGCGCCCATCATCATCCAGCAGATTTTTGCCATCATCCGCAAAGTCAATGCGGACGGCACCACGGTCTTTCTGGTGGAACAGAACGCCAATCAGGCCCTGCGCGTCGCTCACCGCGGCTATGTGATGGAAAACGGCCGCGTCGTCATGGAAGACACGGCCGCCAATCTGCTGCAAAGCGATGAGGTACGCAGCGCCTATCTCGGCGTATAATCCGTCCGGCGACGTTTACTCCAGCGTAAAATCCTCGGATCTGAACTTGCTGTAGAAGCGTCCGGACGCGGCGGTGAAACGCAGCACGCAATAATCCGGATCAAGCAGGCCCAGGGGATAATAGAGCGTGTCGCCCTCGCGCCAGATCATGGATTTACTCTCCAGATCCTCCAGTACCTTCATTACGCCACGAAACATCACGCCACGGAAAAAACGCCGGTCGCAGAAATAGACGCAGGCCTGCGGATTATGGCGGTATTGCCGCACGCGCAGGGACGAGGCATTGGTGGTGAAGTGGAATATCCGCAGGCCTTCCCGTTGACGCGGGGCCAGCATGGCCTTGATATTGGGAAAGCCGTCGGCATCCAGGGAGCCGATGAAAGCGGTGCTTTGCCTGTCGATAAATTTCCCCAAGGTCTGCTCGGGATTTTTCACGTTCACCTCCCAGACAGGGTTAACCATCGGACAAGGCGCTGCAACTCCGCCCAGCGGCAAAAGGCCGGGCAACCCTGGCGCAGGTCAATTGAAACTTGATACTCAAAGTTACTTTGCTCTACCCCTCCAGCACGACCGGAGCGCCCCGCAACGTCAGGCTGCCGTGGCGGATGAAGTGATCCACCAGTCCGAAAACCAGCTCGTTGCCGCAGAAATTTCCCGCCGCGATGGCCGCCTTGAACTCCGGCAGCCGGGTTTCGAAGCGCCGCAGCAATTCCGGCTCCAGGCTGAGCATGTCCGCCTGCATGCCGTAGTTCAGCCGCTCCACATAGAGGGCGTTGAAGCGCTGTTCCACCATGGCCTTGAGCGGCAGGGTCAGGATGGGTTTGCCCAGGTACAGGGCCTCGCTCATCAGGGTGTGCCCGCCGCCCTGGATCACATAGGAGCAGCCCTCCAGCAACCGCAAAAAGCCCTCTTCGCTCTTGCGCATGAAAACCACATTGCCCTCGCGGCCTTCCGTACGGTCATAACCATAGACATAACAGGTTTTGTCCGTGGCCGCGCGCAGAAAGTCCACCAGTTTCCGGTGGGTGGAATTGCTCTGATAGACCAGCACATGCCCTTCGTCGCGGGGATGGAGAGCCAGCACGCTGTCGCGCAGAATGGGCGGAGCCACGCGCGCCTTGTAGCGCGGGAGCACCGGCGGCGCATAAAAGGAAATGATCAGATTCTCCGCCGTGGGCCGGAACAGATAACGCGGAGTCAGGCCCTGCACGAAACTGTCCCACCACATATCCGGCGGCAGATTGTGGCGGCAGCAGGTGATGATGTGCTGATGGTCCAGCGTCAGGCAGGGCAGGCCCGCCTCTTCGGCGGCGCGCGGCACGAAATACTCCAGGTCGGTCATGCAGACGTCGGGCTTGAACTCGTCCATGAGCCGGAGCACCCGGTCGATATAACGTCGCCGGTGCCAAAGCAGAGGCACGGCACGGGTGACGGTGGCCCCCAGATCCACCTTGTAGTTCTTGAACACCGTGCCCAGATTGGGCAGGCGCCGGACAGGAAATTCCGGCTCCAGGATTTTCGGGGCGTCATCGTCGGCCACAAAGAGAAATTCATGGCCGGAAAGCCGACGGGCAATGGTCAGGCCCCGCATGGCGTGCCCATGCCCGGTGCCGTGAATGCCGTAAAGTACGCGCGCCATGGTGCTCCTTTCTGTCGGATTTCGCGCGCAAGCCTACCAACGCGCCACAATCCAGTCAATGCGCTTCGCGCGGGCGTGCGCCCTTGACGCCTGCGGGCCTTCTTTCTACCATTTCCGGCAACAGGCTTGAACGGCGCGCACAGCGCGCGTCCGCAAAGGAGCAATAATGGAGCGGGACTTTCAGAGCCATCCGTCCGACATCGCGCCGGTCTGCAACGTGACCATCCCGGTATTCAACCGCCCCGGCGCCACGCGGGAGACACTCCTTGCCCTGCGCCGGACCTCGCAGGAAGTGCCCTTTGACATCACCGTGGTGGACAACGGCAGCGATCCGGCCCTGGTCGGCATGCTTCTGGAGTTCCGGGAGCGCGGCGTCATCGACCACCTTTTCCTCCTGCCCCGCAACATGGGTGTGGCCTGCGCCGCCAATGTGGGCTGGGAACTGGTGCCCGCGCCCATCTACATGAAGCTGGACAATGACACGGCCATGCGCCGGACGCGCTGGCTGCCCGGCCTGCTGGCCCTTTGGCGGCACGGCAGGCCGCAATCCAATCTGGGCGGAGCCTTCAATCTGGACATGCTGCGCCGCCATCCCGGCGCAACAGCCACGCCGGAAGGCCCCTTGGGCGTGTGTCCCGGCAATCTGCCGGGGCAGGCAGTGCTGATTCCCAAAGCGGTTTCGGACGAACTGGGCTTCTGGAACGAGGAATACGGCCTTTACGGCGGCGAAGACGGCGATTACGGCCTGCGCATGAGCTGCGCGGGCTTTCCGCAGTATTACTACCACGGCCCGGATTATTTCGAAAACCTGCCCGAAGAGGACGCGCAGGCCACGTACGCCGCCAGGGGCATCGACAAGCGGCGGCTGCATCGGGAGCTGGTGGTCACGGACAACCTGCTGCCGGGCAAACTCTTTCTGAACAAAATCCTCTATGCCTCGGGGGTGCGCTCGCTGAAGCCCATGCGCCGCTATGAAATTATCGATATCGCCGACGGCTGTCGGGTCAGCGTGGCCGAGCGCGGGGAATACCGGGAATTCCGGCGGGACCTGGCCCCGCATCTGGCCGCCGTGAACCGCGGCTTCAAGGAACATCTCATGTCCTTCCGGCCGGACCCGGCCACGACGCAGGCTCTCAAAGCCGGTCTGGCGCGGCACGGTCAGGCCGGTCGCTCCGGCGGCACGCATTGAGCACGGGGCCGCGACTGTCCCGAGCGGCGGCTCCGGCGCTTGCCCTTGGCGGGAGAATCCGGCATACTTATGAAAGAGGTCATTCCAAAAATCCGTCATGAACGCACGTAAAATCCGCGAAGATCTGGGCCGCGTCAAGGCCAGTTGTCAGCGCCGCGACTTCCCGCGCGCCGTGTACCTGACCATTGCCGCCTTCAAGGAATTGGGCGGCCAAACCGCGCCCACGGACTTGCGCGGCGATTTCCGCAACGCCCTGACCGTGCTGACTTCGGACCCACAGTATAAAAAAGAATGCGGCCAGCCCCTGAACTATCAGCCGGGCAAGGAACGCGAGCTGCTCATCTTTTTCATCAAACTGTACAAGGAGCTGCGGGGCCAGGAAAATCAGGAGGATTACGAAACCACCCTCCAGCGCAAGCTCAATCTGGACCGCTGCATCAAGGAGGGCAAGCTGCTCTTGAGCCAGGGCAAGGCCTCCGAAGCCGACGCCAGCTTTGCCGAGGCCCTTAAATACTATAAAAATGAATTTTCCGTCTTTTCCATGATGGCCAGAGCCATGCTGGAAGCGGGCGAATACGTCCGCGCCTTGGGCCATGTGCGCAAAGGCCTCAAGGAACGTCCCGAAGACGCGGAATTACTCCAGCTGGCCGAGGAATGCCTGCGTCTGCGGGCCCAGGCCGGCAGATAGTCCGTCCCCCCACCTCCCTTCCTTTTCCCGCTGTTACAGCGAAGTATTTTCCGCGGTTGAAAAATTCCGGAAAAATTCCGGATAGATGGCTGTCGCGCTTGTCATAACGCTTGAAAAAGTCTAGATTTTTCATCGCTCTTACGCCCTCATACGACCTTTTCATCATCCGCAAGCGAGGCTTTGCGCATGGACGCCATCCGCTACATCCACGCGGCCGATCTGCATCTGGACACGCCCTTTCAGGGCCTTTCGCGCGAGACCGCCCAAGGCGGGCATCTGGCGCGCCTGCTGCATGAAGCCACCTTCACGGCCCTGGAGCGCCTTTTCCGCTTCTGCGAGGCTGAAAAGCCCGATTTTCTGGTGCTGGCCGGCGATATCTACAATCAGGAAAATCACAGCGTCAAAGCTCAACTCAAGTTGCGCGACGGCTGCGAGCGCCTGAACAGACTGGGCATCCGCGTATTTCTGGCCCACGGCAATCACGATCCGCTGGATTCGCGCCTCAACGCCGTGGAATGGCCGGACAACGTCACGGTCTTCGGCCCGGAGCCGGAACGACATGCTCTGGAAAAAGACGGCCGACCGCTGGCCGTTATTCACGGCATCAGCCATGCCCGTGCCAGGGAGGGCCGCAATCTGGCCCGCTTGTTTGAACGCGATGCTCGGTACGACTGCTTCCAGTTGGGCGTGCTGCACTGCACGGTGGAGGGCGAGAGCAAGGCCGACCGCTATGCCCCCTGCTCACTGGACGATCTTAAAGCCGGAGGCCTGGACGCCTGGGCACTGGGCCACGTGCATGAGCGCCGCCTGCTCTCGGAAGCGCCCTTTATCGCCTATCCCGGCAATGCCCAGGGCCTGCACGTCAATGAGCCGGGCCCACGCGGCTGCCTGCTGGTCACGGCCGTTCCCAAGGGTGGTTCCTACGCCTGCTCTTCCACATTTCTGCGTCTGGGGCTCGTGCAGTGGGAGAAGCTGGACCTGGACCTGGACGGCGTGGACCATCTGGACGAGGTGGAGCGCCGCCTGAACCAGTGCCTGGAGAGCGCGGCGGAAGCCGCCGATCCCGGCTGCGAGGCCATTATGGCCCGCGTAACCATGAGCGGACGCACCAGTCTGGACGCCCTGCTGCGCGACGCGGCCAATCAGGAGGATCTGGCCGAACGACTGCGCCATCTGAGTTCGGGCACGCCGGGAGTCTGGCTCAAGGACCTGCGGGTGGAAACCCGCTCCCTTACGGAACGCTCCGAATATCTGCAGCGCGAGGACCTGCTGGGCGAAGCCATGCGTCTGGCCGAACGCATGCGCGAAAACCGGGAAGCCCTGCAGAAAGTGGCCGGTCCGGCCCTGGAGCCGCTGTTCGGGCACAACCGTCTGCGCAAGGTGCTGGCCCAGCCCGACGAGACGCAAATGCAGGCCCTGCTGCAGGAGGCCGAACGCCTCTGCATGGATCTGCTGGAGGTCCGCTGATGTATATTGAATCCTTCCGCATCGACGGCTTCGGCATCTTTTCCGGCGTGCAGGTGGAGAATCTGTCGCCGGGTCTGTCCATTTTTCTGGGCCGCAATGAAGCGGGCAAATCCACCTGCCTGGAATTCCTGCGCTCCATGCTCACAGGCTACCCCGATCCCCGCAGCCGCGAGGCCAAGCGCAGCTATGCGCCTCTGCGCGGCGGCCAGGCCGGAGGCAGCCTTGTGCTGCGCGCGGACGAGCGGGAACCCCTGCACCTGACGCGGCGGCCGGGCTCGGGCGGCGGCATGCTGACCCTGAGTGAGGCGGACGGCGGCATGCTGCCGCCGGAACTGTTGCGGCAACTGCTCTTCGGCGTCAGCCGCGAGGTCTACCGCAATGTCTTCGGATTCAGCCTGAGCGAACTGGAGAGCTTTGAAAGCCTGAGCGCCGAGGGCGTGCGCAACGCCCTGTACGGCGCGAGCTTCGGCCCCGGCCTGCGCGCGCCCGGCGACGCGCTGAAAATCCTGGAGCGGCAGGCCGAGGACATTTTCAAGAGCGGCGGCAGCAAACCGGCGTTGAACGCGACCATCCGCCAGCTGGAAGAACTGCGCGGCAAAATCGAGGACGTGGCCGCGGAATGCGCGGGCTTCGACGGCCTGGCCCTGGAGCTTTCGCGCAAAAAAACAGCTCTGGCCGATCTGCGCCGCCATAAAAGCGAACTGGAAGAGGAACGCCGCCTGCTGGAGCGCCGTCTGGGCGTCTGGCGGCAATGGGACGAATGGCGCATGGCCGGTGTCCGGCTGGAACGCCTGGCCCCGGTGAGCGAAAGCTTTCCCGAAGACGGCCCGGCGCGCCTGGCCCGCGCCCAGCAGGCCCGCGAAACCTGCGAACGCCAGTTGGCCGCGCACCGGGAAAAACTGGCCCGCCTGCGCGAGCGGCGCGACGCCGTGCAGGTGGATCAGGCCCTGCTGGATGCCCTGCCCGAACTGCGCCGTCTCTCCGAGCGCAAGAGCGGTTACCGCCAGGCCCAGAGCCTGCTGTCCGGCCAGGAAGACAATTGCCGCCGGGCCGAGGCGGATCTGAACCGTGAGCTGACCCGTCTGGGACCCGGCTGGAGCTGCGAGCGCATCCGGGGCACGGACCGCTCTCTCTTTGCCCGAGAGGATCTGGAAAAACAGGCCCGCGAAATGGCCGCCGCGGATTCCGCCCATCAGGCCTCCGTGGACGCCCTGACCAAGGCCAACCGCGACGTGGAAAGCGCCGAGCGGGACGTGGCCGCGGCCCGGAGCGCTCTGGCCATGCTGCCCGCGCCCGTGGCCGCCCTGGGCGACGAGGCCCGTGATGATCTGCGCCAGACCCTGGCCCGGCTGGAGGAAGGCCGCCGCCAGTTGCCGGGCCGCCAGCGCGCTCTGCACAACGCGCGCACCACATTTGCACGGGCCTATGACCCTCTGCGCCTCGCGGCCCCAAGCGGGACATCCGGCAATGGCGGCAACGGCGGAACTTCCGGTCACAACGGACCGCGCGAGATTCTCGACGGCCTGCTGGCCCGTCAGGAGGAAGCCCTGGCATTGGCCGGCGAGGTACAGGAACGCCTGCGCGAAGCGGGCGAAGCCACCCAGGCCGTACAGCAGGCCGGAGAACAGGTGGACGCGGTCAAAAACCGCATGGAGGAATTGCGCGAGGCCCAGCGCAACGCCAGCGGCCCCAGCCGTGAGGCCCTGGACGCCCGCGCGGCGGCTCTGCGCTCTCTGCGGACTCTGTCGGCCGGTATGGCTACGGAGCGCGAACGCCTCCAGGAGCTGGACAACAGAATCAACAGCGAACAGGCCCCCTCGCCGGTCAAAAGCCTGCCGCTGATCGTGGTGGGCGCGGCGCTCATCGCCACGGGCATGGGCATTCTGCTGGCTTACTGGCGCTGGGGCCTGACCAGCTTCCCGCTTACGGACGCGCTGGCCCTGCCCGTCAGCCTCTGGTCCGGCTACCTGGTACTGGCCTGCGGCGTGGGATTTCTGGCCGGGGGCCTGCCGCGCAGCGGTCCCGAAGCCAAACGCCATCAGCGGGAAATGGCGCAATTACAGAGCCGACGCGAAGCCAGCGCCCTGCACGTGGCCGAACTGGGCGAGCAGGCCCGCCAGCTCTGCGCCGCGGCGGGCGTGGAGAGTATGGATCTCGTTACCCTGGAAGCCACGGAAATGCTTCTGGAGCGCGAACGCGAGCAGTGTTTCAATGAAGAACGCTCCCGGCGGGACATGGAAACGCTGCAGCGCGAAATGGGCCTGGCCAAGACTCAGGTGGGCGTTCTGCAGGGCAAGGCCCACGAAATGGAAGGCGCGGTCCAGCGGACCCGCCGCCGCTGGCATGAACTCATGCTGGCCCTGCGCGTCAGCAATGTGCCTTCGCCGGAAAGCGCGGCCGCTTTTTTCGCCAGGGCTGAATCCGCCCGTCTGGCTTTTAGCGGCGTGGCCGCCGCCGAAGCTGAACTGCGCGCCCTGGAGGATGATCTTCGCGCTCTGGAAGAACGCATGCGCGCCGTGCCCGCTGTTGCCGAACGCCTGACGGAAGAGGCGGACAGCGCCGCTCTGGTGGAATGCGTGCGCCAGGTGCTGGAATCCTGCCGCGAAGCCGACGCCGCGCGTGAACAGCGTATCAAGGCGACGGCGGCCCTCCAGAATCATGAAAGCGAGCTGGAACGAGCCCAGAACCGCCAGAACGAGGCCTCGGAACACTTGCGTACGGTGGAAGAACGCCTGGGAGCGGCCCGCGAAACCTGGAGCCGCTGCTTGCAGGGGCTCGGCCTGGGCGAGGGTCTGGACCCGGAAACCGTGCGCGAAGCCTTCAAGTACATGGAAAACTGCCTGGCCGCCGAGTCGGCTCTGGAGCGCGCACGTACCGAACTGGCGCAAGGCCGGGCGGAACTGGCGGCCCTGCGCGAACCGTTGGCCGCCCTGCTGGCCTCCCTGTCGCGGGATCCGCTTCAGGATGCGGACGCCGCTCCGGACTGGCTGGCCAGTCTGGACGCCGCCCTGGCCGCGGCCGAGAGCATGGCCCAGGCCCAGGACGAGCGCGCCCGCCTCTCCGGCCTGCTGGCCGAAGAAGAAGACGACGTGCGCGCGGGTGAGGCGGCCCTCGGCGAAGCCCGCAACAATGAGCGCAATCTGCTGGCTCTGGCCGGGGTGCGGGACGCCGAGGACTTTTTACGTCTGGCCGCCCTGCGCGACGAGCAGCGGGATCTGGGCCGCCGCCGCCAGGACCTGGAGGACGCCCTGCGTCTGGCCGCCGATACCCTGCCCTTGCCGGAATTTCTGGCCTCCTTCCGGGAAGAGGAACAGGAGAGCCAGGAAAAACGCAGCGCCGCCATTCAGGAAGAGCTCAACGGCATTCAGGACGAGGAACAGGATCTGGCCACCGCCGTGGCCGGTCTGAGCGCCAAGGTCACGGCCTTGGCCCGGACCGACGATCTGGCGGAACTGCGCCAGCAGGAAGCGCTGCTGCTGGAAAGCATGGAGCGCATGGCCCTGGCCTGGAGCCGCCGAGCCTTGGCCCGCGAAATCCTGCTCAACGCCAAGCGCATTTTTGAGCGCGAGCGCCAGCCGGAGGTCATCCGCCAGGCCTCGGACATCTTCGCCCGCATCACGGGCCGCCGCTGGCGGGGCATCAGCGCCTCGCTGGAAAATTCGAGTCTGAGCATCCTGCCCGACCAAGGGGAGCCGGTGCCGCCGGAAGCCCTGAGCCGGGGTACGCAGGAACAGGCCTATCTGGCCCTGCGCCTGGCCTACATCAAAAATCACGCGGCCCATGCCGCGCCCCTGCCCGTGATCATGGACGAGGTGCTGGTCAACTTCGATCCGGAGCGGGCCGAGCGTACGGCGCGAGCCTTCGCGGAACTGGCCGACGGCAGGGAAAGCCCGGCTCATCAGCTGCTCTACTTCACCTGCCAGCCGCATATGGTGGATGTGCTGCGCGCCGCCGCGCCCGGCGCGCCCCTGTTCAAGGTGGAAAGCGGCGGCATCACGGCGGGATAAGCCGCAAGCCCCAAAATAACAAAACACGGGCCGGTCGCATATGCGACCGGCCCGCTTTTTATGCCCGCATGCGCTGCCTCGCCGCCCTGTAGTGGGCCCTGCGCCGGACATTGCGGCGGTGCAGGATCTGCCGTGCCTGGGTAAGCAGATAGACGCCGGACAAAATGCCCCCGGCGCCGAAGCATTCCTGCCAGTAAAAATCCTCATTCAGCACGATCACACCCGCAGCCACGCCCACCAGGGGCATGATGTTCAGGAAAACGGCGGCCAGGCTGGCCCCGACCATCTTGACGCCGAGGTTCCAGAAAACCATGGCGCAAACTCCGCCCATCCAGATGATGTAGGCCATATAGGCCATGCCCGCCGGGGACAGCGGCGCGTAGTGCAGTTCATCCGTGACCAGGCCGTAGACCAGGGTGGTCAGCGCCCCGAACACGCCGGCCCAGGCCGTGGTGCCCAGTGCCGAAAGGTGGTGCATGACCCGGAAGCCGATCAGCATATACGCGGCCCAGCCCAACTGGGCGAAGAAAAAAAGCAGGTCGCCGTAATTGAAGGAAATCCGCAGCAGGATCGCCAACGAACCCTTGCTGATGAGCACCAGGACGCCCAAAAGGGAAATAATGATGCCCAGCCACTGGATGGGCAAAAGCCGCTCACGCAAAAAAAACACGGCCAGCAGGGCCGTGACCGCCGGCGTGGTGGAGGCAATCAGGGTAGCATTGCCCACAGTGGAATACTGCAGGCCGGTGAACTGGGCCACATTGTTCACGGCCACGCCGCACACGCCCATGCAGAAAAGCGGGAAGAGCGCCGGCAGTGGGGGCAGCAAAGGCGTTCTGTGCCGCCAGCGCATGATCAGAAAAATGGTGGCGCTGATCAGCACGAAGCGTACCACGGTCAGGCTTACCGGCGTTATTTCCCGCACGGCCAGTTTGATGAACAGCGGCTGGATGCCCCAAATGGCGGCGGTCAGGGCCAGAAGGCCGTAAAATTTTCCCACTGCTTGTCGCCGTCGGTTCATGCTCTGCTCTCGAGGTAAGAAGGATCGGCGCATTTTGCGTCAAATTCCACGCAAATGCCATCTGTGTTTGCAAGAATTTTTTGAAAACGAATTTCATTTCTATTGACAGCAATCCCGGCGTATGCCAAAGTCAGCCATCCAAAACGCAACGCGGAGAAAAAATATGGATTCTGCCTGCACAGCCGTGCAATCTCTGGATGTCAGCCACAGATTCAGCCATGACAATCTTCATATCTGTTTTACTTCCCGTTTTGATCCACCGCAAGCCGATGTTTTGATAAACCTCCTGCAACAATATTATCAATCATGCAAGCGTATATTTATTGATGTTCGTGAAGTTAAACAGCCAAATCCTGCCGCAGTAGCCATACTCAAGACTGCTTTTCTGCGTGCATCATATGCTCCGCAACAAATTGTTTTCAAGGGCAACAGCGGCTTTGCGCTGGCGATCAGCGGCAACAAGGTGCTGCTTGTGCCGGAAAAGAAGCCTGAAGGGCACGTCTGCCGGGGTAACTGCGCGCACTGCCGGTGCGGGCACAAGAAAGCGCACTCCGAATCCCGGACCGCGTAATATCCGCCCTGGAAAGATTGGGGCTTTTCCAGGGCGGGTTGTGGGAAATAATCGTTGTTACATTTTAAAAAATCGTGTTATTATCATGAAACGCAACAACGCCGCCGGCTCCGGGCAGCCAAGGGAAGCACCGGAAGGCGGGCGGCATAAACCATAGCCCTGAGGAGAGAGGCATGAGCAAAGAAAGGAAAAATCCGGGAAGGTTCAAGAAGCGGTGCATGGTGGTCCTGCTGGCCGCCGGCCTGTTCCTGGGCGCGACGGGGAGCGCCAAGGCCATTGACTTCAAGGTCAGCGGCGAATGGCTGGTGGGCTTTGGCGTGGGCGACTCCAATCTGACCAAGCACACCCAAGACACCAAAGGCGGCCCGAAGACCAAGTCCAACAGCAATGACGACTTCGCCGCGGGCCAGCGTCTGCGCCTGCAATTGGACGCCGTGGCCTCCGAAGCCCTGTCCGGCACGGTCTTCTTTGAAATCGGCGACCAGACCTGGGGCAAAGCCGACGAAGGCGGCGCGTTGGGCGCGGACGGCAGCAACGTCATCAAGCTGAAAAACGCCTACATCGACTGGGTGGTGCCCCAGACCGACCTGAAGTTCCGTATGGGCCTCCAGGCCATAACCCTGCCCAATGTGGCCGGCGGCTCGGCGGTCATGGATGCCGATGCGGCGGCCGTGGCGGCCAACTACCAGTTCAATGAAAACGTGGGCCTCACCGCTCTCTGGATGCGCCCGGTCAACGACAACTTCGGCGGTTGGGAAGACAGCAACGGCAATACCCGTGAGTCCAATTACCTGGACAACATCGACCTCTTTGCCCTCAGCCTGCCCCTGAAATTCGACGGCATTGAACTCACGCCCTGGGCCATGTACGGCATGATGGGCAAGAATGCGCTGGACGGCAACGACGGCGCTGACGAAAACGGAACTTGGCGCAACGACGGCAAAACCTACGTGGGCGATCCGTGGGGCACGGCCGACGGCAACCTCGCCTATACTCTGACCGGCGCCTATCCCGGTTTCAACGGCAGCACCTTGGGCAAAACCAGCAAAGCCTACGGTTCCATGTTCTGGGCCGGTCTGCCCATTGCCATCACGGCCCTGGATCCCTGGAACTTCGAGCTGGATCTGAATTACGGCTATGTGGAAGGCATGGGCCGCTTTGATGTCTATAAACGCGGTACCGACCTGCTGCACGGTGACAGCCAGCGTCAGGGCTGGCTGGCCAAGGCCCTCATCGAATACAAAATGGACTGGGGCACGCCCGGCATTTTCGGCTGGTATGCTTCGGGTGACGACGGCAATGTGAAAAACGGATCCGAGCGGATGCCCTCCGTGTCCGCCTCCGGCAACTTCACCTCCTTCATGGGCGACGGCAATCTGGCCTGGGCTCCCAACGACGAGTGGTACGACCGCGATCTGGGCTACGCCGGTACCTGGGGCATCGGCCTGCAACTGAAAGACATGAGCTTTGTGGAAGATCTCAAGCATACCTTCCGCGTAGCCTACTGGGGGGGCACCAACGCGCCCTCCATGGTCAAATATATGGCCAGCGCCTCTTCCTGGAGCGACGGCTACGGCACCAATGACGGCCCGTACCTGACCACCAACGACGGCCTGCTCGAATTCAACCTGGTCAACTCCTGGCAGATTTACGAAAACCTGGAAGCCAACCTGGAACTGGGCTACATCGTCAATATGATGGACAAGGACACCTGGGAAAAGGACGGCTACTACGGCGGCGCGGGCAACGGCGCCTTTGAAAAACAGGACGCCTGGAAAGCCCAGCTCGTCTTTGCCTACACCTTCTAGGCTCAGCCCTCATTAAAACGCCGTCCGCGAAAAGCTGCATTTTTTCGGGCGGCAAGGCGCAAAGGAGAAATCGGGCGAAGCCGTATTGAACATACCGCGAGGTCGATTTCTTTTTTGCAACGCAGCCGCACGGAAAAA
>NZ_JAGZUV010000060.1:0-19400 GCF_018379785.1 Desulfovibrio sp.
CCTGCTTTGAGGGAGTGTACTCTTCTGGTACTCGACCGAAAAAGCAGGTGAAATCTGACGCGGCAGGAGGGCAAAAAGGCATAGCGTTAACAGGCCCTAGCCGTTGTACGGATAAAGACGGCATCGATAACGCCGCCGGAAGTCAAAAGCGCCAATTTAGAGACAGCCCCTAATCCAGGCTTAGAATCACCGAGAAAGCCTTGAACAGCACCGTGATTTTGTCTCCGGCGCGCAACGGCGCGCCCGTGGCCGGGCCTTTGCTTTGCAGGGCGCAGATCTGGCTGCCTTCGGGCAGAGCCGCCAGGATTTCCATGACCATTCCGTCCTCGCGCACCCGTTCCACCACGGCGGCGAAGCGGTTTTCCGCGCCGGACGTCGCGTTCACGCGGCCGTTGCCGCCTTCCGGAGCGCCCGCTTCGATCATCACCCAGGGGGCCTTGACGCTGGCGTTGACCAGTTTGCCTTCCTCCAGAGCCAGGCTGCGGTAACTCTCATCCGTGATCAGGGCCGCCACGCGCAGGCCGCCGGCGGTGCTGAGGATGACCTCCACCAGCAGGCCGGACTGGCGCAATGAGACAATCCTTCCCTGAAACACGTTCCGGGCGCTGGTTTTCATGGGTCGCTCCCTTTGCAGTTGTTCACGCAGCAGGCGTTGCGCCTTCTGCGGATCGCAGCGCACAATGCCGCTCTGGCCGGGACCGGCGCGCCGTCCCAGAAAGATGTCCACCACCGGCAGAGGCAGGCCCTGGCGGCCCAGTTCCAGAGCCCGGCTGTGGCGCAGGCTGCGCGCGCTCAGCAGGCCCTTGGGCAGGCCGCAGGCCGCGCCGCACTGTTGCAGACTGCGCCGCACGTAACTGGCGTCGCAACGCATCAGTTCCGGACTGGCCGGAAACAGGCCCGGATCTTCCAGCACCCGGCGCAGGCGGCGGCTCACGGCCAGGGGCAACGGCACCTCGCGGCCGCAGGGCCCCTTCACGCGGATGCTCCCCCCCTGTAAGTCCATGTCCGACGGGCCCAGCGCGAAAATTTCCACCAGGCGCAGACCCGCGTAGCGCAAGAGCATGAAAATCAGCCACATGCGCAGGCGGGGACGTTTTTCGCGCGGCCCGCGCGCCGCCGCGGCCCGCTCCCAGAGCCAGGACTCCACGCTCAACAGTTCCTGCGGGCTGATCCGGCCGGTATCCTGCAGCAGGGCAACGGAATCCCGCCGCAGCAGGCGCTGGCGCAGCCAGGCCATGTCCACCGGGGCGAGCGAGCGCAGCAGCCCCGCCAGTTCTTCACGCTTTGCTGTTTTGTCCATGCTTTTCCCGCGTTTTTCCCCCCTTATACAGGGAGAGTACCGGCTTTGTACAGTATTCACGTTTTTGCCGCAAAACGTGAGCGGCTTGCCGGTCCGTGCCGCTGGGGTAGAGTGGCGGCAGCGCGGCATCGCCCTTCCGGCGTTGCGCCGTCCATTGCTCATGGAGGAGACAACAGACATGAAAACGCCCTTCCTTTTCCGCCTTTTTCTGCCCCTGGCCTGCGTCGGCCTGCTGACCCTGCCCGCCAACGCCGCGGAAATGACCATTTCCGGGGCGGCCAGCCTGACCAACGCCTTTACCGAGCTCAAGGGCATGTTTGAGAAAAAACATCCCGGTCTCACCGCGCATGTCAACTTCGCCGCCTCCAATCCGCTGCTGAAGCAGATTCAGGAAGGCGCGCCCGTGGACGTCTTCGCCTCCGCCGACCAGGCCACCATGGATAAGGCCGTGGCCTCCAAGGTGGTGGACCCGGCCACGCGCAAGGATTTCGCGCTCAACGACCTGGTGCTCATCGTGCCCGCCGGGAGCAAGAAGCCCGCTGATCTGGCCGACCTCAAGAACTTCAAGCGCATCGCCGTGGGCAATCCCGATTCCGTGCCCGCCGGGCGCTACACCCGCGAAGCCCTGACCAGCGCCAAACTCTGGGACGTGCTCCAGCCCCAGGTGATCCAGGGCGCCAGCGTGCGTCAGGTGCTGGACTATGTGGCGCGCGGCGAAGTGGATGCGGGTTTTGTCTACGGCACGGATGCCAATCAGCAGGCCGGCAAGGTGGACGTGGTCCTGGCGGCGCCGGGCCACAAGCCCGTGCTCTATCCCATCGCCGTGGCCGCCACGGGCAAGAACCCCAAGATGGGACAGGCCTTCCTGGACTTCGTGCTGTCGCCGGAAGGGCAGGCGGTGCTGGCCAAGTACGGCTTTTCCAAGCCTTAACGGCAGTTGGTCCTTTTGACCGCCGGCGGTGTTACACACGTTTTTTGCTTGGGTCATGGGCGAGAAGAGCCCATTCCCCGCGCAAAAAATATATGTGCCTTGTCGGCGGTCAAAAATCCTCAAATGCCGTGGAATATCCAGGCGTGTCATCAGATTATTTTTCTTTGCAGCGGACAGGGTGACCCGATCTTATGGATTTTGAGCAGATATCCATTCTGAGCCCGCTGGAACTTTCCCTCCGGGTGGCGGGCATGGCGACTCTGCTTTCCTTTGTGGCGGCCACGTTCATGGCCTGGCTGCTGGCAAGGAAAAGAGGGCCCCTGCCCGCCCTTCTGGACGCACTCTGCACCCTGCCGCTGGTGCTGCCGCCCACGGTGCTGGGCTATTATCTCATTTTGCTGGTGGGGCGGCGCGGCGTGTTCGGCCACTGGCTGGCCGACATGGGCATCAATCTGATCTTTTCCTGGCAGGGAGCCGTGGTGGCGGCCACGGTGGTGGTTTTTCCTCTGATCTACAAATCCGCGCGGGCGGCTCTGGAGCAGGTGGACCCCCAGCTGGAAAACGCGGCCCGCACCCTGGGTTCCTCGGAGTGGCGGGTTTTTGTGAGCGTGTCCCTGCCTCTGGCCTGGAAGGGCATTTTTGCCGGGCTGATGCTGGCCTTCGCGCGCGGCATGGGCGAATTCGGAGCCACACTGATGATCGCGGGCAATATCCCCGGCAAGACCCAGACCCTGGCCCTGGCGATTTATGACGCCTTTCAGGCCGGCAACGATGCGCAGGCCGTCTGGCTGGTGATCATTACCTCCGCTGTCTGCGTCAGTCTGCTGATGGCGGCGGAGTTGCTGCTGAAACTGAAATGGAAAAGGCGGCCCCGATGATCTCGCTGCATCTGCGTAAAACCTTCCGGAATGCGGATACGCCCTTCAGCCTGGATGTGGCCTACGAGATCGGGAACAGCCAGAAGCACGTGGTTCTGTTCGGCCCCTCGGGTTCGGGCAAAAGCCTGACCCTGCAATGTCTGGTCGGACTTACCCGCCCGGATGCCGGGCATATCCGCCTGGGCGGGCGCGTGCTCTATGACGGTGCGGCCAATGTCTGTGTGCCGGCCCGTCGCCGCCGCATCGGCTATATGTTTCAGGAGTACGCGCTATTCCCCCATCTGAGCGTGCTCCAGAATGTGGCCTACGCCCGCACCGGCTGCTGGCCCTGGCGGGTCTGCGCGACGGAGCGGGACAAGGCCCAGGCCATGCTGGAGCGTTTCGGCATCGGGCATCTGGCCCGGCACTTGCCGGTGCAGCTTTCGGGCGGGCAGCGCCAGCGCGCGGCCCTGGCCCGCGCCCTCAACGCTGATCCGCAACTGCTCTTGCTGGACGAGCCCTTTTCCGCCCTGGACCCGCTGCTGCGCGAACGCCTGCGCGAGGAACTGCTGGAACTGCTGGCTGATCTGACCATCCCGGCCGTGATCATCACCCATGATCCCGACGACGTGGACGCTTTTGCCGGCGGCCTGATCCTCTACGACCACGGGCAGGCCCGGCAGGTGCCGGATTACCGCGCCGCGCGCGGGAATTTTGCCACGGCCGGGCAATGCCTGCGGCATTTGCAGGAGGAGCGGGGCGGGACGCGGCAGCGCGCCGCGAATCCTGCGGCCTTTATGCCCCATCCCGCACGCCCGGCGGCCTGTGTCCGCGCGGCACGCGGTGACAACGGCGCGGGAGTCATGTAGAATGAAAACCATAGTGTCCTGAACTGTCCGGTCTGTCCGGAAAATTGAACATTTTTGACAGACACTGTCCGGATTATAAGACGGTTTTGCCGCCCGGAAAAGCCGCCGCAAGGCTGCTGTTCGGAAAGAGCTATGAAATTGAGGCGGATACGAAAACCTTCCGTCCGGCACGCAATTTGCTAATTCTGTCACAATTTTCGGGTGTTCTCAGGCCCTGCAGGCCGCTCTTCCTCTTTTTTCCGCTTTTCTCCGTCGTGCCGCGGGGATGCGGGCGCGAGGAACGGGCGGTTGCGGATCGCAAGCATCACAAACAGCGCGAAAGCAAAAGGAGCAATTATGCCTAAAATGACTCCCAGTGAGGCCATGGCCGAAGTCCTGGTGGAAGAAGGCGTTAAACACGTCAGCGGTATCCTCGGTTCCGCCTACATGGACCTGCTGGACCTCTTCCCGGCCGCGGGCATCGACTTCATCTCCGTGCGTCATGAGCAGACCGCCGGCCACATGGAAGACGCCTTCTGCCGCATGACCGGCAAAGCCGGCGTTGTCATCGGCCAGAACGGCCCCGGCATCACCAACTACGTGACCGCCGTGGCTACCGCCAACATGGCGCACAGCCCCATGATCATCCTTTCGCCCAGCGCCGGTTCCGCTTCCGTGGGTTGGGACGGCTTCCAGGAATGCGACACGTGGAATCTGTTCAAGCCCATCACCAAGGCTTCCCTGCGCGTGCCCCATCCCAAACGCGCCGCCGACGTGCTGCGCACCGCCTTCCGTGCCGCCTACGCCATGCGCGGTCCCGTGCTGGTGGACATCCCGCGCGACTACTTCTACGGCGAGCTGGATGAAGAAATCCTGAAGCCTTCCCAGTACCGCGTGGCCCCCGGCGGCATCGGCAACCCGGAAATGTTCAAGCACGCCGTCGAAGTGCTCAAAGCCGCCAAGAATCCCGTGATCGTGTCCGGCCGCGGCGTGGTTGACGCCGACTGCGTGGATACCGTCAAAGCCCTGGCCGAGCACATCGCCGCTCCCGTGGCCTGCAGCTACCTGCACAACGACGCCTTCCCGGCCGACCATCCGCTGTGGTGCGGCCCCATCGGCTACATGGGCTCCCATGCCGCCATGCGTCTGATGGAAAAGGCCGACGTGATCCTGGCCATCGGCAGCCGCCTGTCCTACTTCGGCACCCTGCCCCAGGACGGCATCAACTACTTCCCCAAGACGGCCAAGATCGTCCAGATCGACATCAACCCCATGCATATCGCCAAGACCCACCCCATTACCGTGGGTCTGTGCGCCGATGCCAAGGACGCTTCCGAAGAACTGTACAAGCAGCTGCGTGAAGCCATGCCCAAGAAGGACATCACCGCCGTTGCCAACAAGGTCAAGGAAGAACTGGCCCTCTGGCACAAGGAAATCGACGAGATCTCCAACGAGCCGGTGATCGAAGGCCGCATGCATCCCCGCAAGGCCCTGGAAGTGGTCGGCAAGTTCGTGTACGACAACGACGCCATCGCCACCACCGACATCGGCAACACCTCCTCCACGGCCAACAGCTACCTGCGTTTCCGCAATCCGAAACGCGACATCGCCACGCTGACCTTCGGCAACACCGGCTTCGCCTATCAGGCCGCTCTGGGCGCGCAGCTCGCCTGCCCGGACAAGCCGGTCGTCTCCATCGCCGGCGACGGCGCCTGGGGCATGAGCCTGTTTGAAGTGCCCACCGCCTGCCAGTTCAACCTGCCCGTCATTGCCACCGTGTACAACAACGGCGCCTGGTGCGCGGAAAAGAAGAACCAGGTGGACTTCTACAACAACCGCTTCGTGGGCGCGGACATCTGGTCCAAGTCCTATGCCAAGATCGCCGAATCCATGGGCGCCGACGGCTACACCGTCAACACCCAGGCCGACCTGGCCAATGCCCTGGAAACGGCCTACAAGAACCGCCGTCCGGCCGTCATCGAAATCATGACCGACGGCACCCGCCTTGCGCCGCCTTTCCGCCGCGACGCTCTGGCGCTGCCCACCCGCTTCCTGCCCAAGTACGAAAAGCTGGACAAGAAGTACTTCCCCAAATAAGTGACTGGTGACTGAACGCGGTCCCGCCGGATCTTCCGGCGGGACCGCTGATCGACAGCGGCGCGGGGAAATTTCCCCGCGCTTTCTTTTTTTAGAGCATTTCGCCTTTGAAACGCAAAGCGTTTCAAAGGCAGACTGCTCTGAAGCATATTGCGCTTGAGATTTCCGTAGGCGGCCAAAGCCCGCCTACGGAAATCTCGCAGGCCTTGTAACAGTACAGAGTACTTTCATTGTGAAAATGCTCTAATCCGTACATGAGGACAGTTCATGAAGCCTTTTCTGCGTCGCACAGTATATACGGGGCCGGTACAGGCCGTTATTCTGGATTGGGCCGGTACGGCGGTGGACCACGGCTGCCGTGGGCCGGTGGCCGTGTTTTCGCGGGCCTTTGAGCGCCACGGCATAGAGCCCGAGGTGGCTGAAGTGCGCGCTCCCATGGGCCGCGAAAAGCGCGAGCACGTGCAGACCATGCTGGCCATGCCGCGCCTGGCCGGACTCTGGCGCGCCGGACACGGCAACGCGCCCGACGATGCCGCCACGGACACGGTTTTTGCCGCCGTGCAGGAGTTGATGCCCGAAACCCTGGCGGACTATGCCATGCCCGTGCCGGGCTGTGTGGAGGCCATTGCCGCCCTGCGCGACAAGGGCCTCAAGATCGGCTCCTGCACCGGCTACAGCCGGGACATGATGGTCCGCCTCATGCCGCGTGCCGAGGCCGCCGGGTATAAACCCGACGCGGTGGTCACAGCCGACGAGGTGCCCCAGGGCCGCCCCTGGCCGTGGATGTGCTATCTCAATTGCATGCGCTTGGGCGTGCATCCGCCGGAGGCCGTGGTCAAGGTCGGCGACACCCTGGCCGACGTGGAAGAGGGCATCAACGCGGGGCACTGGAGCGTGGGCGTGACCCGCACCAGCAATGCCCTGGGCCTGACCGCCGAGGAAGCGGCGGCCCTGCCTGCCGACGAACTCTGCCGCCGCGAGGATGAGCTGGGCCGTGCCTTCCGGGAGGCGGGCGCGCACTATGTGATTTCGAGCATTGCGGATCTGCCCGGCCTGATCGACAAGATCAACGCCCGTCTGGCAAAGGGCGAACGCCCGTAGCCGGCGTTGAGAGCAATCCGTTTTCAGACTGCGGACAAATCCTTGCAGAGCAGTTCACGCATAACATGCGTGAACTGCTCTAATACCATACAAAAAAGCCCGGCCGGAAAAATCTCGGCCGGGTTTTTTCAGGCCCGGGCGCTGCCCGTTCCGGGCAAGCGGGCAGGCGATGAAATTACTCTTTGTATTGGTGGAATGTTTTCACAAAGTCCGTACATTCTGCTATGGATGACGACTTTTTTGCTGTTGATACCATATATATCACAATTTGGTATCACATGTATGGTGAAGGCAAAACAATTGTGATTTTTTACGCAACATATGGATTTATAAAATTTTCCCCCCTATCTATCGCGGTATGCTTGAAAAAAACATAAAAGTTGAGCAGTCATTCAACAAAATGGGGTTGTCAGTATTGCTTCCATATGCAATGCTTTTCCATCTTTTTATAGTCGTTCCGGCCGCTGTGTGCCGGAAGCCGTGTGGAACCCCGTTGGCGGCACGCGTACGGGGACGCCTTCAACTCTGAAACTTTGGAGGTTGACGGATGAAACGGTCTTTTTTACTGGCAGTGATGCTGCTGGCTCTGGCGGCCGTGCTGGCGGGGCAGGACGCTCTCGCCGCCACGGGCATGGGCATAAAACTGCCTGAAGACCCCACCAAGGCCTACATCACGCTGGGCATCCTGGTAGCGGCGGCGGTCATGTTCTTCACCGAAGTCGTACCCCTGCCCATCACCGCCCTGCTGGTGCCGGTGGCGCTTTCCCTGACGCACGTCATTACCTCCAAGGTGGCCTTCAGCTATTTCGGCGATCCCACGGTCATCCTGTTCATGGCCATGTTCATCGTGGGCGAGGCCACGTTCATTACCGGCTTCGCGGACAAGGTCGGCGCGCTGGCCGTGCGCCTCTCCAAGGGCAATACCGTGCTGCTGCTGGTTTACACCATGGCCGCCGTGGGCCTGCTCTCCACCGTGCTGTCCAACACCGGCACCACCGTGGTGGCCGTGCCCATGATTCTGGGCATGTGCATCAAGGCCAAACTGGCGCCGGGCAAGGTGCTCATGCCCGTGGCTTTCGCTTCCTCCCTGGGCGGCACCGTGACTCTGGTGGGCACGCCGCCCAACGGCATTATCAACTCCATGCTGGTCCAGACCGGGCAAACCCCCTTCGGTTTCTTTGAGTTCGGCCTGATCGGCGTGCCCCTGCTGGTGGTCGGTCTGGCCTATTACGGGCTCATTGGGCACCGTCTGCTTCCCGAAGGCCGCCAGATGGACGACGACATCGTCATCGAGGGCCAGACGCGCCGCGAAAACAAGATGTGGTACTCCATCGCCATTTTCGCCTTTGTTGTCTTCATGATGGCCAGCGAGCTCATGCCCCTGACCACGGCCGCCATACTGGGCGCCTGCCTGATGGTCATCTCCGGCTGCATGACCATGCGCGAGGCCTTCCGTAGCGTGGACTGGACCACCATCTTCCTCTTTGCGGGCATGCTTTCCATGTCCGCGGCCATGGCCAAGTCCGGCGCGGCCGCCATTGTGGCCAATGCCGTGGTGAGCATGGTTTCGGACCCCTGGATGCTCATGCTGGTCTGCTGCGCGCTTACAGCCCTGATCACCAACTTCATGTCCAATACGGCCACGGCCGCGCTCATGGCCCCGCTGGCCCTGCCCATCGCCCTGGCCAGCGGCATTTCGCCCCTGCCCATTACCATGGGCATCGCCATGTCCGCCTCGGCCTGCTTCCTGACGCCTATCGCCACTCCGCCCAACACCATTGTGCTGGGGCCGGGCAAGTACAGCTTCCTGGATTACGTCAAGGCCGGCTGGCCCCTGCAATTGATCACCCTGATTATGTGCTGGCTGCTCATTCCCATGATCTGGCCTTTCCATCCGTAAGCCGTTCCGGCGGAGAGAAATGATGAAGGAAATTCACGTTACTGCCATTACGGAGGCCGTGGCCGGTCTGGCCGTGGAGGCCTGCTGCCGCCTGCCCGAGGACATGGTCGAGGCCATGCGGGCGGCCCGCGCCCAGGAGCCGTCGCCGGTGGGCCGGAATATTCTGGACCAGCTGTTGGAAAACGCGGCCATCGCCGCGCGCGAAACCATGCCCATCTGCCAGGATACAGGCCTGGCCGTGGTGTTCGCCGAGGTGGGGCAGGATGTGCGCATTGTGGGCGGCGGCTTTGAGGACGCCGTCAACGAAGGCGTGCGCCGGGGCTATGTGGACGGCTACCTGCGCAAATCCTGCGTGGCCGAGCCGCTCTTCGAGCGCAGGAACACCAGGGACAACACCCCCGCCGTTCTCCACACGCGCATTGTGCCCGGCGACCATCTGCGCCTGCGCCTCGCGCCCAAGGGCGCGGGCTCGGAAAACAAGAGCGTGCTGAAAATGCTGGTGCCCGCCGACGGCATCGAGGGCGTGCGCCGGGTGGTGCTGGACGCGGTGCTGGCCGCCGGTCCCAACTCCTGTCCGCCCCTGGTGGTCGGCGTGGGCCTGGGCGGCACCATGGAGGTGGCGGCCATCTGCGCCAAAAAAGCCGCCGCGCGCGATCTGGAAAGCGTCAACCCGGACCCGCGCTACGCGGCCTTTGAACGGGAACTGCTGGAAATGATCAACAAGACCGGCATCGGTCCGCAGGGCCTGGGCGGCCTGACCACGGCCCTCAAGGTGCATGTGGAGTGGGCTCCCACCCACATCGCCTCCCTGCCCGTGGCTGTGAACATCAATTGTCACGCGGCCCGCCACGCGGAAGTCGTACTCTAGAGCGGTTCACGCATGAAATGCGGTAACTGCTCTCAAGGATTTGCAGACAAATCCTTGTCACAAAATGCGAGCAGGCGGGCTTTGCCCGCCGTAAGCGAGCATTTCAAGTGTTAAATGCTCCAGGAGGAGGGCGAGACATGTCCGACGATCAGGTCAAACGCATCCGCGCCCCTTTTGACGACGCCACGGCGCGCTCCCTGCGGGCCGGAGACAGGGTGCTGATTTCCGGCGTTATTCTGGCCGCGCGCGACGCGGCCCACAAGCGGCTGGTGGAGACTCTGGACCGGGGCGAAGCGCTGCCCGTGGATCTGCGCGGCGCTGTCGTCTATTACGTGGGCCCCTCGCCCGCCAAGCCCGGGCAGGCCATCGGCGCGGCCGGGCCCACCACTTCGGGCCGCATGGACGCCTATACGCCCCGGCTGCTGGATCAGGGCCTCAAGGGGATGATCGGCAAAGGCTACCGCAAGCCGGAAGTGGTGGAAGCCATGAAAAAGCACGGCATGCCCTATCTGGCCGCCGTGGGCGGCGCGGGCGCGCTCATCGCCCGCAGCATCAAAAAGTACACTGTGCTGGCCTATGAGGATCTCGGCCCCGAAGCCGTGGCCGCCATGGAAGTGGAGGATTTCCCGGCCATCGTGGTCATCGACAGCCTGGGCGACAATTACTACGAAACGGGCCAGGCCCCGTATCGGCAGTTGTAACGGCCCGGCGCGCCGGGCCATTCCGGCGTGCCGCCGTGTCCGCAATACGGAATACTTTCCTATAAGGAGTTGCTATGGCGCCAATGAGAGCCCCCGCCGACGCCCGGACCCGCCTGGATTTCTGGCAAGCCGCGTCCGGCGCGCTGCTGGCCCTTTTCGTCTGTGTCCATCTGCTGCTGGAAGGCAGCGTGGTGATCAGCCCCGCGCTGACCAACGGCATCGCCTGGCTGCTGGAAGCCACCTTCCTGACCCAGGTCGTGGCCCCGCTCATCGTGCTGCTGGTGATTTTCCACTTCTGGATCGCGGCCCGTAAAATGCCCTTCCGCGCCAATGAGCTGGGCATTTTCGTGCGCCACAGCAAAAGCCTGCGCGAGGCCGACACCTGGCTCTGGCTGGTGCAGGTCTTTACCGCTGTGGTCATTCTGGTGGGCGTGTTCTTCCACGTCTACACGGTCATGACCAACCTGCCCATCAACGTGGCGGGCAGCGCCAAGCGCCTGCACGACGGTTGGCTGGCCTTTTACGTGGTCTTTCTGCCCTGCGTTATTCTGCACACGGGCGTCGGCGTGTACCGCCTGGCCGTGAAGTACGGCGTGTGCACCAAGGCCGAGCGCGCCCGCTGGCGCAGGTGGATATGGATTGTCATGGGCTGTTACCTTGTGCTCGGCGTGCTGGCTCTGGCCCGCGTCTGGTTCCTGGGATAGGGGGGTGCGTATGCGTGTTTTTCAAAGTGATGTTCTCTGCATGGGCGCCGGTCTGGCCGGGGAGCGCGTGGCTGTGGAAGCCGCGCAGGCGGGCTTCAGCGTCATCTGTTTGAGTCTGGTGCCGCCCCGGCGCTCCCATTCCTCGGCGGCCATGGGCGGCATGCAGGCGGCCCTGGGCAATTCCATCATGGGCGACGGCGACAGCCCGGAAATCCATTTCAACGACACGGTCAAAGGCTCGGACTGGGGCTGCGATCAGGAGGTGGCCCGTCTGTTCGCCAAGACCGCGCCCATCGCCATGCGCGAAATGGCCTGGATGGGCGTGCCCTGGAGCCGGGTGGTGCCCGGCGAGCACACCTATTACAAGGGCGGCAAACCCTTTCAGGCCACGGAAAAAGCCGAGAACGAAGGGCTGATCCATTCCCGCGCCTTCGGCGGCACGGCCAAATGGCGTACCTGCTATACCTCGGACGGCACGGGCCATGCCGTGCTCTTCACCCTGGACAACCGCCTGCTGCAACTGGGCGTGGACGTGCACGACCGCGTGCAGGCCGAGGCCCTGGTGCATGACGGCGAGCGCTGCATGGGCTGCGTGGCCCGTGATCTGCGCACCGGCGAGCTGGTGGGCTATTTCGCCAAGGCCACGCTTATCGCCACGGGCGGCTACGGGCGCATCTACCGGGCCACCACCAATGCCGTGATCTGCGACGGCGGCGGCCAGATCACCGCTCTGGACACGGGCGTGGTGCCGCTGGGCAATATGGAGGCCGTGCAGTTCCACCCCACGGGCACGGTGCCCACGGACATTCTGGTGACCGAGGGCTGCCGGGGCGACGGCGGCACCCTGCTGGACGTCAACGAATACCGCTTCATGCCCGACTACGAGCCGGAAAAGGCCGAACTGGCCTCGCGCGACGTGGTTTCCCGCCGTATGACCGAGCACATGCGCAAGGGCTTCGGCGTGCCCAGCCCCTACGGCGAGCATCTCTGGCTGGATATCCGCCATCTGGGCGAAAAGCACATCACCACCAACCTGCGGGAAGTCTACGACATCTCCACGCACTTCCTGGGCGTGAACCCCATCCATCAGCTCATCCCGGTGCGGCCCACCCAGCACTACAGCATGGGCGGCGTGCGCATCAACAAGGACGGCCACGCCTACGGCCTCCAAGGCCTGTTCGCGGCGGGCGAGGCCGCCTGCTGGGACATGCACGGCTTCAACCGCCTGGGCGGCAACTCCCTGGCCGAAACCATCGTGTCGGGCCGCATTGTGGGCAAAAAACTGGTGGAATTCCTGCAGGGCTATGAATGCGTATTCTCCACGGCGGCCATGGGCGACGCGGCGGCCAAGGTGCGCGAGCGCATCGAAAACCTGCTCCGGGGCACGGGCGACGACTGCTACACCCTGCGCAACGCCATGCAGGACATAATGATGGAGCATGTGGGCATCTTCCGCAACGGCAAGAATCTGGAAGCCGGCGTGGCGAAACTCCAAGACCTGCTGGAGCGCAGCAAGAACATGCGCCTGCGCGGCGGCAACATCCCCGGCCCGCACGGCGAGCTTTCCATGGCCCTGCGCGTGCCGGGCATGCTCAAGCTGGCCCTGTGCACGGCTTACGGGGCGCAGCAGCGCACCGAGAGCCGGGGCGCGCATGCCCGCGAGGACTACCCCGAGCGTAACGACAAGGACTGGCTGGTGCGCACCCTGGCTACCTGGAAGGAGGGCGACAGCCTGCCCACCCTCAACTATGAAAAGGCCACGCCGTTCTATATCCTGCCGCCCGGCGACAGGGGCTACGGCGGCGGCAAGATCATCCCCGGCGACATCGGGGAGGGCGAAATCGAGCCCTTTGCGCAAAAGGTCTAAGGGAGGCCGACATGGGACGCAACCTGACGTTTGAGATCTTTCGCTACAATCCGCTGGATCCCCATTCCCAGCCTCACATGCAGACCTTTAACCTGGAAGAGCATCCCAGCATGACGCTCTTCATTGCCTTGAACATGATCCGCGAAACCCAGGACGCCGGCCTGCAGTTCGACTTCTGCTGCCGCGCGGGCATCTGCGGTTCCTGCGGCATGGTCATCAACGGCCGCCCGGGCCTGGCCTGCCATACCCAGACCTGCGATCTGCCCGCCCGCATCAGCCTGCACCCCCTGCCGGTGTTCAAGCTGCTGGGCGACCTTTCGGTGGATACGGGCACCTGGTTCCGGCATGTGGGCAAAAAGATCGAATCCTGGATTCACACCAACAAGGCCTTTGACCCGGACGCTCAGGAAGAGCGCATGGACAACGAACTGGCCACCCGGATCTTCGAACTGGACCGCTGCATCGAGTGCGGCTGCTGCGTGGCGGCCTGCGGCACGGCGCGCATGCGCGAGGACTTTATCGGGGCCACGGCCATCAACCGCATGGCCCGCTTCTATATCGACCCGCGCGACAACCGCACCCCGGCGGATTATTACGACCTTATCGGCGACGACAATGGTGTTTTCGGCTGCATGGGCCTGCTGGCCTGCGACAACGTCTGTCCCAAACAGCTGCCCCTGCAGGACCAGCTGGGCATCATGCGCCGCATGGTGTCCGCCGAATCCGTGCGCGGCATTCTGCCGGAATTCCTGCGCAAAAAGCTCCAGGGTTGCGGTTGCGATCACACCCGGGCATAACCACGGAACGGCCGCCGTTCCGCGGCGGCCTCCGCGTGATGACAAACCCCGCTTCGCGGGCATTGCGCCGCCATCGACGGCAGGGCCGCCGGGCGGAAATTCGCCAAAAGGAAGCATGCCATGCTGATACTTGACTGGATGAAATCCAATGTGATCTCGGTTCCGCCGGACACCTCCCTGCTCCACTGCCGGAAGCTGTTCAAGGACAACCACATCGGCCGCCTGCCCGTGGTGGATGCGGACAAGGTCGTGGTGGGCCTGATTTCCGCCTCGGACATCAACGCCTTCGCGCCCCAGCGCACCACGGGCCTTGAAATTCTGGAAGTGCTCGACATCCTGGGCGAAACCATGGCCAAGCAGATCATGACCGTGGACCCGGTGACCATCAATTACAAGGGCACGGTGGAACAGGCCGCCCTGCTGATGATTGAAAAGCGTGTGGCCTGCCTGCCGGTGGTCAATGACGAGGAAAAACTGGTCGGCATTCTCACCGAATGGGATATTTTCAAGGCCCTGGTCAGCATCAGCGGGGCCGCCATGCCCGAGGGCGTGGAAATGGCCTTCAAGCTGGAGAACAAGCGCGGCACCCTGCGCGAGATTCTGGATCTGCTCAAGGAATACGGGGTGCGCATTTCCACGGTGCTCTCGATCATTTCCGACGACGGCATGCGCCAGGTGAAGATCCGCTTCTGGTCCGAAGACGCGGAGGCGGAAAACAAGGCCCTGGAAAAGCTCAAGGACCACGCCGGGCTGCGCTACTGGGCCCGTGGGGGCGAAGTATACCTGCGCGACAAGCCGGATTTCAAACTCTGAGCCGACGCGAAACGCCGCATCTGAATCACAAGGCCGCCCATCGGGCGGCCTTCAGACTGATGACAAACCCCGCTTCGCGTGGTTTGCGCCACCAACGGCGGCTTAGCCGCCGGGGTGGAAAGGCACGAAAATCCGTCGCTTAACGGCGCGGCAAAGCCGCGACCTGCTCCTGATTTTCGGGGCTGCCGACGTTGTCAACAGCCTCAAGGCCGCCCATAGGGCGGCCTTTATCTGTGGCGGAAAAGGCATTCAAAACTCCGGCGGTTTGAGGCGTCGGGCCGGGAATCGGCGGGCTTGCTTTCAGGCTTGCTGAATCTATGCGCCCCGGCGGCTGATGCCGTACTTGCGCAGCTTTTCGTACAGCGTGGCGCGCGCGATATGCAGGGTACGCGCGGTGCGCGAGACATTGCCGCCCTGTTCGGCCAGCACTTTGCGGATGACCACGGCCTCGGTGTCGGCCATGATGTCGGAAAGATCCCCGGCGGCTACGGCGCGCATGGGCAGGTCCGCGCTGGGCAGGGTGTCCGGCGGGAAGTCGTCCACCTGGATCATGTCGCCGTGGCGCATGGTGGCCGCGTGCACCACGGCATTGTGCAACTGCCGCACGTTGCCCGGCCAGGAAAAGGCCAGCATGGCCGCCTCGGCTTCCGGGGCAAAGGCCAGATGTTCCAGGCCCATGCGCGAAAGCACGTAGCGGGCGATGGGCAGGATGTCGTCCGCGCGCTCGCAGAGCGGCGGAATTTCCAGCACAAAGGTATTGATGCGGTAGTAGAGGTCCTCGCGGAAAGAACCCGCGCTGAGCATGGCCGAAATGTTCCGGTTGGTGGCCGCCACCAGGCGGAAGTCCACGTTGCGGGCGTTGACCGAGCCCACCCGGCAGACGCTGCGGCTTTCCAGCACGCGCAGGAGCTTGGCCTGGATCTCGGGCGGCATTTCCCCGATTTCGTCCAGAAAGAGGGTGCCCTTGTCGGCCAGTTCGATCTGGCCGATTTTGCCGTCCTGATGCGCGCCGGAAAACGCGCCGCGCGCATAGCCGAACAGCTCGGACTCAAAGAGATCCTTGGGGATGGCCGCGCAGTTGATGCTGACCAGCGGGCCTTCGGCGCGCGGGCTTTCGGCGTGCAGGGCATGGGCAAAGAGTTCCTTGCCCGCGCCCGTGGCTCCCAGAATCAGCACCGGCGCGTCCAGTTGGGCATAGCTTCGCACCTGTTGCTTGAGGCGGCGCATGGGCGCGCTTTCGCCCAGAATGCTGCGCAGGCTGTACTGCGGGGCCAGGCTGGCCTTGATCCGGCGCTTATACTGATTAAGGGTGTGCCCCAGGTGGTCGATCTTGGAGGAGAGTTTTTTCAGCTCTTCGGGATCGTTGAAAATGGCCTGGGAGACCATGCCCGCCAGCCGCCCCTGGCCGTCGCGCACCGGAATGCGGTTGACCACCACGGGCAGGGCGTTGCCCGGCCCGAGCTGACAGAGTTCGCCCATTTCGGCCCGGCCGTCGCGCAGCACCACGCGTGCGCGCGAGTGAGGGATGATTTCAGTGATGTCGCATCCCAGCAGTTCTTCGGGCCGCCGGCCCAGCAGATCGGCATAGGCCTTGTTCACGAAGCGGATGATGTAGTCCATGTCGCAGAACAGCACGCCCATGGGCAGGCTGTCCAGAATGAGGGAGGTCATTTCGCTGTTTTTTGTGAAAGGGGACATGGAAAACTCCTCGGCCGTGCCGCGCCTCGCGCGGCGGCCTTATTCCTTATACAGACGGGAGGGGTTTGAGGCAAGTTCAGCGCCCGCCGGGACACGCGTCAGCTTTTCGTTGAATCATGCCCGGCCCTGGTGTATAGTCCCCTATCTCACTGGGCGCTTGTAGTCCGCATTTGGCGGCCTTCTCAGCCGGATAGGCATCCTGGACCGGAGACATGAACACGGATTCCGTCAGTACGCCGTTGTCCGGCGTGGAAAGAAAAATCCTGCTGAGCGTCCCCCTGGCCATTCTGGCCACGGCGATCTCCATTTTCGGGATTTTTTATTATCAGGTGACCATGGGCGTCAGCCACACGGTGCTGGAGCGTTCAGGCGCCATCTTTTCCTATCTGACCGACCGCATTCCGCCGCAAAGCCTGCTGGAACTCAACAGCCCCGCCGACGAAAACAGTCCCCTGTATGCCGAGGTTCAGAATCTGCTCACGAGCGTGCGGCAGTTGACGGCCGTGCGCTATCTCTACACGGCCCGGCTCAACGACCAAGGCAAGGCCGTCTATGTGGTGGACGGCCTGGATCCGGCCGCCGAAGACTTCCGCCATATCGGGGATCTCATCGAACCCGAGGTGCTGCCTCTGTTGACGCGCTGCCTCCGGGGCAGCCCCGCGCATGCGGACAAGGTGATCAGCACGGACTGGGGCGACGTGCTGCCCGCCTGCGAGCCCATCCGCCGGGAGGGCCGCACCGTGGGGGCCATTGTCATGGAGTTTGACGCCGGTCTTATTGCCGGAAGCATCCGCAAGGCGCTGTCCATCAGCCTGGTCGGCTCCTGCGCGCTGGTGTTGCTGTTCATCTTTGTCACCACCTGGCTGCTGCGCCGCCTTTCCGTGCCCCTGTACCGCAAGCTGGCCTATACCGACCTGCTGACCGGCATCAACAACCGCAACGCCTTTGAGCTGGACACCAAGCGTCTCCACGACCGCAATGAGCAGCAGGGACTGAGCGTGCTCACCTGCGATCTGAATATGCTTAAAAAGGTCAATGACCAGCGCGGCCATGCCGCCGGGGACCAGTACATCATCAGCCTGGCGCGCCTGCTGGTGGAGCGCTTCAAGAACCGGGGCGAAACCTACCGCACCGGCGGCGACGAATTCGCCACCCTGCTGCGGGATGTGGATGTGGCCGCCCTGCGGGACGAAATGGACGAACTGCACGCGCGGGCCCTGCATATCAGCGTGGCGGGCTTTCCGCTCTTTTTCGCCTACGGCATCGCCAGCTTTGACCCGGAACGCGATGCGGACATCCACGCCACCCTGACCCGCGCGGACGCCCAGATGTATGCCCACAAGCGCGCGTTAAAGCAAAAAGGCGAGCGGGAAGAGGCCGAGGATGCGGACAGGAACATAACCTGAACGGTCGCGCGGCTCTGTTTTCATGTCTGCCGCCCGACCCGGCATTCAAGATGTTTTGCGGTAATTACATTCGTAGAGCGTTGATACGGACAGTGAAGCACGGCGCGCATGCGCGTGCATCAGTTATTCGTATTCGTGAGAATCACGCTCAGCTTTTTTGAGTGGTATTTTTCTTCGGTCGTCCCGCCTTCTTGGGCCGGATATCTTCCTCATCCGGCTTTGCCCAATCCTTCGGCAAAAGCGCATCCACATTCCGAACCAATATGCCTGCTTCCATGTGTTGTTGCCTTTGCGAATATCCGTTCTCTCAATGGTTCGCGCTTAGTGTTGCATAATCCAATACAGGCATTATACTATTTCGTAATGTATTCATTTTATATTTTATGTAATAGGAGAATTTCGAACCGTTCATGAGTTGTCGAAATTCTAGGGAGGATTATAAAATAGTAAATTTTTACTGGTTAATCTACATCAAATTTCAATTTTCCTAATTTTTATTCACCTTCCTGTAGTTCGCCACAATTATTTGAACAAAATATTTTTTCTTGTGAAATGACGATTCGCCTTACTAATTCATCCGCAAGTATGCGTGAAGGTAAACGCCTGAGTGCTTCCTTATCAGATTTTTCCGCGACAATGACTTCTTCAATCTCATGGTCGTTCAATACTGGAAGCCGGGTAATAGAGTAAGGGCCTTTTCCTGTAAGAATCCATTCAGGATTCACATTTTTCATTAACATCAAGATTACAAGCCAGCTGGAAGGGATTTCTCTGCGTCGCTTGGCATCGGACACCTCCGATTGCCGGATGCCCAGAAATTTCGCCAACTCAACCTGTGTCCTTGCGTCAGAAATGAGTTTGATGCGCTCCAGTTGTTCTTGGAAGCCCAATGTACCCATACTCCCTCCATAATTATTTAAAATTATTCAATATATAATATTTGTTAGTCCAAAGGTGCCCGATATATTGGGGGAAAGCTGCTTTTCATCAGACAAGATTGAGTAGCTATTGGCACTTTCGAGTAGTTATAACTACTCGGATTGAGAAAAGCCAGCAGTAATGTTCGAGAATGGCAAATGAAGAAAAAATAGCACGCAGATTTATGCCGAATGTACTCAAGCGGCACAGAGAAGCTGCGGGTCTTTCACAGCGGCAACTTGCTGATAGTGTGGGTGTCAGTAAAGGATTTATCTCCGCTCTTGAAGGAGGGAGAAGTGTGCCGAATCTTGATATGTTGGTTCAGCTTGCTGATGCCATGAACGTACGTTCTGGCGCTCTCATGGATGAAATGGTCGCGGATGCGGAAAAAGAAATGTACTGATCACGTTTCATCACTATTACGGTCTTAAAACCTTGACGCTAATCCATCATTAGCATCCGGCTGCCGGAACAGTGTTCGGCGCAGGAATTGATCTGTAGTAGTTCAGACTTGATCTGACAGTCGGTACCGTTTTGATGGTGCCTGTTGTCAGGTTAGTTGAGCTGCCCGACCTTTTTCTTCCAGAGTAGTTT
>NZ_JAGZUV010000061.1:0-19192 GCF_018379785.1 Desulfovibrio sp.
CATCTTTTTACAGCGGCCACCGGCGCGTACCCGCCGCAAATCCAGCGCGCCGTGCACCTGGGCTTTGTGCTGGTGCTGATCTATCTGCTGTATCCGGCGCGCGCCACAGGCAGCAAGCATAAGCTGACTTGGTACGACGTGTTGCTGGCCGCCGCCGGTGCGGCGGTCTGCGGCTATATCGTCTGGAATTACGACGTGATCGTGCTGGATGCCGGGCCGCCCACCGAGATGGACTTTATTTTCGGCTGCGCTTCCATTCTGCTGGTGCTGGAAGCCACGCGGCGCATCGTGGGGCTGCCGATCACCCTGGTTGCCGTCTGTTTTCTGCTCTACGCCAAGTTCGGCAACCTGATCCCCGGCATGATGGGCCATCCCGGCTTTTCGATGAAACGCATCGTGGCCCATATGTATCTGACCACGGAGGGCCTGTTCGGCATGCCGCTGGGCGTTTCGGCCTCCTTCGTCTTTCTGTTCATTCTGTTCGGCGCGTTTCTGCACAGTACGGGTCTGGGCAAATTCTTCATTGACTTGGCGCTGGCCGCAGCCGGTCGCTTTGTGGGCGGCCCGGCCAAAGTGGCCGTACTGGCGAGCGGCTTTTTCGGCACCATTTCCGGCTCTTCCGTGGCGAATACCGTGTCCACGGGCACCTTCACCATTCCTCTGATGAAAAGCGTGGGCTACCGGGGGGCTTTTGCCGGCGCGGTGGAAGCGGCTTCCTCCACGGGCGGCCAGATCATGCCCCCGATCATGGGCGCGGCGGCCTTCATCATGGCCCAGTTCCTGGGCGTGGGCTATGTGGAAATCGCCAAGGCGGCGCTGATTCCGGCCCTGTTGTATTATCTGGCTGTGGGCTTCATGGTCCATATGGAGGCCAAACGCCTGGGCCTCAAGGGTATTCCCAAGGAACGCCTGCCGCGCGCATGGTTCGTGCTGCGCCAGGGCGGCTATCTGCTCATTCCCATTTTCGTGCTCATTTATCTGCTTATTCAGGGGTATACGCCGCTCAAATCGGCTTATTACTGCATTCTGGCGACCGTGATCATTTCTCTGGTGGCCAATAACTGGAAGGCCTGGGCCGGAGCCAGCTCCAGCGGCCTGAATGTCGGGCCTTCCCTTGCGCAGTGCAATCGCCAGGCCGGGAAGGATATCCTGCAGGCCATGGAGAACGGCGGCCGCTTGGCCTTGGGCGTAGCCGCGGCCTGCGCCTGCACGGGCTTTGTCATCGGCGTAGTGACGCTCACCGGCGTGGGGCTCAAGCTGGCTAACGCCATTCTGACCCTTTCCGCCGGCAGCTTCGCCCTGACGCTCTTCTTCACCATGCTGGCCTCCATTGTGCTGGGCATGGGCCTGCCCACCACGGCCAAATATATCGTCCTGGCCACCATTGCGGCCCCGGCCATTCAGACTTTCGGCGTGCCCATGCTGGCCGCCCATCTCTTCATCATGTACTTCGGCATCCTGGCCGACCTGACTCCGCCGGTAGCCCTGGCCGCGTACGCGGCGGCGGGCATCGCCCGGTCGGAACCCAACGCCACGGGCTTTATGGCCGTCAAGCTGGCGCTGGCGGGTTTTCTGATACCCTATATTTTCTGCTACAACCCGGGCCTGTTGATGATCGGCGCCAGCAATATGGAGATTGTTTTCATCGTCTGCACTGCGGCTGTGGGCATTGCCTCACTTTCTTTCGCGAGTGTTGGGTACTGGCTGCGCAACCTTTATCTCTGGGAACGCCTGGTGTTGGTGGCCGCGGCCATCACGCTGATCACACCGGGTCTGGTGACGGATATCATCGGCCTTGGCTTAATGGCGGCGGTCTATGCGTTGCAGAAGGCATTCAAGGAAGGGCCCAGGCATCCGGAAACGGTCGCGGGCAAGGTCGGCCTTGCGTCGGGCGGCTAGTGTCAATAGGCCGTTCTGATGAAGAGTTTGCCGGAATGAACATCACGTGGCCTTGACAAGCTCCGTCACTTTGTGTAGAGGCTGAAAACACAACGGATTTTGAAAACAGCCAAGGATTTTGCAATGCACGCTTTCCCGACCACCTTCTTTGCTGACAGCTTTATGGGCTGGTGGTGGCGCATCGACATGCGGGGGGGAGACGTGCGGGCATAAGAGTTCCGTTCGTTCAGGTCAGCTATTGTGAGCGCCGTCTCCCCGTGAGACGGCGCTTTTTTTGTTTCCACCACACACAAGGACAAGAGAGATGAAAGACACAGGGAATGCGCGGCCGCCGCTGAAAGTGCGGCAATCCGCCCGCTGGCTGCCGGCGGATATGGACACGCCCATCAGCCTGTTTATGGGCATGGTGGGCGCGGGCAACGGCATCTTGCTGGAAAGCGCCGAAGTGGACGGACGCTGGGGCCGGTACAGCATTCTGGCCTGCGACATGGCCCTGTTCATCTCCTGCCGGGAGGGCAGGCTGGCCCTGCGCGTGGAGGACCAGCGCTTCGCGCCGCTTGGCGACCTGGAGGGGCAGCCCTTTGTGGAAGGCCTGCGCGCGCTCATGCGTCGCCTGGAGATCACGCCGCCGGAAAATATCGCCGGTCTGCCGTCCATCACCCGTGCCCTGTACGGTTACCTGGGCTTCGGCATGGCCGGGCTGTTCAGCGCCAAACTGGCCTCCGTCATGCCTCCGGAAGAGGCGGACTGCCTGCTGGCCCTGCCCGGCACGGTGCTGGTTTTCGACCACCTCTACAATCGCCTCTGCCAGATCAGCCTGGGCGAGCACCGTCCCCTGCGCAGCGCGCATGAGGCGGCCGAGCCCGCCGCCAATGGGAACAGCGGCGCGGGGCTTGATCCGGACGCAATCAGCGCGGAACCCGGCGAGGCGGACTACAAGGCCTATGTGGAGCGGATCAGGGAGATGCTGCGCCGGGGCGAAGCCATTCAGGTCGTGCCGTCGGTGCGGTTTTCCACGCCTTTCGCGGGCAATCCTTTTGAGCTTTACCGGCGCATGCGCCGCTTCAATGCCTCTCCCTACATGTTCTATATGCGCTTCCCGGAGCTGACCCTGTTCGGCTCCTCGCCGGAGGTCATGGTCCGCTGCACGGAAGGGCGTTTGCAGCTCTCGCCTATCGCGGGCACGCGGCGGCGGGGCAGGGACGATCTGGAAGACGCCCGGCTGGCCGCCGAACTGCGCGACGACCCCAAGGAACGGGCCGAGCACGTCATGCTGGTGGATCTGGGCCGCAACGACCTGGGCCGCGTGGCCCGGCCGGGCAGCGTCAATCTGGAACGTTACATGGAAGTGGAACGCTATTCCCACGTCATGCATCTGACCAGCCGGGTTACGGCGCGTCTGGCCGACGGACTGGACGCTCTGGACGTGCTGGCCGCCTCTTTCCCGGCGGGTACGGTTTCCGGCGCGCCCAAGGTGCGGGCCATGGAAATCATCCGCACACTGGAAGGCCGGGCACGCGGCCCCTACGCGGGCTGCATCGGCTGGCTGGGCCTGGACCGGGGGAGCGTCAACCTGGACACGGGCATCACCATCCGCAGCATGTGGGTGCGCGACGGCAAGCTCTTCTGGCAGGCGGGCGGCGGCATTGTCCATGATTCCGACCCGGAACTGGAATGGAAGGAAGTGTGCAACAAATCAGCCATCATGCGCCTGGTCTTGCGGGCGGAGGACGAAGAATATGTTTCTGCTCATCGATAATTATGATTCCTTCACCTACAATCTGGTGCAGGCTTTTTACGCCCTGGGGCATACGCCGCGCGTGCTGCGCAACGACGACCCCGCCGTGCTGGAGGCGGCCGCGGACCCGGAGCTGAGCATGGTCTGCATCTCGCCGGGGCCGGGGCATCCCGCCGACGCGGGCCTCTGCCCGGAATTTCTCAAGCGCGTCGATCCGCGCGTGCCGGTGCTCGGCGTCTGCCTGGGCCATCAGCTTCTGGGTCTGCACGCCGGGGCCGGAGTGGAAGTGGGCCCCTGCATCATGCACGGCAAACAGTCGGAAATCGTGCACGACGGCACGGGCCTGTTCAACGGCCTGCCCAATCCCATGAAGGTGGGGCGCTATCACTCTCTGGTGGTCCGCGCCGACGAGGACGCTGCCAACCCCCGCTTCACGGTCACCGCGCGGGCCCCGGAAGGCGAGGTCATGGCCCTGCGCTACAATGACCGGCCCTGGGTCGGCGTGCAGTTTCATCCCGAATCCGTGCTCACGCCCGAGGGGCTGCGCCTGCTGGGCAATTTCCCGCAGGCCGTCCTGAACAAGGATAACGAGGCCGCCAGTCTCACCGCCATACTGGAGTGCCTGGCCCGCAAGGAGGATCTCACGGCTGAAATGGCCGCCACGGGTTTTTCTTCGCTCATGGACGGCAAGATGAGTCCGGCCCAGGCGGGCAGCTTTCTCATGGGCCTGCGCATGAAGGGCGAAAGCGCCCTGGAGCTGGCCCATGCCACCCGCGCGGCTCTGGCCCGCGCCGTGCGCGTGGACGGCATCTCCGGCACGAGTATCGACGTGGTAGGCACGGGCGGCGACGGGCGCAATTCCTTCAATTGCTCCACAGCCACCTCCCTGGTGCTGGCGGGCATGGGCTACAAGGTGGTCAAGCACGGCAACCGGGCCGTGTCCTCCAAGTGCGGCAGCGCCGACGCGCTGGAAGCCCTGGGCATCGCCCTGGACGAAAATCCGGCTTCCGTGGCCGAAATGGTGCGGCGGCGCAATTTCGCTTTTCTCTTTGCCCCGCATTTCCATCCGGCTTTCAGGAACATCGGCCCGTTGCGCAAGGAACTGGGTGTACGCACGCTTTTCAACATCCTGGGCCCCATGATCAACCCGGCCCGGCCCAGCCATCTGCTGATGGGCGTGGCCCGTCCCGAACTGGTGCCCCTGGTGGCGGAAACCCTGCTCCAGTCGCCGCTCTACCGGGCCGCCGTGGTCTGCGGCGCGGGCGGTTACGATGAGCTGACGCCCATGGGCCCGGCTGAAATCTCCCTGCTGCACAACGGCACAATCAGGCCCCTGGCCCTGGACCCGGCGGATTTCGGCATCCGCTCCTGTACGCCCGAGGATCTGGCCGTGCACAGCAAGGAAGAAGCCGTGGACGTGCTCAAGGAACTGCTGGAGGGCAACGGCTCCCGCGCCATGCTGGACATGGTGGCGCTGAACGTGGGCCTGGCCGTCTACCTGCTGGAGGAAAACATGGATATGGCCCTGTGTATGGCCCGCGCCCGCGAAGCGGTCAGCGCCGGTCTGGGCAGGAAGGTGCTGCATGCGGCTTGAACGTTTTCATCAGGCCAAGCAGACCGAAGTGGCGGCCCTGCGGCTGGCGGCGGAGCGGGGGAACCTGCCCGAACCGCTGACGGCCTCCCGGCCGGATTTTGCAGCGGCTCTGAACACGCCCGCCTCGGGCGCTACCCTCGCGGTGGTGGCCGAGTACAAGCGGGCCTCGCCCTCGCGCGGGGTCATCCGCGAGGATCTGGACGTGGAAGAGGTGGTCCGCCAATACGCGGCGGCCGGAGCCGACGCCCTGTCCATTCTCACGGAAGAAACCTGGTTTCACGGCAGGCTGGATTTTCTGACGCGGGCGGCCGCGCCCGGCCTGTATCCGGCCGCGCCTCTGCCGCTGCTGCGCAAGGATTTTATCTTTGATTCCCTGCAGGTCCGGGCCACGGCGGTTACCCCGGCTTCAGCCCTGCTGCTCATCGTGCGGCTCACACCCGAGGCCCGCCTGCTGCGGCAATTGCGGGAAGAGGCCGAAGGCTTCGGCCTGCACGCCGTGGTGGAAATATTTGACGCGGCGGATCTGCGCCTGGCCCGCGAGAGCGGGGCGCGCATCATCCAGGTCAATGCCAGGGATCTGCAAACCTTTGCCGTGGACCGCGCGGCCTGCCTGTCTCTGGCCCGGTCCTGCCCGCCGGAAAACGGCGAAATCTGGGTGGCGGCCAGCGGCATCAGCCGCGCGGAACATCTGGTCCAGGCCGCCGAAGCGGGCTATCAGGCCGCCCTGGTGGGTACGGCTCTGATGGAGCAGGGGATGCCCGGCGCGGCTCTGATGTCCCTGTTGAGCTGTCCCCTGTCCGGCGACAAACTGGGCCATTGTTCTGTGCCGGAGACAGTGGACAGCGACGAACTTGGGGGAGAGAATAGTCATGCTGAGTAAAATCTGCGGCCTGACCCGTCAGGAGGATGTGGATGAGGCCGCGCGTCTGGGCGCGCGTTTCTGCGGTTTTATTTTTCACCCCAAAAGTCCGCGCGTCGTCGCCCCGGAACAGGCCGCGCGCCTGCAAAGCGGCTCCATGCAGCGGGTGGGCGTGTTTGTGGAGCAGAACGCCGGTGAGATCGCGCGCATCATGCGCGAAGCCCGGCTGGATCTGGCCCAGCTGCACGGCGGACAGAGCGTGGCCTGCGCGCGGGACGTGGGCGCGGAGCGGGTCATCCGGGTGCTCTGGCCGGACCGCTACATGCACCGGGCCCTGCTGCACAATGAGCTGCAAAAGTATGCCGAAACCTGCGCCTGGTATCTGCTGGACGCGGGCCTGGCCGGGGGCGGCAGCGGCAGGCGTCTGGAATGGCAGGACCTGTATGGGCTCAGAGCTCCGCATCCCTGGCTGCTGGCCGGAGGGCTTAACGCGGACAATGTGCAACGGGCGTTGAAGCAGTGCGCGCCTGACGGCGTGGATTTCAATTCCGGCATCGAGGATGCGCCGGGCCGGAAAAATTTGCGGAAAATGGCGGCGGCCGTGAGAGCCGCGGCACAACCAAAGGCAACGGGTAAGTGAAATGAAAGACAGTTATTTCGGCGAATTCGGGGGCTGCTTTGTGCCCGAACTGCTCATGCCGCCGCTGCTGGAAGTGGAAGCGGCCATGCGCGAGATCATGCCCACGCCCGAATTTCAGGCGGAGCTGGATGACCTTCTGCGCAATTACGCCGGTCGGGCCACGCCTCTGACCCTTTGTCCCACGCTTTCGGAGGAACTGGGTTTCAACCTCTGGCTCAAGCGCGAGGATCTGCTGCATACCGGCGCGCACAAGATCAACAATACCCTGGGCCAGGCCCTGCTGGCGAAATACATGGGCAAGGCGGCCCTGGTGGCGGAAACCGGCGCGGGCCAGCACGGCGTGGCCACGGCGTCGGCCGCCGCGCGTCTGGGCATGGATTGCGTCATCTACATGGGCGGCGAGGATGTGGAGCGCCAGTCCGCCAATGTCCGGCGCATGAAACTGCTGGGCGCCGAGGTGCACGCCGTGCAGAGCGGCACCCGCACGCTCAAGGACGCCATCAACGAGGCCCTGCGGGCCTGGATCGCCAGCCAGCAGACAACCCATTACTGTTTCGGCACGGCCGCCGGGCCGCATCCTTTCCCTACCCTTGTACGCAGGCTGCAAAGCGTCATCGGCCGGGAAACCCGCGCCCAGATGCTGGAAAAGACCGGCAGGCTGCCGGATGCCGTGGTGGCCTGCGTGGGCGGCGGCTCCAATGCCATCGGCATGTTTCATCCTTTCCTGGAGGATGCCGGCGTGCGGCTTGTCGGCGTGGAAGCAGCGGGCACCGGCGAGACGGGCTGCTTCAATTCCGCGCCGCTGAACCTGGGCACGCCCGGCGTGCTGCACGGCAATTACAGCATGCTGTTGCAGAACAATGACGGCCAGATCGAGCCTTCGCACTCCATTTCCGCCGGGCTGGACTATCCCGGCGTGGGGCCGGAACACGCCTTTCTGCACAAGAGCGGCCGCGTGCATTACGGCATGGTCAAGGACGCCAACGCTCTGGCCGCCTTCTTGCGGCTCTGCCGGAGCGAGGGCATACTGCCCGCCCTGGAATCTTCGCACGCGCTGGCCTGGGTGCTGGACCATCCGCAGGAATTCACGCCCGGCAGCCATGTGGTGGTCAATCTCTCGGGCCGGGGCGACAAGGACATGGACATCATTCGCGCGGCGCTTGCCGAAAAAGAGGTATAGTCATGCATGTGCTTGAAGAAAAAATCCGCAAGGCCACGGCCGCCGGACGCCCGGCACTTATCCCCTTTCTGACCGCGGGCTTTCCCGACCGTGCCCGCTTCTGGCCCACGCTGATGGAACTGGATGAAAACGGCGCGGATGTCATTGAAATCGGCGTGCCCTTTTCCGATCCCGTGGCCGACGGGCCGGTGGTGGAAGAGGCCTCGCGCCGCGCTCTGAGCGACGGCGTCAATCTGCGCGAAATTCTGAAGGAACTGGCGCGGCGCAAGGGCCTGATCAAGGCGGGCGTGGTGCTCATGGGCTATCTCAATCCCTTTTTGCAGTATGGTCTGGAAGAACTGGCCCGCGACGCGGAAAAAGCCGGGGTGCACGGCCTGATCGTGCCGGACCTGCCGCATGAGGAGTCCGCGCCCATGCGGGCCGCGCTGGGCAAATACGGCATCGCCCTGATTCCTCTGGTGGGGCCCAATACCAGCGAGGAGCGCATGGCTCTCTATGCCGCCGAAGGCCAGGGCTATGTCTATGTGGTCTCGGTCATGGGAATAACGGGCGAACGCGGCGGCCTGGCTCCCCAGGTAGCGGCCACCATGAAACGGGCGCGCAAGGTTTTTTCCCTGCCGCTGGCCTTGGGCTTCGGTCTGCGCGAGCCCTCGCAGCTTTCGGAACTGCCCACAGAGGCTTGGCCCGACGCCGTGGTCTTCGGCAGCGCTTTGCTGAAACATGTGGACGCCGGTGAAAGCGCGGCGGATTTCCTGGCCCGCTGGAAATAGGGAAACATTCGCCAGTCTCTGAACGGCGCGTGCTCCGAAACATGGAACGCGTTTAGGCTCAGCCCTCATTAAAAGCGCCTGCTGCAAAGCCGCCTTTTTGCGTGCAGCTGCGTTGCAAAAAAGAAATTGACCTCGCGGTATGTTCAATACGGCTTCGCCCGCCTTGCTGCCCGAAAAAATTCAGCTTTTCGCGGACGGCGTTTTAATGAGGGCTGTGCCTAGGTGTAGAGTCTCAACAGGTTATTCACCCTCCTTTCATCGCTAAAGCCGGAGTTTTCCTGCCAAGAGCACTGTGGGGACGCTGAAAATTGTAATATTCTGTCCAGACAGGCAAATTGGCTGTTCTTTTCCATGAGTGGGTGTACGTTTGCGCGTATGCCCACTCTTTTAATGCCGTTCGAGTGAAGCGTTCCGCCTTACCGTTGGTTTGTGGATGATAAGGCCGCGTTCGCTTATGCGTTACGCCAAATTTACGGCAGGCAGCACGAAATTTCCAGGACTTGTAACAAGCCCCGTTGTCTGTGAGCACTCGCTCCACTTTGATGCCGTGTGAGGCATACCAGGCAATCGCAAATCATAAAAATTCTATGGCGCTTTCCGCTGTCTCGTCAGCAAGTACCGCGGTATACGCGGCTCTGGAGGCATCATCTATGCAGACATGAAAATATTCCCAACCCGGCCTGCGGCGATGAACTTGTCGGGTTCCTGTTTTTCGATGTCCAACCCCATCAATTTTGCCGAGCTTTTTAATGTCCTGGTGGAGCATCTGTCCCGGCTGTTCCCATTGATAACACTGTACAGGCTGTTTTTCTTCCAGACAGGCAAGCTGTGAGCAATCGAGCTTACGCAGGGCCCGAAACACAGTGCTGCGGCAAAGGCCAAGCCGCAAAGCGATCTCATCGCCGTCAGCCGATTCTTGCGCAACGCCAAAACACAACCAAAATCACGTTCCGTCAGCTTGCTCCGGCAATGCTCCGGGCGGGAACTTCTGTCCGCCAGCGCCTCGGAGCCTCCCTGCCGGAATCGATTCATCCATTTTCCGGCAGTTCTCAGGCTGACGCCAAAACCAGCCGCTACCGCAGCAGCCGGGGCGGCCTGCATCCGCCGGATCATTTCTTCTCGACCTCTGGCCGTCAGTTTGGCATTCTTATGGCTGTTCACTCTGTCCTCGGCGCGGTTTGCTGTAGTCTGCTAACTCCAGCTTTACCGATTTGAGGCAGGTGAACAACCTATTGAAACTTTACATGCCAAAACTGGCAATGACCTTGTCCACGGCCAAAACGGTGATGATAAGATATTCGGCGGGACCGGAAATGACTCCCTGTACGGAGACGCCGGGGCTGACAGCCTCTATGGTGGGGATGGGGTAGATTTGCTGGATGGAGGAGACGGTAACGACTATCTTGATGGCGGAGCCGACAACGATGCACTGGATGGCGGTGCCGGCAATGATACGCTTTTCGGCGGCACCGGCAACGATGCTTTGAACGGCGGCGCTGACGATGATTATCTTGATGGTGGAGACGACGCTGACACGCTGGATGGCGGGACCGGAAATGACACTCTTTACGGTGGCGATGGCAATGATGTTCTGATCGGTGGCGATGGCGACGACATCCTTGACGGAGGCGCCGGTGCCGACACCATGAGCGGCGGAAACGGCATTGACGTCGCTTCTTATGACTCAATGGCGGTTGATACTGTGAATCATGCCGGCGTTTCGGTGACGCTCACGGATCAGTTGACGGAGCAAGGCTATTACGGCTACGGCCTCGGCGGCGATGCGGAGGGGGATGCGCTTTTTGGTATTGAGAGCGTGTTGGGTTCCGGCAATAACGATACATTGATTGGCAATAGCCAGGATAACGCCTTTGACGGTGGCTTGGGCGACGACTCTATTGATGGCGGCGCGGGTAACGACCTGATTTATGGTGGCGGAGGGAATGATTCTCTCATCGGCGGGACCGGCGATGACAGCCTCTACGGTGGCGCAGGCAATGACGTCTTTTTGTGGAACACCGGAGACGGTTTTGATTTCTTTGTGGAATCTACCGCCGATGCAGGCCAGGATACCCTTGTCATCCGCGGCACCGCAGATCTCTATGTGGTGAAAGATGGCGACAATTTAGCTATTGGCACCGGTAATAATGACTGGGCTATTATCTATAACTGGTATGTCGACGGCGGTATGGAATACGTTAATATCGCCAATCAGATGTATACGACGGCTCAAATTGCGTCTTTGGCAGCAAGCAATGCTTCAGCCCAAAACGACATTCTGTTTGCCGCTGATGCCGCATCAAATATTATTTCCACCGAGGGCTTAACAGCTATCGATTTTACACAGATCGCTTCTGTGGATCTTACGGGTATCCCACAGGATATGGTTGACGCGACGCTTGCATAGCCATGAGGATAAAATCAAGAGGCCGTATTACGGCCTCTTGATTTTATCCAGATATGTTTTGCTAGAGATGAAGGAGATTGCTTATGATAAAAATCACTGATAATTTATCTTCCATCTCTGCACTATTACAGATTAAGACAAATCCTCTTCCCAATGAAGAAGAGGCAGCTTCTGTTGAGTATCTACTGCCTGAAGATAAACTTGACCTCTCAGACCGCGCGTTGAGTACACTACGCCAGAATGGCGGGCAACCCACCGCTTCTGTACAGACCGCGTCCCATGAAGAAATAAGTGTTGCTGGGACTGTAGAACCTGTTTCAATGGACGCCAAAATAGAAAAATTTGATGTGAATCAGAAATCAGCGGTCATCCCACAGGTTGGTAATTCCGAAGCAACGACGGTCGAAATTCAAAGCGCGGCTGCTGGAATCGCCGCTGGCAATGGCGAGCAACTTCTGCAAAGCAACGAAACGGATGCCTCCACGCAGACGAATCAGGGCAAAGGGCTGTTGGCCACCGCCACGCTGAACTCCGGTGCGAAAGTTTCCATCTATACGACAGATTATGACAAAACGGAAAATAGAGCGCTAGCCGTGGCCGGGTTGGAAAAGAAAGTCCTGGTTGATATTGTCAGGGGTGACGGTTCTAGCCAGACTCTTGAGATCAATGCCAATACGATCATCAGTGAAGCCGAGGACGGCAGTTTACTCATCCACGAGGGTGCGACCCGCAAGCAATATGGGCAGGCCGGCGCATGGGAAGCCCTTGATGGTACCGACGGCAATGACGTCATTATTAACCTGTTTGGGGCGGGAGCTATCACTGGTGGCGCTGGCAATGACACCATTCTCAGCTTTAATAGCGTAGGCACGCTCAATGCTGGTGAAGGAAATAACAAAATTTTCATTAAATCAGCCATAGAAAATATCACAGCGGGTGATGGAGATAACTATATCGCTGTTGGCGATACTCTTAATGGAACAAATATCAGCGTTGGAAACGGCAATAATGAAATAAAAAGCAGTGCACCGGCCGTTGTATCTGCTGGCGACGGGGACAATAATATATTTGTGGACACTGATTCTGGTGGCGCAGTTATTACCGCTGGAAATGGAAAGAACACGATAAAAAGCACAACATCAAGTTCTGTTTTCGTTGGAAATGGCGATAATAGTATAAATGTTATTGGCACTCATTCATTGGTGGGAGAACTTAAGGTTGGAGACGGAAATAATACTATAAAAATCGATTCTGTTGTCCAAAAAGAAGTAAATATTGGCCAAGGTAACAATATTATTTCCATAGGAAAGGACATCGTCGCCTCATCATTATTCAAGAATGACAGTCTTATGATAGAACAAGATGTAACTACAGAAGTAGGTAGTCACAAAAAAGATATTTTTGTAGCTGATGCGATTTTTAATTTTGGCGATGGGAATAATTCCATTTCCATGGGTGTGCTCTACGGAGAAATGCATCTGGGAAATGGCAATAACAACATCACAGCAGATGAAACTAAGCTGCAGAGCGAAATACATACTGGGAATGGCGATAACAGCATTAACATTCATGAGATGAGGGACGTTTCTATCGCTGTAGGAAATGGAAATAATAAAATTTTATCGGATAATGCCATAAGCTCTGAGATTCAGACTGGAGACGGCAATAATGAAGTTAATATAAACGCGATGATTGCCACTTCTATTTTCACTGGGAACGGCGATAATAACTTTACCTTAGGCGATCTCGCTCACAGTTCCATAAACACTTCCAGCGGCAATGACACTGTATATGTACGGGGCAGTGTCTGGACGGCAAATATTTCATTGGGCAATGGTGACAACAGTTTTACTGTTGATGGAAATGTTTCGGATTTATTTTTTACATCCGGTGATGGAAACGACACTATCGATATCAAGGGATTTATCAATAACAGCAGCATATATTCTGGAAATGGTTCGGACAACATTGCAATTTATGGGTTCATTCTCAACAGCTCTCTTTTTACAGGCAATGAAGAAGGCGACAGGCTGGCGCTGCACGGCGCTCTCATAAATAGTCTTGTAAATGGCGCACAAGGCAGCAGTGAAATTTCAGATGCGGAACGCCAAAGCCTGCAAGCGGCAGTCGATCAATTTTTAGCCTCAGATCCCGTGAAGCAAGGGCAAACGACACAGAGCGTACGCTTTGACCACCGCTGACGATTTTGAGACGGAATAGAAGTAGTTGCCAACTTGTTTAGGTTTTGGGTGCCGCAACCGCCGTCACCAACAAGGAAGGATATATGATAAGGAGAGGTGACCCTATTGTTTGGCCAGGAAATAAAGGCGCTCGATAACACATTGTCCAGCCACCGCCCACGCCAGTCCATGGAAATACGGAAAACGTTTTCCCCCAGGACGCTCGTAAGCGCAAAACTTGTAAACTGTCTGCCTCAATCGGTGTTGATGATATTCTGGCCTGCCGAATTTCGCCAAGGCTTCTTCCAAGGCTGAAATACAAAGATCTACATGAATGGTGCTGGATAGTCGCCATGATAGCACTTTGGGGCTGTACTTTTTACGAATGCATGGCTAAATGCCGAGTTTGCGCATAAAAAAGGTAAACTCGCTTATGTCTTTGGTTCCAGGCATCTTGTTCAAGGGATAGAGCGAGATAATGTTTAGAATCAGAAAGCTAAGTATTATAAGTATAACATTGAATTGTAGTAGTTCAGACTTGATCTGACAATCGGTTCCATTTTGATGGTGCCAGTTGCCAGGTTAATTGAGTTGTCCGACCTTCGCCCTCCAGAGCAGTTTTCCGTCAAGGAGTGCCTGCATTGGCGTTCTTCCGCAACACATTTTTTCTTGATGAGTTCGTTCGGAGTTGTAGTTCTCTATCCAAGTGTCCAGATCGGCCTGTAGCTTCTCCAGAGAGTGATACAGTTTCCGCCGGAAGGCAACTTGGTAAAACTCCTGCAAGATGGTTTTGTGGAAACGTTCGCAGATGCCGTTTGTCTGCGGATGCCGCGCCTTGGTCTTGGTATGCTCTATGCCGTTTACGCCAAGGTACAGTTCGTAATCGTGCTCTTCGAGCTTGCCGCAGTATTCCGTGCCCCTGTCCGTCAGGATGCGGATAACACCCATTTCTTGTGAGAGGAAGAAAGGCAAAACGCGGTCATTGAGCAGGTCGGCTCCTGTGATGGGCGTCTTAGTGGTGTAGAGTTTCGCCGCCGCCCACTTGGAGTATGTGTCAACATAGGTTTGCTGATAAATCCGGCCCACGCCCTTGATGGTGCCGACGTAGAAAGTGTCATGGCTGCCGAGATAGCCCGGATGATGCATTTTGATTTCGCCGTAAGCCTCGTCGTCCTGTTTCTTGCGTTCTAGCGCCTGGACTTGCGCCTCGGTAAGCACCAGTCCCTCGTTGGCGATTTCTTTTCCAGCACTATCAGGCGTTGCTTCATGGATGCCAAGCCGCGCCGAAGCCAGATGGAGCGGACGCCGGAGGGCGAGACAAAGACGCCGAGTTTGCGCAGTTCGTTGCTGGCCCGCACCTGACCATGTACCGGGAAATCGATGGCAAAAGCCATGACCGCCAGCTCCGTGGCTTCTTCAACTCGATTCTTCAGGTTGGGCTTGCGCCTGTTGATTTCAAAAAATGCTTCCACGCCGCTCTCGTCTCGGGCGGACTGATACCGGTAAAACGTATCGCGTGAAAAGCCCATAATCTTGCAGGCTTTCGAGATATTGCCGAGTTCGGCGGCGAGATTGAGAAGTCCGGTCTTGTGCTTGATGACGTTTTGGTTGAAACTTTCCATGGGGAATCTCTGTGGGCGTAGTGCCCGGTTGATGGTGCTGTTACATATCCATCAAAACGGAGTTCTCCTCTTCTTTCAAGGGATAGCTGTCAGATCAAGTCGAGACTACTGCAATTGATGCGCAAGACAGAGTGAGTCCAGATAATCCGCCCATTCCTGCATCATGCGGCGGCGCTCCGGCAGATACTCGGCCCGGTTGTATGCGTCCCTGATGGCGTTCCTCTCCGCATGGGCAAGCTGGGCCTCGATCCAGTCCCGATTATATCCCTGTTCATTGAGCAGGGTAGAGGCGGTAGTTCTGAATCCGTGGACGGTCATTTGTTCCTTGCCGTAGCCCATGCGCCGCAAGGCGTTCAGTAGACCCATGTCTGAGATGCAACGGGATGAGGAAAAGGAGCTTGGGAAGATCAGACTCCGCGTGTTGGAATAATCCCGCATGGAGTGAAGCAGCCTCACCACCTGCTGGGCAAGAGGGATAATGTGGGGCCGCCGCATCTTCATGCGTTCGGGGGGGATAACCCATTCGGCGGCGTCAAAGTTTACTTCCTTCCATGTCGCGCCGCGCAATTCTCCCGAACGTACAAAGACATAGGGGAGAATGCGCAAGGCATGGCAGATGGCTGGTTCTCCATGGTAGGAATCTATTGCCTTGAGCAGATGTCCCAGGTCGGAAGGAGAAGTGATAGCGGCGTAATGCTTGGTCCGGACAGGTGTAAGAGCTTCCGTTAATCCCGCCGCTACGTCGTGCTTGGCTATCCCGACAATACGCGCATAACGCGAAATCTGTCCGCAAAGCTGGGCTAGCCGATGGGCTGTCTCAATGGCTCCGCGCGCCTCGGCCTTTTGGATGGCAGCAAGATAATCGGCCACATCAAGAGTGGAAAAGGGGCGACCCCCCAGATAGGGAAAAAGTTGATTTTCAAGGCGGGAGAGGATTTTCTTCTGATGCCCCGGCGTCCAGGCGATATACTTTTTACCGAACCATTCACGCGCCACAGACTCGAAGGTCCGGCCCTGATCTTGCCAGGCGGCTGTATTAATGGCCTTGCTTTCCTTCCTGTAAGCGCTTGGGTCAATGCCCTGGGCAATGAGTTTCCTGGCCTCGTCCCGTTTTCCCCGTGCTTCTTTTAGTCCGGTGTCGGGGTAAGTCCCCAGTGAAAGCAGCTTCTCCTTACCCCCAAAACGATACTTGAGACGCCACCACTTACCCCCAGCAGGGGTGACAATGACGAACAACCCTTCGGCGTCATACAGCTTGTATGGCGCATTCCGGGGCTTGGCGTTGCGTAGGGCGGTGTCAGACAGGGGCATGGGGTAACTCTTAGAGGTACAGTTTTTGGGGTAATCCGGTTACCCCAAGAATTACCCCAAAAAATTTGCGACTGTCAACGAACTACCACGAATGTTATCGAACATCAGAAAAAACAAAAACCCGCTTAGCTCTTAGCTTTGCGGGCTTTCGTGAATTTCGTTGACCATTCTTTTGGTGCCGAGGGCGGGACTCGAACCCGCACAGCAATTGCCACTACCCCCTCAAGATAGCGTGTCTACCAGTTCCACCACCTCGGCACGGGTTTTTGGTCTATATCAAGTCGCTGTTGTTGGCAAGCATTTTTTGCGGACCGTCCATTTTCGGGCCGAAGGCTTGCGCTCATGCTCGCTTGCGGGTATCAAGGCTGGAACGGGAGACAGGGCCATGGATGAGATCATACATCGTTTTTTGCGCGAGACCGGTCCGGTGCTCTGTCTGGATATCGGCAGCGGCACCCAGGACGCCCTGCTGGCCCGCCCCGGTCTGGAGTATGAGAACTGGCCCCGTTTCGTTCTGCCGTCTCCGGCACGTTTGGTAGCTCAGCGTATCCGCGAGCTGACCCTTTTGCGGCGCGGCCTCTGGCTGCACGGCGGCAACATGGGAGGCGGCTTCGGCCAAGCGCTCAAGGAGCATCTGGCCGCTGGACTGTCCGCTACGGCCACGCCGGACGCGGCCAAGGCCATCCACGATAATGCGGAAGTGGTGCGCGGCATGGGCGTGGAGTTCAGTGAGGCGTGCCCGAAAAACAGCGTGCCCGTTTTCCTGACCGACTACGCGCCGGAATTCTGGGCCGGTTTGTTGCGCCTTTCCAGCTTGCCGCAACCGCATCTGGTACTGGCCGGAGCGCAGGACCACGGCTACCACGCCCACGGCAACCGGCAGGGCCGGATGCAGTCCTGGCGCGCTTTGCTGACCGCTTCCGCCGACCCCGCTTCCTGGATTTATCCCGCGCCGCCGTCTTCCCTGACCCGTTTGCTGGCATTGCATGAAAAAACCGGCGGACCAGTGGCGGATACCGGAGCTTGCGCCCTGCTGGGCGCCTTGTGCGATCCGGAGGTGCTGGCGCGCAGTTTCCGGGAGGGCATTACGGTCATCAACGCGGGCAACAGCCATACAGTGGCGGCCCTGGTCTATCAGGGCAAAGTGCGCGGTATTTACGAGCATCACACCGGCATGCGCGATCTGGAGCAGCTGCTGGAGGATTTGAAGCAGTTCCGGCTGGGCTGGCTGCCTTCGGAAGAGGTGCAGGCCGGCGGCGGACACGGCACGGCCTTCGGGCCATTCTGCGAAGAGGCGGGCGGTTATGCGCCCACCTTTATCTTGGGGCCCCGGCGCGCCCTGCTCCAGGGGCAGGGGCGTTTTCTGGCCCCACACGGCGATATGATGCTGGCCGGTTGTTTTGGCTTGCTCTGGGGATGGGCGCACGCCCGTGCCGCCGCCTGAGCGTGTATTTTCAGCGGGCGCTCCGGCATGAGGGCGCGGCCATGAATTGAGGAGAAGCGCATGGAAGTTTTTGACGCTGCGGAATTGTGGAGCCGGGAACGTATCGCGGAAACCCAGCTGACGCGCCTGCGGGCCACGTTATCCCAGGCGCGCAAATGCGCCTTTTACCGCGAGCGCCTGGACGAAGCGGGCGTCGGCCCGGATTCCATCCGCAGCCTGGACGATCTGCGACGCATCCCTTTCACCAGCAAGCAGGATCTGCGCTCCCAGTATCCCACGGGGCTGCTGTGCGTGCCGCCCTCGGAAATCGTGCGCATGCACTGCTCCAGCGGCACCACGGGCACGCCCGTGGCTATCTGCCATACCCAGAACGACATCAACTCCTGGGCCGATCTCATGGCCCGCTGTATGCATATGGTAGGCGTGCGCCGGGACGACGTCTTCCAGAATATGTCGGGCTACGGCCTGTTCACGGGCGGTCTGGGCATCCACTTCGGCGCGGAGCGCCTGGGCTGCATGACCATTCCCGCCGGGCCGGGCAACTCGCGCCGCCAGATCAAACTGGCCAAGGACTTCCGCACCACGGTGGCCCACATTCTGCCTTCCTACGCCCTGATTCTGGGCGAACATCTGCGCAATATGGGCGAGGATCCGCGCGATTTTCCCCTGCGTATCGCCCTGGTGGGCGCGGAGCCCTATACCGAGGAGTTCCGCAAGCGCATTGAGGAACTTTTCGACATGAAGGCCTACAACTCCTACGGTCTTTCGGAAATGAACGGACCGGGCGTGGGCTTTGAATGCCTTGAACAGAACGGCCTGCACATCTGGGAGGACGCTTATATTCCCGAAATCGTGGATCCGGACACCGGCGAGCCCGTACCGGACGGCGAGGTGGGTGAATTGGTCATGACCAGCCTCTGCCGCCAGGGCATGCCCATTCTGCGGTACCGCACGCGCGACCTGACCCGCTTTCTGCCGGGCGAATGCGCCTGCGGCCGCGCGCACCGGCGTATGGATCGCATTCTGGGCCGGGCCGATGACATGTTCATCATCAAGGGCGTCAACGTTTACCCCATGCAGATCGAGCAGGTCATCATGACCTTCAAGGAAGTGGGGCAGAGCTATCTGATTCTCCTGGAGAACGACGGCATCGGCGATGTGATGCGGGTACAGGTGGAAATCCGCGACGAATACTTTGTGGAAGACATGCGCGCGCTGCAGAATCTGCAAAAGGTTATTGCCCAGCGCCTGCGCGACGAAATTCTGGTCACGCCCAGGGTGGAGCTGGTGGAAAGCAACAGCCTGCCCCGTACCGAAGGCAAGGCGGTGCGCGTGCAGGATATGCGGGTCAAGAAATAGGAATCTACGGGCATGGATTTTCTGCCGTTTCCCATTGCCTATCTGCTGGCCGGAGCGTTCGTCACGCTGCTCTGTTTTGTGCTGCTCCTGAACGTGTTCGGCCTGCCCGCCAACTGGATTGTACTGGGCCTGGTGGCTCTGTGGAAAATGGTCCACCCCGGCGCGGCCAATCTGGATGTCTGGTTCTGG
>NZ_JAGZUV010000062.1:0-29494 GCF_018379785.1 Desulfovibrio sp.
GCGTTTGCCGTCAGGGCCGGGAGTGGGCGTGAAGGCGTATTTCCGCAACTTGTCGGAGTCGGGTTCTTTGGCCTGAGCCTCAAAAACTTTCATTGCCGTGGTAGAACTCATAAAACCGGACATTGTTACTCCTTTCAGTGTTTGGGGGGATTGTCGTAATCAGGGCTGCCGTCGTCCCTGGCCCAATAGCGGACTTTACACTTGGGGTAGCCGGAGCAGCCGAACCAGACGCCGCCGTTTCGTGTGGGCCGGGGCACCAATGGCTTGCCGCATTCCTTGCATTTGTATTCCGACAAGGCTGGAGCCTCACGGGCTACGGGTTTGCCGTCCACATTGTCGTATTTTGCGCCGCACTCCTTGTCCGAGCAGGCAAAGAAGTCATACTGGCCGGAACCATCCCTTTTCGTGCCTTTGAGATGCTGAAGGGGCTTGCCGCACTTTTCGCAGGAAAAATCCGTCAGTTCCGAAGCCGCCTTCTCCCGCTTGGGGCCGGGACGACCGTTGTCATCGGCGAAGGTGGCACCGCAGGCCTTGCAGCCCCAGAAATTCCAGCCTTTTTCCTTGGAGTAGATGTGCCGGAACTGCTCCCGATCTCCGCAGGCCGGACAAGGAACGGCATGCGCCTGGACGAACTTGCCCAGCTCCTCCATGAGCTGGGCATGGAACACGCCGACGCACTCCACATAGCTGACTTTGCCGCCGGCCACGTCATCAAGGCGTTCTTCCATATGGCTGGTGAAATCCAGGTCCAGAAAGCCGAATGCGCCCACCAGAGCGTCCACCAGCTTTTCCCCGCGCGGCGTGGGCACGAGAAAGCCTTTTTCTTCTTTCACATAGGCACGTGACGTGATGTTTTCCATGATGGCGGCATAGGTGGCCGGGCGGCCGATGCCGCGCTTTTCCATCTCACGGATCAGCGAGGCTTCGGAGAAGCGGGAGGCGGGTTTTGTCTTTTTCGTCTTCACTTCGCCCCGGATAGCCGTAGCCTGGCATCCGGCCTTGAGGTCCGGCACAGCGTTGTCAGGTTCCGCCTCTTCAGCGTCGGCCAGGGAAGCGTCCGCAGCCATGACCACCTTCCAGCCCTGTTCCCGAAGCGTCCGGCCCTTGGCCTCAAACACGGCCTTTTTGCCGTCCACGTCGCTGACGAGCCGAGCCACGCGCACGTCAAAGACGGCATCCGCGAGCTGGCTGGCCAGCGTCCGAATGCGGATCAGCCGATACAGGGCTTTCTCATCGTCCGTTTCTCCGGCCTCTTCCATGTCCACATGCGTGGGGCGGATGGCCTCATGGGCCTCCTGCGCGCCGGCCTTGCTCTTCCAGGTGCGCGGTTTGGCCGGCAGGGGCCAGCCCTGGGCGTCGCAATACGCCCGGATCTCGGCAATGGCGCTTTCGCTCAAGTTGGGGCTGTCCGTGCGCATGTAGGTGATATGCCCGGCCTCATAGAGCTTCTGCGCCAGCTCCATCGTCTTCTTGGGTTTGAACTTCAGCGCATTGCTGGCCGCCTGCTGCATGGAGGACGTGGTAAAAGGCGCGGGCGGGGCCGCGCGGCTTTCCTTCTCTTCGCAGGAGAGAATGTCCAGGGTCCGCAAAGCCGCGATTTTTTCGGCCGCGGACTTGTCCAGAAAATACTCCTGGCCCTCCTCCAGCCAGCCTTCCCTGGGCAGCCAGGCCGCCTTCCAGCCGTCGGAGATATTCTCCACGGCCTCAAACAGCAGCTCCACACCAAAATGTGTGGTGGAGACAAAGGACCGGATGGCCCGTTCCCGCTCCACCACGAGCCGGACAGCCGGACTTTGCACCCGTCCGGCGGACATTTTTTCTTCCCGCACAGCCCGGCCCAGCGGGCCGGACACCATGTAGCCGCACAGACGGTCCAGAGCGCGCCTGCCTTCCTGCGCATGCACCAGGGCCATATCCACGGAGCGCGGCTCGGTCACTCCGGCCAGCACTTCCTGCTCATTGATCGCGCCGAAGGTGACGCGCCGGGGATTTTTCAGGCCCAGGGTGTCCTGAATGTGCCAGGCAATAGCCTCGCCCTCACGATCCGGGTCCGAGGCGAGATAGACTTCATCGGCCTTTTGCGCCAGGGCGGCCAGCTTTTTGAGCACATCCGCGCCGCGCGCGGTGGGTTCATAGCGCAGCCTGAAATCAGGCGGGGCTATGCCCATTTCCTTGAGCGGCAGATCACGTACATGGCCGCAACTGGCGGCCACGCGCCATTCCGCGCCCAAGATGCTTTGCAACTTCTTGATCTTGCCGGGGCTTTCCACGATCAGCAGTCTTATCATCGTCCAAGCTCCTTGCCCCGGTCCTTGGCGCGCTCCTTCCCGACCTGGCGCTGGACGGCCTTAAGGCCGCGTGCCTTGTGCAGATCATTGAAGTCGGTCAGGCCCTGGGCCTTTTCCTTGTTGGTAAACGTGGGGACCTTGACCTTGCCGTTGACCTTCTGCGCCGCCAGCTCGGCTTTTTCCACACCTACGTTGTAGGGCTTGCCGTCCCTTTGCATGGCGTGATCGTTGTCCGCGCAGATGGTGATAGCGGCGTTGGGGTATTTGTCGCGGATGGCTTCCGCCACAGGCAACAAGTTACCGGAGTCAAAGGCGACCGCCACGGGCTTGCCCGTGGCCATGTGCAGTGAAGCGCCGGTGGCGTAGCCTTCGCAAAGGACAATTTCTCCCTGGGACAAGTCCTTGCCGTCAGCGCCGATCAGATGGAAGTTGCCTTTTTTCTCAATGCCCGTGGCAAAAGCCTTCTGGCCATCCGGATCAATGGCCTGGAAGCCGCGCAGTTCACCTTCGACGTTCCGTAACGGAATGATCAGGTTCCCCTGATCTTCCTTGAGGCCGAAGGCTTTCACGCCTTTTTTCTCCAGATAGGGAGACGAGACGGCCGGGCTGAAGCTGTCCCACATGCCCTTGCAGCGCTGGGCGGCGGCATCGTGCGCCCTGGCGCGTTCCGCTTCCGCCGCCTGAAGCCGCGCGGTACGCTCCCGCTGCTGGCGTTCCCGTTCCGCCGACGAGAGCACGACGCCGGTGGCCACGAGCTTTACCTTCTCGCCGGTGACATGGTTTTGCGCCCAGCCCGCCGGAATGCCGTCGCCGTGGAGGCAATAGCTTCCGTCCACTCCCCTGCCCTTTTTGGAAAGCAAGGGGACACGGTGAATTTTGCCGTCCAGCTCCGGAAGCTGGCCTTTGAGGTCCAGGCCCATGTCCGCCAGCTTGCGGGCGAACTCTTCCTGCGGAGAGAGATTTTCCGCCGGCGTGGCGGCCCTGGCTCCGGCAAAAGCCTGCTCAAGCGGCGTCATGAAACGCCGCAGAGGCGCGAGGTCCGTTCCTTCAGGGGCGTACCACTGCTTTTGTTTGCCGTCCCAGCGAGCCCCCAAAGCCTTGGCGGCCTCCTTGTCCTTGTAGGCCACATGGAGATAAGTTTTGGCCTGCGCAGGATCAACGGGAGCGCCGGAAGGCGCGGCCATGCCGGCGTCGTCCTGTCCACGCTCCACACTCTGCTCATGAATCTTTTCCTTCTGCATTTCCAACCCCAGAACATAGTCGCGGATATGTTCCGCATCCCGGCAGGCGCGCATGATTTCCAGCGGATCCTCCCTAAGCGCCTTCACCCAGGACTTCACATAGGCGGCATGCTGGCCGGGATCATGGCCCACGCCGACATCTTGACCAACCATCCACGAGCTGATTTCCGCGCGCAGTTCCTCCTTGGCGTATGTGGCCGAGCCGAACGGTCCGAATTCCCGGTTCATGCGGTCAGGGTGTCCGGTCCAGTGTCCCAGCTCATGCAGGGCCGTGGCATAGTATTTGTCGGCGGCGTCAAAGCTGTTCTGGGGCGGCAGGTGAATTTCATCGTTCAGCGGGCGATAAAAAGCCCGGTCATGCTGATCATGTTTGATGACAGCGCCGGAATTGGCGAGCACGGCTTCGGCCTTTTCCTGGGGATCCCATGCAAAGGCTTTTTCGTGTTCCGGAAGCGGAGGGAAATTCTCCACTTGCTCCACGTTGAAAACGCGCGCCATACGCATAATAGGCCGCTCAAGCGCGATATTTTCCTTTTGCGGCTTGCCGTCGTCGCCCAGGACCGGCTGACCATTTTCATCCAACCGATCCTGTTCTTTCGTGAACTGGTAATAAACCACGGCCGTGGAGCGGCTGCCCGCCTTGATACGGTAGCCAGCGTCATTGGCCTGTTTCAGCGTCATCCAGCGCGGATCTTCATAGCCGGCCATCGCCAGATGCAGACGATTCACTCCCTTGTAGACCGTGCCGGAAAGAGGATTGCGCGGTGCAAGGTTCTGGGCCGGCGTCCAGGGCTTCTGCCAGGGAGCCGTGCCTTCCTCCAGCATTTTGATGACCTTGCCGGCGAACTCTTCATGGAACGGGATCCGCTCTTTCTTATCCCCGGCCATCTTCCCCCCCTTCCGCCGCAAGAAGGGCGTCGTCCAGGATATCCTTCAGCGTCAGGGCGTCTTCCGAGAAAGCACCCATGCCTTCCGCCTGTTCGGGATCAAGGGGCACGGCCAGGCCGTCCTGGGCCTGGTTGAAGGCATCCGTGGCCGCAGCATTCAGTTCTTCCTTATTCATGACAGTTTCTCCAGGGCTGAAGTTCTCCACTTCAGAAGTTGATTGTTCACCGTTGCGAGAATGGCATTCTGTTCCTGATCATCCGCTGAAATGCCTGATGCATGGATTCGCAGGGCGGCAATGAGTTCAGAGTATGGCAGCATGCTGTCTTCCTCTTTGCACTGCCGCATCAGACGGGACAGAATACTGTGAAGCAGTCCTCTTGCCTGTTGTGTCCAGTAATCATTCACGCTTTCCCTGAAAACTTCGTCCATGAACAGCGCAATATCCGCTTGCTCATGGACGGTTCCAATGCGGATGAAGGACATCTGATCACGATTTTTTTCCGTCATATTCATCAGTTCCCCATAGTTGAAGGTTCAAAGATGCATACGGGCTCCACCCTGGCCATGCCGGCCAGAGGCACGAACCCGAAAAAACGGCTGTCAAAGCTGCCCGGATGACCGGCGAGCACCAGGGCCATGCCGGCAGGGATCACGCCGGCGCGCAGCGAGCTTGCCGGCAACGGACGGCCCATACTGTCGTTGCGCCTGGCCGGAGCCGGCCAGAAGCAGGCCGATCCGGCGGCTGACGTGATCTGTATGTCGTAAGGCGTGACCGCGACGGCATCACCGGGAAGCCCGGCCAGGCGTTTGAGCAAAGGCCGAAGTCCTGAAGGGCAGGAGCCCGGCCCGACGTAACCGCGCTCTCTGGCCAGAGAGGTCCAGACCGGAGACTCCAGGCAAAAGGAGACGAGATCTCCGCGCTCCGGAGCGCCGGGCGCGATGCGGTAAATGCCTTTGGGCAGGGATGGCGTCGGGTTGAAACGGAAGCCCGCACGATGCAGCAGCGGCAGCAGCAGAAAGAAAGCGGCAACAACGGCCGGCAGCGCTTTCATGGCCGCTCCTCCAGAAAACTCTCGAAGCTGGCAGGCCGGGCTTGCTCCGGCACATCCGGCGTTTTTTCCTCCTGGGGTGTTTCCACCGGAGAGAACCATTCTTTGGGCCGGGGAAAATACAGGGAATCCGTGATGCCGGCGGGATACTTTTCTGAAACGCCCGGCGCGGGCATCTTGGAGCGCTGCGAGAACGTGGGATCCTTGAAATAGAGAATCTGCATCCCGTAAACAGGATACTGGCCAGCGGTGAATATCAGCATATGACCGGGCTTTGTGACCTTGCCCTCACTATCCTTTTCCGCGCCGGGCAGGCGTCCGCATTCATCCGGCGTCAGCAGGGGCCGGGCCGTTTCCGCCATGTTGATGGAGCGGGTGCGCCCGCCCTTGCCGATGGAGATGGAGGTTTTCTTCTCCACCACCGTAGTTTTGCCGGTCATCTTGGAAAGCAACTCCGCTGTGTCCGGATCATTCGGCGCATAGGCGATACGCACATGGCAGTTGCCAAAGATCGCATTGTCCTTGCCGTATACCTCGTTGAGTTGCTTTACGTCTTGGACGATGATGTACAGTTTGCCGCCGTAACCGGCGATGTAGGCAATAGCTTTCTCCAGAATGGGCAGTTTCCCCAGGCTGGTAAGCTCATCCAGCATCAGCAGGAGCCGATGCAGATAGCCGACCTTGCTCGCGCCGTCGGCAAATTCCATCTTGGCGCAGACGCGGCGGATAATCAGGTCCAGCATAAGGCGCATCAGCGGGCGCACCCGGTCTATGCCGTCCGGTGGAGCCACCAGATAGAGGTCCACCGGATTTTCGTCATTCATGAGATCATGGATGTGAAAATCAGACCGGGCCGTGTTGATGTTGATGATGGGATCGCGGTAGATGGCCATGTTCACCAGCGCGGAAGACAGGACGCCGGAGGCCTCGTTTTCCGCCTTGGAGGACATTTCCCGCGCGGAGCTGGCAATGAAGATATGGCAGGCATCGCCCACGCGCGCGTCAGCGTCCGGGGCGAACTCCCGGAACAGCTCCGCGTGATCCGTGGCCATCATCTCATCCAGCAGCTCCGCAGAGGTACGATCCGGATCAGACATCATGATGGTCAATTCCTGAAGCGTGGGCATGCGGCCCTCTTTATGCCGCACCATGACGCAGCAATGCAGGATCAGCCCGGAGAAAAAGGCAAAGGCCGCTTTGGTCCAGTGGTCCGCCATGCCCTTGCCGTCAGGATCCACCAGCATCAGCGCCATGCTCTGCACGTCCTGGACAGCTTCCAGTTGCGTCAGGCGGATCTCGTCCAGAGGATTGAAAGCGCAGCCGGATCCGGACGAGTCCGCAGGCGCGAAGCGCAGCACCGTATGCCCCTGGGATTTGCGCCAGCCTGACGTGAGCGCCCAATTCTCGCCCTTGATGTCCAGCGTCAGGCTGGAGTCTGGCCAGGACAGCAGCGTCGGCAGGATCAGGCCGACGCCTTTGCCGGAGCGCGTGGGCGCGAAGCAAAGAACATGTTCCGGGCCGTTGTGCCGGAGATAGCGCAGGGTATTTTTCCCGGCGTCGAACCAGCCGCCCACATAGACGCCCTTGCCCTCGAAATAGCCCATGCGCCTGATCTCGTTTTCCCGCGCCCAGCGCGCCGAACCGTGCAGATATTGATTGCCCTTGAGCCGGCGGAAGGCCACCGTACAAAGCACGGCAAGGAGCAAGGGCAGGATGAAAAAGGCCTGTCCGACGGTCATGGCGCTGTCCATGACCGTCGGGGAAATGCCTTCCCAGGTGAAGATGCTCCAAGGCGCGTAAATCGGGATGCCGAAAAGATTAAACCACGGCTGCCCCAGAGCGGACTGGAAGCCATAATCCGAAGCCGCCTTCAGCGTGGCCATGCTCATGCCCAGCAGCGCCAGCGCCGGCAGCAGGAGCAGCAGCCACCAGGGCGCGGTTTTGCGCTTGGGCGTTGATTCCTGAAGACCGTATTCCTGTTGCGCCATGATTCTCTCCAACAAAACGTGTTACCGGGGACAAATGCCGCTGTGTGAAATTCCAGCAGGTTACTTGTATGGCCAGCCTGGTTCCGGATCCGCGACCGAAAGGCCCTTTGTGTTACGCGGCGATCTTTTCCTTCCGGCAGGATTGCAGCGTCTCCGCGAGAGCCTGCCGGTAGGCATTCAGCAATTTTTTTGCGGCGGCAGCGGCTTTCCGGGAAACGGCGGAATTGTGCGGGCCACGGTGCTGATCAAGGCTCACGCCATCCTTGCCGTTCAGCCATATGCCCAGGGTCGATCTTGTCCCGTCGGGCTCCTTCAGGGCGAAGACCCGGTATGTCCCCTGATGGCAGTGGCCCGCATAACTGCTGATGCAGTGCGACATTTCAGAACCCTCCTCGGCTAAGGCCTGGCTATCCGTCAGGGGCGTACAGGCCACGCCGTCAATGACGGTTTCCGGGAGAAGCGAGTCCCATTTCAGGAGTTTGTCTTTTCGTTCCGAACGTTGAATTGCGACACGTCTGTGCCAGTCTTCAGATCTGCGCAGCAGGGAGGCCCATGAAGAATTTCTGTCCGGCAGGCCCTGCGCGAAGCCTTCCGCATGGAGGTAGTCCGCCATGAGCGTGAGATCCGACTCCGGATCATTCCAGAGCCATCGCCGCATGGCGGCAAAACCCCTCTCTTTCCATATCTGCGCGCAGTGCTTCAGAAAAACGCGGTAGAGTTGTCGCACAAGAGGCGACCCGGCCGGAAACCTGGTTCGGTTTGAAAAGCGGATGAGTTTCACATAGGCACAGACCGGCGCATGGATGCCGCCGCAATTGGCCAGGGCCAGATCCTCGATGACCGGGTTGTTTTTCGCCTCCGTCCATTCGCGGACAATGAGCGACGAAGCTCTGGACAGCCAGCGCCATGGCGCGGCCGACTCGAAGCTGCGTAGCCTGTACCCCCAGCAGCATTCAGGCTGGACAGGCCTGCGGTCCAGGGCCGTGCTTTTTCTTCCGTCCCTGACCCAGAGCTTGCGTGAAAAAAGGTCATTCCGGCCCCATTGCTGCGGGTTAATCTCTTTCAGAACCGGAAGGAGGTTCCGGTGCTCTGCGGCCACCTTCAGTAGCGCCGGACGATGCCGGACATATTTCAGGTAGCCCGCAACGGTCCATTTGCGCCAATCCATGGCGAGCAAGGCGGAAAGCATCTCGCGGTCCACAAAATGATCCCACCAGACGGCCCGCAAGGCTTTGGCCCCGGAATCCGTGGAGGCATTCGTGAGCAGGCCCTGGCTCCTATGGAATTCGCCCTTCCGATTCCGGACCTCCCCGCCGAAGTATTTTCTGAAGAGAGCTCTGTATACTCTGGAGCTGGGCGCGCCGTTTTCTCCCGTCTCAGGGAGGTCGTCGGCTCCGGCGGCGCGAAGAGCCTTGCCTAAAGCGTCCTTGCAGAGCCAGAAGCCCCAATCAAGCGAACGCGTCTTTTCCCCAATGGGGGCAAAAGGGATATCCGGCCATTTGTCCAGGTTGTCCGTTTCAAGCCACTCCCCGTTGCGCAGGTCGAATGCGAAGGTATGCAGCGCGCCATCCGTTTTCCGCTCGATCCGCCAGAGATTACAGATCGTCAGACGTTTCAGGCCGTTTTCATCAGAAAAGCGGCACATGCGGAGCAGCTTATATCTGATGATGAAGTCTTTCGCCCGGCGGTAGACTTCCAGCAGATCCTTCCGCCCGAAAAGGGTGGAACGGGGTTTCTTCTCTGCGGTTCCGTTCATGGCTGCTTCCTCAGCGCCGCCAGCGGGTATAAGGTTCCTTGAAAATCACGTCCTTGGTGACGACAATATTGAACTGGTAGCCGGGCCGGATCTCCAGCGTGGGCTTGATGCTCAGATTGCGCTGGAGCAGCGTTGTCGTCGTCTGGCCAAGCTGCTGGGCCAGGGATGCCGTCATCTCGTCGGTCATGCGCGTTCCGTTGTCGGTTTTCGTGCTGTCGTTCACGCCGTCCAGGGCGTATGCCATGCCGCCGGAAACCAGGGACATCATCAGCGCCGAGCCGAATATGCGCATGTAGTGATTGTTTACGTCGTCATTGAGGCCGGCCATGCCGCCCATGTCCGCTCCAGGCATGGCTCCAAGGGAGATGGATGAGCCGTCCGGAAAGATCAGGCGGTTCCAGGCGATCAGGACGCGCTCCTGGCCGTACACGATACGGGAGTCGTAAACGCCGTAGATCTTGGTGCCTTGGGGAATGAGCAGGTTCCGGCCGGTGGCGGAATCAAAGACGTGCTGCGAAACCTGGGCGATCATGTTGCCGGGCAGATCCGAGTTCACGCCTGTCAGCATGACGCCAGGAATGACCGCGCCGGTTTTCAGCTCCAGCGGCATGCCGGCCGTGCGCTGCTCCTGAAGCTGCCAGGAAGTGTCCTTGCGGGCGCGGTCAAAAAAGGCTTCCTTGTCCCGATCAGCGGCCGGGTCATAGTAGTTGTCGCTTCCGGCTGAAGCCGTGGCGGAAACGGCATTTTGACCGGCGGCCGACGCGGAGCCGTTCACAGGCGCGCTGACGGCCACGGCAGCGGCATTGGCGTCGGTCATGCGTTTGGCGACCAAGGGCGCGCTGAGAGCGCTCATATACGCCTGGCTCTTGACGCGGCGGATGTTTTCCGCCTGCTGATCCGGTTTTTCCTCACGCTGGACAACTACCAAGGGTTCCGGCTTTGCCGGTTCCGGAGGCGCTGCAACGCCGCTCGTTTGATCCTTCTTGGGATCAAGCGCCAAACCGCTTCCCTCCACAAGCCAGACAGGCTTTTCCTCTTCGCTTACAGCGGCCTTTTTGGCTTCTTCCTCATCTTTCTTGGGGTCATGGGCAAAATTCACGCTGTAGATCAGCACGGCGAGCATCATGATGAGGACCGCCAGCAGAACATAGAGCGGCCAGCGGCCCATTCTGGCCACAAGTGGCGTGGGCGACATGACAAGGGCGTTGGGGGATTCGTCGCTCATCTCATTGGCCTTTTCTGATGATCCGCACTTCCTCCCGCCTGGAGCCCACGCCCAGCAGCAGGGAGATGTCGTCAAACAGGCCGTCCACAACCAGGTTCTTGCCGTCCACGCGGTAGTTGACCAGGACGTTTTCCCCATGCTTGCGGGCCAGCAGCACGGGCATCTCCGTACTTTTCCGGGGCAGGTGGATGTAAATTTTCTGGCCGTCGTCAAAGACGCGTTCAGGCCTCCAGGAGGCCTTGCCTTTCACCTCGAAATTGAAATTCAGCCCGGAGATATCGACCTCTTTCCCCTCAATTGTGGCCGTATTGCGCTGGATTTCCTGTTCTCTGGCGGCCTTCTTTTCCGCAAGCTGGAGCTTCATGGCGTCGGCGTAGACAAAGCCCACATACGGGGTATGTCCGGAGCGCTGGGAAATAAGACGCAGATGATAAATGCGGCGGTCAGTGGTGACCACGGCGGTTGTTTCCAGCCCGGCGTCCACGGGCTTGATGAAGAGGTGCGTGGTGTTGCCGGCAGTGCCCGTTTCCACCATCCAGCGCGCGGAATCGCCCACGATCACCTCATTGACCTTCTCCCCGGGCTGGAGTTCCACATCACAGACCTGCATGGGGCTGGCCAGGATGGTGGGCAGGGAAGCGCCATGCTCATAGACCAGTTTGCCGGACTGCGAGAGCACCGGAGCCGGGCCGCGTCCGGCCCAATCACGGCTCAGGTTGAGGGCCTGCCGTTCGCGTTTGCTCAACGGCACGGCGTCATTGCTGAGAAAATCCGGGGGCGTGTTCAGGAAATCGGCCGGCAACGGCGGGGCCGAGGCCGGGTCGGAAGCAGCGGACGCCGGGCCCCTGGAAGGGGCCGCGCCCTCAACTGCTCCAGGGAAAAAGCAGCATGCCAGCAACAGGGAAACAACAAACCTTTTCATGCGGAAAACTCCTATTGAGCTTTGGAAGCGGCCGGACCGGCGTTTTTAAATACGCGGCTGGCCGAAAGGCTGGTGATGTACACGCCGCCGGGATTGCGCAGCAACACAGCTTCCGACGTGGGCGGATTGATCTGGACGCTGACCGTGGCCTCATAGGTATGACTTTCCAGGGCCACGCCCGAATGGGCGCGGACTGTCTCCGTCCACTCCACCCGGTAAGAAGTGGAGCTCACCGGCAAGGGCAGGCTCTTGATTTCCACATGGACCAGCTTGCCGGACTTGGCGATTTCATAGGGATTGTTGGCCGTGAACCATTCCTTGAGCACGCCCTTGGCACTGCCGGCCACAAAAAAGCTCAGGCGCTGGATCATCTGCTTCTGAAGCTCAATGTCCGCCGTGACCGTGCGCCAGTCCGTAATGCAGGCGGCGATTTCCGCCTGGACCAGCCGCAGGGGTGCGGCGCCGGCCTGATCCGCGCGAGCCGCCACGGCGGCCTTGCCCAGCTTGTCCACCTCGATGATGTACGGAATGGCTTTGACCTGGTTCGCCTGAATGACATTACACATGATGGATCCGCCCAGGAGCATCAGGGCGATGAAGGCCGTCATGCGCCATTGCGCCGCGCGGTTGATATACGAGCCGTAGCGTTCCAGCCATTCTTGGCGGGCGTTAAGGTACGGGTTATGGCCGTCTGCGGGCTTGGGCGCGGACGCGTGAACGTCGATTTTCTCTTTTTTCTTGAACAGACTCATTGTATGATTCCTTTATTTTTCTGACCAAAAGAGGTTGACTCCATGAAAAAAAACCGCAGAAAGAATAAAAATGGACAAGAAAAAAACACTGTTGTACCCGCGCTTCCAGACGGCCTCTATGAGGATAAAAAACATATCGGTCACACTAACTCCTCATTGATGCTTTCAGCTTATTCTTTGGTAAATTCAAATTTTCACTCATCATTAAATACAATTGCGTCAGTAATTCTTATGACAGACTCAGCATTTGCATTTACTGCAATAACATTAAATGTTGTAAATATATTTTCATCTTTTATGTCTATATATGCCCTATCACTTTCATTTTATATACTTTCAGTTGTATCAAATCTAAAATCAAAAAATACTATCGCTAAATACATAATAGAAGGAAATGATGACATTAGTTTTATTATTGGTGAAATAGAAAGTAGTCATAAATATAATTTTCGTTTTATAGGAATTTTTGTTTTATTTTCATGTGTATTTCTTCTGTTAATCAGTGATCAAATTTCTAGTTACATTCTAAAAAAACTATAGTTGCTCCAACTATAGAGAGGAACGATGCGATAAAAAATAAAATATAATGATTTTTATGAGTATAAAAATCATTTTTTATATTTTTTAAAATGCTTCTCCCAGAAAAATATAGATAAAGTGAGTATGGCAATGCAATCACGATAGCACCTACAAGAAAAATAGGCTCTCTTTTTACGTAATAGACATATAGGAACATTAAAAACATCATTATTGATGAAATAAAATTCATTGCATGCAGTAGTCTTGAGAATGCAGATAAATTTGAACTTTTGGGTTGCCTCCCATATGACTGCCTCTTACTCATGGTGTTCTCCCGATTTCTTGTTCCACCCAGGCAGATACTCCAGCTCATAAGAACCGGGCCAGGAGCGGGGAAATCGTGGACCAAAGCCTTCCGGCTTGTCCGGGAGATCAGCCAGACGGGTCAGATTGACCAGAAACATGTCCGTCCGGGCCAGCCAGCCCTCAATCCACGGGCAGCGCTGCAAGACCTCCGGGGCGTATTCTTGCAGGCATTCAAAAAGCTGCCGTTGTTCATCTATAACCTTCCAGATGCCGCGCGCTTGGTTTGATTCAATGCAGAACCGACGCAGCTCAGACCATTCTTTATTCTTGAACAGGCTCATAGTGTTGTTAGCCCCCCTTGTTCTGACTTTTGGCTGCTTCCGTGCGCGCACTTTCAATCCGCGCCCGTAGCGACGAAGCGACACTGCCCTGGCGCTCCCCCTTGTTATGGCTGGCTTCACGGGTGGCGTTCCAGAGATTGCCGGCCGTGCCCTTGAGCATACCGCCCACGCCCTGAGCGCCTTGGGCCTTGGCGGCTTGGGCGGCCCGGCCGATGTTGGCCACGCCGGATCCAGCGGCCATGCCCACGCCCATCATGCCGGCACCCAGGGCCGTGACCGTGGATGTAAGAGCATTGCCCGTGCTGACGTGCGAGCCCTGGATGATCCCGGCCACCACATCGGGGAGGGTTTTGACGAGGCAGTAGAAGATGACGCAAAAGCAGATGGTGAGGCCAATCTGGTCCCAATCCATGTCTTCCGTTGTCTCAAGTTGTTGTATAAAATTGATGCCTACGCCCATGACGAGCTGCATGACCATCAACTTGAAGGCTACGGCAAAGACGTAGCGCAAGGCGTTAATGGCATAATCCCGTAGGAAGGAGGTCGCTCCAAGGCCAAGCAGAATGGATGATGCACACATAGCCACTATGCACTCACATTTTATAAGAATTATCTGTAACGAAATGAGTGCAAAACAGAAGAGAATTGCCATGCCAGCCAAGAAATATGCAACGAATGTTACAGGATTTATCCCGGTCATACGAAAAATATCTTGCGCTAGCCTAAGTCCGACAGTAAATGGCTTATCAGATGCATCTGTGATTGTTGTTGCTTCACCAGCTATTGATTTTAATCCATTGATGACGTTCCACGTCCATGTATGATAATTGTTGATGACGGCAAGAAAAAATCCGGCAGCCAAAAGTACAAAACAGAAATTCTTGATTGTTTCGCGGATATCAGAAGTACCAAGAGCCATTTTTACGCCCAGCCAGGCAACCTCAAGAACTGCACACCAATAAAATAGCACCTTGGCATATTTGAGCATGACTGTTTCATATTTAGACAGCTCATTATGAAATTTTGTGACAATATCAGATACAATCGTATCACCTTGCGTCGCAGCAAAAACAGTGATAGTATTGCTGTAACATAGAATAAAAAGGAGCATTCCAATGAAGAAAGCTATCTTTATAATTCTCATAATTTTCATTTTTATGCCTTCTAAATCGTTTTCTTTTGGTATTTATGGCTGGTGGCAATCCCAAAAAACACCATCAGCCCTTTTAAAAATTACAGAAGAGAAATTTTATGGCGTTAAATATAAAATAACCTCTAGGACTGATAACAAACTTGAGCTGATCATGGATAACTCTGAAACTCCTTGTTATATTGAAAATAAAGGAGAAGATGCCATGACATTCATAAATATATTTGGAAAAAAAGAAGATTATAAACTCGTAACACGTGACACCAACCTCAAAAAGAAGGACGTAAGAAAGCTCTGTAACATAGATTAAAATGGATCAGAGCGTGAAGTTGTTCCCAATTTTTTCTTGAGCATATATCTTTCGCGTTCCTGTCCCATCTGACTTTCCTTCTCTGCCTTTTCCTGGCTCGCCAAATCCGATTGAACCTTTGTCGCAATGAGTTCGCGGAGTTGGCGGGCCTCTTGTATTTGCAGGGCGGCAAGCTGATTGCCGGCCATAAGCGCTTTTTGCTGGCCGTCAGGACTGGAAAGCAGCTCATTCATGTAGTCTTCCAGCTCGCCGGACTCTTCCAGTTCCTTGAGCTGCTGGCCTGAGAGCTGGAATGTCGCCTTGGTGGAATCGTCCACGCGACTGCTCCAACTGTCCCAGCTCGTGCGGTAGGTCATGCCGCCCTGGGAAAGCATGTTCCTGGGCATGTTGGCCAGATTCTTCAGCTCACCTTGCGTCTGGTACAGACCATCAAAGACGCTGCCCATGCCCATGACATCGTTGCGCATGGTGTTCAGGGCGTTTGTGATCTTGCCCACCCTCGAAAGTTCACCGGCAATCTTCCGGATAATGTTCGCGGGCAGCATAACGGTGTTCTGCACCATATTGGTGTATTGCTCGATATTCTGCTGCACCATCTGGAGTTGGGCGGCAGTCTGCTCTATGGCTTCATCGTATTCCTTGAGCAGCGTTTTGAGCTGGTCAAGGCTGGTGGCCTTTTCTATGGCCTGCGTCACCCTGTCGCTGCAATTCGTGCAGTACACAACTTTGGCGTGGACATTCATGGGCATACAGAAAGCCAAAAGGAAAATCAGAGGCAATGACGTGCGCATATCTTTCTCCTTGGAGTTAAACGACGTTGCGTTCTTTGAGCCAGACCCAGGGCCAGTCTTTCCCATATTGGTTTTTGAGGGCCTTGATCCGGGCAATACTGTCCTTGTCGGAAACGCCGACGAAGGACAGCGCCACCGGCCCCAGGCCGAGCTGAAAGAGCCGGCGGCCGGAGGGACTGACCATATAGTAGTCCCGCTTGGGAGTGGCGTTGGCCAGAATTCCGATCTGGCGGTCATTCAGCCCGCAGCCCCGATAAAAGGCGTACTCGTCGTCATTGCGGGCTTCTCTGTTGGGCAAATGGATTTTTGTGGGGCAGGACGACAGAATAACGTCCATGATGCCGCTGTTCTTAGCGTCCGAGAGGCTTTACGTGGCTATGATCACGCCGCAGTTGGCCTTGCGCATCACTTTGAGCCATTCGCGGATTTTGTCGCGGAAGACGGCATGGCCGAGCATGATCCAGGCCTCATCCAGAATCAGGAGCGAGGGCTTGCCGTCCAGGGCCTTCTCGATTCGGTGAAAGAGATAGGTCAGCACGGGGATCAGGTTGCGGTCGCCTTTTTTCAGCAGCTCTTCCATTTCAAAAACCACAAAGTGTGAAGAGCGCAGATTGTCTGTTCTGGCGTCCAGCAACATCCCCATCGTGCCGCGTTGCGTGTAGTAAGCCAGGGCTTGCCGGATGGGGGTGCCCTGCACGGCGTGCATGTAATGCGACAGGGTGCGCATGTGTTCCGGCTGCGTGGCCAGCCCCGTCATGGCGTTGTGGATGGCTTCGCGGTGCGCTGGCAGTACGGCCATGCCCTGGAGTTCCAGCAGGCTTTCAATCCAGTTTTCCGCCCAGGCCATTTCCGTGGCGCTTTCGTCAATGCGCTGAAGCGGCGTGAAGCACAGACTGTCTTCCGTGGCGATCTCATAGTGATCGCCGCCCGTGGCGTCGCAGAGAGGAAAGAGCGAGTTACCCTTGTCAAAGGCGAAAATGCGGCCATCCATATAGCGCAGGAACTGCGCGGAAATAATGGCCAGGAGGGATGATTTGCCGGAGCCCGTGGGGCCGTCGATAAAGGTATGCGCCAGATCGCCGTCGTGGAGGTTGAACCAGAACGGCGTGGAGCCATCGGTCAGAAAGACCGCCAAAGGTGGGGAATCCGGCGGATAGAAGGGGCACGGGCAGACCGGACTGCCCGTCCAGACTGATTGCAGGGGCAGCAGATCCGCCAGATTCAGGGTGGTGATGAAGGGACGCCGGATATTGGCATATCCGTTGCCGGGCAGGCTGCCCAGCCAGGCTTCCAGAGCGTTGATGGATTCAATGCGGCAGCCGAAGCCCTGGGTCTGGATCATCCGGCGCAGCTCGCGGGCATTGTCTTGCAGAACGTTTACATCCTCATCCATGAGGATGATTGTGGAGGACAGATAGCCCGCACCGACATAGCCGGACTGTACTTCCGCCTTGGACTCTTCCGCGTCTTCGCGCATCCGAAGGGCGTCGCGGTTGACCTTGGCGTTGGGATTGTTGAGAAACTGGTCCATGAACCCCAGAACGCGCTGATTCCAGCCCTTGACGTAGCTCGTGATCTCCTTCTCGGCGTCAAACTGATCCAGGCAGATGAAGCGCGTGGAGTAGCGGAGCTCAAAAGGCAAGGTATCCAGGCCCGCAAACATGGCAGGCCAGGATTCTTGCGGTAAGCCGTCGATGGAGAGGACGGCCAGATGCTTTTTCTCCAGCCCGTCTTCCAGGCGGGGAATCAGGCCGCCGACCAGGTGGCGACTGCCCAGTAGAGCGTCCAGATACATGGGGGCGGCCGGGATGCGCACAGGTTGCAGGACGCCGGAAATGCAGGATTGCAGGTGGGCCAGCAGGTCAGAGTGCAAAAACGGACTGTCTGAGGCGTCATACAGCTCATATTCCTGAAGGCGGGTCATGCCCAGCACGGCCGAGCAGCCGTCTTCCAGTTCAAGGAGCGTGTCCTTGAACGTCTTGAGGCCCTTCTCCAGGGCCGACATGGTTTCCACGCCCACCTTGGCAGCGCCCGCCATCTTGGTCACATTATAGTTGGGCAGAAAGGTGGCGGTCAGGAAAGTAGCTGTACTGTAGCAGAGGCCTTCGCCAAAAAAGGCACGGCGCTCGTCCTCGATGGCTTGGGAAACAGGATCCGGAAAGTGCGAGCGCGCAGCGTCCGGGTATGCCCGCTGCCGTGTCCGGCAGGCGTCCACATGGAGCATCCAGCCGGTGCCGAGACGGGCCACGGCATTGCTGAACTGCTGCGATACATAGGCAAGTTCATCCGGCGTGGCGCTGGCCGTGTCTTCCCCACGGATCTCCCAGGCGGCCAGGAAGGAGCCGTCTTTCTGGAGTATGATGCCCGGCTCGATCAGAGCCGCGTAGGTCAGAAGGTCAGGCAGGCCCTTGGCCTGGGAGCGGAAGTCTTGTAGCTTCAGCATATCATCTCCAAGGAAAACTTTAACCAACAATACTGCATAGATGTGGAGGGTTTCATATGGGACACATTCCTCAATCAATAAAAAAACTTCCCACGGTTACGTTTAATTTTTTAAAAAAATTTATTTTCTCTTCAGAAGAAAAAGTTTTTGTTGAGGATAGTTACAAAACACTGTTGCCGCTTTTTACAAATATAAATTCATATATTCAGACTTTTCTTGGTATTTTTGCTTCATCATTAATGGCGCTCAACGCAGCACTCATTGCTGTTATATTAAGCGGAGAGGAAATAAGATCAGTCATATTTTTCTCTTTTGGTCTATGTATATTTATTGCAGCAATATTTTTATATCTGTTTACATTTTATATATTATTAAGGTTAAGGTTAAATCTTATAACGTCTTCAAAAACTCAAAATATTAAATTTGAAAAACTGTCATATAAAACAGAGTCCGATATATCTGATTACATTTTATACATGATGATAGTATCATTTGCATTTCTTGTTAGTTTTTTATCAATTATTCCTTCTTTAATAAAATAAGAAAATATATAATGAGAGTAATGTAATGCACATAATGGCGTAAGAGAAAAGTTTAGCAACCACATCTCTTCTAACGAATGCACAAATATATATATTTATATATACACTAACTTCTATTGAAATTCCTAAAATCATAAGGATTCTAAAAAATGAGAACTCTTTAAATGCGACAGTGATAACCAATAAGAGAAAAGTTGATACAAGTGCTGTGACCAGAAACAGTCTTGCACTATTAATCTTCCCCTTGACCAAGGGGCGGAAATTTTTAATCCGTGCCATTTCTATTTCTCTCCCAGAATATTTTTCACATGTCCGACCACAGACCGCGCATAAGCGCGGCCCCGTTCCGGATTCTTATGAAGGGGCGTGTGGTAGTAGGCCACGGCCTTCCAGTTGAGGCCGTGCCGGTGAATCTCCTGGGCCGAAGGGGCGTGTGGTAGTAGGCCACGGCCTTCCAGTTGAGGCCGTGCCGGTGAATCTCCTGGGCCAGGATCCAGACGCCGATCTTGACGTTGTTGGCCGGCTCCAGCACCTGTTCCAGCGGCCAGCCGTGCTTCCGGATCCAGTATGAATTCACCTGCATAACGCCTACATCGAAGGAGCGCCCGGCGCGCATGGCCCACTGCGCATAGCGCAGGGCTTCTTCCTTGGAGTCGGCCCGCACGTCGCGGCCTGAGATATTGAGTATCCAGGGATGGCAGCCGCTTTCCTGGCGGGCGATGGCCAGGGCCAGCACCTTGGGCACCTGATAGCGGGCGCAGGGAGCGTCAAACAGCGGTTCCAGTTTCTGCTGGCGCTCCTGTAGTGCGGCGGCGTTGGCCGGAACGGCAAAGAGAAACGCCGTAAAGAAAAGCATGGCTCCGACCAAGCGCTTGCAAGGTTCTGTATATGCGGAGTAGTATTGTTTCATAACATTACCTGTTTGGAGGAACAGCTATGTGGTTCTTTACTCCAAAGAAAAAATCTCTTGATGATGCTGCGATAAAAAGCCTTATGTCCGTGAGCAGCCAAAGAAATTTGAAAGTATTTCTTGAGGCTGAAAAAAATATGTTTGATCATCTCAAAGCATTTATTACTCTTTCATTTTTACTTAATACTGGATGCCTTGCTGCACTATTTCAATTCAGACCAGATATAAAATGTTGCATTATTGTGTTATCAATAGGCATAGAAATTTCTTTAATAACTTATTTGTTATCTTTTCTTTTCCTTAACATATCAATGTCACACATAATAAAATGCAATTTTGATAAATTTAAATCATCAAGAAGAATTTCATACTCATTTTCATATTTTGGAGTTGCTGTATCTATAATATCTTTCTGGATTGCCCTTCTTTTATTTATAAAAAAAATTTCAAGCACATGGTGACATTTACTGCAATCATAAAATACAAATTCAACATAACAAGCATGAATAATATTCTGTCAAGAATTCCGCATTCAATGTATATCATTTTTATTATGTCTGACTTTTTAAATATTGCACACTTCGTTAAGACAATGTGAAGAAGAATCAAATATGGAATTGTGCCAAGAAAAATAAAAGACATATGAAATCTCCTACGGCGTTTCTGTTTGTTTAATGCACATGGCCAGCACCATGATCCGGCCATAGTCGTCAGCCGGATAGACCCAGCCTTGGTCATCGGCACCATCCAGCCTCTTGTTCCCGGTCTGGACGCGCATATGGACCTGCCATTCCGTGTCCGAAAGGGACGTGGCCCAGGTCTGGAAGGACGTCAGAGGCGGCGCTTCCGGCCCGGCTTCAGCGATGGAGGGCGAGGTAAAAACGGCCGGAGCCGTATGCCGGAATCCCCGATGATCTCCAGGGAGTTGTTCCGACAGAGATAGAGGCCCTGGACGCGATCCAGGAAGACACGCCCCTGATCTTCCGGCGCGGCGCAGGATTCATCCGTGATTTCCCGTTCCTCAAACTGGAGTTCCGAGACATTGCGGATGGCATGGTCCGTCATGTCCAGCTCCGTCTGCATGGCGTTCAGCTCTTCATGGCCGGGCACGGCCACGCGATAGAGAAAATCCTGGCCAAGAGCGCTGGAATCAAAGCTGGTCAGTGCTCCGAGATGCCCGGCACCGGGGGAAGGAACGCCCATGCCGGCCAGGGACAGGGACCATCCCCCGCCGGCACCCTGCAACGTGCCGGCGGCCTGGCCGGGAACGTCGCCGGTAGGCACGAAGCCGCCGGATCCGCCCACCAGCGCGGCGGCACCGGGCACTACGACGTTGAGAAATCTGTCCGTCTCATTGCCCCGTCCGCCCGTGGTCAGCACCACGGCGCGCAAATGGCCGCTGACGGCGTCCTTGCGGATGTAAATGCCGTATGACTGGCCCCAGATATTCCGGTCATTGAAGCCGTCCGGCAGCAGGCCGTCGCTGACCAGATCCGCCACGGAAACCGTTGGCCCGGACGTGGCCGAAGCCTGCGAATTCAGCGTTGTCTGGTGCTTGCGTACATAGTTGGCCGAGGCCCGGCTGACCAACGCCAGATGATCCGCCGCCTGACGTTTTTGCGTGTCCATAAGGCCCGCGAACATCATGTCCGCCAGCTTGGGCAGGATCATGGCCAGAATCAGCAGTACGCCGATGGCTTCAATGAGCTTCATCAGTCCACCTCCACAACGCTGGCCAGACTGTCGGTGGGAATAAAAGACGGCAGGGGCGTAAGCCCGTCCGGCATCAAACGTCCGTTTTCCGCCCGGCCCACGGCAAAGCTGCCCTGAAAAATTTCCCAGGCGGCCGCGATCTCTTCCGCTGAAGCCGGGCCGTACACATAGCAGCGCCCGCCATCCACCCGGGCGGACCATGCGCGCAGGGCATGCCATTCCGGCGGAAGCTCCAGAACGGCCTGAGAAATAGTCCCGTTGGGCTTGTGCTTCAGGGCGTAGAGAAAGGCCGCATTGCGATAGACGGCGTAATTCAGGGCCACGCTCCAGGCTGCCGGCGCATAGTCGTCCCTGTAGCTCACGGACGGCGAAAGAATGGCCATAACGCCAAGCAGAAGCGCAAGCACCGCCATGATCTTCATATGGACTGTTCCCCCTTGTGCGCGATCCGGGCCTTGAGCTCGCGCATATCGTCCGTCAGCGTGTTAAACTGCCCGTTTCTCAGCTTGACCCGAATGCTGCGCGACGACTCCTTGAAGGGCAGCAGGAGAAATTGCGGAGAGGACAGACAGCGCTGCCCGTCCGCGCTGCTTTCCAGGGAAAGGTGAATCACCGCCAGCAGGGCGTCCGCCAGATTCTGGCCGGCATTGTCCCCGTCCAGTTCCCGTGCCCAGGTGACAAGGCGCTCCAGAGCCGTGATCACGTCCTGGCCGTGGATGGTGGCCACCACAAGCTGGCGGCTGGACCCCAGGGACACGCGCAGCGCCTCCAGCGCCGCATGGCGCGTCCGGATCTCGCCGATGAAGATGATGTCCGGCGAAGCGTAACGGTGGGCGCGTTCGATTTCCTGGGCCAGTTCCGCCTCGCTGGCGATCTCTGTCTGAAAGCAGTAGCCGTACTCGCCCCAGCTTCCGGCCAGGGGCAGTTCAGCCGGATTTTCGAAAGTGACGGAATGCCCGCCGTAGACCTCCAGGCGTCTGGCCACGAAGGCGCTGGCTGTGGTCGTCTTGCCGGAGGCCTGCGCGCCGGAGAACAGCACCAGTCCCTGACGCTGTTCCGCGCCCATGAGCCAGGAGCAAAGCACCGGCAACAGCCCCAGGGACTCGAACGGCGGCACGGTTTCCGCAAGACGGCGCAGAAACCAGATCCGTTTGCCGTCCACGTCGTCGATCCTGGCCACACGATAGGTGATGTCCCCATGCCGGTAGCGCATGGCCATCTGCTCATATTTGCCGAGCAGATCCGGCAGACCCGCCACTTCCGGCGCGCAGGCCTCCGGCACGGGCACGAGCTGCGGCCCGACGCCGGGGCAGCCCTTCAGACGCGCGGAGCCGTCAGGAAAAAGCAGCAAATCGCTGAATTGCAGATCCGCCAGGGGCATGGCTACCGGGCCTCGTAAGCAATCGTGTTGGTCGTCGTGCAGGAGTTCACGATGTCCGCAATGGTGCTGTCGCTGTCCAGGGTATTGCCGTTGACACTTACCGAGAGCCATGCGTCAGTCTGGAATTTGGCCAGTTGGGTGCATTCATCCTGGGGAATGCCGGACAGCTCAATCGTGAAGCTGGCGTTGGTGTCGTTGGTGGACAAGTTGATTTCACCACCCCAGGGTGTTTTCAGATCGCTTCCTTTGATCAGACTTTTGGGCACCACGCCGGCATTGACAGCCGTGGCATTATCCAGGCCGCTGTAGTCCGAAGAGCCGGAAAAAAGCTGCTGGATCTGCATGCGCATGGTCACAAGATCCTGTTCCAGGGACACCACCTTGCTTTTCGAGAAACCGGAGTTCAGGTAAACCGCAGCACCGGCGACAATGACCAGGGTGATCAGAAGAGCGCCGAGGACTTCCATCATGTTCATTTCATTACTCCCAAATTCGGCGTTGAAAGTTGCGACTGAAGATCCATGACCGACATGGCGATCAGGAGCATTTGCCCGATAATCAGCATAAGAAAGGCAAGATTGAGCAGGCGCGCCTTGCGCTGGATGGCGGCAATGCCTTCCTGAAGCCAGTCGCAGGCGAAATCCTGAAGTTGGTCCTTGAAATGCGGCAGGCCGGCATAGGTGCGGAAGTCGTCGATCAGCTCCCGGTCCGGAAAGTCCAGGTTGCAGAGATACATGGCTTCCCCGATGTTCTCGCCCCGGCCCACCTGGTTGCTGATGGCCCGGATCCGCTCGCGCAGGTAGGGGCTCGTATTTTCCGAGGCCAGCATGGTGTTGAGGATATGCGAGAGCTGCATGCCGGATCGCATCAGCGTGGACAGGGTGAAGAGCCAGACGCCGCCGACAGTCAGACGGTACATGGACCAGGGCGGGAATCTGTCGGCTATCTTCCGGGCCGGGCCGGTCCAGAGCGGCAGCATGAGGACAAGAACCACGCATCCACCCACCAGGGCGGCAAGCAGGACAATGCCGCCCCAGGAACCGATGAGTGCGCTGATGAGATACAAACCGCGCGCGAAACCGGTCCAGGCACGGGGATCCGAGAGCTGGACAAGTTCCGGCATGACATACAGCGCTACGATGGCCAGCATGGCTGACGCCATGAGGAAAAGGAAAAGCGGGTAGGCCAGGGCTCCGGCCACAGCGCCGACGATCCTGCGCCGGGCTTCCAGCAATTCCGCAGCCATGCGCAGGCCGTCCGGAAGTTTGCCGGCCTTCTGGCCGGAAGCGATCAGCATGATCTCTTCCGGCGAGGCATAGCCCGTCAGGGCCGTGTCCAGATGATGGCCGCTGCCCATATGGTCCAGCACCTGGCCGAAAATCCTGGCCAACGCGGGATTGCGGCGCTGTGCCTGATCCCGGAGATTGCCCAGGCTATCCTTGAGCGGCAGACCGTACTGCGCCTGCATGGCCAGTTTTTTCCAGGTCCGGATGCGTGTGGCCGCGTCAAAGGACAGGCGGGCGAAAATGTCCTGAATGCTCATCATGCCGTCCTTTTGGGCTGATCAAAGAACTTGTTGAAGGTCCAGGGCACGCCCAGGCGGCTTTCCGCCCGCACAGGATCCACAAGGCCCTGGCGGACATGCTGGAGGGCATGCTCGATATAGGTCATGCCGCCTTTTTCCCGCCAGGCCGCATGGGCTTCCGTCAGCTTGCCGGCGCGCAGCAGGCTGAGAATGTCCATGTCCAGCACGATCACTTCCGCCGCCACGGTCTGGTTTTTGAGTCCGGACAGGCAGTGGGGGCAGCCGTCATAGTTCTGGACGAAGATCCCCTCGTGCCGGGAGTCGCCCTCAATTTCCTCCAGCTCCAGAACGCTGGAAAGGCGCTGATACACATCGTCGGGAATGTGCAGGCCACGTTCCTCGTGCTTGACCTCACGCCAGGGAATCTTGCAGTGCGGGCAAAGTTTGGGTATCAGTCGCTGGTATTCCAGGCCGGCCAGCACGTTGGGATCACAGAGCACATCCAGGGGATCGCGGTAGCCGGCGGAACGCAGCAGGCTTTCAAAGCGGGTGACGATGCCGAAGCCGTTGTTGGCATGCAGGGTGGCCCAGACCGATTGCCCGGTCAGAGCAGCGTCAATGGCCGCCACAGCGGCTTCCGGATAGCGGATCTCGCCGATCATCAGCACGTCGGAATCCGAGCGCATGGCACCGGCAATGGCGTTGATGTACGCGGCGGCCCGCTTGCCGCGGTCGTAATCGCCTTCCTGCTTGGTCGTGACCTTGATCTGATTCACGTCCCGCATATGGAACTCCGGGGGATCCTCCACGGAGTGATAAGCCTTCTCCGGGGCGGTTTCCGTCTGGGATTCCATGGTGTGCTTCAGGACCGTGGATTTGCCGTGCCCGGTGGGGCCGGAAATCACCGTCAGGCCGGTGCGCTTGGTCAGGAAATCCATGTTCCGGCACTGGCTTTGTGCAAATCCCAGGGCCGTAAGCCGGTCTTCCAGCGAGCCCGTGGCCATGGTGGAGTCGTACAGCAGGCGCAGGGCCATGAACGTGCCTGTGCCGCTTTCCGCATGGGCACACTCAATGGGTTCAGTGTGGATACGCACGGAGTGGACGCCTTCCGGCAGATAGTCCCGTTTGACCACGCGCCCGTCCTGGCGCTCAATGGCGTTGAAGGACGGCGCGTCAGCGGACTGGCCGAGAATGCCGTAGATGATGGAAATCATCTGGCGGCCGGTTTCCGCCTCCATCTGCGAATCTTCCCGCAGCAGGCCCAGGACGCGGAATTTTATGCGGGTGTAGGTGCCCGTATCCACAATATGGATATCCGACGCACCGGCCTTATGGGCGCGGGCAATCAGGTCAATGGCCAGTTGCTGAATCTCGTTTTGACCCCGCGCGCTACGCACGACAAACTTGGCATAGTGTTCCTCAAATTCGCTGGGCTTGTGGAGGGCGGGCGAGGGAATGCCCCGGCGGCGCAGCCGGGCCACCAGGGCGACCATATCCAGGTTGCCCTTAAGATCTTCGGAAATATGCAACACGCCGTCGATCAGGGCCACCTTGCCGCGCACCTTTTCCGAAACCTGTTCGAAATCGTCGAAAAACAGGGCTTCAGGGGCGTTGCCGGAATTCTTCATGGCGTTCATGGCGTCGCTCACTCAAAGGGCAGCGTACTGGTTTTGCCGCCACGACGGATGGTGACGCCCTGGCGGGATATCTCCGTCACCACGGAGTCGCCCAGGCGGGATCCCTTGCGCACGACTGTCTGGCCGGATCCGGTGCGTACCGTGGCCGAGAGCTTGCCCCCCACGCCCTGCACGGAAATCACCCGCAGCCCGCCTGAGCCCGCAGGCCGGGGACCGGCCGCCGGAGCTGGCGAGGGAGATGCCGGAGGCGTCAGGGACGGCAGGGACAGCGTAGGCGCTGGAACCGAACCGGAACGTGTGAGCTCCCTTTTCCTGGCTCGTTTTTCCTCAATCTGGACTTCCAGCGTTTCCTCTTCCAGCGTATTCCTGAGTTCCGAGATCTTTCCCAGGTTCCCGGCTGTTATGGGCATGACGGCCATGCTGGCGTCAGCGGGCGTATCCGACCCGGCTGGCGCAGCGGCGTCCTTACCGGCGTTGTCCGTTTTTGTCGGCGCGGCTTTCTTTTTGGCGGGCACGTCCCTTGGGGCGGGAGGCATGGGCGTGGGCGTCCGCTGCGTCCACAGCAGGCCGGCAAACGCCAGCAACAAGGCAAGGAGAATGCCCCAGATGATTTTTGTTCTTTTCGTGATCACCATGATCTTATCCCCTTGTATTGCCCGGCCTGCTGACAAAAAATTCAGCATACAGCATCCGCATGGGCATTGGATGTTTTCTTTTGGACTTGCGGAATTTGCCGCAATGACACTTGGAGTCTGCCCGTACATCTCTCAAAGTTTCGCTGCACAAATACAACAAGTCGCCATCCGTACAGGCGCGTTGGTAGAAAATCGTGCCCGCATGAAAGCCTTTTTTGCGAATCCTGGAACAATAGCCGCACATCCTGTTCATAGGAGCTTCGTCCTCATCTTTCCCTGGCGTGGATATTTCCCTGGAGCGTCCAGACTTCATTTTTGAAGCTGATCCGCTCCAGCGTCAGGCCCGGCAAGGCGGACAAGGCGCGCCAGAGCGCGCGCTCTTGCAGCAGGGAGCCGGGAACGGCGCTCAGGGTCCATTCTCCCTTGATCCAGGGAGCCGACAGTTCCACCTTGTCGATGCTGCGTTTTTCCGGCTTCTGAAATGCCAGGCGCAGCCGGGCACCCGCCTGCTGGGTGATCTGGTAGAGATGTCGGGTAGCACTTTCCCGCGTCAGGATGCCGGGGTAGTTCTGGCCGGTACGGGCCTTCCGGCCCGTGGCCAGCGTCATCCGGGATACGGCGAGCTGTGGGCTTTTCAATATTGCCTTTGCCGGCAGGCTCAGGAAATCAGCCTGACTCTGGTGCGCCCAGGCGACGCTTACGGCACGGCCCGCGCAGGAGGCTTCAGACAATATCCAGCCGTTGGCCACTGTGGGCTGGGCCAGCAGCGCCTCCATGCAGGGTTCGGCCACGTCCACGGCCAGGGGAGCTTGCGTCCAGATCTGCTCGAAATAGTTCTCCGGATGGGCAAGCAGTTCCTGGCGGCGCTGCTCTTTGTTCAATTTTGCCAGCCGGGCCGACTCCAGCGAGGCCTGTTCCGCCTGATGTTCACGCCATGCGTTGAAGGCCAGGCCGCCGCCGATTAGCAGGCCCAGGGCCAGGCCCGCGCCCAGGACCGCCGGCGAAACTCGTCCGGGCGCTTCCTGGAGCGATTCAAGACAGCCGCGCCGACGCAGCACAGCGCCCGGCCCCACATGCAGCAGCGGTTCCAGCCAAGCCAGGCTGTGCGCCGGATCCTCCTGCGTGACGACTTCCGCGATGCTGTTGTCCAGCAGCTCATTCAGGCTTTTCAGTTCCTGTTCCGCCTCCTGGCGCGTCGCATAAACCGCGTCGCCCTGCCCCACATTCTAGCCGTTCTGGCGGCCAATGACCCACCAGAAAGATTCTCCCTGCACATCTTCCAAGGCGAACAGCCCCAGGAAGGACGGAGGAAGCTGGATAAAGGCCGCCAGCGAACGGGCCTTCTTCCAGTCTTCAGACCGGCCGCTGGAGCCGAAGCCGTACAGACGCCGCTGCACGGCCATCATGTCAAAAGCCGGGTCGATCTTTTGGGCCATTTCCAGCAGGCGGGAACGGGAGAGCTTTTCCATCCTGGTGGAAGACCAGTCCAGGCCCACGGCCCAGGGACGCTTATTGATGATGACCATGCGCATGGTTAATCCTCGGTCCCGCCGCCGGCGGCTTCCACCTCAATGGTGATGACCAGCAGGGTCTTGCCGTATTTGGCCCCGCGTCCGAAATTGAGCAGGCCCATGGAGTTGGCCAGTTTCTGCGACTGGTCCTGGAATCCGGCCAGCACCAGCGTCTGGCCCATCTGCATGGTGGAGCGCTGGCTGAAGGCGCGGGTGCTGGTTTTGGGCAGTTGAATGGTCAGGTCATTGGTGGAGTATTCACTCAGCTCATCCAGGCTGGACAGGTTGATGCTGTATTGTAGGAGCACACGCCGCCGGTCCAGAATGTGCGGGATAACCGTCATGGCGAAGCCCGTAGTGACTTCGCCGGGCGTGATCTCCGTGGTCTGGCCGTAGTCTGACTGTGACGTGGACGAACCAGCGATATAGTTGATGCGCTGGATAGCCTGAATCGGCACGGGCTGGTTCGAGAGGATCAACCCGCCGCCGGAAGTGACCTGCGTGGCGTTGCCCCATTCCTTCAGGGCTTTCAGGACGCCCGTGGAGTTCTTCAGCTTGCCGGAGACAATAGTGGCGGAAGCCGTGCCCGGCCCGCCCAGAGACGCAAGGCTGCCGGCCACGATAGAAATGTCGTCGTTGGCGAAGAGGAGCTGGAAGTCCAGGCCCGCCTCATTTTCGTCGGTGACTTCCAGAGCCCAGACATGCACCGTCAGCGCGACCTGGCGCGAGAGGCGCTTGTTGATTTCAGCGATATAGCCGCCGACCTGACGGACATTTTCCGCCCGGTCACGGACTGTGAGCGTGCCGGCGGCCTGGTTGCCCACCACGCTGCCTTCCGGCGAGAGCAGGGCTTTGACGGCCTTTTCCGTATCCGCCCAAATGTCAAACTTGTAGTCAGTGGTATTGGATTGCGCCGTCTGGCTGGACGTGTCCGCAGTGGCTACCGTCTGGTTGACGTTGGAGCCGCCGATGCTGGAGCGCGTCGTTTCTCGCGACTTGTTGGTGATATTGTCCTTGTATTCCCGCTTGCCCGGCGCGCCCAGGATCGTGAACGTCCGGACCATCAAGCGGGAGAAGACGACGGTATTTGTCTTTGAGTCGTAATCCCAGCCATAGCCCGAGGCGATGGCCACATGATCCAGCAGGCCGCGTAGAGAGCCCTCATAGGAAATGTTCAGCATCCGCGACGTGCCGCCGGCAGCGGGCACGTCCAGCAGATCCGGCAGGGCCAGGCCGGCGTCGCCCTGGGCGGATCCCTTCTTCTGGCCGCCGGCCAGGGGGGCCGGATCCGCGCCGACCTGGACCGTCAGCGGCGTCAGGTCCGCGATGGTGGCGGCTATCTCAGCCAGTGTGCCGCGCTTGCGCAGTGTCACATGGGTATTGAGCGCCGCCTGGGACTGCTCATCCGCCCGGATGGGCACGGTCTTCACGCCCACATAGGGCTCGGCCACCACGTCCACGGCCCTGGAGCGCGAGAGCATGGTGAAGTCCCGGCCCTTGCCTTCTATGAGCTCCTGGTCCGGCGCGCCCTTGTGGGCGCAGCCGAACAGGATTACGCCAAGGAGAAGAAAAGCTATGCTGCGAAAGAACTGGTTCTTTTTCATAATGTTTCTTCTCTCTGGCTTTAGTGTTCCGACACTTCCATGACCTTGTTGCCCTGGTAGATGGTCA
>NZ_JAGZUV010000063.1:0-18343 GCF_018379785.1 Desulfovibrio sp.
TCTCCCGCTTTAAGTGAGGTCATTGCTGACCTATGCGGTGAGGAGCATCTTTTTTTTCACGATGCCATTGCCCCGATCATCGATGCTGCCAGCATTGATATGAATACAGCTTTTTATGCCTCGCGCTACGGTAAGGGCGACGGTTATGATTATCTGAACTGTCCCATGAACAAAGAACAATATCAACAGTTTTATCAACAGCTGGTAACTGCTGAGGTTACTCCGCTCCATCATTTTGAGCAGGAAAAACATTTTGCCGGCTGTATGCCTATTGAAAGCATGGCCCGTTATGGCGAAGATGCGATCCGTTTTGGGCCAATGAAGCCAGTAGGGTTGGAGCTGCCTGGTGGCGGTGAAGCCTACGCTGTGGTGCAGTTGCGCAAGGAGAATAAGCAGGGCAGCGCATATAATATGGTGGGCTTCCAGACCAGACTCCGCCAGGGGGAGCAGCGCAGGGTCTTCCATATGATACCAGGGCTAGAACAGGCGGAATTCCTCCGGCTCCAGAACCAGTTTCGCCAGCTGGAGCATGCCCGCGAAAGCCAGCAGCAGGGCGCCGGAAAGCATCAGAAGGGTTCCCATGCCGCGCCTCCGTGAGGATTGAGAATGACGGCCGCTGCCGGGCCGGAACAGGCCGTGCGGACGCATGCCCAGCATACGCGAAAAAACCGGACGGGGCCAGAGGTCTTCGCCTTGCTTTTGGCGCGGTTTTCTTACAAGCTGCCGGGCAGAAAAGGAGCCATAATGAATCCGACATCCATCGCCGTGGTGGGCGGCGGCCTCGCGGGCTGTGAATGCGCGTTGCGTCTGGCCCGCGCGGGCCTTGACGTGACTCTCTTTGAACAGAAGCCCGGCTTCCGTTCCCCGGCCCATGTGAACGACTGCCTGGCCGAACTGGTCTGCTCCAACTCCCTGCGCTCGGACGAGGCCACGTCGGGCGTCGGCCTGCTCAAGGCGGAAATGCGCGCCCTGGACAGCGATTTCATGGCTGTGGCCGATGCCTGCCGGGTGCCCGCGGGCAAGGCCCTGGCCGTGGACCGCGAAGCCTTCGCGCAGGCCATGACCGCGCGCGTGGCCGCCGAGCCCCGCATCCGGCTGGTGGAGCGCCGCATCGACTCCCCGGACGATCCCGCCCTGGCCGAAAGCGGGGCGGGCACGGTGGTCATCGCCGCCGGGCCCCTGGCTTCGGAGGAGCTTTCCGCCTCCCTGGCCCGCACCCTGGGGACGGAACACTGCTATTTTTATGACGCCATAGCGCCCATCGTCTGGACACATTCCCTGGACATGAACGTGGTCTTCCGGGCCTCGCGTTATGACTGCGAGAACGGCGAACCGGCGGGGCAGGGGGACTATCTCAACTGTCCCATGAGCCGCGAGGAATACGAAATTTTTTATCAGGCCCTGCTGGAAGCCCGCAAGGTGGAGGCGCGCGCCTTTGAGCGCGAGACGCATTTCGAGGGCTGCATGCCGGTGGAGGCCCTGGCCGAGCGCGGCCCACGCACCCTGACCTTCGGCCCGCTCAAGCCCGTGGGCTTTGTGGACCCGCGCACGGGCCGCCGCCCCTGGGCCGTGCTGCAACTGCGCGCGGAAAACGCCAACAGCGAAACCTGTAATCTGGTGGGCTGCCAGACCAAACTGACCCAGCCCGAACAAGCCAGAGTGTTCCGGCTGGTGCCGGGCCTGGAACGGGCGGAGTTCGCCCGCTACGGCAGCATGCACCGCAATACCTACGTCAACGCGCCGGAAGCCCTCAATGCGGACCTTTCCCTCAAGACGTGTCCCCACGTCTTTCTGGCCGGGCAGATCACCGGCGTGGAAGGTTATGTGGAGTCCGCCGCCAGCGGGCTCTGGCTGGGGCTCGTGCTGGCGGCCCGGGCGCGCGGCGCGGAGTTGCCCACCCCCCCGGCGGAGAGCGCTCTGGGCGCGCTGCTGCGCCATCTGCAAACCCCGTCCAAGCGTTTTCAACCCTCCAACGCGCACTTCGGCCTCATGCCGGAACTGGGCGAAAAAGCGCGTAAAAAGGACCGCAAGGCCCTGTACGCGGCTCGCGCGCAGGCCGCCTTCGCGGCCTGGCTGGCCGGGATCGGTGAAGCGGGAGCCCTGTAGCGGAGGAGGCCGATTGGCCGCCGGAAAGGAGGCGACAATGTCATCAGCAATGGGCCTGGCCAAACTCGGATCGGCGTTGCGGCAAAACTGGCTGCTTGCTTTACTTGTGTTGGTGCAAAGTGTTCTCAATATAGAGAGTGGGCATGGACTTGGTTTAACCTTCGTTTTTGCGGCGCAACTGGGCAGTGTATGGCTGTTATATGGAAAGTCTTGTGCATATATAGCAAAAGTATACTTTTTTACATTTTCAGTCATTATCTTTGTGCTTGCTGTCACCAACTTGAAAATGGATTTTCTTTTTAGATATATGGCAATCGAGTCGGCTTTAGTTTTGCAAGCTGCGTTGTTGGGACTTATCAGTGCCGCTGCCAGCGTGCCTTTTGTTTTTTGGAAGAAAAAGCAGAGGGCTGGAATGTGGCAAATTCCGGCAGCCATATTTTTTACGTCAATAGCAGCATTTACAATGATAGCGCTGTTAGTCTTGGTTTATTCAATTGCCGTTGGAAAGCAGTTATGAATTTTACGTTGTAGTTCAAAGAGCAATGCACGTTTGAAATGAATAAATTGCTCCGGCGGCTGCGAAAGCGGGCGCGTGTCCGGACGGCCTTCGCGGCTTGGCTGGCCGGGATCGGTGAAGCGGGAGCCCTGTAACGAAAACGGGGCGGCCCGCTTTCCGGCGAGGAGGGGACAATGGCGGCAGTGGAATTACGGGGCGGGATCGGGACGGCGTTGCGCCGGAACTGGCTGCTTGCTTTACTTGTATTGCTGCAAAGTGTTCTCAATATAAAAACGCAACATGGACTGGGATTAGTCCTCATCCTGGCTGCGCAACTGGGTAGTGCGTGGCTGCTCTATGGGAAGCCCGGCGTCTATGTAGCAAAAATATACTGTTTTGCACTTTCCGTGCTTGCTCTGGTGCTTGTGCTTACCGAATTTAAAATGGATTTTATTTTTAACTCCATGAAAAGTGATTTGGCTTGGTTTTTTTATATTTCAATATTGGGACTTATTTGCGCAGCCGCCAGTATGCCTTTTGTGCTTTTGAAAAGAAAGCATGCTGCTGCATTATGGAGAGTTCCGACAACGATATTTTTTACAGTTATAGCATCATTTACGACTTTTGTTGCATTTTTTGTATATTATATGCTTTTTACAGGAAAGAATTTGTGATATTTGTACTGTTATTTAGTAAAAGATCCTGATCAGAAGACTCTGATCAGGATCTTTTACTATAACTTAAGGAAGTACCAGGGGATTATCCGGTGTCTCATATCTTTTGGCGCGATCCAGGACATGCTGAATATAGTCCTGGCAATTGTTGGAAAATATATGGTAACGAGAGGCAGCATCGCCCGGATGCGCCTTTTCCCATTCCGCATTCAGTTCGGCGCGGGCTCTGTCGATCAGCTCTTGGTTATATTTCGGCTCCATGACGTGATAGCTGTTCCGCAACTGTGAGCTGTCCTTTCGTACAAACCCGTCATCCATCAGGCCGAAGTTGCTTTTGCCGTCATTGCCCAGAAATTGCATATGTTCCAGATCCTGCCCCGCCCTGTGGATACTCCAGGTTTGAATTCCGCGCTGGATGGGCTCCACGTGTAGGTCCAGCGCCCGCGTGCCGATCCTGTAATACGGCACGGCCGCATTGGGTTCAGCCTTGTAGGGCCGCAGATCCGAATGATCCCCCCGGCTGTGCCGGGCCACCACATCGTGGATGGAGTCCGGATAAAGACGCTCCTCCAGGGGTGCGTCAGCCGCCACCGGCAGAGTTGCGGGAGCCGCTCGCCAGTCTTTGGGGTACATTTGCTCCGCCAGCGGTTCATGGGCTGCCGCCAGCGGCGGCCTTTGTCCTGCCACCGGTGTGCCGTGTCTGGCCCCAAAGGGATGATGGATGCCCAAATGCCCATTGCTCTTGCCTGTGTCGGCCATGCTTCCTCCCTGCTTGCGCGCGTCCCGAACGACTTTGCGCGCGGTTTTGGGGACAAGCATAGCCTGCGGGGAGGATTCTGTAAGAGTGAAAGGCTTCAGTATGATCAAAGTCGAGAACGGCGCGGCTTTTGGGCCGCCGGAGGGGTCAGCTTCCTCTATTTTTCAAAAAAAGAACTATGATTTCAAATAATTAAAAAATAATCGGGCTTGGTTTTTCCTGAGATCCGTATGGATTTCAAAGAAATAAGTTCGTATTCTGGCAAGAAGCGCAACAGAGAGGGGGACACATGGCGATGCCGGAGCTTGTGAACAGAGGATTGGGCTTTGTGCGGCGCGAGTGGCCGTTGTGTCTTTTTGCCGTGTTATCGTTACTCGTGATTGTGGATTACCCCGACCCGGCCATGAGGCGCGCGGCTCTGGCCGGTCTGTTGGGCGGGGTGTTCTGCCTGAAGCGATTCGGCCTGGATCATTGTTTCTGGATTTATCTGCTGGCGGGAGTGCTGGCGTTTCTTGCCCAAATTTCTCTGGCCGAGGCCAAAGAGCTGCGGGCTTCGTATGAGCTGTTGCGTCCTTGGGGAACGTTGTTGATTTGCCTTGTCTTTGCCTCATTGCGGGGAACGCTGATCTCCATTCCTCTTTCTCTGCTGTTTTGGAGGAAAGTTCCGGGATTTTCCAGGTATTGGAAAATACCTCTCTGTGTTTTTTTTATAATTCTAGCTCTTGAGCCTATTTTTTTGGGGGTGGCGATTATGATAATTCTCTCTTTTGTTTCCTGCCCGTAAGGCGCGGCGGCCAAGCCGCCGCGCCCGAGTCATGCCGCCGGGTTATGGCAGGACCAGCGGTTTTTCCCTGGTTTCATAGCTCTGCGCTCTTTTGATGATCTCAGCGAAATAGTGCTGGCAGTTGTAGCTCGGGAGAGAGTAGCGGCGGAGCGCCGTGCCGAAGGATGACTGATGGGCTTCGGCCTTTTTTGTCTGCCATTCGGCCTCCAGTTCGTCGCGGGCGCGGTCAATGTTCCTGGCGGTACTTGGGACTTTCCATCTGGTATCGTTTGAGCTGTTCCGGTTTTTCCACCAGTGGCCGCTCGGAGTCGGTCAGGCCGAAATTGCTGCCGTCGCTGCCCACGAAGTGCATATGCTCAATGTGTTGGTTAAGGTTACTAACTCTTTTTCCATATGCCCAATCGCCTCCCGCAATATTTAATGGCCGAACCCCCATGCGGTAGAAGGGCACTTTCGCATCAGGTTCCGGCGTGTAAGGCCGCAGGGTGGAATGATCCCCACGGCTGTGCCGGGCCACCACATCCGCGACGCTTTGCCGATAGATGCGTTCCTCCAGAGAAGCATCCGGCGGCAACGGCAGGGGATGCCTCCGAATATCCGGGGTGTTGTCATACATGCGTTCCGCCGGCGACTCATGGGACGCCGCCAATGACGGCCGTTGGCCCGGCACCGGCGTGCCGTGCCTGGCTCCGAAAGGATGGTGGATGCCCAGATGCGCGTTGCTCTTGCCTGTGTTTGCCATGTTTCCTCCCTGTCTGCGGCGCACGCCCGGAACGGGCCTTGCGCATATTGGGGGGACAAGCATAGCTTGTTGGGAACATTCCGTAAGACTGAAGGGTTTCAGTAAGGCCAAAACCGTGAACGACGCGGGTTTTTCGCCGCCGGAGAGGCCGACTTCCTCTGTTTTTCAAAAAAAGAAGTATGATTTCAGAATATTAAAAGATAATCAGGGTTGGTTTTTCCTGAGATCGGCAGATATCCCGGTGTGATATGCCGCAACCGCATTCCAACCCGCCGCCGGAACGGACGGCGATCCGGCGCGGCAAAAATTGCGGGAATCCGGCAAAAAAGAGTTGACGCTGAACGCGGCAACGGCTATACAGCCTCTTGCCTCTATGTAGGAGCGTAGCTCAGGTGGCTAGAGCACTTCCTTGACACGGAAGGGGTCAGCAGTTCAAGTCTGCTCGTTCCTACCAATTGCAATTCCGGGGATTTTCCCCTCAGCATAGAAAGCGCGCCGCGTGAAAGGCGGCCCGCGCTTGGGTGTCCGGCACAGTGGGGAGGTTTGCCTCCCCATTTGTTTTTGGGGCGTTGCGCGCCGGGCCCCGCGCAGAAGGAGCTTGTCATGAATGTCCGTGTGGAAGGGCAGATGGTGGACGTTCCCGCCGGGGCCGAGGTTGCGGCGGTGCTGCAAAAGGCCTTGAGCGGCAAGAAATTCAAGGCCGTGGTGGCCGCCCGCGCCGTTATCGACGGCCAAAGCGTGCTGCTGGATTTCTCCGCGCCGCTGCCCGAAGGTTGCGACGAACTCACGCCCGTTTATGCTGACTCGCCTGAAGGCCTGCAACTGATCCGCCATTCCACGGCCCATGTCATGGCCGCCGCGGTCAAGCGCCTGTTTCCCGCGGCCAGGGTGACCATCGGCCCGTCCATCGACAACGGCTTTTATTACGATTTCGACGTGGAGCGCCCTTTCTCCAGCGAGGATTTTCCGGCCATTGAGGCCGAGATGCAGAAAATCGCCGCGGCGCGCGAGCCTTTCAGCCGCGAAGTTCTTTCCAAGGCCGACGCCGTGGCGCGTTTCAAGGCCATGGGCGAAGCCTACAAGGTGGAGCTTATCGAGGGCATCGAGGCAGACACCGTCTCTCTCTATACCTGCGGCGACTTCACGGATCTCTGCCGTGGCCCGCATGTGCCGCATACGGGTTTTGCCAAGGCTTCCAAGCTGATGTCCGTGGCCGGTGCCTACTGGCGCGGGGATGAAAAAAATCCCATGCTGTCGCGTATTTATGGTACAGCCTTTGCCGACGAGAAGGCCCTGGCCGCCTATCTCAAGCAGTTGGAGGAAGCCAGGCGCCGCGACCACCGCAAGCTGGGCCGCGAGCTGAGCCTGTTCGCCTTCCAGGAGGACGTGGCTCCGGGCATGGTGTTCTGGCTGCCCAAGGGCATGCTGGTGCGCGCCATTCTGGAAGATTTCTGGCGCAAGGAGCACCTCAAGCGCGGCTACGACATGGTGCAGGGGCCGCAGCTGTTGCGCGTGGAGACCTGGCAGCGTTCCGGCCACTACGATCACTACCGTGAAAACATGTATTTCACTCAGATCGAGGACGACGCCTACGGCATTAAGCCCATGAACTGCATCGCGCACATGCTCATCTACAAGAACGAGCTGCGCAGCTACCGCGATCTGCCCCAGCGTTATTTCGAACTGGGCGTGGTGCACCGTCACGAAAAGAGCGGCGTGCTGCACGGCCTGCTGCGAGTGCGCCAGTTCACCCAGGACGACGCGCACATCCTTTGCGCGCCCGAGCAGTTGGAAGGCGAAATTCTGGAAGTCATCCACCTGATCCGCGACCTGATGCACCTCTTCGGTTTCCAGTACAAGGTGGCCGTGTCCACCCGGCCCGAGAGCAGCATCGGCACGGACGAGGCCTGGGAACTGGCGACCAACGCCCTGATCCAGGCCGTGGAAAAAGCCGGGCTGCCCTATGAAATCAATGCCGGCGACGGCGCGTTCTACGGTCCCAAGATCGACGTGCGCCTGCTGGACTGTATCGGCCGCGAATGGCAGTGTTCCACCATTCAGGTGGACTTCACCCTGCCCGAGCGTTTCGACCTGACCTATGTGGGCCAGGACGGCGAGCGCCACCGCCCGGTCATGGTTCACCGGGCCATCATGGGCTCGCTGGAGCGTTTCATCGGCGTGCTTATCGAGCAGTATGCCGGAGCCCTGCCCACCTGGCTCGCGCCGGAGCAGGCCCGTCTGCTCACGGTCACCGAAGCCGGGGACGCCACGGTGGAACGCATGTGCGGAGAACTGCGGGCCTTGGGCATCCGGGTGACGGCGGACACGCGCAATGAAAAACTCGGCTTTAAGGTGCGCGAGGCCCAGGTGGCCAAAGTGCCCTACATTCTGGTTGTGGGAGAAAAGGAAGTGCAGGCCGACGGCGTGAACGTCCGCCTGCGCAGCGGCGAAAATCTGGGGCTCAAATCCATTGCGGACGTGGCCGCCCTGATCCGGGCGGACGCGGAAGAGCCTTTCAAACAAGGAGGGATGCGCTATAGCTTCGCCTAATATGAGACCGCGGCGTGAAATGCCGCAGGACGGCGTGCGCCGTAACGAACTGATCCGCGCGCGCGAGGTGCGCGTTATCGGCGCGGACGGTGAACAACTGGGAATTTTGCAGCGCAACGAGGCCATTGCCCTGGCTAAAGAAGGGGGCATGGATCTGGTGGAAGTGGCTTCCACCTCGGAGCCGCCCGTCTGCCGGATCATGGATTACGGCAAGTTCAAGTACGAGCAGCAGAAGAAGAAAGCGGAAGCCAAAAAACGCCAGACCGTGGTGCAGATCAAGGAAATCAAGGTCCGGCCCAAGACCGACGACCATGACTACGAAACCAAGCTGCGCCATATCCGCCGTTTTCTGGAAGACGGCGACCGTTGCAAGATCACGGTATTTTTCCGCGGCCGCGAAATCGTCCACAAGGACCGCGGCCTGAACATACTGGAACGCGTTGTGCAGGATCTGGCGGACGTGGCCAAGGTGGACCAGGAGCCCCGCGCCGAAGGCCGTACCCTGCAGATGCTGCTGGTGCCCAAGAAATAATCTTCTTGCGGCCGGATGTTTTTTAAGGCACTATGCCTTCCCCGGCGGTCTGGACACGGGCCTCCGGGCATATCCGTTTTTTGTTCTGTAAGGAGTACGCCATGCCCAAGATCAAAACCCGGCGCGCCGCGGCCAAGCGTTTTCAGCTTACCGGCAGCGGCAAGTATAAGCGCCGTCGTCAGAATCTGCGCCACATCCTGACCAAGAAGGCTCCCGGCCGCAAGATGCGTCTGGGCCAGGCCACCTTGGTGGACAGCACCAATGAAAAGGCTGTCCGCCGCATGCTGCCCAACGGCTAGCAAGCGCGGCCTTTTGCCCGCTGACGGCGTCATCCTTCGCTTTTTATTCCGGTCACGGACCAGAAGCGTCCGCTCCTGTCATAAAAAGCTCGGATTTCTTGTCAGCGACCAAAAATCCGCGCTTGCGCGTTGCTGAGCGCGGCGGGTTTTCTTTTCGATCCTTCGGGATCGGCGGCGCGCGCGGAGCCGCGAGTTCGCTTCAATCCGCGTCCCCCGGCAACGGGGGCGGAGTAAATTTTACCCACCCGGCGGGCTTTCCTCCGCCTGGCCGGTGTGAAGGAGGGGATATCCCATGCGTGTGAAGAGAGGTCTTGCCAGTCATCGTCGCCACAAAAAATATCTGAGCGCCGCCAAAGGTTTTCGCGGGGGCCGCAGCCGCCTGTATCGCACCGCCCGCGAGGCGGTGGAGCGTTCGCTCCAGTATGCCTTTATCGGCCGCAAGAACCGCAAGCGCGATTTCCGCACGCTCTGGATTCTGCGCATCAACGCCGGTGCGCGTCTGAGCGGGCTTTCCTACAGCCGTTTCATGCACGGCCTGAAGCTGGCCGGCATTGAGCTGAACCGCAAGGTGCTCGCGGATCTGGCCGTCTATCAGAAGGACGATTTCGCCAAGGTGGTCGAGCTGGCCAAGGCTGCCCTGAAGTAAGCGGCATCTGGTCTGTTTCTCCAAATGCCTTTCCAAATTTTACGGGCGGCGCGGCCAAAAGCCCGCCGCCCGTGTTTATGAAAGCCTCAGCGCCGCGCAGGCGGCATCGGGAATCTGCATGGACCTGATTACAGCATTGGAAGGCCTGGTACCGGAACTCGAGCGAGGGCTGGACCAGGCTTCTTCATTGGAAGACCTGGAAGGCTTGCGGGTGGATTTTCTGGGCCGCAAGGGGCGTCTCGCCCAGATCATGAGCCGTTTGCCCAAGCTCGAGCCCGCTGAGCGTCCGGCCGTGGGGCAGGCCGCCAACAGCGTCAAGGAACGCTGCAACGCCCTGTTCGAGGCGCGCAAAAGCGCTTTGGAAGCCGGGCGCGAAGCCGAAGCCCTGGCGCGTTTCGATCCCTCCCTGCCGGGCCGCGCGCCCTGGCGCGGCTCTCTGCATCCTACCACGCTGGTCATGGAGGAGATCTGCGGCATTTTCAAGGGGCTCGGCTTTGATGTGGCCTCTGGCCCGGAAGTGGAAATCGACCACTATAATTTCGAGTCCCTGAACATGCCCGCCGAGCACCCGGCCCGGGACATGCAGGACACCCTCTACATCACCGAAAAGGTGCTCATGCGTACCCACACCTCGCCGGTGCAGGTGCGCACCATGCTTTCCCGCAAGCCGCCCGTGGCCGTGGTGGCCCCCGGCAAGGTCTACCGCCGGGACTCGGACCTGACCCACACTCCCATGTTTCACCAGATCGAGGGCTTGATGGTGGGGCACGGCATCAGCATGGCCCATCTGCGCGGCACCCTCACCGCCTTTGTGCGGGCTGTGTTCGGCGGAGAGACAAAGGTACGCTTCCGCCCGAGCTTTTTCCCTTTCACCGAACCGTCGGCCGAGGTGGATATTTCCTGCTGCATGTGCGGCGGCAAGGGCCATGTGGACGGCGAACCCTGCCGCGTCTGCAAGACCACCGGCTGGGTGGAAATTCTGGGCTGCGGCATGGTGGACCCGGCGGTGTATGCCGCCGTGGGTTATCCCGAGGATGTGAGCGGCTTTGCCTTCGGCCTGGGCGTGGAGCGCGTGGCCATGCTCAAATACGGCATCGGGGATCTGCGCATGTTCTTCGAGAATGATGTGCGTTTCCTGGGGCAGTTCGCCTGAGGATACGGCCATGAGGCGCGTCCTGACCCTGCTTGCCTTGAGCGCTGCCCTTTGCGCGGGCGCGATGCTGCCGGACGGCTTTGCCCCGGCTCCGCGTTCGGCCTGGGCGGCCTCGGCCTTGAGCCCCCGCCACTCCGGCCTGGAACCGCCGGGCGGCCCCAAGCCCCTGGAAGGCCTGCCCGCCGCCGGTGCGCAGTCAGGCACCACCCAGGGCGGCATGGGCTATACCGATGCCTACGGCAATACCGTCGATGACCGTCCGCCCGAGGAAAAAGCGCCCCGGCAGCGCCCTCGTCCCGGCGCCTATGGTTCATACGGCTCCGGCGCGGATTCCCGGCCCCTGCCGGACCCGACCCCCAGGCGGGAAACCCCGGCCTGGTCATTCAAATAAGCCTAATCAAGCCCACAGGAACGAGATATGCTGCTTTCCCTTTCATGGCTGCGTGAATTTACGCCCTACGAGGGCACTGCCGAAGCGCTGGGCGACCGGCTGACCATGCTTGGCCTGGAGCTGGAGGACATCCAGCGGCCCTATGACGCCATCAGCGCCATCGTGGTGGGCTATGTGGCGGAATGCGCCCGGCATCCTGATTCCGACCATCTGCACTGCTGCAAGGTGGACGCCGGCCAGGGCGAACTGCTGGACATCGTCTGCGGCGCGCCCAACGTGGCCGCCGGTCAGAAGGTGCCCGTGGCCCTGGTGGGCTCGAGCCTGCCAGACGGCACGGTGATCAAGAAGGCCAAACTGCGCGGCGCGCCGTCTTTCGGCATGATCTGCTCCGAACGGGAACTGGGCCTCACCGAGGACCACAGCGGCATCATGGTGCTGCCGGAAAACGCTCCGGTGGGCGCGCGGCTTGTGGACGTGCTGGACCTGGACCGGGAGGTGCTGGACATCTCCATCACGCCCAACCGCGCGGACTGCCTTTCCGTGCTGGGCCTGGCGCGGGAGGCGGCCCTGGCCTTCAACCTGCCCCTGACCATCCCGGACCTGACCCCGCATCCGGACGCCGACGGCCCGGAAGCCGTGGTGCCCATTGAAATCACGGACCCTGAGCTCTGCTGGCTGTACTCCGGCCGGGTCATTTCCGAGATCAAGGTGGCTCCCTCGCCCATGCGCGTGCGGCACCGCCTGCGTGCCGTGGGCGTGCGGCCCATTTCCAATATCGTGGACGTGACCAACTACATTCTGTTCGAATGCGGCCAGCCTCTGCATTCCTTTGATCTGGACAAACTCCGGGGCGGCCGCATCGTGGTCGAACCCGCCCGCGAGGGCGAGAAATTCATCACCCTGGACGGCCAGGAGCGCGTCCTGACCGGCCGCGATCTCTGCATCCGAGACGCGGAACGGCCCGTGGGCCTGGCCGGGGTCATGGGCGGACTGAACACGGAAATTACGGATCAAAGCCGCAACGTTTTTCTGGAAAGCGCGGTCTTCCGGCCCGGCACCATCCGCAAGACTTCGAGGCGGCTGGGACTTTCTTCCGAGGCCTCCTACCGTTTCGAACGCGGCATCGACCAGCAACGCACGGTCTGGGCGCTGGATCGGGCTTGCGCCATGATGGCGGCCTTCGGCGGCGGCGTGGTGCGGCGCGGCCTTTCCATTGTGGAACCCCGGCCCTTTGTTCCGGCGCGCATCGCCTTTCGTCCGGCCAGGGCCGACGCCCTGCTGGGCGTGCGGCTGAGCCCGGAATTCGACGAAAAAGTGCTCGTCGGCATGGGCTGCGCTGTGGAAAAGAGCGGCGACGCCTGGCGGGTGGAGCAGCCTTCCTGGCGGCCCGACCTCACTCGCGAGGCGGACCTCATTGAGGAAGTGGGCCGCGTGCACGGGCTGGACACCATCCCGCCGGTGCTGCCGCCCGTGCATCTGGATCTGGCGCGCGCCGCCGAGCCGGAATCCCGCTATGCCTTCTGGCTGCGGCTCAAGCACTGGGGCGCGGGTTTGGGCCTCAACGAGGCGGTCAACTACAGTTTTGTGGGCCACAAGGATCTGGACCAGCTGGGCCTGCCCGGCGCAGGCCGCATTTCCATCATGAATCCCCTTTCGGCGGAGCAGGACGCCCTGCGCACGGCCCTGGCCCCGGGCCTGCTTCAGGATCTGCGCAACAATCTGGCCCAGGGCGCGCAGGGCCTGCGGCTTTTTGAACTGGCCCATATTTTTGAGGCCGACCCCGCTTCGGAAACCACGGCCCGCGAAACCGGCATGCTGGGCATTCTGCTCTACGGCGCGCGCCATGACGCCTCCTGGCCGCATGTTGAGGCGGATATGGACTACGCCGATCTCAAGGGCGTGGTGGAGCACCTCCTGCACTTCCTGCATCTGCCCGCGCCGGTCTGCCGCCAGGCCCAAGAGCATCCCTTCCTCCTGCCCTGTGTGGACGTGCTGGCGGAGGGGCGGCGCGTGGGCGTCATGGGCCGGATCAAACCCGCTCTGGCCGAGGATTTCCACGCCCGCAAGCCCGTCTGGCTGGCGGAACTCAACCTGGAGTTGCTGCGCGAGCTGTATGACAAGGCCGTGGTCCGCTTCACGCCTCTGCCGGTCTATCCGCCGGTGCGCCGCGACATTACGGTCATGGCCGGGCCGGAACTCAAGGTCGGCCAGGTGCTTGACCATCTGGCCGGGCTCAAGCTGCCCCTGCTGGAAGAAGCCGTATTGGTGGACTGCTTTGAACCCCAGGGGGGCGCGAACGAGGAACCGGTCCGCAACCTGACCTTCCGCCTGACCTTCCGCCACGCCGGGCGGACGCTCAAGGACGCGGAAGTGGACAAGGAGCGGGAAAAGGTGGCAGACTCGTTGGTACGGACCTTGGGCGTGCGGATCTGACGCCCGTGGGCTGACGTCAAAGTATGTACACATTTTCAATGCAAAATGTTCTAAGGAAGCGCTGAGTGATGAAGATTTTTGTTCTCCGCCAAGGACGGGGAACTTCGGGTGGAGGGAGTATATGCAAACCCGACCTTCGCACGGAGTGAGCCGGACGCGGGCAGAGGGCAAAAAGACCATGACTCAGTGCTTCACTAACGTTTTCGCGGCATCGGGGGGAGCTCATGTCGGAAAAAACCTACCGCATCGGCGAGGCGGCGGAGCTGCTCAATCTCAAGACCCACGTTCTGCGTTTCTGGGAAACGGAGTTCCCCCAGCTGGACCCCCTGCGCACGGACAAGGGGCAGCGTTTGTATACGGAAACGCATCTGGCCCTGCTGCGGCGCATCCAGCAATTGCTGCACGAGCAGGGCATGACCATTGAAGGCGCGCGCCGTGTGCTGGAGGGCAGCGCGGTTCTGGACGAAACCCTGCCCGAGCGGGTGGCCGCCGTGCCGGACCCGGCCTTCATGCAGATGCTCAAGCGGGAGCTGACGGCGGTGCGCCGCCTGCTGGCCGGGCGGCTCTGAACTTCCCGCCGCGTTGGCGTTCAGTCCATACGAGGATGTCCGCATGATTCTTTCCCCATCCCTGCTTTCCGCTGATTTTTCCTGTCTGGCCGAGGAACTGGCCGCGTTGGAAGCCGCCGGTGTAACCTGGTTGCATCTGGATGTGATGGACGGGGCCTTTGTGCCCAACATCACTTTCGGTCCCCCGCTGATCAAGGCCCTGCGGCCTCACAGCGGGCTTTTTTTTGACGTGCACCTGATGGTTGAGGAACCGGCCCGTTATCTGCGCGACTTCAAGGAAGCCGGAGCCGACCTGTTGGTCATCCATGCCGAGGCCGACCGCCATGCCCAGCGCACCCTGACCGAAATCCGCAAGCTGGGCCTCAAGGCAGGGCTGGCCCTGAACCCCGGCACGGATCTTTCCGCAGCCCGCTGGCTCGCGCCGGACCTGGATCTCTTGCTGCTGATGAGCGTCAATCCCGGTTTTTCCGGCCAGGCCTTCATTCCGCAGACGTATGAAAAAATCCGCGCGGCCCGCGCCCTGCTGGCCGAAGCCGGAGCCGCGGGCGCGCTGGTCCAGGTGGACGGAGGCGCCTGCCCGGAAAACGCGGCTGCCTTGCTGGATGCCGGGGCCGATGTGCTGGTTTCCGGCTCCGCCTTTTTCGGCCATAAACCTTATGACGCGCGCCTGGCGGCCTTTATGAAAGCCGCCGAGGGCCGCGCTGTGCGTCCCGGCCTGCGCGCCGCCCGCGCCTGGCGGCACGCAGCGTCCAATGCCAACCCGTAACGCCAAGGAAAGAGAGTCATGCCTACCCGCAGACAGTGCGCTAACGCCATACGCGCCCTTGCCATCGACGCCATTGAAAAATCCCGCTCCGGCCACCCCGGCGCGCCCCTCGGCATGGCCGACATGGCCGAAGCCCTCTGGCGGCACGGCTTCAAGCACAATCCCGCCAATCCCGGCTGGCTGGACCGCGACCGTTTCGTGCTTTCCAACGGGCACGCCTCCATGCTCCAGTACGCGGTGCTCCATCTCACCGGCTATGATTTTCCCATTGAGGAAATCAAGAATTTCCGCCAGTGGGGCTCCCAGACGCCGGGGCATCCCGAGCGCGGCCTGCCGCCCGGCGTGGAAATGACCACCGGTCCGTTGGGCCAGGGCATTTCCTCGGCCGTGGGCATGGCTCTGGCCGAACGCATGCTGGCCGCCCAGTTCAATACCCCGGAACAAACGGTGGTGGACCACCGCACCTATGCCTTCTGCGGCGACGGCTGCCTGATGGAAGGCGTCTCGCACGAGGCCTGCTCCCTGGCCGGGACCTGGGGCCTGGGCAAACTCATTGTGCTTTATGACTCCAACGGCATTTCCATTGACGGCAAGATCGACGCATGGTTCAGCGAAGATGTGGGCGCGCGCTTCCGTGCCTACCGCTGGCAGGTTATCGGCCCCATTGACGGGCACGACAGCGAGGCCCTGGACAAAGCCCTGGCCGAGGCCCGCGCGGACCTTTCCCGTCCCAGCCTGATCATCTGCCATACCCATATCGGCTTCGGCTCGCCCAAGGCCGATTCCGCCGCCAGCCACGGTTCGCCGCTGGGCGAAAGCGCCTCGGACGCCACGCGCCGGGCCTTGGACTGGCACGAGCCGCCCTTTGAGATTCCCCAGGATATTTATGCGGCTTGGGACGCGCGCGCCGCCGGGCAGGCCGCCGAAGCAGCCTGGAATGAAACCTTCGCCGCCTACAGGCAGGCCCATCCGGAACTGGCCGCCGAATTTCTGCGGCGCATGGCCGGGGATCTGCCCGCCGACTGGGCGGCCCTTGCCGCGGGCATGCTCAAGGAAGCCGTGGACAAGGGCGAAAATGTGGCTACCCGCGTGGCCTCCCAGAAGGCCCTGGAACATCTGGTGGGCAATCTGCCCGAACTGGTCGGCGGCGCGGCGGACCTGTCCGGTTCCGTGGGCACCCTGACCACCAAGTCAGAGCACCTCAAGCCCGGCGCGTACACCGGCAACTACATTTCCTACGGCGTGCGCGAGTTCGGCATGAGCACGGTCATGAACGGCCTGGCCCTGCACGGCGGCTTCATCCCGTATGCGGGCACCTTCATGGCCTTTTCGGATCAGGCCAAAAACGCCGTGCGCCTGGCGGCCATCATAGGACTGCGGGTAGTCTGGGCCTTTACCCACGACTCCATCGGCGTGGGCGAGGACGGCCCCACCCACCAGCCTGTGGAACAGGTGTCCACTCTGCGCCTGACGCCCAATCTGAATCTCTGGCGGCCCTGCGATACGGTGGAAACCGCCGTGGCCTGGCAATCCGCCCTGGAGAGCCGCGACACGCCCACCTGCCTCTCGCTTTCGCGCCAGAAGCTGCCTTTCTTTGAGCGCGACTCGGCCCGGATCGCGGCCATCGCCCGTGGGGGCTACGTGTTGCGCGACTGCCAGGGCACGCCGGAAATCATTTTGCTGGCCACGGGCTCGGAAGTGGCCCTGGCCGTGGAGGCGGCGGAGCAGCTCAATGCGGGCGGCCGCCGCGCGCGCGTGGTTTCCATGCCCTGCGCCGAGATTTTCGACGCTCAGGACGCGGCCTGGAAGGAAAGCGTGCTGCCCTCCGCAGTGCGCTGCCGTCTGGCTGTGGAAGCCGCCTCGCCGGACTACTGGCATAAGTATGTGGGCCTGGACGGCGCGGTGCTGGGCATACACAGCTTCGGCGCTTCCGCGCCGGGCTCGGTCATGTTCGAGCGCTTCGGCTTTACTACGGCCAATGTGCTGGAAAAGGCGCGCGATCTGCTGAAATAATGCAGGGCTGTCCTCTGCAACGGACGAAAGGCCGGTGCGGGGGCAGGCCTGATAACGCCAACCAAAGGGAGGCGCATTATGCCCGTTAAAAAACTTGCGGATCTGGATTGCGGCGGCAAGACCGTGGTCATCCGGGAAGATCTCAATGTGCCCATGAAGGAAGGGCGGATCACCAACGACAAGCGCATCCGCGCGGCCCTGCCCACCATCGGGATGGCCCTGGACAAAGGCGCGGGCGTGATCGTGCTCTCGCATCTGGGCCGCCCCACGGAAGGCCAGTACGAGGAACAGTTCTCACTCAAGCCCGTGGCCGCGCGCCTGGGTGAACTGCTGGGCCGGGACGTGCCTCTGGTCAGGGATCCGGCCGAGGCCAAAGCGACGCCGGGCCAGTGCGTGCTGCTGGAAAACGTGCGTTTTCTCAAGGGCGAGAAAAAGAACGATCCTGCTCTGGCCGCGCAGTTGGCGGGCCTGGGCGACATTTATGTGATGGACGCTTTCGGCGCGGCGCACCGGGCCCATGCCTCCACCGAAGGCGCGGTGCGTCAGGCCAAGGTCGCCTGCGCCGGGCCGCTGATGGTGGCGGAACTGGCGGCCTTCGCCAAGGTGCTGGACAATCCGGCGCGGCCTCTGGCGGCGGTCATCGGCGGTTCCAAGGTCTCCACCAAGCTGGGCCTGCTGGATAATCTGCTGGCCAAGGTGGACAGTCTGGTCGTGGGCGGGGGCATTGCCAATACCTTCCTGGCCGCCGCGGGTTACGGCGTGGGCACGTCCCTGTGCGAGCCGGATCTGATCCCGGAAGCCAAAAAGATCATGGAAACGGCCAGGGTTGCGGGCAAGGATCTGCCTCTGCCCGTGGACGTGGTCACGGCCAGGGAACTGGCCCCCGGACAAAAGGCCACAGTGCACGCGGTGGGCGACGTGCCCGCGGATGAAATGATTCTGGACATCGGCCCCAAGACCGTGGCCCTCTATGAAGCGCTGCTGGCCAAGGCGGCCACCGTGGTCTGGAACGGACCGGTGGGCGCGTTTGAAACCGAGCCTTTCGGCGCTGGCACCAAGGCTCTGGCCGAAGCCCTGGCCGCTTCCAAGGCTTTTGTCGTGGTGGGCGGCGGCGACTCCGTGGCCGCGGTGGAAGGCTATGGCCTGGCCGACAAAATGGGCTATATTTCCACGGGCGGCGGCGCTTCCCTGGAACTGCTGGAAGGCAAGGTCCTGCCCTCGGTGGCGGCTCTGGAAGACAGGGGTTAGGGCGGCTTAACGTTCAAAATGAACCGCTCTGGCGGACACTCTTGTGTCCGCCAGAGCGGTTGTACATTTTCAATGTGAAAATGCTCTAGGTGTTTAGTCCCTTTGAGTAATGGTATATGTTATAGCCAACTCGGGAGGGAAGATTTATGGGCCATATGCTCCATGCTCGCGCCAGAACGACTCC
>NZ_JAGZUV010000064.1:0-18297 GCF_018379785.1 Desulfovibrio sp.
TGTACATCCCCGATACAGCCAAGGAAAAGCCCTCCAAGGGCCAGGTTGTGGCCGTGGGCCCCGGCAAGATCGCGGAAAACGGTTCCCGCGTCGCCATGGCTGTGAAGAAGGGCGATGAAGTGCTCTTCAACAAGTATGCCGGTACGGAAATCAAGCTGGACAACGTCGACCATCTTGTGATGCGCGAAGAAGACATCCTCGCCATCATCGACTAATCCCGATCTCTGCCGAATCACCATCCAGGAGGAACTCTGAAAATGTGCGCTAAAGAAATCTTTTTTGACGTTAAAGCCCGTGAAAAACTCGCCCGCGGCGTGGACAAACTTGCCAATGCCGTTAAAGTCACTCTCGGCCCCAAAGGCCGCAATGTCGCTCTTGAAAAGTCCTTCGGCGCGCCCGTCATCACCAAAGACGGCGTGACCGTGGCCAAAGAAATCGAACTGGACGACAAGTTTGAAAACATGGGCGCCCAGCTCGTGAAGGAAGTGGCCTCCAAGACTTCCGACGCCGCCGGCGACGGCACCACCACCGCCACCATTCTGGCCCAGGCCGTGTACCACGAAGGCATCAAGCTGGTGGCCGCCGGTCGTAATCCCATGGCTATCAAGCGCGGCATCGACAAGGGCGTGGAAGCCCTGATCGCCGAACTGGCCAATCTGGCCAAGCCCACCCGCGACCAGAAGGAAATCGCCCAGATCGGCACCATTTCCGCCAACTCCGACGCCACCATCGGCAACATCATTGCCGAGGCTATGTCCAAAGTGGGCAAGGAAGGCGTCATCACCGTCGAGGAAGCCAAGGGCCTGGAAACCACCATGGACGTGGTGGAAGGCATGCGTTTCGACCGCGGCTACCTCTCCCCCTATTTCGTGACCAACGCCGAAAAGATGATCTGCGAGATGGACAATCCCTACATCCTCTGCACGGAAAAGAAGATCTCCAGCATGAAAGACATGCTGCCCGTGCTTGAGCAGGTGGCGAAAGTCAACCGCCCGCTGATGATCATCGCCGAAGACGTGGAAGGCGAAGCCCTGGCCACTCTGGTGGTCAACAAGCTGCGCGGCGCCCTCCAGGTTGTGGCCGTGAAGGCTCCGGGCTTCGGCGACCGCCGCAAGGCCATGCTTCAGGACATCGCCGTCCTCACCGGCGGCCAGGTGGCTTCCGACGACACCGGTTCCAAGCTGGAAAACATGACCCTGACCGACCTGGGCACCGCCAAGCGCGTGGTTGTTGACAAAGACAACACCACCATCGTGGACGGCGCCGGCAAGAGCGAGGACATCAAGGCCCGCGTGAAGCAGATCCGCGCCCAGATCGAAGACAGCACCTCCGACTACGACCGCGAAAAGTTGCAGGAACGCCTGGCCAAGCTGGTGGGCGGCGTGGCCGTGGTCCATGTGGGCGCCGCCACTGAAGTGGAAATGAAAGAAAAGAAAGACCGCGTGGAAGACGCCCTCAATGCCACCCGCGCCGCCGTGGAAGAAGGCATCGTGCCTGGCGGCGGCACCGCGCTGATCCGCGTGTCCAAGGTTCTCAACGACATCAAGCCCGCTGACGACGACGAACTGGCCGGCGTGAACATTATCCGCCGCGCCATTGAGGAACCCCTGCGCCAGATCGCCCACAATGCGGGCTTCGAAGGTTCCATCGTGGTGGAAAAGGTCCGCGCCGGCAAGGACGGCTTCGGCTTCAACGCGGCCACCGGCGAATATGAAGACCTGATCAAGGCCGGCGTCATCGACCCGAAGAAGGTGACCCGCACGGCCCTGCAGAACGCCGCTTCCGTGGCTTCCCTGCTGCTGACCACCGAATGCGCCATTGCTGAAAAGCCCGAGCCCAAGAAAGACGCTCCGGCCATGCCCGGCGGCATGGGCGGCATGGGCGGCATGGACGGCATGTACTAAGCCGTTCCCCGCCACGGGCTTTGCCCGCGCTTTGAATCAGATAACAGCTCCCGCCTCACGGCGGGAGCTGTTTTTTTATGGCCCGCGCTTGCCCACAGAAAAACGGCACTGGAAAAATTTGCCCGAAGGGCTTAAGATAATTTCAATTATACCGACAAATACATATGTCCGCCCGCATATGGACATTTATATATCCGCCGCAGGCCGCTTTTTGCATGGCCTGCGGCCTCTTTCGGTATTGCCGCGAGCCGCGGGAGGTGAAAGCTTCCGTGCGTGCCCGGATCATATCAGGACGGAGCGCCTGTCCAGCGCTCCTTGGTTGGTTGCCGCCGGTTGGCATGAACAGATGCGCGATACGGATGCTAGGGAGGAGAACATCCATGAACGTCAGAATGTGGATCATCGTACTGTGCGGCATCTTTCTGCTGAGTATAGGGACATTGTTCACCGCCAATTTTATGATATCGCAACGGGTATTCAACGATGTCACCATGCCGCAGATCACCGACGCCCTGCGCCAGAAATATGAATACGGCGTGAAGAGCGCGGTGGAAGTGGAGGCGCAGAATCTGGCCAATCGCCTCAAAAACGTCTCGGACAAGAAAGAACAATACGCCATCATCGAACAACTCACCGACTATCAGCGCTTTTTTCCCAATAACGAAGGCTACTACTTCACCTACACCACCGACGGCATGCGCATCAATGTGCCCATCAACAAATCATTGAACGGCAAGGATTGCAGCGGCCTCAAGGACGCCAACGGCGTCCCCTTTGTCCGGAAATTCATGGAAGTCGCCAAAGCGGGAGGCGGCTTTGTGGAATACAGCTTTGAAAAACCCGGCGCGGGCATCCAGCCCAAGTTGAGCTATGTCTGCCTGATCCCCGGCACCGACGCCCTGATCGGCACCGGTGTGTACATTGACAGCGTGCAGGCCGAGCAGCAACGCATCGCCGCCCTGGTGGCCGAAAGCAATGCTCGCTATAGCATGTATCAGGTCTGGATCTGCCTGGGCATCGTAGCCCTGATGATCCTTGTGGCCTGGTATGTGACGCGGGTGATCTGCTCGCCCCTGCGCCAGCTGACCGGCGCGGCGGATGAAGTGGCCAAAGGGCGGCTTGACACGAAAATCAATCTGCACCCGCGTTGCCCGCGCGAAATCCGCGCTCTGGACGCCTCTCTGGGCCAGATGATCGGCACTCTGCGCGAACGCATTGACGAGGCCGCCCGGAAAAGCGAGGAGGCCACCGCCGCCGTGGAAGAGGCCACCGTGGCCCAGCGCGAGGCGGAGGAAGCCCGGCAACAGGCCGAAAGCGCCAAAAAAGACGGCATGCTGGCCGCCGCCGGTCAACTTGAAGGCATTGTGGAAATTCTTTCCTCGGCCTCCACGGAGCTTTCGGCCCAGATTGAACAGTCTGACCGGGGCGCGCATGAAGCCGCGGGGCGTGTTTCCGAAGCGGCCACGGCCATGGACGAAATGAACGCCACCGTGCAGGAAGTGGCCCGGAACGCCACCTCCGCCTCGGCCGCTTCCGCCGACACCAAGGAAAAGGCCCAGGCCGGTTCCGCCATTGTGGAAAAGGCCGTGCACGGCATTGAGCAGGTACGTCAGCTCTCTCTTGAGCTCAAGGACGACATGGGGCAGCTCAACGAGCATGCCCAGGCCATTACCCAGATCATGAACGTCATTTCGGATATTGCCGATCAGACTAATCTGCTGGCCCTGAACGCGGCCATTGAAGCGGCCAGAGCCGGAGACGCCGGGCGCGGCTTCGCCGTGGTGGCCGACGAAGTACGCAAGCTGGCTGAAAAAACCATGGCCTCCACGAACGACGTGAGCAACGCTATCCGAGCCATTCAGGAAAGCACATCCAAGAGCATGGCCTCCGTGGACAACGCCGTACGCCGGATTGAAGAGGCCACGGACTATGCCAGCCAGTCCGGTTCGGCCCTGGAGGAAATCGTCGCCACGGTGGAGGTCACGGCCGACCAGGTCAATGCCATTGCCACGGCCAGCGAGGAGCAGTCCGCCGCCAGCGAAGAGATCAACCAGTCCATCCTCCAGGTCAACGACATGGGGCGGCAGATCGCCGAAGCCATGGGCGGAGCCTCCAAGGCCGTCACGGATCTGGCCGTCCAGGCCCGGAAGCTCACCGACCTGATTCAGGATATGAAGCGCGGCTAAGCCCGAGAACGCTATGAACGGCAAAACCCCGGCACAGCTTTGAGCTCTGCCGGGGTTTTGCGTGGCTGGATAATATACCCCTAAAAAAGGCCGGTCACCCTGCCTGTGTTCACATCCACGTCAATGTTGCGGAACGAGGGGTGCGAACCCGTGCCGGGCATCAGGCTGATGTCGCCGGAAACAGGGCAGACCAGACCCGCGCCGCCGAACAGCAGCACATCGCGCACATGCAGCCGCCAGGAGGCGGGCACGCCCTTGCGGGACGCATCATCGGACAGAGAATACTGGGTCTTGACCATGCACACGCCCAGTTCATTCACGTCGGGCCGTTCCTGCAAGGCCTTCAGACGCTGGGCGGCCAAAGGCTCGAAATCCACGCCGTCGGCTCCGTAAATTTCGCGGGCAATGCAGGTGATCCGCTCGGTGAGGGGCAGATTCCAGTCATAGAGCGGCGTGAAATGCCGCTTGCCGGAATTGCAGGCGTCCATGACCGCGTCGGCCAGTTCCAGCGCGCCCTCGCCGCCCTTTTCCCAGTGTTCGGACACGGCCACCCGGGCTCCCGCCGCTTCGCAGATGCGGCGGATGGCGGCGATTTCCGCCGGGCTGTCGGTATGGAACTTGTTGATGCAGACCACGGAGGGCACGCCGGAGCGGCGCACAATGCCGATATGGTGCAGCAGGTTGACGCAGCCCGCTTCCACCAGGCCCACGTCTTCGCGGGTGTAGGCTTCCGGCAGGGGGCGGCCGGGCCGGGGCTGGGGCGCGCCGCCGTGGCTCTTGAGCGCCCGCACCGTGGCGACAATAACCGCCGCGTCGGGCGTCAGGCCGCTGTAGCGGCATTTCAGGTTCCAGAATTTCTCGTAGCCCATTTCCGCCGCAAAGCCGGATTCCGTCACATGCACGTCGCTGAGTTTGAGGCCCACCCGGTCGGCGATGACCGAACTCTGGCCCAGGGCGATATTGCCGAAGGGCCCGGTATGCACCAGTACGGGCTGGCCTTCAATGGTCTGAATCAGATTGGGTTTGACCGCTTCCACCAGCCAGGCGGTCATGGCCCCGGCCACTTCCAGATCCGCCGTGGTCACAGGATTGCCGTCGCGATCCAGGGCCAGCACCATCCGCCCCATGCGCTCTCGCAGGTCGCCCAGATCGCGCGCCACGGAGAGAATGGACATGACTTCCGAGGCCACGGTAATGTCGAAATGCGAGCGCATCATGAAACCGTCATTGCGGCGGCCGTCGCCCTCAATGCCGATGATCACGTTACGCAGAGCTTGGGCGCAGAAATCCATAACCCAGCCCGTGCCCACCCGCGTGGGGTCCACGTTCAGACGGCGCATGCCCGAAAGACGCGCCAGGGTGGCGTCGTCGTAATTGCGCTCGTGCTGCATGCGCGCGGTCAGAGCGGTCATGGCCAGATTGTGGGCCGCGCCCACGGCATGGATGTCTCCGGTGAAATTGAGCGAATACGGCGTCAGAGGGATGCACTGGGACAGGCCGCCCCCGGCGGCCGAGCCTTTCATGCCCATGGTGGGGCCGCCCGAGGGCTGGCGGATGGCCGCCGATGAGCGCAGTCCGCGCCGGGCCAGCCCCTGGACCAGGCCGATGGTGGTGGTGGATTTGCCCTCGCCCAGCGGCGTGGGCGTGATGGCCGTGACGTCCACATATTTGCCGTCGGGCCGCCCGGACAACCGCTCCAGCACGGCCTGCTGCTCGATTTTGCCCATATAGTGCCCGTAGGGCAGCAATTCCGAGGATTCCAGGCCCATTTCAGCGGCCAGGGTTTCCACTGTCTTCATGCGCGATTCGGCATCCTGCGCGATTTTCCAGTCAGGATTTTTGGTGGGATCAAGCGTCATGGGATCTCCTTGAAATATGAACTAGCCGGAATGTACGGTCCGCGCCAAAACCCGTCAAGGCGGGAAAACAGGGGCGCGCGGCACGGAACAGGCCCGGAACCGAAACTCCGGGCCTGTTGTGAAAAGGCGGCTGCCGCAACGACTCAGGAAAGATCGCAATTGGGCCGCATGCTCCAGATGCCGCAGGGGCAGACGCCCGCGCAGATCCCGCAGCCGATGCAGCGCGCCGGATCGGAGACATACTCAAAGCCGCCGCTCAGCGCATTGCGGTCAATGGCCTTTTCCGGGCAGGACTTGAGGCACATTTTGCAGTCCCGGCAGGTGCCGCAACTGACGCAACGCTCATGGTCCTCTTTGGGCCGGGGCAATTCGCGGCTGTGATATTTGTCAAAATAGGCCGTATGCAGCCGCCGTGCGGGCACTTGCTCCCTGACCTCAGCCGTGCAGCTCTCTCCGCGCAGCCAAGCGTCGGCGGCCAGGGCGGCCTGACGGCCCGTGCCGACGGCGTGGGCCAGAAGGCCGGGCCTGATTACGTCGCCCACGGCGAACACGCCGTCCATGATGCTCAGATCGGCCTTGGGAACCAGCCAGTCGCGGAACTTCTCCGGCCCTTCGGGCAGGTAGGAAAGGTCCGGCGCTTCGCCGATGGTGATGATGACCATCTCGCCGGGGATCAGCGTGCCGTCCCGGGTGATCAGGCCCTTGTCCGTGATCTCCCTGGTCTGCACCGGCCAGACCAGCCTGCCGCCAAGACTTTCAATATGGGCGATCTCATGGGCGAAGGCCGCGGGCCGCTGCACGTCGATGCAGGTCACCTGGCGCGCGCCCATGGCAAAGGCTCCGGCCGCCGCATCCATGCCCGCGTTGCCGCAGCCGATGACCACCACGCTTTCCGGCACCTCGGGTTTCCCGCCCCGGTTCACGGCCTTGAGGAAGTCGATGCCGCCCACGATTTTTTCATGCCCCGGCCAGGGGAAAACGCGCGGCACATGGCCGCCCGTGGCCACAATCAGGGCATCGTGCTTTTTACGCAGTTCTGCGAAGCGCTCGGCGTCCACCGGGCAATTGGTCACAAAATGCACGCCCATGTCCTCAATACGCTTGAGTTCCTTGAGCAGCAAATCATGATTCAGGCGCTCGCGCGGGATGACCTGCTCCAGCTTGCCGCCCATACGGGCATCCGCCTCATAGACCGTAACCTCATGACCCATGCGGGCCAGCTGCCAGGCCGCCGTGAGGCCGCCCACGCCCCCGCCGATGACGCCCAGATGTTTGCCGCTGCGCGTTGCTGGCTTTTCCAGCCTGATATCCTCTGAACAGGAGCCCAGCTTGCCGATCTGCACAGGGCTGTCCAGTTCGTTGCGCGTGCAGCCCTCCATGCAGGGATTGGGGCAGACGCCGCCGCAGACCGAACCCGGAAACGGCGTATAGTCCAGCACCAGACGGCAGGCCTCCTCCACCCTGCCTTCACGCAGCAGATTGAAGCGGCGCTGGCTGGGGATGGAGGCCGGACAATGAAATTCGCAGGGCGCGGCAAAGCGGGCGTTTTCCCACACGGGCACACGCAGGCGGTACTCCCCGCGCGCCACCAGACCGTTGACCGCGAAATCATCAGGACAGACGTCGCTGAAAATACCGTCCTTGACCCATTCCGTGGCCCGGAACTGAGCAAGGCTGGGGATTTCCTCGTGTTCCCGCTCCTCAAACGGCAGAGGTTCGATTTTTTTCCAGTGGTTCCAGACCGAGAGCTGCCGCCGCAGCCCTGGCCGGTCGATGGCCGCAAGAAAATCATCCAGCCCGGCGTCGAGCCAGGCCACGTCGCCGTCATTCAGAGGACGCACCCGCACGTCCGGCGGCAGAGAACCCAGCGGCCCGCGAAAATAGACCACGCCGCCCACCATGCCCACGCAGGGCCGCTCGCCCAGCACCGAGGGCAGGGTCTGACTTTCGTAACCGCAGACCACGGCCCTGCCGCCGCCCATAAACTCAAAGGAAAAGCTGCCCACGCTCTTGAGCACCCAGAGTTCCGGCGGCTCGTAAAGCGGATCGTGCTTCATGAGCGAGGCGGAGCGCGTGCCCGCCCGGCCCCCGATATAAATGCGCCCGGCGGCGGCGCAGTGCGCGGCCGTGTCTCCGGCGTCGCCGCGCACCACAATGCGTCCCCCGGCATTGAGCCAGCCCACGTCGGCCGGGGCCGGTCCTTCCACCAGTACTTCCGTGTCCGGCAGACACATGGAGCCCACCCGCTGGCCGGGATTGCTGACCGTGAAGCGCAGCTTTTTGCCCTCCCGGTTCCAGAGCGGGCCGCCGATGTCGTGCTGGCCCGAGGCCTGAATATGAAAATCAGTCTCGCCCCGCTCCACCGCCGCCTCAAGAGCCAGCAGCAGATCCTGGGTGGACATGCGTTCGTGATCGTGCACCGTGCTTACGCGCAGCATATTCCATTCCTCATCGTATGGTTAGCAGGCATACTGGATGCCCAGCTTGTCGGCCACCGCCCGGTCCATGGAGACCAGGGCGTCGGAACGCCCCACCGGCAGGGAGCTGTTGCCCACCGGGGCCAGCAGTTTGCGCAGTTCCGCGTCAAAAGCCAGCATGTAGTCCACGATGTTCTGGGCCCCCCGGTCCACGTCCAGGCGTTTGACCAGACGCGGGTTCTGGGTGCAGATGCCTGTGGGGCAGTTGCCCGTGTTACAGGCGTTGCAGCGTCCGTGCTCGTTGCCCACGCAGCCCAGCAGCTGGATCAGGATCTTGCCCAGAATCACGCCGTTGGCCCCCAGGCAGATCATTTTGAAGGCGTCGGCCGCCGCATTGCCGGTCATGCCGATGCCGCCGCCCGCCCAGAGGGGAATCTGCCCCTGCAGACCCTGGGTCACGGCGGCCTGATAGCAGTCGCGCAGCTTGGAGACGACAGGATGGCCCGTGTGCTCCAGGGAAACCTCGTTGGCCGCGCCGGTGCCGCCCTGGATGCCGTCAAGGAAGAAGCCGCCGCAGATCTTATAGGGATCGCGCAGCAGGTTGTTGTAGACGGACACCGAGGTGGCCGAGGCCGCGCACTTGATGGCCACGGGCACGCGGAAGCCGAAGGCCGCGTTGAGCGAGAGGTGCATTTTCTGCACCGACTCCTCAATGGAATACAGGCCCTGGTGGTTGGGCGGGGAATGCAGGGTGGCCTTGGGCACGCCCCGAATGGCCTGGATGTGCGGGGCCACCTTGGCGGCGGGCAGAAGCCCGCCGTCGCCGGGCTTGGCCCCCTGGCCGATCTTGATCAGCACGGCCGCCGGGTCGGCCTTCATGCGGGGCATGGCCTTGATGATGCGGTTCCAGCCGAAATGGCCGGAGGCGATCTGCAGGATCATGTACTTGAGCCGGTCCGACTCCAGCAGCTTGATGGGCACGCCGCCCTCGCCCGAGCTCATGCGCACGGGCATGCCGCACTTCTCGTTGAGATAGGCCGTGGCCAGAGCCAGGGCTTCCCAGGCCCGCGTGGACAGCGCGCCGATGCTCATGTCGCTGAAAATGGCCGGATAGATCCAGCGCACCGTCGGAGTGCGCCCGTCGAGCACCAGGCTTTCGCCGTCCACGCGCAGGGGCAGTTCCCGCGCCAGCATGACGCGTCCCAGGGGCGAACGGATATCGAAGGTATGCCGCTCCGAATCCAGGGCCGGGTCGGTCATCTGGCTGATGCGGCCCACCACGATGGCGTCCAGGGTGCGCGGCGTGGCGAGATTGCTGCGCCCGCCGCGCTTGACGGGGCCGTGGGCGCGCGCCAGCACGGGAGAGCGGTTGTCCGGATTGCGCACGGGGCGGATGGCCCTGTTGGGACAAATTTTTTCGCACATGCCGCATCCCACGCAGGCCTGTTCAATGCAGGGCTTCTGCCTGATGACGGGCAGGGCGGAATGCTCGGCCGCGGGCTCGGGAAAGGCCTTGCGCGAAACCGTCACACTGCGGTGCGAAACCCCGGCCTCAATGGCATTGAAGGTACAGGCCGCCACGCAGGAGCCGCACATGGTGCAGCGTTCCGCGTGGTATTCGATGGTCCAGCGCAGATCGTTGACGCTGACGTCCTGGGTTTTTACTGATTCCATCGCCGCACCGCCAGATCGTTGTCGATGACCACCATTTCCCGCTCATGGGGATAGATGTCCCCCGCCGGGTCGCGGTCGGGCAGCACGGCATTCAGCCCGCAGACTTCCGAAGCCATGGCCACCATATTGCCGTCGCCGCCCAGCACCACGGGCCGCAGCTTCTTGGAATCGCAGCAGGCGATCATCCGTCCGTCGGGCAGCAGGCCGATAATGGCATTGGGACCGTTGATCTCCAGATGGGCCAGGGATTCGCGGATCAGGCCGAGCACCTCGCGGTCCGCGCGCTTTTCCGCCTCCACAAAGGGCAGGGGCGTAATCACGTGTTTATAGTAGGTGATGGGCCAGTGCAGCTCATGCAGTACGTAATGCAGGGTGTAAAGGAAGTTCTGCGAGTCGGACTCAAAACCGATGTAGCCCCGGTGCAGGGACTTCTGAAACTCCGTATTCTTGGTGAAAAAGGTATTTTCGCCGTTGGCGCAGAGGGTGTAGCCCTGCAAAAAGAAGGGATGGGCCGCGTAGCGCACAATGTCGTAATTGGTGTTCTGGCGGCACTGGGTCACGATGTTGCGGGCCGTGAGACGGCCGTCGTCGTTCCAGAGCCGGAAATAGGCGGCGATGTCCGCCGGGTCGCCGATCTCCTTGAGGGTCAGCACGTCGGGCCAGAAAGAATAGACGAAACCGTTGTCACCCTCGTCCAGCAGGCTGCGCAGGGCCAGACGGGTGTCCAGCAGCAGGTCTTCACGCGCCTCCCGGCCGCGGTAACGGTAGATTTCGGGATAATCATAGTTGCGGAAGACATAGCGCGGCATGGACTCGATTTTCAGACCCGGCCGCCTGTCCACCTCGGGCACCCACTGGGCCACCTGCACGAAACCCTTTTCCTCCATGTAATCGTTGACCAGCTGCACGCCCTGCGGGGTGCAGGCCAGCGACAGCAGAGGCTTGTCCTTATAATGGCTGAAAACGCCGCCCAGATCCTGCATGACCATGGCAAAACCCGAATTGTCGTGCCCTTCCTGCTGGGGCAGCATCAGATTGAGCGCCACGGAAGGATGCACCGGCGTCCTGCTTTTGACGGAACCGATTCTACACATAGTTTTCCTACCTCGAAAAAGCGCCACAGCCGCGGGCCGGTCCGCAATACGCGGCCCGCCGTAACGCTGGCATAAGCTCCCGGGTAAGGGGGGGCGTGGATTCACACGGATTCGCGGCCGCTCCGCAAAGGAGGCGCGAATGCCTGTCGCCGGAACTCCGGCCGGCCGAACACAGTCTGAAAGACCGTGGAAACCGTTCTGGCGACAGTTTCCGGCCTATAAGGGGGGGGAGGGGGAAATAATTCTGCAACAAAGTGAATTGATGGGCAAGGTTAAAATACTCGTCCCCGCCGAAAAATGGCATATGACAGGGCCTCTCCTGCTCCGCCGTGAATTCGGAGGAGGCAGGAGAGGCCCGTTAATGACATGCCCGGAGTTGGTCGTTCTATGCCAGCGACGCCAGCGACTCGCCGTAATAGGCCTTGCGGTACAGTTCCTTCAGTTCCGCTATCAACGGATAGCGCGGATTGGAAACCGTGCACTGGTCGTCAAAAGCCTGTTCGGCCATCTCATCCAGCTTTTGCAGGAAATCGGCTTCCGCAATGCCCGCTTCGCGCAGGGACGCGGGAATGCCCAGATCGCGCTTGAGGGTTTCAATGGCCCGCACCAGGCGAGCCGTTTTTTCCGCGCGCGCCTCGGGCCCGTCCCCTTCCACGTCGTCGGCCAGATGCAGCATGTCCGCGATGCGGGCGTAACGGCCCTTGACCCAGGGGTATTTGTACTGGGGCAGCATGCCCTGCTTGGTGGGCGTGTCCGTGGCGTTGTACTCGATGACGTAGGACAGCAGGATGGCGTTGGCCAGTCCGTGCGACAGATGGAAGCAGGAACCCAAGGTATGCGCCAGGGAGTGGCAGACGCCCAGGAAGGCGTTGGCAAAAGCCATGCCCGCCATGGTGGCCGCGTAATGCATCTTTTCGCGCGGGATCAGCCGTTCCTCGCCGCCCGCGTAGGAGCGGCGCAGATACTTGAAGACCAGACGCACGGCCTCCATGGCCTGGCCGTCGGCGAAATTGGTGGCCAGCGTGGAGGTATAAGCCTCAATGGCGTGGGTCAGCACGTCCAGCCCTGCATTGGCGACCAGCGAGGGCGGCAGGTCCATGACGAATTCCGGGTCCACAATAGCCATGTCCGGAGTCAGGGCGTAGTCGGTGAGCGGATATTTGACGCCGGTGCGGTTGTCGGTGATCACGGCAAAGGGCGTCACCTCAGAGCCGGTGCCGGACGTGGTGGGAATGGCCACCATCACGGCTTTTTTGCCCAGATCCGGGAAGGACACCACCCGCTTGCGAATATCCATGAAGCGCAGGGCGATGTCGTCAAACTTGATGTCCGGCACCTCGTAGAGCAGCCAGATGATCTTGGCCGCGTCCATGGGCGAGCCGCCGCCCAGCGCGATGAACATGTCCGGCTGAAAGGCGTTGACCATATCCAGGGCTTTCTGGGCCGTGGCAATGTCCGGATCAGGCTGCACGCCGGAAAAGACGCGCACCTCCATGCCCATGTTTTCCAGCACCTCGCTCACCTTGCGCACGTGCCCCAGCTGTTCCATGGTCGTGTCCGTGATGATGCAGGCCCGGCGGCGATCCTTGTATTCCTCCAATGCCGGACGCAGCGCCCCGAGCTTGAAGTAGATCTTGGGCGGCACGCGGAACCAGAGCATGTTTTCACGGCGGCAGGCCACGGTCTTGACGTTCATGAGATGCTTTACCCCGATGTTTTCGCTGACGGAATTGCCGCCCCAGCTCCCGCAGCCCAGCGTCAGGGACGGCGCGACGCGGAAATTGTACACGTCGCCGATGGCGCCCTGCGAGGCGGGCATGTTGACCAGCACCCGCCCGGTGGTCATGGCGTCCTCAAAGGCCTGGATATGCCCGGCGTTGCTTTCGCGGGTATAGAGCACCGAGGTATGCCCGGCCCCGCCCAGCAGCACCAGGCTCTGGGCCGTGTCCACGGCGGCCGGAAAATCCGGCACACGGTAAAAGCCCAACACCGGCGAAAGTTTTTCGTGGGCAAAGGGATCGTCGGGCCTGACCGCCGGGCGTTCGGCAATGAGCACCTTGGTGCTTTCCGGCAGGCTGATTCCTGCCATTTCCGCGATGTGCGCGGCGGACTGCCCCACAATGGCGCTGTTCAGCGCGCCGTTCACAAAGATGGTTTTGGCCAGGGCCTCGCTTTGCTCCTCGTCGGCGAACCAGGCGCCGCGCCGGATGAACTCCTCACGCACGGCGTCGGCAATGGCGGCTTCGACCACCACGGTCTGTTCCGAGGCGCAGATCATGCCGTTGTCAAATGTTTTGCTGAGCAGGATGGAATTGACCGCCATCTTGACGTCCGCCGTGGCGTCGATGATCACCGGCGTGTTGCCCGCGCCCACGCCGATGGCCGGGGTACCGGAACTGTAGGCCGCGCGTACCATGCCCGGCCCGCCGGTAGCCAGAATCAGGTTGACGCCCCGGTGGCTCATGAGGTGCTGGGTCAGTTCCGGCGAGGGTTCCTCCAGGCAGTCGATGATGTTTTCCGGGGCCCCGGCCTCCACGGCTGCCTTCAGTATGATCATGGCCGCCGCCCTGGTGCTGCGCTTGGCGCGCGGATGCGGCGAAAAGATGATTCCGTTGCGGGTCTTGAGACAGAGCAAGGCCTTGAAAATGGCCGTGGACGTGGGATTGGTGGTGGGCACGATGCCCGCCACCAGCCCCAGGGGCGCGGCTATTTCGCGATAGCCGGAAACCGGGTCATCCTCAATAATCCCGCAGGTCTTGCTGTCCTTATATTTATTGTAGACGTATTCCGAGGCAAAGTGATTCTTGATCACCTTGTCCTCCAGAATGCCCATGCCGGTTTCCTCCACGGCCATTTTGGCCAGGGCGATACGCTTGGAAGTGGCGGCCGCCGCCGCGTGGTGGAAAATGGCGTCCACCTGTTCCTGGCCGTAGCGGGCGAAAACGGCCTGCGCGGCGCGGACGCGCTCAATCATGGCGTCCAGTTGTTGCGTGCTCGTGGTCATATCTGCCTCAATGCGTTGCGGTTCAGATGTTAGCTTCATTCAATATACTATAAGCACTCTGCCCTGCCGTGGCGAGCCGGGCAAGGGGGCGGGTCCGCCTGTTCCCCTGAAACGCGGCACGAAAAAAGGGGAAGCTGCCCTCCCCTTTTTTCGCATCTCGTCCGTTGCCGCCACCAGAAGTTGTTTCTAGCGCAGTTCGCGCATACGGCGGATGGCTTCTTCCGTATCCTCAAGCGACCCGAAGGCCGTCAGACGCACATAACCTTCGCCGCTGGCGCCGAAGCCCGCGCCCGGCGTGCAGACCAGGGCCGCCGAGTGCAGCAGATGGTCGAAGAAGCCCCAGGAATCCATGCCCTTGGGCACGCTCACCCAGATATAGGGGGCGTTGACCCCGCCGAAGACTTCCAGGCCCATTTCCTTCATGGCCGCGCTGAGCAGAGCGGCGTTGCTCTGATAGCCCTTGATCACGCCTTCGATCTGGCTGCGGCCTGCCTGGCCGTACACGGCGGCGGCGGCGCGCTGCACAATATAGGCGCAACCGTTGTACTTGGTGCACTGGCGGCGGTTCCAGAGGCCGTTAAGCCCCACCTTGCCGCCCTTGCCGTCGCTGACCCGCAGGGCCTTGGGCACCACGGTGTAAGCGCAGCGCAGGCCCGTGAAACCGGCGGTTTTGGAAAAGCTGCGGAACTCCACGGCCACTTCCTGCGCGCCCTCCAGTTCGTAGATGCTGTGCGGCACGTCCGGATCGCGGATAAAGGCCTCATAGGCCGAATCAAAGAGGATCACGCAGCCTTCGCGCCTGGCGTAATCCACCCAGCCCTGCAGGGCCGCGCGATTGAGCACGGTGCCCGTGGGATTGTTGGGATAGCAGAGGTAGATCATGTCCGGCCGGGTCTTGGGAAAGTCCGGCACGAAGTCGTTGGCCTTGACGCAGGGCAGGTAGACAAGCCTGTTCCACTGCTTGTTGACCAGTTCCCCGGCGCGCCCGGCCATGACGTTGGAATCCACATAGACCGGATAGACCGGGTCCGTGACGGCCACAATGCTGTCCTGGGCGAAGAGCTCCTGAAAATTGCCCACGTCGGACTTGGCCCCGTCGCTGACGAAGATTTCGTCCGGACTCAGGCTCACGCCGCGCGCCTTGTAATCATACTCCATGATCAGATCGCGCAGGAAATCATAGCCCTGTTCCGGGCCGTAGCCGTGAAAATGCGCGGCGTCGCCCATTTCGTCCACGGCCTTGTGCAGGGCCTCAACGACCGCTGGCACCAGGGGCCGCGTCACATCGCCGATGCCCAGGCTGATGACCCGGCTGTCGGGGTTGGAATCCTTGAAATCCGCGACCTTGCGCGCGATGTCGGCAAAAAGATAATTGCTCTGGAGCTTGAGAAAATTCGTATTGATCGTAACCATGCCGTCCTCGGTATTGTCAGATGAAATAGACGCCGTCAAAAACAGTCACAGCGCCGCCCGTCATATAAATGTGGCCGTCGCTCTTGTCCCAGTCGATATGCAGCACGCCGCCCTTGAGTTCCACGTCCAGCGAACGCCCCGTATGGCCGTTGAGCACGCTGGCGACCGCCGCAGCGCACGCGCCGGTGCCGCAGGCCAGGGTTTCACCCGCGCCGCGCTCCCAGACGCGCATTTTGATTTTCGTGGAGGAAATCACCTCCACAAATTCCGTATTGGTGCGTTTGGGGAAAATGGGATGGTGCTCGAACAGCGGTCCCAGCTTGGGCAGATCCAGATCGTCGATGCCCTGCATGAAAACCACGGCGTGCGGATTGCCCATGGATACGGCGGTCACCGCGTAGGTACGTCCCCCCACCTCCACGGGCCGGGCGATAAAGCGCTGCGGATCTTCGCCCTCAGTGAGCGCCGGGGCGAGCACCACGGGGATGAGATCCGGGGCAAGCACGGGCTCGCCCATGTCCACGGTGGCCCCGCGGACCTCCCCGGCCTCGAAGAGCAGGCGGATGATCTTGATGCCCGCCGCCGTTTCCAGACGGATGACGTCTTTGTTGACGATGCCGTGATCGCGCGCGTACTTGCCCACGCAACGGGTGGCGTTGCCGCACATTTCGGCTTCCGAACCGTCGGCGTTGAACATGCGCATGCGCAGATCGGCCACGCCCGAGGGCAGGATCAGCACCAAACCGTCGGAGCCCACGCCGAAATGACGGTCGCTGATCCGCTGAGCCAGTTCGCCGGGGTTGTCCACCCGTTCCTCAAAGCCGTTCACGTAGACGTAATCATTGCCGATGCCCTGCATCTTGGTGAAACGCAATCCCGCGACCATATAGTGACTCCTTCCCTTTTGGCGGCGCGCCTTACACCGGTTCCGCCGAGAGGTTCATTCAGTAAGAATAGCTTTTTTTTATAGATTGAAAAACACTGAAAGTAAAGACAGGCGCGTTTGCTCCGCCGCCGCGCGCGGGAAACGCGGCCCGGCGGGTCCGGCTGGCACGGGGACGCCAGAGGCGGGAAGCCGCCAGACTTCCCGCCTCTCCGCGCCACGCTGTGCCGTCCGTTGCGGCGAACAAGCACAAAGGCGGCGCGTCCCGCGGCATTGCAGCCACGGGGGCCGGGGACAGGGCGATTCACCTTCCCCCCCGGGATGCGACCGCCCCTCCCCAACACTCAATCCGGAATCCTAGTGCGCCCAGAGCAGCTCAGAATACTTGGGCAGCACCCACAGGCTGTCCTCCACCAGCCTTTCCAACGTGTCGGCATGCGCGCGGCATTCGTTCATGGCGGTCAGAATGCCGTCGCGCGCTTCCCTGGCCTGTTCCAGAGCGCCTTCGACACTCCGGGTTTTTTCCACGGCCTTTTCCAGCTTGTCCACGCCGGTCCGCAGAGCCGTGATATGGGTACGCAGAAGATTGAAATATTCCTCCTCGCTCTTGGCTGACGTGCCGCCCAGCACTGCGCGGGTCTTGATCACCGCGTCGGCGGCCCTGGCCTGGGCTTCCAGGCACTGCGGCAGCACCATGGAGCGCAGCATGTCGGCCATCAAATGGCCTTCAATAAGGAGAGTCTTGCCGTAATTTTCCAGCAGTATTTCCTGGCGGGCCAGAATTTCGCGCTCGCTCAGGATGCCGTGCCGCAAAAAGACGTTCATCACCTCCGGGTCGCTGTAATGTTCCAGCGCGGTCACGGTATTGTTGTGGTTGGGCAGCTTGCGTTCGGCCGCTTCCACGGGCCAGGCCTCGGAATAGCCGTTGCCGTTGAAGACCACGGGCATATGCTCCCTGAACAGCCGGGGCAGCAGCTCCCGCAGGGCCGCGTTCAGCTCCGTGCCCGCGGAAAGCGCGGCTTCCAGTTCGGTGGCGATGTCGTCCAGGGCGCAGGCCACGGCGGTATTGAGCGCGATGTTCACCGGAGCCACGGACTGCGAGGAGCCCACGGCCCGGAACTCGAACTTGTTGCCGGTAAAAGCGAAGGGGCTGGTGCGGTTGCGGTCGGAGAGATCCACGGGCAGGGGCGGCAATGTGGAAACGCCAACCTCCATGAGCGGGCTCTTTTTGTTCCTGGCGTGGCTGCCGTGGATGATGCCGTCCAGCGCCTCGGTGAGCTGTTCGCCCAGATAGACCGAAAGAATGGCCGGGGGCGCTTCATTGGCTCCCAGGCGGTGGTCGTTGCCCGCGCCCACGGTGCCCAGGCGCAGGGCCGTGCCGTGTTTGTGCACGGCGCGCAGCACGGCGGCCAGAAAGACCAGGAACTGCGCGTTGTCCTGCGGCGTGGTGCCGGGGTTGAGCAGATTCTGGCCGTCTGAATCGCACATGGACCAGTTGTTGTGCTTGCCGCTGCCGTTGACACCGGCAAAGGGCTTTTCGTGCAGTAGGCAGACGAAACCGTGCCTGCCCGCTATATGCCGCATCATGTTCATGATCAGCATGTTGTGGTCGCAGGCGATGTTGGCTTCCTCATAGACCGGCGCGATTTCAAACTGGCCGGGGGCCACTTCGTTGTGGCGGGTCTTGGCCGGAATGCCCAGGGCCAGCAGTTCGTTTTCCACGTCCTGCATGAAACTCATGACCCGTCCGGGGATGGCCCCGAAGTAGTGATCCTCCATTTCCTGGCCCTTGGGCGAAGGCGCGCCCAACAGGGTGCGGCCCGCCAGCATGATGTCCGGACGCAGGGCGGCCAGATTTTTGTC